>WGNB01000014.1 GCA_016124795.1 Rhodopseudomonas sp. | reverse complement strand
TCAACCCTTGCATGAAAGGCGAAATCGGCTATATTTCGCCTGTCAATCAAGACACCCTCATAACCAACCGGGTTTTGAGAGTGGGTCCCCCGGGCCCGCTCTTTTTTGTTATAAGCATGGCTATACGCGAGGAATATCAGGCAGTTACGCCAGAAGCGCATGACTGCGGCGACGCCTCCGGGCTGACCGAACCGCGGCTCATCGTCGAGCTGGGACTGCCGGCCCGCGTCAGCTCCATCGCCGAGCCGGTGATCGAGCAGCTCGGCTACCGGCTGGTGCGCGTCAAGATTTCCGGTTCCGAAGGCTGCACGATTCAGATCATGGCGGAACGCCCGGATGGAACCATGACGGTCGACGATTGCGAAGCCATCTCGCGTGCCTTGTCGCCGGTATTCGACGTCAATGAACCGGTCTCCGATGCATACCGGCTTGAGATTTCGTCGCCCGGTATCGATCGTCCTCTGGTCCGCCGCAGCGACTTCGAGCACTTCGCCGGGCATCTCGTCAGGATCGAGATGGACGTGCCGGCCAATGGCCGCAAGCGCTTTCGTGGCATCCTCGCCGGCGTCGACGGCGACAGCACCAAACTGAGGCTCGACGACACGGCCGAAGGCGCTGCCGAAGTGCTGCTGCCAATCCCCGATATGGCCGAAGCCAAGCTGGTGCTGACCGATGAGTTGGTGACCGAAGCTTTGCGCGCCGAGAAAGCCGCCAAACGGGAACTGCGTGAAGCAAAGAAGGAACAGCGGCAACGGCGGCTCAAGTCGGGCAAAGGCAAGACGAAGAGCCGGACAGACGACTAGCGTTTGGTCCCGAGATGCGGGGCCCGATTTTGGAAAAGCAGGCCCACGGGCAGGACCCTTGGGATGACGCCCTTGAGACCACGAGTGTTGGTTTAATAGAAGGAGACTGAGCTATGGCTGTCAGTGCCAACAGGCTCGAACTGTTGCAGATCGCCGATGCGGTTGCCCGCGAGAAATCGATTGACCGCGGCATCGTCATCGCAGCGATGGAAGACGCCATCGCCAAGGCGGCACGCTCGCGCTACGGCGCCGAGACCGATGTGCACGCGGAAATCGAACCGAAGACCGGCGAGCTCCGGCTGTCGCGCCATATGCTGGTCAGCGACGTCGTCGAGAACTCGTCGAACCAGATCACCGTCGAGGACGCACGCAAGCGCCATCCGGCCGCTCAGGTCGGCGACACCATCGCCGATCCGCTGCCGCCACTCGAATATGGCCGCATCGCCGCTCAGTCGGCCAAGCAGGTCATCGTTCAGAAGGTGCGCGAAGCCGAGCGCGACCGGCAATACGCCGAATACAAGGATCGCATCGGCGAGGTCGTCAACGGCGTCGTCAAGCGCGTCGAATACGGCAATGTCGTTGTCGATCTCGGCCGTGGCGAAGCGATCGTGCGGCGCGACGAAATGCTGCCGCGCGAAGTGTTCCGCAACGGCGACCGCATCCGCGCCTATATCTACGACGTACGGCGTGAGCCGCGCGGTCCGCAGATTTTCCTGTCGCGCACCCATCCGCAATTCACCGCCAAGCTGTTCGCGCAGGAAGTGCCGGAAATCTATGACGGCATCGTCGAGGTGAAGGCGGTCGCCCGCGACCCCGGTTCGCGCGCCAAGATTGCCGTGATTTCCCGCGACTCGTCGGTCGATCCGGTCGGCGCCTGCGTCGGTATGCGCGGTTCTCGCGTGCAGGCCGTGGTGAACGAACTGCAGGGCGAGAAGATCGACATCATCCCGTGGTCGCCCGACATCGCCACATTCGTGGTCAACGCGCTGGCGCCGGCGGAAGTCTCCAAGGTCGTGCTCGACGAAGACAAGGAACGCATTGAAGTCGTCGTGCCGGATGCCCAATTGTCGCTTGCGATCGGCCGTCGCGGTCAGAACGTGCGTCTGGCCTCTCAGCTCACCGGCTGGGATATCGACATCCTCACCGAGCAGGAGGAATCCGAGCGCCGCAACGCCGAGTTCGAAAGCCGCACCAAGATCTTCGTGGAAGCGCTCGATCTGGACGAAGTGGTCGGCCAATTGCTCGCGTCGGAAGGCTTCTCCTCGATCGAGGAACTGGCGCTGGTCGATGAAAAGGAAATCGCCTCGATCGAAGGTTTCGACGAGGAGAATGCGCGCGAGTTGCAGGAGCGCGCGCGCGAATTCATCGCCAAGCAGGAAAGCGAATTGGACGAAAAGCGCAAGGAACTCGGCGTGTCCGACGATCTGCGCGACGTTCCGGGCGTCACCGGCAAGATGCTGGTCGCTTTCGGCGAAAACGACGTCAAGACGGTCGAGGATCTCGCCGGTTGCGCGACCGACGACCTGACCGGTTGGACCGAACGCAAGGACGGCGAAACCAAGCATGAAAAGGGCTACCTCGACGGTCTCGGCGTCACGCGCGAGGACGCCGAAGCCATGATCATGCAGGCGCGCTTGAAGGCCGGCTGGGTGACCGAGGAAGAACTGGCGGCGATGGCCGCCGCTTCGCAAGAGTCCTCGGCCGACGAACCGGCGGAAACCGCCTGATCGAAAAGGAACCGACACTGGGCATGCTGGCCAGCGCACAAGACAACGAACTCGACCGCGGCGCGTCAAGCGTCGGCGCGGGCGGCGAGCGTTTCTGTGCCTTGACCCGCAGCCTGCTGCCGGTCGACGAGATGGTGCGCTTCGTCGTCGGCCCGGCCGGCGACGCGGTGCCGGACGTCAAACGAAAATTGCCCGGGCGGGGTATCTGGATCAGTGCCGACCGGGCTGCCGTTAACGAGGCGGTCAAACGCAAGGTCTTCGCCCGCGGTTTCAAGCGAGAGGTCAAGGTCTCTCCCGACTTGGCCGAGGAGACCGAGCGCCTCCTGTCCCGCTCGGCGCTCGATGCCCTGGCGATTGCCGGTAAGGCCGGCAATGTTATCTGCGGTTTTGCCAAGGTCGAGGCGGCGCTGGGACACGACGGGGTTTTGGCGCTGATTCACGCCAAGGAGGCCGCCGAGGACGGCAAGCGCAAGCTGAACGCGGCCTTGCGGCGCAATAAAACCGAAGAATCGCGTGAAATCGCGATTATTGAGATATTCAGCGGCATGCAATTGGATTTGGCATTGAACCGCCCAAATGTGGTACATGCTGCCCTGCTTGCCGGACCCGGGAGCGAGACATTTCTCGCTCGCGTCGCGCGCGTGACGCGATTTCGGTCCGGAAACTCGCCTGATGCAGTTAGCGCCATGGCGCCGGCGGACGGTGCACACGGATTCAATGCGCCGACGGATGGTGCACAAGGAAACAGTACGGAATGAGCGATACGAAAACCCCCGGCGAGAAGAAACTGACGCTGACGCTCAAGCCGCGCACCGAAACGGGCGTGGTGCGGCAAAGCTTCAGCCATGGCCGCAGCAAGCAGGTCGTCGTCGAGAAAATCAAACGCCGGAACATCGGCGGCGCGCCCGAGGCCAAGCCTGAACCGGCCCCGGTAGAAGCGCCCAAACCGAAAGTTGCCGCGCCCAAGCCCGCGCCGGCCGAGCCGAAGCCCGGGGTGGTGCTGCGCACGCTGACCGAAGAGGAAATGGCCGCCCGCGCCCACGCGCTGGCCGACAGCCGCGTTCGTGAAGCCGAGGAGCGCAAGGCCGCCGAAGCGGAAGCCCTGCGCCGCGCTTCGCGCGAAGGCATCGAGGAAGAAGAACGCAAGGCCGCCGAAGCGCGCAAGCGCGAGGAAGAGGCCCGTCACAAGCTCGAAGAAGAAACCAAGCGCAAGGCCAGCGAAGCCGCCAAGAAGCGTCAGGCCGCCGAGGAAGAAGCCAAGAAGCCGGCTCCGGTGGCCGCCCGTCCGAAGCTCGAAGCCGAAGCCGAAGACGAGGCTCCGCGCGTATCCCGCCGCCCCGGCGGCGGTGGCGCCGGCGCCGCTCGTCCGGCTGCCGCCCGCCCGGCCGCCCCGCGCGGCGCGCCGACCAAGGAACGCGGCCGCCTGACCCTGGTTAACGCGCTACGCGCCGACGAAGTCCGCGAACGTTCGGTGGCATCGTTCCGCCGCCGCACCCAACGCCTGAAGGGCCATGCCTCCAACGAGCCGAAAGAGAAACTCGTGCGCGAGGTGACCATTCCCGAGGCGATCACGATCTCCGACCTCGCCAACCGCATGTCGGAACGCGCCGTCGACGTCATCCGCCTGCTGATGAAGCAGGGCCAGATGGCGACGATCAACGATGTGATCGATGCCGACACCGCCCAGCTCATCGCCGAGGAAATGGGCCATACCGTTCGTCGCGTCGCCGAAGCCGACGTCGAGGAAGGTCTGTTCGACGAAGCCGACGATGAAGCCGATCTCGCGCCGCGCGCGCCGGTCGTCACCGTCATGGGTCACGTCGACCACGGCAAGACGTCGCTGCTCGACACCATCCGTCAGGCCGATGTCGTGGCCGGCGAAGCCGGCGGCATCACCCAGCATATCGGTGCTTACCAGGTGACCTCGCCGCAAGGCGCCAAGATCACCTTCATCGACACGCCGGGCCACGCGGCCTTTACCGCGATGCGCGCCCGCGGCGCCAAGGTCACCGATATCGTCGTGCTGGTGGTGGCCGCCGATGACGGCGTCATGCCGCAGACGGTGGAAGCGATCAATCACGCCAAGGCGGCCAAGGTGCCGATCATCGTCGCGATCAACAAGATCGACAAGCCGGACTCCAAGCCGGATCGCGTCCGCACCGAACTGTTGCAGCACGAGATTCAGGTCGAATCGCTGGGCGGCGATGTCGTCGACGTCGAGGTTTCGGCGACCAAGAAACTCAACATCGACAAGCTGCTCGAAATGATCGGGCTGCAAGCCGAACTGCTCGACCTCAAGGCGAACCCGTCGCGTCCGGCCGAAGGCACCGTGATCGAAGCCAAGCTCGATCGCGGTCGCGGTCCGGTGGCGACCGTGCTGGTTCAGCGCGGCACCCTGAAGGTCGGCGATCTGGTGGTGGCCGGTGCGGAATGGGGGCGCGTTCGCGCGCTCGTGTCCGATACCGGTGATACCATCGACCATGCCGGTCCGTCGGTGCCGGTCGAAGTGCTCGGCTTCTCCGGTACGCCGGATGCCGGCGACCGCCTCGCGGTCGTCGCCAACGAAGCCCGCGCCCGCGAAGTCACCGAATACCGCGCCCGCCAGAAGCGCGAAAAGACCGCCACCCGGGCAACCGGCATGCGCGGTTCGCTCGAGCAGATGATGGCGCAAGCCAAGACCACCGGCCGCAAGGAATTCTCGCTGGTCGTCAAGGCCGACGTTCAGGGTTCGCTCGAAGCCATCATCGGCGCCCTCGACAAGCTGGCGACCGACGAAGTTGCCGCCCGCGTGTTGCATGCCGGCGTCGGCGGCATCTCGGGCTCCGACGTCACGCTGGCCGACGCCTCGGGCGTGCCGATCATCGCGTTCAACGTCCGCGCCAACAAGGAAGCGCGCGAAGCGGCCGAACGGGTCGGCATCGAAATCCGCTACTACAACATCATCTACGATCTCGTCGATGACGTGAAAAAGGCGATGTCCGGCCTGCTGCCGCCGACCATCCGCGAAACCCTTCTCGGCAACGCCCAGATCCTGGAAATCTTCAAGGTCTCCAAGGTCGGCAACATTGCCGGCTGCCGTGTCACCGACGGCACCGTGGAACGCGGCGCCGGCGTGCGCCTCATCCGCGACAACGTCGTCGTCCACGAAGGCAAGCTCAGTCAGCTCAAGCGCTTCAAGGACGACGCCAACAGTGTATCGGCCGGCATGGAATGCGGCATGGCCTTCGAAGGCTATCAGGACATGCGCGTCGGCGATGTGATCGAGTGCTACCGCGTGGAGACGATTCAGCGCAGCCTGTGAGTCCAAATCTCGCGGCTTCGCCAGAAATCCAGCTCCTCATTACTTTCACCGTCATGCCCGGGCATAGCCGTTTTGCGAAACGCCTATGTCCCGGGCATCCCGCTTAGGGCCGTCGCGCCCTTTTGATCGGGATGGCCGGGACAAGCCCGGCCATGACCAATGCGTTTTGGACAGCCATGTCACGGAACAAGAAATCCAAGCGCGACGGCGCCGCATCCGGCGCGTCGCAACGTCAGTTGCGGGTCGGCGAACTGGTGCGCCACGCGCTCGCCGGCTTGCTGGCGCGCGGCGACGTCCACGATCCGGTGATCGAGGGGCACCTCATCACCATTCCGGAAGTCCGCATGAGCCCGGATCTCCGGCTTGCCACCGTCTACGTCATTCCGCTGGCCGGACGTGACGCCGACGAAGTGATCGCGGCGCTCGACCGCAACAAGAAATTCCTGCGCGGCGAGGTTTCGCACGAGATCAATCTGAAATTCGCGCCCGACCTGCGCTTTCACATCGACGACCGCTTCGAGGAAGCCGAACGCATCGACAAGCTTTTGCGCTCGCCGGCGGTCCAGCGTGATCTGGAAAAGGACGACGAGTGAACAACATCGATAGCGAAACCATGGCGCCGGCCGAAACGCCGGTTGCCCCCGCGCCGCAGGCTGACGGCGGCCAGCCGCGCAAACCGAAGCGCCAGCAATTCAAGCGCGACAAGCGCGACGTCCACGGCTGGGTACTGCTCGACAAGCCGGTCGGCATGACCTCGACCCATGCCGTCAGCGTGGTCAAGCGGCTGTTCTCGGCCAAGCGCTGCGGCCACGCCGGCACGCTCGACCCGCTGGCTTCGGGCGCATTGCCGATCGCCATGGGCGAAGCGACCAAGACCGTTCCCTTCGTCATGGATGGCCGCAAGCTGTACCGCTTCACCGTCGAGTGGGGCCAGGAGCGGGATACCGACGACGCCGAAGGCCGGGTCGTCGCGCAGAGCGACCAGCGCCCGACGGCGGACCAGATCCGCACCGTGCTGCCGTCCTATATCGGGACGATCAAGCAGGTGCCGCCGCAATATTCCGCCATCAAGATCGAGGGCGAACGGGCCTATGACCTCGCCCGCGACGGTCAGACCGTCGAGCTCAAGGCCCGCGAAGTCGAAATCAAGCGTCTGGAACTGATCGATATTCCCGACGAAGGCCATGCGGTGCTGGAAGCCGAATGCGGCAAAGGTACCTACGTCCGGTCGCTGGCCCGCGACATCGGCCGCCAGCTCGGCTGTTTCGGCTTCGTCAGCGCGCTGCGCCGCACCGCGGTCGGCCCGTTCAGCGAAGAAACCATGATTTTGCTGGAAAATTTGGAGGCTCTATGTCATAGAGCCGCAGCCGGCGAGGGCAGCCTCGCCGACGCGCTCATGCCCGTTGAGACCGCGCTGGACGACATCCCGGCGGTGGCCATCGACAGGTCTGATGCGGCAAGGCTCACAAGGGGCCAAGCCGTTTTGTTGCGCGGACGGGACGCTCCCAATTTCCGCGGTACGGTTTCAGTCACGGTAGCAGGTGAACTGCTGGCCCTGGCCGAACTGGACCATGGCGAAATCGTCCCCAAGCGTGTGTTCAACATGGTCGGCCTGCGGGGCAGAGCCCGACCGAAGAAAGGATAACCGATGTCGCTTACGACCCAACGCAAGGCCGAAGTGATCAAGGCCAACGCGACCAAAGCCGGCGATACCGGATCGCCCGAAGTGCAAGTGGCGATCCTGTCGGAACGCATCAATACGCTGACTGAGCATTTCAAGACCCACACCAAGGACAATCATTCCCGGCGTGGTCTGCTCAAGATGGTGTCGAACCGCCGTTCGCTGCTCGACTACCTGCGCAAGACCGATGAGGCGCGCTACAAGGCGCTGATCGAGAAGCTCGGCATCCGCCGCTAAGATGTAAAGCGCGCGGGGCAAGTCCCCGCGCGTTTTCGCAATCGGGTACCGCGGTATCCGGCGTATCGTAAGCGGGTGCCGACTGCACCCGCGATGAAGAGGTCCGGCGGCGATGGCGCTCCCGGACAATCAGGGACCGGACGACACGTTCGTCCGCTCGAAAAAACGCTGATGCTCTTTGAAGTCATGGCAGGATCGCCAGACGCTGTTCGCATTCCGCTCCACGCGGCGATGTGCGCAGTCTCTTGCCGTCTTGCTCATGGCTTTTTGGGCGTTGGCCTCAAAACCATGAGAGACAAACCCAATGTTTAATGTTCATCGAGTCGAACTCGATTGGGGCGGACGTCCGCTCATCCTCGAGACCGGCAAGGTCGCGCGTCAGGCTGACGGCGCGGTCTGGGCGAGCTATGGCGAAACCACCGTGCTCGCCACCGTCGTCGCCGCCAAGAAGCCGCGCGAAGGCGTCGACTTCCTGCCGCTGACCGTCGACTATCAGGAAAAATACTACGCCGCCGGCCGCATTCCGGGCGGCTACTTCAAGCGCGAAGGCCGGCCGACCGAAAAGGAAACGCTGGTTTCCCGCCTGATCGATCGTCCGATCCGTCCGTTGTTCGCCGAAGGCTGGCGCTGCGAGACGCAGGTCATCGTCACCACCCTGTCGCACGATCTTGAAAACGATCCGGACGTGCTGGCGATGGTCGCGGCTTCCGCCGCGCTGACGCTCTCGGGTGCGCCCTTCATGGGCCCGATCGGCGCCGCCCGCGTCGGCTTCGTCAACGGCGAATACGTGCTCAACCCGACGCTCGACGAGATGACCGACACCCAGCTCGACCTGGTCGTCGCCGGCACCG
This sequence comes from Rhodopseudomonas sp., assembly GCA_016124795.1. Classification (GTDB taxonomy): domain Bacteria; phylum Pseudomonadota; class Alphaproteobacteria; order Rhizobiales; family Xanthobacteraceae; genus Pseudolabrys. The sequence continues at coordinate 130,752 of WGNB01000014.1, read as the reverse complement.
CCGACGCCGTGCTGATGGTCGAATCGGAAGCCAAGGAACTCAACGAAGACGTCATGCTCGGCGCGGTGATGTTCGGTCACCGCCACTTCCAGCCGGTCATCGAAGCGATCATCCAGCTCGCCGAGAAGGCCGCCAAGGAGCCGCGCGATCACGTCGTCGCCGATGAAACGGCGCTCGAAAAGGAAATGCTCGGCATCGCCGAGAAGGAATTGCGCACCGCTTACGCAATCCCGGCCAAGCAGGAACGTCAGAACGCGGTCGCCGCCGTCAAGGCCAAGGTGATCGAACACTACTTCCCGGGCGGCAGCGACAATCCGAGCTACACCAAGGAGCGCATCGCCGGCGTCTTCAAGGAACTCGAAGCCAAGATCGTGCGCTGGAACGTGCTCGACACCAAGAAGCGCATCGACGGCCGCGACCTCGTCACCGTCCGTCCGATCACCGTGCAGGCCGGCGTTCTGCCGCGCGCCCACGGTTCGGCGCTGTTCACCCGCGGCGAAACCCAGGCGCTGGTCGTTACCACGCTCGGCACCGGCGAGGACGAACAGTGGATCGACGCGCTGCAGGGCACCTACAAGGAATCGTTCCTGCTGCACTATAACTTCCCGCCTTATTCGGTCGGCGAAACCGGCCGCCTCGGCGGCACCAAGCGCCGCGAAATCGGCCACGGCAAGCTGGCCTGGCGCGCGATCCATCCGGTGCTGCCGTCGAAGCTCGACTTCCCCTACACCATCCGCGTGGTGTCGGAGATCACCGAGTCGAACGGTTCGTCGTCGATGGCGTCCGTCTGCGGCGCCTCGCTGGCGCTGATGGACGCGGGCGTGCCGATGAAGCGCGCCACCGCGGGCATCGCGATGGGCCTCATCCTCGAAGGCGAGCGCTTCGCCGTGCTGTCCGACATTCTCGGTGACGAGGATCATCTCGGCGACATGGACTTCAAGGTCGCCGGCACCGAGGAAGGCATCACCTCGCTGCAGATGGACATCAAGATCGCCGGCATCACCGAAGAGATCATGAAGGTGGCGCTCGGTCAGGCCAAGGATGGCCGTCTGCACATCCTCGGCGAAATGGCCAAGGCGCTGACCTCGGCCCGCGCCGAGCTCGGCGAACATGCGCCGCGCATCGAGATGTTCAAGATCCCGACCGACAAGATCCGCGAAGTGATCGGCACCGGCGGCAAGGTGATCCGCGAGATCGTCGAAAAGACCGGCGCCAAGATCAACATCGAGGACGACGGTTCGGTGAAGGTCGCCTCGTCCGACGGCGAGTCGATCAAGGCGGCGATCAACTGGATCAAGTCGATCGCCTCCGATCCGGAAGTCGGCAAGATCTATGAAGGCACCGTGGTCAAGACCATGGACTTCGGCGCTTTCGTCAACTTCTTCGGCGCCAAGGACGGTCTGGTTCACATCAGCCAGCTCGCGGCCAACCGCGTCAACAAGGTCACCGACGTCGTCAAGGAAGGCGACAAGGTCAAGGTGAAGCTGTTGGGCATGGACGATCGCGGCAAGGTGCGCTTGTCGATGAAGGCCGTCGATCAGGCCACCGGCGAAGACCTCGAAGGCAAGCAGGGCGACGACGCCCAGGCTGCCGGCGGCGCCGCCGAATAAGCGTCGCAGCTAATAGAACGATACAAAGGGCGGCTTTCGGGCCGCCCTTTTTCTTTGCCCAAGGCCCATCCCCGCTGCGGTCGGAAACCGATTCTTTGTGATGCCGGTCACAGCCCCGGCTCGTCCGCCGAACTAGTTTTGCATCATGGGGAACGAGATGTTCCCGGACCAAGACAAGGAGGGACGAGCCGTGCTGCGTATGTTGCCGAAGACCATCATTCTCGCGATCGCCACCCTGTTGCTGGCCGTCGCGGCCCTGGTCACCGATCTCGTCAGCCCCTATGCCGGCAATATCGACAGCGCGACCACGGTCAGCGCGCCGCCGGTACCGGTCCGCAGCACCTCGCCGGCGCGTGGCGAAATCCGCGCCCTGGCCTCCCGGACCACAGCTTCGACCCCGATTTTCGACGCGATTTGATCCCCCGGCCTCTCCCCGGAGGCCATCTATCCTGAACCCCACCCCGACTTGAAGGCGGCCCGCAAGGGCCGCCTCTTTTCGTTCGAGATCAGAGTGACCGGCAGGACTCGGAGCCAAGAACGGCAAGGCGCGCCAATACGCAAATCTGTGACCCCGGTCACAGCACCCGCTCGGCGCGGGTCATAAACAATTAACCATGAAGTTTATCGGCGGCGCGGAATAAAGCCGGCCACAACAAGGGAGTACGTCATGCGCAGCACCATCTTGATCGGCCTCACCTTCTTCGTGGTGGCGAGCGGCGCCTGGGCTGTCGATCTGGTCAGCTATCACCCGCAGATCGACGCCGGCATCGATCCTCTGGCGCCGATCAGCTTCAAGGTCTCGTCGAACTGACCGTACGAGAGCCCCGCCGACGCCTGCGACGTTCGGCGGCCCGTGAGCTCCCGGCCGATGCGTCGGATTAGTTTCAAGCACCAAGAAATACCTTTACCCGCCAAAAACCGTGTCGAAACAACTGTATACAAATGCCGGTTCCCAGCCGTCGGGAACATGCGCTAGTTTGCGCCACGGTCGGCCGCATGCCGACGCCGCATTTGTTCAGTTATTGAAATCGGTATGGCATCTCCGCGTCCCGCGCCCAGCAATCTGCTATCGGAACTGCCCGACCGGCTGGCCACGCAATTGCTGGCGGCGGCAACGCCACGCCGGTTGACCGCCGACGAAGTCCTGTTCATGGCCGGCGATCCCGGCGACGGCCTGTACCGGCTCGATCAGGGCCTGCTCAAAGTCAGTATTGCCTCCGCCAGCGGCGCCGAACGAATCCTCGCCATTCTCGGGCCGGGCGCGATTGTCGGCGACCTCGCCATTATCGACGGTCTGCCGCGCTCGGCGTCGGTCACCGCGCTCCGCGACTGCCAGCTACATTTTCTCAGCCGCGCCGCCTTCGAGAAATTCGCGGCCAAAGAGCCGGAAATTTATAAATACCTGCTCAAGGTGATCGCGGCGCGGCTGCGCGACACCGACCAGATCGTTGCCGCGGGAAGTTTCCTGCCGCTGAAGGGGCGCGTGGCGCGGGCGCTGCTCGATCTCGCCCAGGCCTTCGGCAAGGACGTTGGCAACGGCCGCACCGTGATCCGGCAAAAGGTGAGCCAGAGCGATCTCGCCGGCATGGCCGGCATCGCCCGCGAAAATGTCAGCCGCATCATGAACGACTGGATGCGGGCGAAAGTCATCACCCGGCTCTCCGGCTATTATTGCCTCGAAGATGCCGACAAGCTGCGCCGCGAGATAGACATCTAGGCGGCCGCCAGCGCTTTGGTCACCAGCCCGCCGAGCGCCTGAAAATCCGCCTTTCGTGGCGACGTCTGACGCCAGGCGAGGCCGATCGAGCGGCTCGGCTCGGGTTCGGAAAAGCGCAACAGCTTGATGCGGGCATCGCGCAGTTCGGCATCGATCGACACTTCCGGCACCAGCGTCACACCGTAGCCATTCGCGACCATCTGCATGACGGTCGCCAGCGAGGTCGCGCCGAGCCCGGCCGGTGGAACCTGCCCAGCGGGCGGAATATGATTTGGCGAAGCGCCGAAAGCCGCCGGTTGGTCGCGCCATTTCGTCGCGCAAAAAGCCAGCGCCTGATCGCGCAGACAGTGCCCCTCCTCAAGCAGGATCAATCGTCGCTGATCGACATCGGCGATCTCGACGCGACTGAGCGGCGGCAGCGGATCGGTCGCCGGCACCGCGAGCAGGAATGCGTCGGTGAACAACGGCAGGGTCTCGACCTCGTAGGCCTCCGCCGGCAAAGCCAGCATCACGGCGTCAAGCGCGCCGATGGCCAGCTCATCGAGCAGGATCTTGGTCTGGGTTTCGCGCACCTCGAGCTGCAATTGCGGATATTGCGTCTGCAACAGCGGCAGCAGACGCGGCAGGATGTAGGGCGCCAGCGTCGGAATGATGCCAAGCTTGAGCTGGCCGCTCAGCACCTCGCGGTGACGGGCGAAATCGACCAGATCGCGGGTCGCGGCCAGGATATGCTCGCCACGCCGCGCCACATCGAGCCCGATCTCGGTCAGCACGATGTCGCCTGGCCGGCGCTCGACCAGATCGGCGCCGATTTCGCGCTCCATTTCCCGAACCTGCATCGACAATGCCGGCTGGGTTACGGCGCATTCGGCGGCCGCCTTGCCGAAATGGCGATGGCGGGCCAGGGCACTGAGATATCGAAGCTGGCGAAGCGTAATCACGAGAGTTCCCGTTCTTCGGACAGCCGATAAGCTAGTCTTATCGTCAAAGCCAATCAATACGATTAGACCTGATTGGCGCCACTTCTTATAAGCGCCACAGGCCCGCATTAATCTGTTCGTTCGGCGGGCACCGTCTCAGTGGAGGAACCGAATCATGGACGCAAAAACTGACGACAAAAACGCGGGCAAATGCCCCTTCACCAGCACCGCACAAGGACGCAAGAACCGCGACTGGTGGCCGGATCATCTCGATATCGGCGTGCTGCACGCCACCCATCCCGACGCCGATCCGATGGGCAAGGCCTTTAACTACGCCGAGGAATTCAAGACGCTCGACCTCGACGCCGTGATCAAGGACCTCAAGGCCCTGATGACCGATTCGCAGCCGTGGTGGCCCGCCGACTTCGGACATTACGGCGGCCTGTTCATCCGCCTCGCCTGGCACTCCGCCGGCACCTATCGCATCACCGACGGCCGTGGCGGCGCCGGTGCCGGTCAGCAGCGCTTCGCGCCGCTCAACTCGTGGCCGGACAACGTCAACCTCGACAAGGCCCGCCGCCTGCTGTGGCCGATCAAACAGAAATACGGCAAGAAAATCTCCTGGGCCGATCTGTTCGTTCTCGTCGGCAACGTGGCGCTCGAAGACATGGGCTTCAAGACCTTCGGCTTCGCCGGCGGCCGCACCGATGTCTGGGAGCCGGAAGAACTGTACTGGGGCCCTGAAGGCACCTGGCTCGGCGACGAGCGCTACAGCGGCGAACGCCAGCTGGCCGAACCGCTCGGCGCGGTGCAGATGGGTCTCATCTACGTCAACCCGGAAGGCCCCGGCGGCAACCCCGATCCGCTCGCCTCGGCGCGCGACATTCGTGAAACCTTCTTCCGCATGGCGATGAACGACGAAGAAACCGTCGCGCTGATCGCCGGCGGTCACACCTTCGGCAAGACCCACGGCGCCGGCGATGCCTCGCTGGTCGGTCCGGACCCGGAAGCCAGCGCGATCGAGGACCAGGGCCTCGGCTGGCACAGCAAGTTCGGCACCGGCATGGGCGGTGACACCATCGGCGGCGGTCCGGAAGTGACCTGGACCCAGACGCCGACCAAGTGGAGCAACCACTTCTTCGACAACCTGTTCAAGTACGAATGGGAACTAACCAAGAGCCCTGCCGGCGTCAAGCAGTGGGTCGCCAAGGGCGCCGAAGCCTCGATCCCGGACGCGCACGATCCGTCGAAGAAAAAGCTGCCGATGATGCTGACCTCGGATCTCGCGCTGCGCTTCGATCCGATCTACGAAAAAATCTCGCGCCGCTTCTATGAGAACCCGGATCAGTTCGCCGACGCCTTCGCCCGCGCCTGGTTCAAGCTGACCCATCGCGACATGGGTCCGGTCGTGCGTTACCTCGGCCCGCTCGTGCCGAAGGAAACGCTGATCTGGCAGGACCCGATCCCGGCCTCCGACTACACGCTCGACGACAAGGACGTTGCCGCGCTGAAGACGAAGATTCTCGCGTCGGGCCTGACGGTACCGCAGCTTGTTTCGACCGCCTGGGCGTCGGCCTCGACCTTCCGCAAGTCCGACAAACGCGGCGGCGCCAACGGTGCGCGTATCCGGCTTGCGCCGCAGAAGGACTGGGACGTCAACCAGCCAGCCCAGCTCAAGACGGTGCTTGGCAAACTCGAAACGATTCAGAAGGAGTTCGGCAAGAAAGTGTCGCTCGCCGATCTGATCGTGCTCGGCGGCTGCGCCGCCGTCGAGAAGGCCGCCAAGGATGCCGGCGTCGACGTGACGGTGCCGTTCACCCCGGGCCGCATGGATGCGTCGCAGGATCAGACCGATGCGGCGTCGTTCGCGCCGCTCGAACCGCGGGCCGACGGCTTCCGCAACTACATCAGCAGCCGGCAGCAGTTCATGGCGCCTGAAGAGGCGTTGGTGGACAAGGCCCAGCTGCTGGCGTTGACCGCGCCGGAAATGACGGTCCTGATCGGCGGTTTGCGGGTTCTCGGCGCCAATGCCGGCGACTCCAAACACGGCGTATTCACCAAGGACGTCGGCAAGCTGTCCAACGACTTCTTCACCAACCTGCTGACCATGAGCACGGAATGGGTGCCGGCGGGCAACGGCGTTTACGAAGGTCGCGATCGCAAGACCAAGGATCTGAAGTGGACCGCAACGCGCGTCGACCTGATCTTCGGCTCGCACTCGCAACTGCGCGCGCTGGCGGAAGTCTATGCCTGCTCGGACTCCAAGACGAAGTTCGTCAAGGACTTCGTTGCGGCCTGGGCCAAGGTGATGAACAACGACCGCTTCGACATTGCCGCCTAGTCGGCGCTGAAAGCCACCAAGACATCGGCTTTCAAACCACAAAATGAAAACGGCCGGGGATACCCCGGCCGTTTTTTTATTATCATCCTGACGCTGCGAAGCGACGGCAGGCCGCGTCGCGAAGGATGCCGCCGACCTACTTCTCACTCTGCTCCACATCGCCGGCCGCTTCCCGGAGCGCCGCCGGCTGCGGCATGGCGATGACGTTGTAACCGCTATCGACGAAATGGATCTCGCCGGTGACGCCGGTCGACAGATCCGAGCACAGATAAAGACCCGCGCCGCCGAGTTCTTCCAGGGTCACGCCGCGACCGAGCGGCGAATATTTCTGCTGGAACGCAAACATGTAGCGCGCATCGCCGATGCCGGCGCCGGCCAGGGTGCGGATCGGACCGGCCGAGATCGCGTTGACGCGGATCTTCTGGTGGCCGAAATCGACGGCGAGATAGCGCACCGACGATTCAAGCGCCGCCTTCGCCAGGCCCATGACGTTATAGTTGGGCATGGCGCGATCGCCGCCATTATAAGTGAGCGTGAGCAGCGAGCCGCCATTGGGCATCAGTTCCGCCGCACGCTTGGCGCTCTCGGCGAAAGAGAAGCAGGAAATCACCATCGTGCGGACGAAGTTTTCGCGGGTGTTGTCGGCAAAGCGCCCCTTCAGCTCGTTCTTGTCCGAGAAGCCGACGGCATGAACGAAGAAATCGATGGTGCCCCATTTCTCCTTGAGCGTGGCAAACACCTTGTCGACCGAAGCGATATCCTCGACATCGCAGGGCATGATCAGATCGGAGCCGGTCTGCTCGGCCAACGGCTTGACGCGCTTGAGCAGCGCCTCGCCCTGATAGGTGTAGGCGATCTGCGCGCCATGGTCGCTCAGCATCTTGGCGATGCCCCAGGCGATCGAGTGGTCGTTGGCGACCCCCATGATCAGCCCACGTTTTCCGTCCATCAATCCCGGCATGGTTCCCAGCCCTTGTCCGTTATCCTGAGGTGCAATTCATATCGTATAACAAGCGCGGGTCGACGCGCCCGCGACAGACCTCGAATCATAAACGGCCGCCGCCCCGCGAAGCGCGACAGCTTTGCCGTCTCGCATCCCGGGGTGACGCTTCGAAGTCGTCATTGAAGTCTTAGGCATCCAGACGTTTGAACACCAGCGACGCATTGGTGCCGCCAAAGCCAAACGAATTCGACAATACCGCGCCAAGTTCGACGTTGTCCTTGCGGGCGCGCAGAATGGGCATGTCGGCGAAGGCCGGATCGAGATTCACGATATTGGCGCTTTCGCACATGAAGCCGTTATTCATCATCAGCAGCGAATAGATCGCTTCCTGCACGCCGGCGGCGCCGAGCGAATGGCCGGTCAACGACTTGGTCGCCGACAATGGCGGGCACTTGTCGCCGAACACCGTTCGGATCGCCTCGATCTCCTTGGCGTCGCCGACCGGTGTCGCAGTGGCGTGCGGGTTGATGTAGTCGATCGGCGTCTTGCAGGTTTCCAGCGCCATCTGCATGCAACGAATAGCGCCTTCGCCCGACGGCGCGACCATGTCGTAGCCGTCCGACGTCGCGCCATAACCGGCAAGCTCGGCGTAGATCTTGGCGCCGCGCGCCTTGGCGTGTTCGAGTTCTTCCAGAACCAGCACGCCCGCGCCGCCGGCAATAACAAAGCCGTCACGGCTGACGTCATAGGCGCGCGAGGCCGTCGCCGGCGTATCGTTATACTTCGACGACATCGCGCCCATCGCGTCGAACAGGTTCGACATCGTCCAGCTGAGATCTTCCGATCCGCCGGCGAACACCATGTCCTGCTTGCCCCACTGAATCATTTCGGCGGCGTTGCCGATGCAATGATTGGACGTCGCGCAGGCCGACGAGATCGTATAGTTCACGCCCTTGATCTTGAACCAGGTCGCCAGCGTCGCCGACGGCGACGACGACATCGCTTTCGGCACGGCAAACGGACCGATTCGCTTGGGCGAACCGTTCTTGCGGGTAATGTCGGCGGCTTCGACAATCGTTTCGGTCGAGGGACCGCCCGCGCCCATGATGATGCCGGTGCGCGGATTGACGATGTCCTTTTCCTCGACGCCCGAATCCCGGATCGCCTGCTCCATGGCGACGTGATTCCAGGCCGAGGCCTGACTGAGGAAACGCATCGCGCGGCGGTCGACCGAACCCGAAGGATCGAGCGTCGGCTTACCCTGCACCTGGCAACGGAAGCCATGCGCGGCGAATTCCTCGGCGAAGGTAATGCCGGATTTCGCTTCGCGCAGACTGGCGAGGACTTCCTGCGTATTGTTTCCGATCGATGAGACAATGCCCATCCCGGTGACGACGACACGTCTCATGGCCACGTATCCTAACTCTGGCCGCCAATGGCGGCGATGCGGCTCATTTGGGCCACTCGAGGCGACCGCGCAAGCCCAATCATCGGTTCAATACCGGGTCTGAAATCGAGACCGCCGGAACGGCTCAGGCTCCGACCGGCTGCAAAGCCGCTTCCTGCTTGAACAGGCCGACTTTCAAATCGGTGGCCTTGTAGATGACGTTACCGTCAGCGGACAACCAACCATCGGCGATGCCGAGCACGAGCTTCGACCGCATCACCCGCTTGAAATCGACGCCATAAATGATTTTTTTCACGGTCGGCAGCACCTGACCGGTGAACTTCACTTCACCCATGCCGAGCGCACGGCCACTGCCGGGCGAGCCAAGCCAGCCGAGGAAAAAGCCGACCATCTGCCACATGGCGTCGAGACCAAGGCAGCCCGGCATCACCGGATCGCCTTTGAAATGGCACAGGAAAAACCACAGGTCCGGCTTCACATCGAGCTCGGCCCGAACATAACCCTTGCCGTGGGCGCCGCCCTCTTCGGAAATCTCGGTGATGCGATCGAACATCAGCATCGGCGGCAACGGCAATTGAGCATTGCCGGGCCCGAACAGTTCGCCACGGCCACAGGCCAGCAAATCTTCGTAGGCGAAACTGTTACGCCGTTTATCCATCGTCGCTAGATCCTCATTGGGCGGCTGCCGCCGCCGGATTGAAACCCCGGCGTACCGGTCGCCATCTCTCCGGCCCCGGCTGCAGCACGGGGCTGAACTTTCACGGAAAATTCCTAACACACCGAGCCGTAGGGGCAAAGATGCGGAAATCCTCCCTGCGGATAATGTTCCTCAGTCGCGACCGCCCAAACCGCGACAAATTGGCGTCGGGGCGCAGTTGCGAGAGAGTTGCATCTAGCCGACCACTTCGTATATGTTACAAATGAAACGGTTTTGCCGCGAGCTTGCGGGAATTGATCCGTGGCGCTGAGGTCCTGTGTCCTCAAGTGTTGCGCGACTTTCCCGTGATCGAAATGTCTTTTGAGGCGCAATCGGCAACAGGCCTGATCGGCCATGATTGCGGCTTTCGGCAGAGCTTATTTGTGTTTTTCTGCGTATCGCGCACATCGTAATGTGCGGAATTCCTTATCGGGCGAAACAATGACCCAGCTGCGTACCATGATACAGCCGATCGCCAAATCCGACATCGCCCCCGGGGCGGATCGGACATCCCTGACCGGCTGCCCCTGGCACGACGTCAAAGCCATGCTGCGCGAAGTCGGCCTGCGGCCGACCCGTCAGCGCATGGCGCTCGGCTGGATTCTGTTCGGCAAAGGCGACCGGCATCTGACCGCCGAGGCGCTGTACGAGGAAGCTTCCCGCGCCAAAGTGCCGGTATCGCTGGCCACCATCTACAACACCTTGCACCAGTTCACCGAAGTCGGCCTGCTGCGCCAGGTTCCGGTTGACGGTTCGAAGGCCTATTTCGACACCAATGCGTCGTCGCATCACCATTTCTTCGTCGAGGGCGAGGACGAATTGCTCGATATTCCGGGAGCCGACGTGATTGTCGGCAAGACGCCGGAGCCGCCGGAAGGCTACGAAATCGCCCGCGTCGACGTCGTCGTGCGGTTGCGCCGGAAAGCCTGACGCGCCGCGTCCGATCCGCTGGATTTTCGAAATGGCCGGGTTCGTCCCGGCCATTTTTTTGGGGCTCACGCCGGCGGCCTTATTCGACCTTTTCGTTCGGATAGGCGCCCCAGAGGCGATCCTGCATGATGTAGCCGCTGAAATTCTTGCCGGAGACCTCGCACCATTTGCCGGTGCACGACTTGATTTGCGTCAGAACGCCGGATTGCAACCGGGCGGTCTCCGTCGACAGGACGTTTGGACTTTCATACAGCGGCACCAGATCGGTCTTCAGCGTCGGCACCACCACCGCCGTGCGTTTGCCCGACAGCAGCGAGTGATAGACCCAGCCTTCGGCGCCTTCCCAATCGCGGATTCGCCGCCAGTTCTCGAACTCGGCGGTAATTTCGACCGGCATTCCGGCCCGGGTGTAGACCCAGCGAACGTCCTGATCCTTGTTTGGACCGGAACGAACATTCACCCGGTCGGCCTTGAGGCTGACGAAGCGCGGAATCCGCAGACCGCTCACGCTGCCAATATCGCCGGCCGCCCGCGCGCCTGGCGCGCTTGCCGTCAGAACGCCGGCAACCAGTCCGGCCACGACCGTGACCCGGCGCAGCCAAATCAGGCCGGCCGCCGGCCGGCGCGCGGCCCGAAGGCTTTGTGTTGTCACGACCATCTGATAGGAAAAAGGTGGAATTTTCGACCTCGCACGCGGCAAACCGGCAACGCCAAGAGATGCCGATAACCGGAAGTGTGAGCGAGCAGCGTTAACGAGACCTGAATCGGCGACCGGTCCTGCGCAGAAACGCACCCGGCGCCGCATCGACGATGAGGCAAGCGCGAAGACCATGTCCAAGCCCAAGAAGCCCGTAGTGGTCGTGACCCGCAAACTGCCCGACAGCATCGAGCTGCGGATGCGGGAACTCTTCGACGCTCGTCTCAATGCCGACGATACGCCGATGACGGCGCACCAATTAGCCGAAGCCGTCAAGACAGCCGATGTGCTGGTGCCGACGGTCACCGACAGGATCGACGCCGCGCTGCTGTCGAAGGCCGGCGAGCAACTGCGGTTGATCGCGAATTTCGGCAACGGCGTCGACAATATCGACGTGACCACCGCGGTTCAGCGCGGCATCACCGTTACCAACACGCCCGGCGTTCTGACCGAAGACACCGCCGACATGACGATGGCTTTGATTCTCGCCGTTCCGCGCCGTCTGGTCGAAGGCGCCGGCGTCCTGATTTCGGACAAGGACTGGTCGGGCTGGACGCCGACCTGGATGCTCGGCAACCGCATCTGGGGCAAGCGTCTCGGCATCATCGGCATGGGCCGCATCGGCCAGGCGGTGGCGCGACGCGCCCGCGCCTTCGGTCTGCAGATCCACTACCATAATCGTCGCAAGGTCGCGCCCAAGATTGAAGAAGAGCTCGACGCCACCTATTGGGAGAGCCTCGATCAGATGCTCGCCCGCATGGACATCGTCTCGGTCAACTGCCCGCATACCCCGGCAACGTTCCACTTGCTGTCGGCGCGCCGGCTGAAAATGCTGCGGCCGGAAGCCTTCGTCGTCAACACCGCGCGCGGCGAGGTCATCGACGAGAACGCGCTGGCGCGTATGCTGGAAGCCGACGAGATCGCCGGCGCCGGCCTCGACGTGTTCGAACACGAACCGGCCGTCAATCCGAAGCTGCTCAAGCTGGCCAAGGCCGGCAAGGTCGTGCTGTTGCCGCATATGGGCTCGGCCACCATCGAGGGCCGCGTCGACATGGGCGAGAAGGTCATCATCAACATCAAGACCTTCATGGACGGCCATCGGCCGCCCGACCGGGTCTTGCCGTCGATGCTATAGACCACGAAGCCGATAGGGCGGCTTCAGTCACGCTGGAATTTGCGGCGCTCGACGACATTCTCGGTCGTTAGCATGCGCTTGAAATAGATTCCGCGATGACCGCACCGCTTGCACGGCACGGAAAACTCGACGCTGACCTGGTCCGGCCGGTTGACCACGATCGGCGACTGACATTTCTCGCACTTGACGCAGACGCGCTCGAACACCGAGCCGCGATGAATGGGGGCGTGTTTTGCAGCAAACATGATCGCTACCTTGGACCATCAATTTGAGTCCATTTTGATCAAAAAATGCTGTGCGCCTGTTAAGGCATGGGCAACAAACAGGTAAAGGCGCGTTAGCCCTGTTTGGTCCGCCGTTTTATCCGCTTCAGTAAGGCCCGGATAAATCGACAATCGTCGGCGTCTCGCCGGATAACGGATTATCCCTGTCCCAGGCATAGCTGAGCGTCTCAAAGCGCATGGCCCGCGCATCGACCATCAGCAGGCGCCCGACCAGGCCCTCGCCGAAGCCGACAATCTCACGAATAACTTCCATCGCCATCATCGAACCGAGAATACCCGGCAGCGCGCCGAGGATGCCGGCTTCGGCGCAGGCCGGCACCGTGCCCGGCGGCGGCGGCTCGGGAAACAAACAACGATAGGTCGGATTGCGTTGCCCGTCGGCGCCGGTTTCGTGCGCGCGCAGTGTCGTCAACGTGCCGTCGAACGTCCCGACCGCGGCCGTGATCAACGGCTTGCCGGCGAAGTAGCAGGCATCCGATACCAGATAGCGCGTCGCGAAATTATCCGAACCGTCGGCGACGACATCATAAGCGGCGATCAGATCGAGCGCATTGCTGGCATCGAGCCGCATCGCGTAAGTCTCGACCGTAATGTGCGGATTGAGCTTGCCGAGCGCGGCTTCGGCGGCGTCGACCTTGCGGCTGCCGATATCCGGTGTGTTGAAAATGATCTGCCGCTGCAAATTCGACAGCGACACGACATCATCGTCGACGACGCCGATATGGCCGACGCCGGCCGCGGCCAGATAGAGCAACAGCGGCGCACCGAGACCGCCGGCGCCAATCACCAGGACGCGCGCCGCCTTCAGCCTGGCTTGCCCGGGGCCGCCGACCTCGCGCAGCACGATGTGGCGGGCATAACGTTCGAGTTCGGCCATTTCCAGCGACATGGTTAATCCTAACATCCGGCCGATCCGGGGAAGAAGCGATTTACTGCGGTTTGTTCGGATCGGGCGGGCTTCTTGCACGGCCTCCGCGATGGTCTAAGGTAGGTATTAACCTGAGTTACTGTGGCGTTAACGATGATGCGTCTGATCCAGATCGCCGATTGGCCATCGGCGGCTTTGCTGGTGGCCCTGTCGACCGTTGCCGCCACCGCGGCAATGCAGGGACCGGATTCCATACCCTACCCCATCGATAACGCCAGCCCTCCGGCCGCGACCAAACCCGCTACCAAACACGAGGCGAAGCCTGGCGCCAAACCGCCGGCAGATGCCTCGAGCAATACGGCGATCAAGCCCGATATCAAAGCGGACACGAAGGCGGGCACCAAGGCTCATGCCGGCCCCGGAGCCGGGACAGGCGTCGGATCTGCCACCAGGACCGATACCAAAACGGCAGCCAAGCCACAGGCGGGAACTTCGGCTTCGTCGCAAGCCGGCATCGTTTTGCCGACACCGCGTCCCAATGCGACGATCTCCGCCACCAAGGAAACCGCCGCCGCACCGACCGCCAAACCGGATCACAAACCGGTCGCCGCCAGGACCGTGCCAACGTCCGATGTCTTTGCCGGCATCGGACATGACGAACGCCTGAAGCTGCAGGCGGCGCTGTTGTGGTCCGGCGATTATCCCGGCACCACGTCCGGCGATCCAATGCTGGAGGCAGTGAAGAATTTCCAGAACCGCATCAAGACGAAGGTCACCGGGCAGCTCACAGCCGCGGAGCGCGCCAAATTATTGGCCGCCGCCCAGGAACATGAACAGGAATTCGGCTGGTCGGTGGTCGCCGATCCAGCAACCGGCATCCGCATCGGTCTTCCCACCAAGATGCTGCCGGTGACCCGCGAAGCCGCGCGCGGCACGCTCTGGTCGTCGCGCCACGGCGACATCCAGGTCGAGACATTTCGCCTGACCGATCCCGACCTGAAACTGTCAACCTTGTTCGAACGCGAAAAGAAAGAACCGTCGACGCGGCGGGTGGAATACAGCGTGTTGCACGACGACAATTTTCTGGTCAGCGGCTTGCAGGGTCTGCGGAAGTTCTCGGTGCGCGCGACGTTGCGCAATGGCGAAGTGCGCGGCGTCACCATGTCGTTCGATCAGGCGATGGAAGGCATCGTTACCCCGGTGATAACGGCGGTGGCCTCGTCATTTACACCGTTCCCGCAACGCGGCGCCCCGTTCGCCCTGCCTTTACGGCCGGTCGAATACGGCAACGGCCTGATCGTCAGCGCGCAAGGCCACATCGTCACCGATGCACGGCTGACCAAAGCCTGCCAGGTCATCGTCGCCACCGGCCTCGGCAATGCCGAACGTATCGTCGGAGACGATCGCACCGGCCTCGCGCTGTTGCGGATTTATGGATCGCGACGCCTCCAGCCGGTGACCTTGAGCCACGGCAGTACGGCAAGGAAAGCGGGCGGCAAATCGATCGATATCACGCTGACCGGCATCCCCGACCCGAAGGAATATGACGGCGGCGGCAAACTGACCGACATCAAGGCGCGGCTCACCGACGGCAATGCCATCGAACTACGCGAGCCGGTGCCGATGGCCGGCTTCACCGGCGCCGCCGCGCTCGACAATGACGGCCACCTACTCGGCATGACCGAAATGCGCAACGCGGTGCTAGCGAGTAACGCGCCGACCGCGCCGCCGGTGCGGCTGGTGACAACAGATGCGATCCGCGCCTTCCTGCACGCCCAGCATGTGGCGCCGGCTACGGCTCACACCGGACTTCACACCGGACCGGCGCGCGATTCGATCGTGCGGATCATCTGCATTCGCAAATAGCGACAGGCATGACCGCATTCATTGCGGTCGCCGCGCACAGAGCGAAACCACCGCCAGACGGGTGACCGCCGAATGCCCGCTTTCGCGGGCATGATGGCCTGTCTTATCGCGAACGCAATTGCGCGTCGAACGCCTACTTGTTCGTCCAGACCGGCTTGCGCTTCTCGACAAAGGCTTTCATGCCTTCCTTCTGATCGTCGGTGGCAAACAGCGAGTGGAAAATCCGCCGCTCGAAACGGACGCCTTCGGCCAGGCTCGATTCGAACGCGGTATCGACCGCCTCCTTGGCGGCCAGCACCGATGGCAACGACATATTGGCGATGGTCTCGGCCGCCTTCATTGCCTCATCCATCAGGTTCGCCGCCGGCACCACCCGCGCCACCAGATTGCTGCGCTCGGCTTCCGCCGCGTCCATCATCCGGCCGGTCAGAATGAGGTCCATCGCCTTGGCCTTGCCGACAGCCCGCGTCAGGCGCTGCGTGCCGCCAATGCCGGGAATGACGCCGAGCTTGATTTCAGGCTGACCGAACTTGGCGTTGTCAGCCGCGATAATGAGATCGCATTGCATCGCCAGTTCACAACCGCCACCCAGCGCGAAGCCGGCGACCGCCGCGACAATCGGTTTGCGCGCGCGGGTCGGTGCATGCCAATCGCCGGCAAAATTACCGAGATAGGCTTCGATGAAGGTCTTATCCGCCATCTCCTTGATGTCGGCGCCGGCGGCAAAGGCCTTTTCGCTGCCGGTCATCAAAATGCAGCCAATGCCGGAATCCGCCTCGAAGGCGTCGATCGCCTGGGTCAATTCGCCGATCAGCGCGCGATTGAGCGCGTTGAGCGCCTGCGGCCGATTTAGCCGGATGACGCCAACCCGGCCCTTGGTTTCGACGATGATGTTCTCATAGGTCATGGAAATCTCCCGGCTCCGGTTGGCCATGTTGTACTCTGCGGTGACGCGGCCTGACAATCGCCGGCGCACGGCCCGCTATTTCTGACAGTTCGGACAATAGAACGTCGAGCGCCCGCTTTGGACGATGCGCTTGATCGTGCCCTTGCCGTCCGGGCAGGACTCGCCCTCCCGGTCATAAACCCTGAAGCTATGCTGGAAATAGCCGAGCGAACCGTCAGCCTGACGATGATCGCGCAATGACGAGCCGCCGGCCTTGATCGCGTCGTGCAGCACCGCCTTGATCGCATCGACCAACGCCACCGCACGCTCGTTCGGCTTGCCGTGCCGGTCGGCAATCGTCGAGGCTTGCCGCTTCGGCGACAGGTGGGCGCGGTAGAGCGCCTCGCAAACATAGATGTTACCGAGGCCCGCGACGATACGCTGATCGAGCAGCGCGGCTTTCAGCGATGTCTTTTTGCCGGCGCAGGCCGCAGCCAGCAACGTGGCGTCAAATTCATTCCCCAGTGGCTCGGGACCGAGACCCTTGAGTTGCGGTTCGTCATCGAGATCGGCGCGCGCCACAAGCTTCATCGAACCGAAACGACGGGGGTCGTTGAACGTGACGACGGCGCCATTCGACATATGGAAGACGATATGGTCATGCGCGGCCAGCTTCGACCGGTCGTGATGAAAGCAGCCGGGGATTTCGCCTTCGATCCTGAACGAACCGGACATGCCGAGGTGCATGATCAGCACGTCGCCGGTCGACAGGTCCGCGGTCAGGTATTTGGCGCGGCGGCCAAGGCCGGTCACGGTGGCCCCGGTCAGCCGTGTGACGAAGTCCTTCGGCAGCGGCCAGCGCAGATCGCCACGCCGGGCCTCGACCCGCTCGAAACGCGCGCCTTCCATGACGGGAGCAAGCCCCCGGCGCACGGTTTCGACTTCGGGCAGTTCGGGCACGCCACACCTCGTCCTGACGAGCCCGGGAAACGGGCGTCTCAAAAGGCGAGGACAGATCCCGCCCCGATGGTTCGAAACCGCGTTTCGCGCCACCTCACCATGAGGACGGCTGCGCGCCATTCATACATAGCCTCCCGTCCCTCGCCGCGCTATGGTCCCGCCCGCAAAGGACAATTGGCGATGACGACATCTGAAGAGACCCATTTCGGCGACCAAACCGTACCGCTGGCCGACAAACAGGGCCTGGTGGACGAGGTTTTCCATTCGGTCGCGAAACGCTACGACCTGATGAACGACCTGATGTCCGGAGGGCTTCATCGGCCCTGGAAGGACGCTCTGGTGACCGCCGTCAACCCGCCACCGAAGACCAGCGACCGGCCTTTCGCGCTGCTCGACCTGGCCGGTGGAACCGGCGACATCGCGTTCCGAACGGTCGAGGCGGGCGGACCGAACACCACGGTCACCGTTTGCGACATCAATGCCGAAATGCTCAACGTCGGCCGGGAGCGGGCTTTCGAGCGCGGCCTCGACCAGGCGGTCACCTTCGAGCAGGGCAATGCCGAGCAGTTGCCTTACGCCGATCGCAGCTTCGATTGCGTCACCATCGCCTTCGGCATCCGCAACGTGCCGCGGATCGCGCGCGGCCTGAGCGAAGCTTTCCGCGTGCTCAAGCATGGCGGGCGCTTCCTGTGCCTCGAATTCTCCAGCGTCGACGTGCCGGGCATCGACAGGATTTACGACCTCTATTCCTACAAGGCCATTCCGGCGATCGGCCGGGCCGTGACCGGCGACCGCGAGGCCTATGCCTACCTCGTCGAATCGATCCGCAAATTTCCCAAGCCCAAGGTCTTCGCGCAGATGATCGAAGACGCCGGCTTCCGCCGCGTCTCGTATACCGCCATGACCGGCGGCGTCGTCGCCATGCATTCGGGCTGGAAATTGTGATCACAAGTTTCGTTCATCTCAGCCGTCTTGCCCGCACCGGTTACGTCTTCGCCCGCGAAGGCGTGTTCGGCCTGGTCGACACCAGCACGCTGCCACTGCCGGCACGCGCCGGCATTGCGCTGGCGCGTCTGTTTGAGCGTCCGACCCAGAAGGAGGGCTCGGGACGGCTCGCCGCCGCCCTGACCAAGCTGGGGCCGACTTACGTCAAGCTCGGCCAGTTCATGGCGACACGGCCCGACGTCGTCGGCCAGCAGACCGCGCGCAGCCTGGAGAGCCTTCAGGACCGCATGGCGGCCTTCCCGCAAGCGCAGGCCGAAGCCGTCGTCGTGGCGGCCTTCGACAAGCCGCTCGGCGATATCTATCGCAGCTTCGGGCCTGCGGTCGCGGCCGCCTCGATCGCCCAGGTCCACAAGGCCGAGATCGACGTCGACGGCGCACCGACCGCCGTCGCGGTCAAGATCCTGCGGCCTGGCATCGCACGCCGCTTTCATGCCGATCTCGAATCCTTCCTGTTTGCCGCCCGCGCCGCCGAAGCGCTGTCGACCGAAGCACAGCGTCTGCGTCCGGTCGAAGCCGTCGGCACCATGGTGCGATCGATGGCCATCGAAATGGACTTCCGGCTGGAAGCCGCCGCCGCATCCGAAATGGCCGAGAACACCAAGGACGATCCGGGCTTCCGGGTGCCGACGGTGAACTGGGAATGCACCGCCCGCGACGTGCTGACGACCGAATGGATCGACGGCGTTCCGCTCAACGACCGCGCCACGCTGGAAGCGCGCGGCTTCGACCTGCCGGCGATCGGCCGCAACGTCATTCAGAGCTTTCTGCGCCACGCGCTGCGCGACGGCTTCTTTCACGCCGACATGCATCCCGGCAATCTGTTCGTCGATGCCGACAGCAATCTGGTCGCGGTCGATTTCGGCATCATGGGCCGGCTGGGCGCCAAGGAGCGGCTGTTCCTCGCCGAAATCCTGTTCGGCTTCATCACCCGCGACTATCGCCGCGTCGCCCAGGTGCATTTCGACGCCGGTTATGTGCCACGGCATCACTCGGTCGACGATTTCGCACAGGCGATCCGCGCCATCGGCGAGCCGATCCATAACCGCACGGCGGAAGACATCTCGATGGCCAAGCTGTTGACGCTGCTGTTCGAGGTCACCGGCCTGTTCGACATGCGCACCCGGCCGGAACTGATCCTGCTGCAAAAGACCATGGTGGTGGTCGAAGGCGTGGCGCGCTCGTTCGATCCCAAACTCGATATGTGGAAGACCGCCGATCCGGTGGTGCGCGAATGGATCGCGCGCCACCTCGGTCCGGTCGGCAAGCTGGAGAACGCCTACGAAGGCGCTGGCGAACTCGGCCGCTTCATCGGCCAGGCGCCGATGCTGCTCAACCGCACCGGGACGCTACTCGATCAGATCGACGAGATGACCCGCAACGGCATGGTGCTGTCGCCCGAGACGGTGGCCGCCATCGGCAAGGCGGAAGCCGCGCGCAATCGCTGGTCCGCTGCCGCGCTCTGGATCATTGCGCTGATGCTGGCCTGGATCGCCTGGCTGATCGTCTGAAGCGCTGCACGACGCGGCGCAACTCCCTGCACCTTTCCCGGCGCGACCGCGCTTCAGCCTTGCGATCAGCCGCCGGCGTAAGCGCGCTCCAACGCGGCCAGGTCCAGCTTGGACATGTTCATCATCGCGCTCATGGCGCGATCGGCCTTGGCGCGGTCCGGATCGCGGATCATTTCAAGCAAACGTGCGGGAAAGACCTGCCACGACAGGCCGAACTTGTCCTTGAGCCAGCCGCAATCGCCTTCGCTGCCGCCCTTTGACAGAGCGGCCCAATAATAATCGATCTCGTCCTGCGACTGACAAGGGATCTGAAACGACACCGCCTCGCTGAACTTGAATTGCGGCCCGCCGTTCAGTGCAAAAAACGCCTGCCCGTCCAATTCAAATTCGATGCCCAGCACCGCGCCCGGTGCGCCACCGTGAATCTCCTGACCCACGTCACCAAAACGAACGACTCTGGTGATCGACGAATTCCTGAACACCGAAATGTAGAAATTCGCCGCTTCTTCGGCATTCTTGTCAAACCAGAGGCAGGGCGTGATTGGTTGTCGGGCGATTGCCATATGGAACGACCTACTGCTGCTGTTGCTGCTGGAGGCTGGCGAGATAGGCTTCGAGCCTTTCGAATGTCCCGCTCCAGCCACCCGTCATGCTGGCGTGGCCGGCGTCGAATACGACCTGCTCTTGTTCGGTCGCTTCGTAAGGCGTCCAGCGCACAGTGAGTTTCGTCTTGCCGCCGGGCGCATCCTCGAACGTAAAGACCGTCAGCAATTGCAACGGCCAGTTCGGCGCCAGCGGATGACGGCTGAGCCCGCCGGCCTCGTCTGAAAATGAATTGATAAAAACGATGCGATCCTGCGGCGCGATCTCACGATAAATCTGGCGGCCCCACATGAGCTGCCCGTCGGCCGTCTGCATGCCGTAATGATAAGTGCCGCCAACACGGAAATCCATCGTCGCCTTGACGATGCTGACACCTCTTGGCCCCCACCATTGCATACGCTTGACGTCGCTAAAGCACTGCCACATCAGATTGCGCGGCGCGTCGAAGACACGCGAAATGACAAAATCATTCGAAGCGGATTGGCCCGACATTACGTAAGTTCCCCGGTAACCGTTGGTTTGGTGTCCATCGGAAAATATTGAAAGAACGGCTCGGCTTCCTTGAGCGCGCGCGCATAAGATGGACGCGCCAGCAGGCGCTCGCGGTAGGCACGAAGATGAATGTGCGCCGGATCGAACGGCTCCACGTAAGCGGCATAGAATAGAGCCGGCGATGCCGCGCAATCGACCAGACTGAATTCGTCGCCCAGCGCCCAGGTTCTCGCGACCATTTCGCGTTCGATCATGCCATAGCAGGTGCGGATGAGGGCGCGAGCCCGCTCGACGCCAAGCGGATCCTTGGCGGTTGCCGGCCGCATCTGATCGTCGACGATCTTTTGCATCTGCATGTGCAGGTGAAGATCGTAAAGACGATCCCGCATCCTGGCCTGCCACGACAGATCCGGTTCAACGGGCACCAACCGAGTGCCGTAATGAATATCGAGATATTCGATAATGACCGTCGCCTCGGCCACGGTTTGCTCGCGCGTTTCGTCGCGCAGCACCGGGAATTTTCCGATCGGCCACAAGGCGCGAAGCGGCGCGCTCGATGCCTCGTCCCGCAAATTGACGGCGACCGGCTCAAACGCAATGCCGCCCTCGTAGAGCGCAATCAGCGCCTTGTGGCAGAAGGACGACAGCGGGTGATAGTAGAGCTTGAGCGTCATCGATTGCTCTTTTCGTTAGTCGCGTGTAATCGCCGCGTTTAGCGCGGGTAATCGATCTTTGGATACCAATCCGGCCGACGGCCTTCCGGCGTGCAGTCGAGCACCGTCCATAGCGGCATCAGATCCGGCGCGCCGCGCGGGTCCTGACCCGGATCGGCCGTGCCGAAATCCATTTCCGCGCTCCAGAAATGACGGATGCGGCCATCGCGTCGGGTAAAGACATGCAAACCGGCATCGTCGCCGCCATTTTCGGATATAGCGTGATAATCACGGCTGAAATCGCCGCTCGGATCCGAATAGAGTCTGAGGCTATGCCAGCCACGCTCTCTCTTGAACGCGATCAATCGCTCGATCGATGAGCGCGCGGTAATCGCCAAAGCCGCGTTCTGCATGATGTCACGCGCTTCGCCGTCCCATGCGCTCAACAGCGATGTGCACATCGGACAAGGTCGCTCGCGTTGCGGGCCGTACATATAAGTATAAACAATCAACGTCGGCTTGTCGCCGAACATGACGGCAATATCGACCGGCCCCGACTCGCCGATGAAGTGATAATTCGGCACCTCGCGCCCGGGTGGCAGCGCGCGCCGCATTTCGGCGACGCGCTCGATGTGACGGCGCAATTCGATTTCCTCGGCGAGCAGAGCGGTACGCGCAGCCCGATATTCGCTGGTTTCGCCGGGGAATCGAACCTGGCAATTCGTTGCTAATTCGATCGCGGGCCTGAGTTCGCTGTTTATGTCCGGCATCGCATTGTTCCTCCGGGCCGCTCTACTTCAAACCGCTTGCGTGGCTTCGCGCTCCCCGCCGTTACGGGCTCACAAGAACCATCCACTGCACGCCGAATTTGTCGTGCAGCATGCCAAAGCGCGGCGAGAAGAAGGTCTTGGTCTGCGGCATGATAATTTTGCCGCCTTCGCACAGCGCAGCGAAGATCTTGTCGGCCTCGGCCTCGGTCTTGACGCTCAATGCCATGCCGAAGCCTTCGAACTTGGGCTGCCCTTTTGCGTAACCGTCCGACAACATCACCGTGGTTTCGCCGATCTTGATGGCGGCATGCAGGATTTTTTCGTCGCTCCCGGGCGCGCACATGGTCGGCTCCGGGCTTTCCTTGTTGCGCATCAGCACGTCGACGGTCGCGCCGACGGCCTGCTTGTAGAAGGTGATCGCCTCTTCGGCGCGGCCATCGAGAAACAGATAAGACTGAACAAACATGCTTTTTTCCTTCTCGCGATCGGGCTGACCTTGACAGATACGTTGATATCAACTTATTTTCGGTCATGTCAACAGCCCGGTCCGCACGGCAAAAGGGCGCTCGGGGTCAGGCCGACACGGCGCTGCCCTACAGCGCAACGATCGAAATTCGTGACGCCTGCCTTTGCCTTCATGTTCAGCGCGCGGCACGGGCGCTGGCGCGGCGCTTTGACGATGCGCTGCGACCGGTTGGCCTGACGAGCGGCCAGTTCTCGTTGCTGACGTCGCTGAACAGGCCCGAACCACCGACCATCGGCAGCGTCGCCCATTTATTGGCGATGGATCGCACGACGCTGACGGCTAACCTGAAGCCCCTGGAGCGGCGCGGTCTATTGACCACATCGATCGATGCAGAGGACAAGCGGAGCCGGCGTCTGAGCATTACAGACGCTGGACGCGCGCTGCTGGCCAAGGCCTATCCGATCTGGAAAGCGACCCACGCCGACATCGATTTCCTGGTCGCCCCGGGCGGCGATAGTCTTCGCAAGGCCTTGATTTCACTTACATCCTGCTGATTCCCAGTAGCCGTGATTGCACTGATTGCAATGCAATCACAGCGCTATTAGGCTGTCGGAAGACCGCAGGAAAGCTCATGGCCTCGCTTACCGTCCGCCAACTCGACGACGCGCTCAAGCAGCAATTACGGCTGCGGGCGGCGCGCAATGGCCGTTCCGTCGAAGACGAAGTTCGCACCATTCTTCGCGACGCCGCCGGCGACATCGACATGGCCGCCGAAGCAGCAGCAGTCACCGCAGAAGCAAAAGGACCGGCCACCGACGGCCGCCGGGTCCTGTTGATCATCGGCGGCGGCATCGCCGCCTATAAATCGCTGGACCTGATCCGGCGGCTGAAAGAACGCGGCCTGAGCGTACGCTGCATTCTCACCAAGGCGGCCTGCGAATTCATCACCCCGCTGGCCGCTGGCGCGATCGCCGGCGAAAAGGCATTCACCGACCTGTTCGACCCACAGCACGAATTCGACGTCGGCCATATCCGGCTGGCGCGCGAAGCCGACCTGATCGTGGTCGCGCCGGCAACCGCCGACCTGATGGCCAAGATGGCCAACGGCCTGGCCAATGATCTGGCCACCGCCGTCTTGCTGGCGACCACCGCCAAAATCCTACTGGCGCCGGCCATGAACCCGCGCATGTGGTCGAACAAGGCAACCCAGCGCAATCTCGCAACGCTGCTCGCCGATGGCGTGACGCTGGTCGGTCCGAATGCCGGCGAGATGGCGGAATCGAGCGAACGCGGTCTTGGCCGCATGGCCGAACCGCTTGAGATCGCCGCCGCCGCGCTCAATCAGTTCGGCGCCAAAGCCGCGCAGCCGTTGCTCGGCACGAAGCTGCTGATCACGGCCGGCCCGACCCATGAGCCGATCGATCCGGTTCGCTATATCGCCAATCGCTCGTCCGGCAAGCAGGGCTATGCCATCGCGATCGCCGCGGCAGCAGCGGGCGCCGACGTCACGCTGATCAGCGGCCCCGTCAACCTGCCGAAACCGGCCGGCATCAACCTCGTAACGGTCGAGACCGCCCGCGACATGCTCAAGGCCGTCGAAGCCGCCCTGCCGGCCGATGTCGCGATCTTTGCCGCCGCAGTCGCGGACTGGCGCGTCGCCAATGCCGGCGAACAGAAGATCAAAAAGAAGGCCGGTCAGGCGACGCCGAAACTCGCGCTCACCGAAAATCCCGACATTCTTGCGACCGTCGCCCATCGTACGACGTTGCGCCCGAAGCTGGTGATCGGCTTCGCCGCCGAGACCGAAGACCTCTCCGCCAATGCGCAAGCCAAGCTGGCCAGAAAGGGCTGCGACTGGATTCTCGCCAATGATGTGTCACCGTCGACCGGTATCATGGGCGGCGACAACAATACGATTCAACTGGTCACGCCCGGTGGCATCGAGCCCTGGCCGCCGCAGAGCAAGGACGGCGTCGCCGCCATGCTGATCGCGCGGATCGCAACGGCGCTGACGGAACCGACATCATGATCGCGCCAGACAACTCCGCCCCGGCCGAAACCGTGGTTCGCATTACCCGGCTCGCGCATGGTCATGATCTGCCGCTGCCTTCGTATCAGAGTGCGCTGGCGGCCGGTCTCGATCTGATCGCCGCCGTCGCCGCCGACGATCCGGTCGTCATCGCACCCGGCGCGCGCGCCCTGGTGCCGACCGGCATCGCTATCGCCATGCCCGAAGGCTTCGAAGCACAGGTACGGCCGCGATCCGGCCTGGCGATGCGCCACGGCCTGACCGTGCTCAATTCGCCCGGTACGATCGACGCCGACTATCGCGGGGAGATCCAAGTCCTGCTCGTCAATCTCGGCAGCGAATCGGTCCAACTGACCCGTGGCATGCGGATCGCCCAACTTGTCCTCGCAACCGTGACGCGCGCGAGGCTGATCGAGGTCGAGCAACTGGACCAAACGGACCGTGGAAGCGGCGGCTTCGGTTCTACTGGAGGTTGATTAGATTATTCGACCAATTTCAGCTAGACGTTTGTTTAACCGTAGCCTATTATCTCTTGAATTAGTTGCAGTCGGTGCCAGTTATGCCGCTCGTTTCTCGCAAAGGCATTCTTGCCATTGCAGCTGTGATAGACGTGGCGATCAACGCACAAAGTCGGCCGGTCTCGGCCAAAGCGTTGGCCATGCGTCACAAGCTGCCACCACGCCACCTCGAGCCGGTGCTGCAGGCGCTCGTGCGCGACGGCATCCTGCGTGGCATCCGTGGCCCGCATGGCGGCTACGAGCTCGCTCGCGAGCACAAGCAAATCACCGCCGAAGATATCCTGCGCGCGGCGTCGAGCGCTGACGATGCCGATGAGTCGAACGATCCGGTTTCTCCGCTGGTCAACGACGTGGTGCAGCCGGCCTTGGCGGAAGCCGAGCGCAGCTTCTCGGCCGCACTCGGCCGCATCAACATCGAAGACATGACCAAGCGCGCGGAAGCCGCCAAATAATCCCTCACGACTCGATCGGCTTGCGCATTCGATGCCGGTATTTCAATAACCGGACACCGCGCGAATTGCCCGCGTCACGTTCACCATATGGACTCTTTCGGCACGACTCCCGGTGAGGGTAAAGTCCAATGATTCGTAAGCGGTGTGGCGGACGCCGCTTCGTAATCTTTGGGGCCCTTCTGAATGCCGGAGTCGATCCGGACGGCGAACGAGAGGCTGCGTTCTCGTCCGAGGCGAGGCGGATTCCTTGGCGCCGTCTTTACAACCAGTTCCATCGCACTTTGCACGCCGGCTCGCGCCGAGGCGAATGCCATTGGTCATACCGTCGCCGCCCTTAACCGTCAGGATATCGCCACCTTCACGTTGCTGACGGGACTGCTGTGTTTCGCGGTGCTGGCCACCGCCTTGCTCCTACGCAATCGACGCAATGCCAATCGCTTCGAGCATGGCTCGCGCGACGACGCGGCTGCGCTGCAAGCCGAAATCGATCGCTTCAAGCAACTGCTGTTATCGGAACCGCAAGTCTTCGTGACCTGGCCGGCGACCGACGAACAACCCGAGATTCTCGGCGACATCAGCAGCCTGTTGCCCGAAGCCTTTACCAGCATGTCGTCGAGCCTGTCGCCGGAGCGCGTCCTGGCTTTCGGGTCGTGGCTCGAGCCGACGCTGGCGCAGCGCATCGAGCGGGCCGTCACTATGCTGCGCGCCGAAGGCCGCGGATTCGTGCTGACGCTGGTGACGCCAAGCGGCCGGCCGATCGAAGCCGAAGGCCGCGCGGTCGGCGGCCGCGCGGTTCTCAGGCTTCGCGACGTCAGCGGCATCGAGCGCGAACTGATCGAATTGTCGGTCCGCCACGACAAGCTCAACGCCGACGTCACCTCCATGCGGGCGCTGCTCGAAACGCTGCCGGCGCCGGTCTGGACGCGCGATGCCGACGGCCATCTTGTTTTCGTCAATTCGGCGTATGCCCGCGCGGTCGATGCCGTCGATCCCGCCGACGCGGTGACGCGCGACCTGGAACTGCTCGACACCGGCGCCCGCGATGACGTCAACCGCGCCCGCGCCGCCGGCGAAACTTTCGCCAAGCGCATGCCGGCCATCGTCGCCGGCGAACGTCGCATCTTCGATGTCGTCGATACCCCGACCGGGGCCGGCTCGACCGGTATCGCCATCGACCGCACCGAAGCCGAATTCATGCGCCAGGAACTCAAGCGCATGATCGAGGCGCACCGCCGCGTTCTCGACCAGCTCGCCACCGGCGTCGCCATCTTCAACGCCGACCGCAAGCTGATCTTCTACAACACCGCCTTCCACTCGCTGTTCGACCTCGACTCCGCCATGCTCGATCGCACGCCGACCGATACCGCGGTGCTCGAGACCCTGCGCACCGCACGCAAGCTGCCGGAAGAGCAGGATTTCCGGCTCTGGAAGCAGCAGCTTTACGAAGCCTATCGCGCCGTCGAGCCGAAGGAGCACATGTGGCATCTGCCGGACGGCCGCGCCCTGCGGGTCGTCACCACGCCCAATCCGGAAGGCGGCGTGACTTATCTTTACGACGACGTCACCGAACGGCTGACCATGCATCGCCGTTACGACGCGCTCATCAAGGTGCAAAGCGAGACGCTCGATTATCTGGCCGAAGCGGTTGCGGTGTTCGGTTCCGACGGCCGGGTTCGCCTGCACAATCCGGCGTTCCAGCGAATGTGGAAACTGACGCCGGAAGCGTTCAACTCGCATCCGCATGTCGAGGCGGTGACCGCCTGGGCCCAGGCACTACACGACGACAACACGGTCTGGCGCAATCTGCGTGCGGCGGTAACCGCCATCGACGGTCGCGAACCGATCGTCGCGCGGATCGAACGGCGCGACGGAATCACACTCGACATGGCCACGATGCCGTTGCCGGACGGCGCGACGCTGGTGACCTTCCAGGACATCACCGACACCGTCAACGTCGAGCGCGCGCTGGTCGAACGCAACGAGGCGCTGGTCGCCGCCGACGGCATCAAGATCGAATTCGTCCACCACGTTTCATACGAATTGCGCTCGCCGCTGACCAACATCATCGGCTTCGCCAATCTGCTCGGCGATCCGGCCTTTGGACCGCTCAACAAGAAGCAGCTCGAATATCTCGGTTACATCACGACGTCGACCAACGCGCTGCTGGCGATCATCAATAACATTCTCGATCTGGCCACCATCGACGCCGGCGCGATGTCGCTGAATCTGTCGGATGTCGATATCCGCGCTTCGATGGAAGCCGCCGCCGAAGGCGTGCTCGACCGCCTTGTGAAAGGACGGATCAGACTCGAAATCCAGACCGCGCCCGGCATCGGCAACCTGCGCGCCGACGAACGCCGGCTGCGTCAGATCCTGTTCAATCTTCTGTCCAACGCGGTCGGCTTCTCGCCCGACGACGCCACCGTCACGCTGACCGCGGTCCGGCGCGAGGACGCGGTCGTGTTTTCCGTCACCGACGAGGGACCGGGCATTTCGCCGGAAGCGAAGGACAAGGTGTTCGACTGGTTCGAAACCGACTCGCAGGGCTCGCAGCATCGCGGCACCGGCCTCGGACTGTCGCTGGTGCGCTCCTTCGTCGAGTTGCACGGCGGCACCGTCTCGATCGACTCCATCGTCGGTCACGGCACCACGGTTACCTGCGTTTTCCCGACTTCGCAGAACGCCAAGCAGCCGCCAAAGCAGATCGACCATCAGGGCGCCAAGCGGAGCGCGGCCTGACGGTCGGCTGAGGGCGAAAAGCCTCCGCGGAAGACCGCGGAGGCATTCACTCAAGCCGTCGCGCTAGCGGTGGTAGACGCGGCGATGGCCGACATATTCGCCGTTCCAGCAGACGTCTTTGTTGAGGCCGAACATCGCATTGAAGCCGCGACACGGCTGCACCGCGGCGTCGATCAGCGCGATCGCGCCGATGCCGGCGACGCCGCCGGCGGTGGCTGCGGCGCCCGCTGTGGCGCCAAGCGACGTTGCAAGCGTGCCCGAACCCCACCAGCCATTATAAAGACCGACGCCGGCCACGGTGCCGACGACAGCGCCCGCCCCGACTTCGGCCTGGCTCGGCGAAACCGGATAACGGTCGTCAGGCCGCGCCAATGCCGGCGTCGCCAGAGCGGCCGCGGTCACGGCGGCGATGGAAAGCGCGGTGATGTATTTGCGCATGGGGTGATCTCCTTCGAATTGTTCTGCCCAGCGTCCCGCGGTGCAAACGCAACGGCCGCGCCATCCGTTCCACGAAAGCCCGGCAAAGACTGCGTGCCGTCCAACCAAGGCAGGGCTGTGACCGATCGCGCGCCAAGCGCGTCGCTGCCGCGGTCAAAGCAAGGCGCAACGGTGGCGATGGAAACCGGGCGTCATGTCAGGCGGCAAGCCGCCGCCGCGGCGCGGCCGTTTGGACCCTATTAAGCCTCGGCTTATAAGAATGCGGCTTTAATCGGATGATTCGATGTTCTCCTCAGATTCCGGCGACTTCAGCTTCACGGTGGCGCTTGAAGACGAACAGGCCACCCACCGGCTGGTCGCGGATATCGCCGGCCTGATCGAACCCGGCGATCTGATCACGCTGTCCGGCGATCTCGGCGCCGGCAAGACCGCTTTCGCCCGCGCCTTCATCCGTCACATCGCTGGCGACCCAAACATCGAGGTGCCGAGCCCGACCTTCACGCTGGTGCAGCAATACGATCTGCCACGGTTTCCGCTGGTGCATGCCGACCTGTACCGGCTGTCCGGCCCCGACGAACTCGCCGAACTCGGCCTCGACGAGATGACCGCCCATGCGGTGACCCTGATGGAATGGCCGGATCGCGCCGACGATCATCTGCGGCCAGACCGGCTCGACATCGCCTTCATGCTGTCGCCGCTGCACGGCGAGACCTATCGCGACGCCGAGATCACCGGCTACGGCACATTCGCGCCGCGCGCCGAACGCATCGCATTGATCCGCCGCTTCCTGCTTGAATCGGGCTTCGGCCAGGCGACGCGCGTGCGCATTCAGGGCGACGCCTCGACCCGCAGTTACGAACGGCTGACGCGCGGCAAGGACAGCTTCATCCTGATGAATTCGCCGAAGCGGCCCGACGGCCCGCCGGTGCGCGACGGCAAGCCCTATAGCGCGATCGCGCATCTCGCCGAGGACGTGACTCCCTTCATCGCCATGGCCAAGGGCCTGCGCATGTTCGGCCTGTCATCACCGGCGATCCTTGCCGCCAATCGCGAGGCCGGACTGCTGGTGCTTGAGGACCTCGGCCACGATCTGGTGGTTCAAGGCAATCCGCCGGCGCCGATCCAGGACCGATATGCCGCCGCCACCGACCTGCTGGCGGCGCTGCATGGCGAGCGCACGCACGACACGATCTCGGTCGAACCGAACCTGCAATATCAACTGCCGCGCTACGACATGCCGGCGATGTTGATCGAGGCCGAATTGCTGCTCGACTGGTTCCTGCCTTATCTCGGGCACACCCCGAGCCATGCCGCCTGCGACGTCTATCTGGCGCTGTGGCAGGAGGCGTTGACCCCGGCGATCAATGCACCGGCGACCTGGGTGCTGCGCGATTATCATTCGCCCAACCTGCTCTGGCTGCCACGCCGCGAGGGGATTGCCCGTGTCGGCTTGCTCGATTTCCAGGATGCGATGATGGGGCCGGGCGCCTACGACCTCGCCTCGCTGTTGCAGGACGCCCGCGTCGACGTGCCGGAGTCGATGGAGATCGCGCTGCTGTCGCGCTACACGCGGGCGCGGCTGGCCGCCGATCCGTCCTTCGACGCGCCGGCTTTCGTCCGGCTCTACGCCACGATGGCGGCGCAGCGCGCGTCGAAGATCCTCGGCATCTTTGCCCGTCTCGACCGCCGCGACGGCAAGCCGCAATATTTACGTCATCTGCCCCGCGTATGGAGCTATCTCCAGCGCTCGCTGGCGCATCCGTCGCTGGCGGCTCTCGCCGAATGGTATCGCGTCAACATTCCGGCTCAGAAAGCACAATAACAGGATGCCGCACTCGCCCCGCAATGCCATGGTGCTCGCCGCCGGCTTCGGCCAGCGGATGCGTCCGCTGACCGACACCATGCCGAAGCCGCTGGTGCGGGTCGCGGGCAAGGCGTTGATCGATCACGTACTCGACCGACTGGCCGATGCCGGCGTCGATCGCGCCGTCGTCAACGTGCATTACCTCGCCGACCAGCTCGAACGCCATATCGCGGCGCGAAGCAAACCGCGGATCGTGATTTCCGACGAACGCGCGGCCTTGCTCGACACCGGCGGCGGCGTGGTCAAGGCGCTGCCGGAACTCGGCGACGCGCCGTTCTTCCACATTAACTCCGACACGATCTGGATTGACGGCGTGAAGCCCAATCTGACGCGGCTCGCCGAAAGCTTCGACCCGGACGCCATGGACGCCTTGCTGCTGCTGGCGCCGTCGGCCGGCAGCATCGGCTATGCCGGGCGCGGCGACTTCGTGATGCAGCCGGACGGCCGGCTGCTGACGCGGCCGGAGCGCGAAGTCGCGCCCTTCGTCTATGCCGGCGCCGCCATTCTGTCGCCCCGCCTGTTCGACGGCGCGCCGCAGGGCGCCTTCTCGCTGACCCGGTTGTTCGGCAAGGCGATCGAAGCCGGACGCCTGCACGGCCTGCGGCTCGACGGCCTGTGGATGCATGTCGGCACCCCGGAGGCGATCGGCGAAGCCGAGGACGCCATTCAGGCCAGCACCGGTTAGTTCGCCGGCCAAAGCGTGTATCATTCACGCATGCCGGCGACTCAGCCCACCGTTTTCACCATTCCCGCATCCGCGCCTTTCCTGGAGGCGCTGGTCGATGCGTTGATGGCCGGCAAACTGGTGGAAGGCTTTCCGGCAAGCGGCGATCCGCTCGAACTGACGCGCGCCACGCTTTATCTGCCGACCCGCCGCGCCGGCCTGCTGGCGCGCAAGGTGTTCCTCGACCGGATGCCCGGCAACGCCGCCTTGCTGCCGCGCATCGTCGCGCTCGGCGATCTCGATGAAGACGAAATCGCTTTCGCCGAATCGGCGACCGCCGAACTCGCCGCCGAGTCCCTCGCGCTGCCGCCGGCCATCGCTCCGCTGGAGCGGCGACTGCTGCTGGCGCAGATCGTCAACAAATGGGCGATCACCACCGCCACCGGCCAGGGCTCGCCGCTCGTCGCCAATACGCCGGCGGCGGCGGTCGCGCTCGCCGACGATCTCGCCCGTCTGATGGACGACATGACGACGCGACAGGTGCCGTGGAGCGCGTTCGACAAGCTGGTGCCCGACGACCTCGACGACTACTGGAAGCGCACGCTCGACTTCCTGAAATTCGTCGAACCGCTGTGGCGCGCCATTCTCACCGAACGCGGCGCCATCGAATCCGCCGAACGCCGCGACAAGCTGATCGAAGCCGAAGCCAAACGGCTCGCCGGCAGCAACGCGCCGGTGATCGCGGCGGGCTCCACCGGCTCGATGCCGGCGACCGCCAAATTGCTCGCTACCATCGCCAGGCTCAAACACGGCGCCGTCGTGCTGCCCGGCCTCGACAAAGACCTCGACGAAACGTCGTGGCAACGCATCGCCGGCATCACCGACGACAAGACGCATGACGGCCTGCCCGCCGCCGGTCACGCCCAATTCGCGATGCAGGCCTTGCTGACGACGCTCGGTATCGTTCGCGACGAAGTCGAGACCTTGCGCACGCCCGCCGTCCACGGCCGCGAATTTCTGGTCTCGGAAGCCTTGCGCCCAGCCACCACCACCGACCTGTGGCAACCCAACAGCCACCGGGACGGCTTCGATCGTCACGTCGACGCCGCGCTCGGTTCGATCAGCATGATCGAAGCCGCCAACGCGGAAGAAGAAGCGCTGGCCATCGCGGTCGCCTTGCGCGAGGCGCTCGATACGCCCGGCAAGACCGCGGCGCTGGTGACACCCGACCGCGCGCTGGCCCGCCGCGTCGTCGCCGCGCTGGAACGCTGGCGGGTCGCGGTCGACGATTCCGGCGGCGATTCGCTGGCCGATACCAATGCCGGTGTGTTCGCGCGATTGGTGGCGGAAGCGGCGCTCGACGGTCTTGAGCCTGTGACATTGCTGGCGCTGCTCAAGCATTCATTGTTTCGGCTCGGCGCAATGGATGGCGCGCATAACGCCGCCATCGCCACGCTGGAACATGCCTTGCTGCGCGGGCCGCGGCCGAAGCCGGGTACCGACGGCCTCGCCCAGGCGCTTGCAACCTTTCGCGCCACCCGCGACAGCCTGCACAGCAGCGATCCGCGCAAGGACATCGCCGACGACGCGCTCGATGTGACGGCGGCACTGATCGAACGCTTGAGGTCGGCACTGGCGCCGCTCGAAACCTTGCGCGCCGGCGAGCACAATCTGGCCGCCTTGGCCCAATGCCACCGAGACGCGGTCGCAAGCCTGGCCGACAACAGCACCGGCCAGTGCGCCGCCTTCGTCGGCAATGACGGCATCGTGCTGGCGCGCGCCTTTGAAGAATTGATCGCAAGTCCGGCGGCGGCGGAGCTTGGCCTGACCAGAGCCGACTATGCCGAACTATTCCACGTCACGATCGCCGACCGGACTGTGCGGCGACCGGAAACGCGCGACGTGCGGGTCCGCGTCTATGGTCCTCTGGAAGCGCGCCTGCAAAGCGTCGACCGTCTGGTGCTGGGTGGATTGAACGAAGGCACATGGCCGCCGGAAACCCGCAACGACCCGTGGCTGTCGCGGCCGATGCGCTCAGCGCTCGGTCTCGATCCGCCGGAACGCCGCATTGGTCTGTCGGCGCACGACTTCGCGCAGGCGCTGGGCGCGCCGGAGATCGTGCTGACGCGCGCGGCCAAGCTTGGCGGCGCGCCGACCGTGACCGCGCGTTTCGTCCAGCGCATCGCCGCGCTCGCCGGCAAGGACCGCTGGAACGCGGTGCTGCGACGCGGCCATTGCTATATCGACTGGGCGCGTTCGCTCGACCATCCGGATATCGTCAAGGCCGCGACCAGACCCGAGCCACGTCCGCCGGTCGCGGCACGGCCATCGCGGCTCTCGGTCACCGCCATCGAAGACTGGCTGCGCGATCCCTACACCGTCTACGCCAAATACATCCTGCGGCTTTATCCGCTCGACGCGGTCGATACACCGCCGGGCGCGCGCGACCGCGGCACGGTCATTCACGGCGCCATCGGCGACTACACCGCGAAATTCGCCGCCGGCGTACCGGCCGATCCGCAAAAGGAATTGCTGGCGCTCGGCGACAAGAATTTCACGCCGCTGATCGATTTCCCGGAAGCGCGCGCCTTCTGGTGGCCACGCTATCTGCGCATCGCCCAGTGGTTCGCGAAATGGGATCGCGATCGTCGCGCCGACATCGCGACGCTGCACGCGGAAATCAAAGGCGAACACAAATTCAAAGTCGGCGAGCGTGAGTTCACCTTGTCGGCGATCGCTGACCGCATCGAATGGCGCCGGGACGGCTCCTACGCCATCGTCGATTACAAAACCGGCGCCGCGCGCACCGAAAAGCAGGTCCGCACCGGGCTCGCGCCGCAACTGACATTGGAGGGCGCGATCCTCCGTCAGGGCGGCTTCAAGATGCTGCGGCCCGGTTCGATTTCCGAAATCACCTACGTCACACTCAAAGGCGGCGAACCCTCCGGCAAGCAGGAAACCATCAAGTTCAAGGACGGCACACCGGACAGTCACGCCGACCACGCCTTGGCCGAACTGATCAAACTGGCCGTTGAGTTCGAGAACGCCGAAACGCCTTATCGGTCGCTGGTTCATCCGATGTGGAGCAACCACTACGGCGATTACGATCATCTCGCCCGCGTCAAGGAATGGTCGCTGTCGGGCGGCGGCGACGAGGGCGGGGAATAAGCCATGAGCGCGCCCCGCACGATCCCGCCCGAAGCCAGCCACGTTCAGATCGAGGCCGCCAGCCCCGACACGTCGGCCTTCGTCTCGGCCAACGCCGGCTCCGGCAAGACGCATGTGCTGGCGATGCGCGTTATCAATCTGCTGTTGCGCGGCGTCGATCCGGCCAAGATTCTCTGCATCACCTTCACCAAGGCGGCCAGCGCCAACATGGCCAATCGCGTCTTCGACACGCTGGCCAACTGGACGACCCTCCCCGACGCCGAACTCGACCGGAAGATCGCACTATCGACCGGCGCGCCGGTCGGCTCCGGTCAGCGTGCACGCGCCCGCCGGCTGTTCGCCTCGGCGCTGGAAACGCCGGGCGGACTGAAGGTGCAGACCATTCATGCCTTCTGTACGCGGCTGCTGCATCAGTTCCCGTTCGAGGCCAACGTCGCGGCGCGCTTCACCGTGCTCGATGAAGCCGAGACCACGCAACTGCTCGACCGGCTGACGCTCGGCGTTCTGCTCGAAGCCTCGGCGCAGCCGGCCAGCGCGCTTGGCAAAGCGCTGGCGACCGCGATCGTGGTCGCCGCCGACACGACCTTCAAGGACGTCATCGTCGACGCCATCGGCAAGCGCGACGATATCGAAGGCTGGATCAAACGCGCCGGCAGCGTCGAAGCCGCCATCGACGAATTGTCGCATCGTGTCGGCATCGATCCGCAAGATACCGCCGATCAGGCCGAACTCGATTATTTCGCGAAATCGCTGATCCCGCAAAAGCAGTGGCCGGCGCTGATCGACATTCTTGCCAACGGCCTGAAGACCGATCAGGGCAAAGCCGCCGCGCTGGCGTCGGTTGAAAGACTGACCGGCCGCGAGCGGATCGAGACCTATCTCGACATCTTTTGCACCAAGGAGCGCGAGCCGCGCAAAAGCCTCGTTACCAAAGGCATCGCCACCGATTATCCGGCCTGGCTCGACACGCTTCAGGCCGAGCAAGCCCGGCTCCTCGACCTCATGGCCCGCGAACGCGCGATCGCCGCCCGTGATCGCACCCGCGCGCTGATCACCATCGCGGCCGAGGTGATCGCGCGCTACCGCAGCGAAAAGGACCGCCGCGGGCTGCTCGATTACAACGACCTCATCGACAAGACGCTCGACCTGTTCAAGCTCTCGTCGGCGGCCTGGGTGTTGTACAAACTCGATCTCGGCATCGACCATGTCCTGGTCGACGAGGCGCAGGACACCAGCCCGCAGCAATGGGAGATCATCAAGACCATCGTGTCGGAATTCACGCCGGGCGGCGCGCGCCCGAATGTGAAGCGCACGATGTTCGCGGTCGGCGACGAGAAACAATCGATCTTCTCGTTTCAGGGCGCCGCGCCCCATGCCTTCGACGAGATGCGGCAACTGTTCGCGCGCCAGTTCGACAATGAGGAACAGGGCTGGAAGTTCTTGCGCTTCCACCACTCGTTCCGCTCCGGCGCGACCGTGCTCGGCTCGGTCGACCGCGTATTCAAGTCGCCGGAGGTTTACGCCAGCGTCACCACCGACGCCGTCGGCATTCCCGAACATCTCGCGCTGCCCGGCGTCGCGCCCGGCCTCGTCGAAATCTGGGACCTGATCGAACCCGCCGAACGGCGCGAAATGGAAGGATGGCAGGCGCCGTTCGACACCGAGAGCGAACAGAGCCCGCGCGTCCAGCTCGCGGCGCGGATCGCCGCGCAGGTCGGACAATGGACGCAGCAAGGCCTGCGGCCCGGACAGGTGCTGGTGCTGGTGCGCCAGCGCGGCGCGCTGTTCGAAGCGATCATTCGCGCGCTGAAGACCGCCGGCATCCCGGTCGCCGGCGCCGACCGGCTGGTGCTGACCGAGCACATCGCGGTGATGGACCTGATGGCGCTCGCCGACAGCCTGCTGTTGCCGGATGACGATCTGTCACTGGCGAGCCTGCTCAAGAGCCCGCTGTTCGGTCTCGACGACGACCGGCTCTATCGGTTGGCCTATGACCGCGCGCCGCTGTCGCTCCGCGCCGCGTTGCGCGCCAAGGCCGCCGATGAACCGGCTTTCGCGGCGGCGGCGGACTTGCTCGACGACTGGACGGCGGCGGCGCGACGGCTCACGCCCTTCGCCTTTTTCGCGCATGTGCTCGGGGTCGGTCGGCCGGGCGACAAAAGCGGTCGCGGCAAGATGCTGACGCGGCTCGGACCGGAAGCCAATGACGCGCTCGACGAATTCCTCAATCTCGCGCTCGATTACGAAACGCGCGAGACGCCGTCACTGCAAGGCTTCGTTGCCTGGCTGCGCGCCGCGCAAACCCAGGTGCGGCGCGACATGGAAATGGTGCGCGACGAAGTCCGCGTCATGACCGTGCATGGCGCCAAGGGCCTCGAAGC
This sequence comes from Rhodopseudomonas sp., assembly GCA_016124795.1. Classification (GTDB taxonomy): domain Bacteria; phylum Pseudomonadota; class Alphaproteobacteria; order Rhizobiales; family Xanthobacteraceae; genus Pseudolabrys. Next base: position 93,740 of record WGNB01000014.1, on the reverse strand, counting down.
CAATACCGTGATCCTCGCCGATACCACGACCGCGCCGGAAGGCCCGCACGATCCGCGCCTGTTCAAGCTCGGCCAGGGCGAGATGGTCTGGGCGACCGCGCGCGCCAATGACGCGCCGGCGACCGCGGAAGCCCGCGACAACATCAAGACCCAGGCACGCGACGAATATCGCCGGCTGCTTTATGTCGCGATGACGCGCGCCGCCGAGCGGCTGGTGGTCTGCGGCTCGAAGGGCGTCAACAGAATCCCGTCGGGTTGCTGGTACGAACTGATCCGCAATGGGCTGGAAGACGAGTGCGTCACCGAGCCCGCCTTTGACGGCAACGGCACCGTGCTGCGCTATCGCAAGGGCGACATGCCGGCGGCGACGCCGTCAGGCAAATCCGGACAGGAGTCCGGGAAGCAGACCGGGGAAGAGACCGGCACACCGCCGTCGAAATCGGCGCCGCCGGTCTGGCTGCGTCAGGATGCGCCCCGCGAACGGCCGGCCCTGCGCACCGTGACACCGTCGGCGACCGACGAGGCGGCGGCGCGTCCGACGGCGAGCGGCGGCGCCGGTCTGGCGCTGCTGCGCGGCTCGCTGGTGCATCGTTTGATGCAATCCCTGCCCGACCTGCCGGTGGAGCGCCGCCGTGAAGCCGCCGCCGATTATCTCGCCCGTGCCGGCGTCGCTCTGGAAGCCACCGACCGGGCCACCATCGCCGATCAGGTCATGCGGGTAATCGAGGATGCGCGCTTTGCCGAATTGTACGGGCCGGCGAGCCGGGCCGAGGTTTCGATCGTCGGCAAGGTGGAACAGGCCGGGCAAGCGGTATTGGTCTCGGGCCGGATCGACCGGCTGGCGGTCACCGACAGCGCGGTGCTGATCGGCGACTTCAAAACCAACCGGCCACCGCCGCGCGCGCTCGCCGACGTGCCCGACGCCTATGTCGAGCAATTGGCGCTCTATCGCGCGGTATTGCGCCAACTCTACCCGGAAAAGGCCGTCCGCGCCGCCCTGATCTGGACGGAAAGTATTGATTTCATGGATATTTCTGGCGAAGCGCTGGATGCTGCCCTGGCGCGGATCACGTCCGCGCGATAGCGCCTTGACGCTGAGGGGAGGCATTCATAGGTTCGCAGCCTCGCAATTGCGGCGCGATTCCTCGCCCCGCCCTGGGCCGGATTTTCAGGCTCTAACATGAAGGGGTTGCCCCATGAGCGTCGGCAAAACGTCGGATGCAAGCTTCGATTCGGATGTGCTGAAATCGGCTGAGCCGGTGGTGGTGGATTTCTGGGCGGAATGGTGCGGCCCCTGCCGCATGATCGCGCCGGCCCTGGAGGAAATCGCCGGACAGCTCGGCGACAAGGTGAAGATCGTCAAGCTCAACGTCGACGAAAATCCGAACGTCGCGGCCAAGTACGGCATCATGTCGATCCCGACGCTGCTGCTGTTCAAGAATGGCGAGATCGCCGATCGTCAGGTCGGCGCCGCGCCGAAGCAGAAGTTGCAGTCCTGGATCAGCGGCGCCGTCTGATTCGCCGCGATAAACAACCCGTTATAAATACGGCCGGGCCCTGCGCCCGGCCGTATGCTTTTGCGGCAAGGCCCGCATTTAGTCCCTGAGTTGATCGGCCCGGCGAAACGACTAGGGTGCCGCCGACAAATCCTCAGGAGCCCGTTGCATGCCCTCCAGCTATTTCGATTCCGCCGTCTTCCGTAACGTCTTCACCACCGAGGCCATGCGCGCCGTCTGGTCCGACGAGAACCGGGTGCAGAAATACCTCGACTTCGAAAAGGCGCTGGCAGTGGCCCAGGCGCGGCTGAAGATCATTCCGCAGGAAGCCTGCGACGAGATCGTCAAGCATTGCGACGGCAAAGAATACGACATGGCGAAACTGAAGGCGGCGACCGAGCGCATCGGCTATCCGGTGCTGCCGGTCGTCCAGCAGCTCGTCGCCCTGTGCAAGGACAAGCTCGGCGAATGGTCGCACTGGGGCGCGACCACGCAGGACATCACCGACACCGCGACCGTGATGCAGATCCGCGAAGCGCTCGATCTGGTCGAAAAGGAAATCGACGGCATCTGCGAGGCGCTGGCCGCGCTCGCCAGGAAATATCGCGACACGCCGATGGCCGGCCGCTCGAACCTGCAACAGGCGGTGCCGATCACCTTCGGTTACAAGATGGCGACCATTTTGGCCGGCTTCGAACGGCACAAACAGCGCCTCAAGGAATTGCGGCCGCGCGTTGAGGTCGGCGAATTCGGCGGCGCCGCCGGCACGCTGTCGTCGCTCGGCAAGGACGGCCTCAAGTGCCAGGTCGAGCTGATGAAGGAGCTGAAGCTCGGCCAGCCGGCGATCTCCTGGCACACGGTGCGCGACACCATCGCCGAAGTCGGCTGCTTCCTCGGTCTCGTCACCGGCTCATGCGGCAAGATCGCCTTCGACGTCAAACTACTGATGCAGACCGAAGTCGAGGAAGTCTACGAACCCTTCCATCAGGGCCGCGGCTCGTCGTCGACCATGCCGCAGAAGCGCAATCCGATCTCCTCGGTCTACATCACCGCGCAGACCGCCATCGTCAAACAGATGGTCGCGGCGCTGCTCGAGGCGATGGTCGAGGATCACGAGCGCGCCACCGGCCCGTGGGAAATCGAATGGATCACGCTGCCGGAAATCTTCATGCTATCGGCCGGCGCGCTGGCGCAGACCCGCTTCGTGCTCGAAGGACTCCAGGTCAACGAAAAGAAGATGTACGACAATATCTTCATCACCAAGGGCCTGATCATGTCGGAAGCGGTGATGATGGCGCTCGGCGACAAGATGGGCCGCAACTTCGCGCACGATCATGTCTATGACATCTGCCGCGAGGTCGTGAAGACCGGTCGGCCGTTGATCGATCTGCTGGCCGAAGACAAGGAAATCGCCAAGTACGCCAGCCGCGCCGAACTGGAAAAGATGATCGACCCGGCGAATTATCTCGGCGTTGCCGGCGAAATGGTCGATCGCGTTCTGGCGATGCGGAAATAACCGGGACCGCGCAGGCAGCAACAAAAAAAGGCGGCGCGAGATTGAAAACGCGCCGCCTTTATTCATATCCGGACAAAGCACATTGTCCGACAAACCACTAGCGACCTGCGCGGCCATGACAGCGGCAGCGCAAGCAGCGGCGTACGAGCCGTCCGATTATTTCGAGGTGCCGCCCGTCGGCCGCACGGAATCGGCATGGAAGCCGCTGTCGAACGGAATCCGGCCGGCCATGCATTCGACGGCCCAGGCCGGCAATTCGTTCTGCTCGACATGAACGCCGCGCACCCAGGCCAGACGATAGCAGTCATCGAAACTCGGCGACGCGCTGGCCTGCCGTTGTTCGGCCCATGCCGGTGTGGCGACACCGACGACCAACGCCATAACCGCAAGAATCTTGCCGCGCATTTTATCTCCAGGATCCGGATTTTTCGATTGAACGATGCGGATCGTGGTTCAGCCACGAGGCGCAATGCCGGAATTGGCGCCGCTGCCCAAAAACCCCAAAGACCGCAACGGCTGAAATGCAGCCGCGATTGATAACGCTATTTGTATTGCCGGCATCGGCGAATGAGCGCCGTCGTATAAAACGAAAATTCGCGTATATATTCGGTGTTAATTGGCGGTCTAATTAATGTCGTTCGCTGTGTGCATTGACCGCTAACGGCATGGTCCAGCGGATGGCCAAGGCGACGACGAAAGTCGAAATGCCAATGCCGATCAATAGCATCGGAACGGTAGCGCCGACCAATTGCAGCAACGCCATCGCAACGGTCGCCGCCGTCATGAAAGCGGCATTGAGGACGTTGACCGCCGCCACCGTTCGCGCCCGGTAGTCCGCGTCCGACCACGCCTGCACCGCGGCGAATGCCGGCACGATAAACAAGCCGCCGCCGACGGCCAGTCCGGCCAGATCGATAGCGGCGCGCAAACCGATCGGCGACGCGAGAACGACGTCGGGCGCCTGCGCCGGCGACACCGGGCTCGCGCCCCAGGTAACCATGCCGAGATCGAGCGCGAATACACCGATCAGAAGCGCACCGGCGACGGTCGTGCGCAGGACAATACGACCACGGGCAATGATCGCGGCGAGGCCGGAACCGAAACCCACCGCAACCGAAAACATGCCGAGGTAAGCGGTGACGGCATCTTCGTTGCCGCCGATCAGGCTCTTCACCAGCGTCGGCAGCAATGACAGCACGACGATGCCGATCAGCCAGAACCAGCTCGTCACCATCGCGCCCCACCACAGCCGGCTGTCGGCGCGCAAATGACGCAACATGGCGGCGGTCGAGGCCGCGATATTGCGCGAGACCTTGAGATGCGGCGCGCCTTCGCCGGTCGGCGGTATCCGCAACGCCGACAACCAGCAGGCCAAGGCAAAGCCGACCACCAGCAAGCCGAAGACCCGCGCGCCACCGCTATGCGCGGCAATGCCGCCGACAATGGTGCCGGTCAAAATAGCGATAAAGGTCGCGCCCTCGATCAGCGCATTGGCGGCCGGCAGTTTTTCAGGCGGCAGGTGATCCGGCAGGATTCCGTATTTGATCGGACCGAACAGCGCGGCGATCACGCCGAACAATCCCAAGGCCACGAACATCGTGACGATCGACTGGTTTGCGTAGCCGGCCACCGCGATGACGGCGACGGAGATCTCGAAAAATTTCAGCCATTGCGCCAGCCGCGCCTTGTCGTAACGGTCGGCCATTTCGCCGCCCAGCGCGGACAGAAAGAAATAAGGCGCGATGAAAATCGCGCTCGCCAGCGTGATCAGCGCCGCCGCGCCGGATTGCGTCGCATCGGCGCCGAATAGAATCAAGAAGACCAGCGAGGTCTTGAGAAAATTATCGTTGAACGCCGCGAAGAACTGGCACCAGAACAACGGTGCGAAGCGTCGCGACAGCAGCAGGGGCATGGCCATGCCGACAGTATTACAGAATTCGCCCTCTGCCGCCCGGCCCCTTGGGGAAAAGCCGAGGACACACCCGGTCCGCCAGCTCTTGACGGGTCAACCCCGGACGCGAACCTGGCTGTAGCGTCGACGGCCGTAGCGCCGGTTATGTTGTTTCACGTCAACGTCGACAACCAATGCGCCTACGCCCAGTCCGAGCGCGATAACCAACGCAACGGCAAAAAGCTGGATCCACATGGCGAGCCTCCTACGCTGGCGCGACATCCCGCGCGAGGGGTGCTGGCCGATGCAACGTCTTCAACGCCCTTTCGTTCCCGACGCGGCAGACGGACCCAGGTTCCGAATACCGTCGCGCGGAACCGGGCCGAGAAACCAGCGATTCAATGAAAGAAGCGGTCAGAACCGGATCGACGACTGCAAATCGGCGAGTAAAACCCGCAAATCGAGTTCTCGGAACTCGAGATAAATTCGCCGCAACCATCGCTGCAACTCGAGGTGGCCGTCGAGCGGGATGTGCTTGGCATTCGCAAGCTGCGGACCGGAAAACGAAAACGGCGGCTGCTCGACGTGTTTGCGCAAGCCCGGAGCCAGCGCCGGCACCCGCAGCAACGCCGCACCGCGGCCGACCGGCGGGAACTTGTCGCGCATCTGGCCGGCGCCGAACATCTCGTTCTGGACCGGGGTCAGCGTCAAACGCGGAAAGTGCTCGGCCAGCCTGCGATAGGCGTCAACGGTGACCCGATCGTTCGAGATCATGAACAGCACGACCAGGGCGATGCCGCGACGGCGCGCCTCGTCGGCGAAATCGATACGTTCGGCGAGGCTGAAAAACGGTTCGAACACCTCGTGACCGACATCGATGATCTTGACGGTGTCATCGACCGTGACCAGCCGATCGAACAGCGCCATCTGGCCCTGCACCTCGGCAATCGAGGAGACCGTCACATGGTCGGGGAGAAACTGCGCGAGGGTGCCTTCGCCGCTGTTGAGGTCGAAGGCGCGAACCGGGTGCCCTTCCAGCAGGTAATAGTCAACAAGCAGCCGCGCCAGCAGGGTTTTGCCAACCCTGGGGCGCGGCGACGCAACGACAATAACGGAATTGCGGAACGACATCGCTTCCCTTGAACCGGCATCGAAGGACGTACGGCCAATGGGCAAAAACAGCGAACTGGCAAAATCCGACGTTAGCCGGCGACTTGCCGGACCGGACTTTCGACTTTGGGCGCAACCATATCGGCCAACTTGACGCGATCGTATTCGCCCCAAACCTGGCCGAGCCAATGGCGGACATAGCCGCGCAGCACGAAGGAGTAGTTGGCGCTTTCGTTCTTGGCGTTCTTGTTGGCGACAAACTGAACGTAAGGCACGCTGGCCACTTCGACCTGCTCGGTCGCCATCTCGTTCAACTTCGGGATGGTGATTTCCTGCGCACCCTTAATCTGATTGAAATAAGAGTTGTAGGTCGACGGGTCCCAATCGAAGAACGAAGTCTCGTTGATGTGGTTTTTCACCAGGAAGTAAGCGGCGTCGCCGACGAATTCGGCGGTCTGGGAGATTTCTTCCAGCGAGGCGATCGACGGGCCGAGGATGTGAAACACCGCGAAGGTGATCTGGCCTTTCTTGGCCGATTCAATGAACCCGATATCGTTCAGCGCCTGCAAGGTCGGCGACAGCAAACCGGCGCGAATGTCGATCACCGTCACCTTGGCCTCGGCGCTGCCAAGCGTGTCGAAAATCTTCATCTGATCGGCGATCTGCGTGACATCGACGATTTGCGTCTTGTCCGGATGGAAGCGCTTCAGCGTACCGCGCGGCGCCTCGGTGTCGAAGGCCCGGGTCGGCGTCTGATGCGCGCCGAAATAGTCGAGCAAGGTGCGGGAAACTGTGGTCTTACCGACCCCACCTTTATCGGCGCCGATGAGAATAACTGCTGGTTTGGCCATTGGGCTTCTCTAGCAAAAGAGTGCGATAATTCGGACATCGCGTGACGGCTGGTACATTTGTACTGCCAAGCGGCGAACACGGTTAGCTGATTCTTTTAAACCGGACGACGCCCCAAGGCCACAGGCCAGAACGGCGTCGGCTACATTTTGTCCAAATCTGGACCGACTTGCTAACAACTCATGGTTTAGCGGACAAAACCAAACCGCCAAATCCGCACAAAGCGAGACTATCGGTGGATTATGTGGAAAAGCAGCGATTCGCCAACGTCTTTTCGCCGAAAACACCGGCCTGCGGCACCTTGGCCGGTCATCGCCGACGCGACCGAGCAAGCCGCGGCGGAACAACCGAAACACCGGCTTCGCCGAGCGCAGAGGCCGCGAAGGCGCACGCATAAACCGTCGAAAATCGATAGGTTTTACGTTCGCGGCTCGATTTCAGCCGGCGGCAGATCGCCAATCGGGCCGAGCGCGGCCTGATCGCGCCGGAACAGCGGTTCGCTCTGCATATAGAGCGTCAGCAAGCGGGCGAGCGCCGTCAGCGAATCCTTGTGGGTGCGTTCCCAGCCGTGGCTGGCGTCGAGCCCGAAGCACACCAGCGCCGCCCGGATATCATTGCCGGCTTCGACCGCCGCGGCGCCGTCGGAGCGATAATAACGGAACACGTCGCGGGAATGTTCGATCTTGTTGTCGTGGGCCAGCTTGAGCAGGCTGCGGGTCAGGTGCCAGTCGAACGGCCCGGACGAATCCTGCATGGCGATAGTGACGCCGTAGGTCGAGGTGTTCTGCCCCGGCGCGATCGTTCCGTTATCGACCGCGACCAGTTCCGAAACCTCGCCGTGCAGCACGGCACTGGCGCCAACGCCGATTTCCTCCGATAGCGTGAACAGCAGATGGCAGTCGATCGGCGGCACGATCTCGGCGCGGCGCATCGCCCGCGCGGCGGCAAACATCGCCGCGACGCCGGCCTTGTCATCGAGATGGCGCGACGCAATGAAACCGGTCTTGACGAATTCGGGCTGGGCATCGATCGAGACGGTGTCGCCGATCTCGATGCCGAGCGCGCGGGTTTCGGCCGCCGACGCCGTTCTGGCGTCGATGCGCACTTCGAGATTGGTCCAGGCCGAAGGCTGGGTATCGACCTCTTCGTTATAAGTATGCCCCGAAGCCTTCAAAGGCAGAATCGTGCCGCGAAACTGCTGGGTGTCGCTGAACACGGTGACGCGCGCGCCTTCGGCAAAGCGCGCCGACCAGTGACCGACGGGCACCAGTTCCAGCCGGCCATTGTCGCGAATGAATTTGACCGTCGCGCCGAGCGTATCGACGTGACCGACCAGCGCTCGGCTCGGCGTCGACTTCTTGCCCTTGATGGTGGCGCGGATCGCGCCGCGCCGCGTCAGTTCAAAGGGAATCTTCAGCGATTCAAGTTCGGCGATAACGATGGCGACGATCACATCGGTCATGCCGGACGGGCTCGGCGTGCGCAGCAACCGCTTGAGAAACGCCAGCAGATAGGCCTCGTCGATGGGCAGCTTCTTCATCAGATCGCAGAAGCCTCTTGGTTGACGCGGCTGTGGGGAAACAGGAAATCGACGAAGCGTTCGGCGGTCGGCTGCGGCTCGTGGTTGGCCAGGCCCGGCCGTTCGTTCGCTTCGATAATCACGTAATCCGGGCCAGCGACGTCGGGCACCAGGAAATCGAAGCCGACCAGCGGAATGTCGAGCGCGCGGGCGCCGGCGATCGCGGCGGCGGCAAGATCGGGATTAAGCTCGGCCGTGACATCGTGGATCGTGCCACCGGTATGCAAATTGGCGGTCTTGCGCACCGCGAGAACTTCGCCGGCGGGCAGGCAATGATCGAGCTTGTAGCCGGCGGCGAACACCGCGCGTTCGGTCTCGCGATCGAGCGGAATATTGCTCTCACCACCGGTCGCGGCGGCGCGACGCCGGCTTTGATGCTCGATCAAGGTGCGGATCGTGCTCTTGCCGTCACCCTCGACCGAAGCCGGCTTGCGGATCGCGGCGGCCACCACCGCGCCGTCGATAACGATGATGCGCAGATCGTCGCCGGTGACGAACTCCTCGACCAGCACCTGATCGCAAACCTGCCTGGCGCGCTCGATCGCGCGGGTGACCTCGTCTTCGGTGGTCAGATCGACAAAAACGCCACGGCCCTGCTCACCGCGCGCCGGCTTGACGACCACCCGGCCATGCCGTTCCAGGAATGACGAGGCCTCCGCCGGCGTGGTCAGACGAAGCTGCTCGGGCACCCGCAAACCAGCCTTGGCGAGAAGGCGCCGCGTCAAGGCCTTGTCGTCGCAACGGGACAACGCGACCGCGCTGGTCATGTCCGACAGCGATTCCCGGCAGGCCACCGCACGACCGCCGAATGACAAGCGGAACAGACCCGCCTCGGCATCCTCGATGTCGACGGCGATACCGCGGCGGCGCGCTTCCTCAACGATAATGCGGGCATAGATATTGAGTTCGTTGTTGATCGCGGGTCCGACGAACAACGTCTCATTAACGGCATTCTTGCGCTTGATGCAGAACACCGGCACGCGGGTGAAACCGAGCTTCTCGTACAGCGCGATGGCCTGCACATTGTCGTGCTTGACCGACAGATCCATGAAAGCCCGGCTCGCCTGACGGAATCGTTCGGCCAGCGCCAGAACCAGCGCGGTGCCGACGCCGGGCGCGCGGGCCTGCGGATCGACCGCCAGCGCCCACAGACTTGAACCGTTGTCGGGATCGTTGAAGGCTTCGGTATGATCGACGCCCATGACGACGCCCGACAGGCCACCGTCCCGGCTTTCCGCCACCAGTATAGACACGCTCGAGTCACAGCCGCCGCTCATGTAGCCGTCGCGCAACGGCACCATGCCGCGCGACAGATACAGCCGGTTGATCTCCTCGGCATCCGCTTCGGTCGCCAGCCGGATCGACGCCGCCAGCGGCTTGGCGACCTGTTTGGTCACCGGGCCGGGACTGAGGAAGTCGAGGCGATAGGTATGCGAGGGATCGAGGAACAGAAGCTGCGGCGCCTGCGCCAGCACCACATGCGGCTCGCGGGCATAGAGCACGATATCGCGTTCGCCGGACGCTTCGGCGCTCAAGGTGTCGGCCAGACTGGCCGGTGTCGTGAAGGTCTGACCGAATATAAGTCGGCCCCAACCGCAATCGATAAAGGCCTCGGGCTTTATGTCGGCGTGTTCTTTCTGATCGGCCGGGTCCGCCCATGTCCGCAGCGACAGCATACGGTCGGGATCGGTGGTGTGTTCGGCAGCGCGTTTTTTGGTTTGCATGTCGACGACCGATCTAAATCCGATGGGCTTGAAGCCACATCTCGAGCAGCGCGACCTGCCAGAGCTTGGAGCCTCTCAACCGGGTGATATGATCTTTCGGCGCGTCCATCAGTTTATCGATATAGGAACGCTTGACCAAGCCACGTTGCCGCGCCACCGGCGCATCGAGCGCCTGCCGCACGAAATCGAGCACCGGGCCTTCGATATATTTCAGGGCCGGAACCGGGAAATAGCCTTTCGGCCGGTCGATGACTTCCGGCGGAATGGTGACGCGGCCGATATCCTTCAATATGCCTTTGCCGCCATCGCGGATTTTCTCCGACGCCGGCACCTTGGCGGCAAGCTCGACCAGTTCGTGATCGAGAAACGGCACGCGCGCTTCCAGGCCCCAGGCCATCGTCATGTTGTCGACGCGCTTGACCGGATCGTCGACCAGCATGACGGTCGAATCGATCCGCAGCGCCTTGTCGATAGCTTCATCCGCGCCGGCTTGCGCGAAATGCGCCCGCACGTAATCGCTGGCGTGATCGCCGCCGACCACCGCCGGCTCCATGATGTCTTTATATTCGGCGTGATCGCGGTCGAAGAAACTGCCGGCATAGGCGGCGAGCGGATCGGTCGCGTTCACCATCGGCGGATACCAGTGATACCCGGCGAAAACCTCGTCGGCGCCCTGACCGGACTGCACCACCTTCACATGCCGCGCGACTTCCTGCGACAGCAGATAGAACCCGACATTGTCGTAGGACACCATCGGCTCCGACATCGCCTTGATGGTATCGGGCAGGCTGGCGATCAGCTTTTCGGATTCGATGAAGAGCTTGTGGTGCTCGGTGCCGAAATGCTTGGCGATGATGTCCGAATATTTGAACTCGTCGCCAATCTCGCCGCCAACCGATTCGAAACCGATGGAGAATGTCTTGAGATGCCGCTGACCCGCTTCGGCCAGCAGCGCCACGATCAGACTTGAATCGAGGCCGCCCGACAGCAAAACCCCGACCGGGACATCGGCGACCATGCGGCGGTCGACCGCGGCGCGAAGCGCGGCATGAACGGCGTCGCGCCATTGCTCGCTGGTGCGCTTGGCCTCATCGGCCGTGCGGCCATATTTCAAATGCCAGTAGCGATGATCGCGACGCTGGCCGTCGGGCGCAAAGGTAACAACGGTGCCGGGCTCGATCTTGCGCACGCCCTTGATGATGGTGTGCGGCGGCGGCACCACCGCGTGGAAGCTCATGTAGTAATTCAGCGCCACCGGATCGATCGACGTATCGATATCGCCGGCCGCCAGCAAAGCCGGCAGACTCGAGGCAAAACGAACGCGCCGCCCGGGCTGCTCGGCATAATACAGCGGCTTGATGCCGAGACGGTCGCGCACCAGCGTCAGCGTATCGGTGTCGCGCTCGACCACCGCGAAGGCGAACATGCCATTGAATTTTTTCGGCGCGTCCTTGCCCCAGGCGTGCCAGGCTTTCAGCACGACTTCGGTGTCGCCGTCGGAGAAGAACGTGTAACCCTTCGCCTCCAACTCGGTGCGCAGCGATTTGTAATTATAGATGCAGCCGTTAAAGGCGATCGACAGGCCGAGGCCCGGATCGACCATCGGCTGCTGCGCGCGTTCGGACAGGTCGATGATCTTGAGCCGGCGATGGCCGAGCGCGGCCTTGCCGTTCGACCACAGGCCCGCGCCGTCGGGACCGCGCCGCGCCAGTTCCGCGCTCATGGCGGAGACCGCGCCGGCCGAGGCCGACGTGCCGTCAAAAGTCAGCTCACCACATAGTCCGCACATCGGTGCCCCTCGCCCCTCCACAGCTGGAGGATTTTCGAATGGCCCGGCCGGCGTCCCTGCGGGGTTCCTTGGGGCACGTTTGCATCTCTGCGAAGCCGCCAAGACGCCGTCGCATGATTATCATTTACAACACTAAAGTTTTGATGTCAAATGAATTGGTCGCCCAAGTTCATTCGAATGGAACTGCATGCTCCCAACGCCGACGGCCGGGAATCGATCCCAAAAACAACCGGCGCGGACCGTGATCGACGCCGTCCGGCGCATCATGCATGCCGCCGATCTCCGGTCGCGGCGGCTGGCGCGCGAAACCGGACTGACCGCGCCGCAACTGGCGATCTTGCAGGCCATTGCCGAACTTGGCGAAGTGACGACGGGCCGGATTTCCGCCGATGCCAGCCTGAGTCAGGCCACGGTCACGGTCATTCTCGACCGTCTGGTCGAGCGCGGCCTGGTTGAGCGCTATCGCAGCGCCGACGACCGCCGGATTGTCCATTCGCGGCTGACGGCCGCCGGACAGCAGGCCCTGACGGCCGCCGAACCCGCGATTAACGCGCGACTGGTGCGAGAATTCGAACGGCTGCCGCCCGACAAGCAGGCCGAATTGGTGGCGGCGCTGGAATGGATGGTCGGCGCGCTCGGCGTTGGCAACGACGACTGGCCGACGGCGTCGTAACGGCCTGCGGCGAAGCCGCAACCATCCCCGATGGGAGACGCCGGCGCGATAACACGCAAAAGCAAGGAAAAGGCTGGTGCCGACGGAGGGATTTGAACCCCCGACCACCCGCTTACGAAGCGGATGCTCTACCGCTGAGCTACGTCGGCTGAAGCCGTGAGACTAGTATCGGCCAAGCGCCGGAATGGCAAGCAAACAAGGCGACGAGAGCCGGTTACCGAAACCGATGGCAAGAGCCCCGGCGCGCACAAGGATCGCAGCTTTATCGAAATATCTGCTTAATGCGCTGCCAGGCCGCCTGCGCCGGCGGTGTAACGGTCTCCGGGACCGGATCGGTATCCAATCCCGCTCCTAGGCCAGAATCGCGATCGGACACATGGCCGGCGTCGATACCCGGATCGAGGCCGGGATCGTCCGGCGCGTGAACCAGTGGAATTACGGCATCGACCGGCTTCGGCTTTACGGCCGGCTTCGGCACATCGGGCGGCCTAACCGCCTCCGGTGACACCACGGGCGTCGCCGTCGATTCGGCCGCCGGCTGCACCGTCTCCACCGAATTAACGGCTGTCGGCGCGGTCGCCGCCGCAGCCTTGGACGGCGGGACGACATCGACAACGATCTCGGGCTTCTTCACCGCCCCGGTGTCGGCCGCAGGCTGCCCAGCGCCGCCGGGCTTGCCGGCGTCCACAACAACGCGGGGCTCCGGCAGAGGCGGCGGCGCAGCGTCGATCACCGGATGCGTCATGCCGATTTCGGACAGAGGCACCCGCCATTGATAGCCGTCGAGCTTGCCGCTCGGCGACACTGGCAGCCAGCGATCCGACACCACGCCATCCGCGGTCCAGACCGGATCGCCCCCGGCGCGCATCGCGCGGCCCATCCACTCGCGCACCTTGCCTTCGTCGCCGTGTTCGGTCTCTTCAATCTCGGCCATCAGCGTTGCGACCCTCCGGGTCGGCGCCGTGAGGTAACGCGACAGCGCAGAGCGCGCGGTCGCGAATTCGCGCGCATCGAGCGCGGCCCGCGCCACCGCCAGCGCGCCCTCGACATCGCCGGGCGTCTTGTCGGCCAGCGATTGCATCCGCGTCAGCCGCGCCCGCGCGCTGTCGCCGGGCCGAAGATCGGCATAAGCATCGGCGAGGTCGGGATGCGGATTGAGCCGCCAGGCGCCGATCAGCACCTTGCCAGCGCGGCGCTGATCGCCGGCCTCGGACAATCGGCGGCCGGCGAGCGCCGCCGCCGGCACCAAACCGGGCGCCAGCTTGACCGCCTCGAGCACCGCAGCGCGCGACGCATCGCGATCGCCGTCCGCCAATGCCAAGGCATTCGCCGTCAGCAGGACCGCGCGCTTGCGGCGATATTCGGATTTTTCCAACGCGCTCTTCATATGGTCGAGCGCAACCAGCGCACCGGTCCAATCGGCTTGCGCGCAGCGATCGTCGAGCACGGCCTGACCCGCCCAGGTCAAAGCCGGCGCGACCTTCGCGGCTTCCTCGGCAAAGCGACGAACCGCTATCGAATCGTTACGCCGTTGCGCTTCGATATAAAGCCCGCGCAAACCCAGGAGCTTGGTGTTCTCGTGACGCAGCATTTCATGGAATGCGCGTTCCGCGCCGATCCGATCGCCGGACAATTGCGCCGACTGCGCCGACAACAGCAACATCAAAGGATCGCCGGGCGACAGGCGCGCCGCTTCGTCGGCGGATTTGACCGCAAGACGGGTATCGCCGGCCCCGATCGCAACCAGTCCCCGAGTGATCGCCAGATAGCCGCGCATCGCACGACGATGACGAAAGAACAGCGACACCTGCTCGGGCGAACGCCAGATGCCGCGCAGGATCGACCAGACGATCATCACCACGACAACCAGCGCGGCGACGGCCAGCGCCGCCACCATCAGCGACGTCTCGACGCGGTACCCCATCCAGGTGACAGCGACATCGCCCGGCCGGTCGGCAAACCAGACAAAGCCGGTCGCGATCAGCGCCAGGGCAACCAGAAATAAAACGACCCGGATCATGACGTCCTCACTTCGACCCGAGGGCGAGCGCCGCGCGATCGGCAAAGCCGCGCGCCGCCGCGACCGCCTGTTGTCGCCCGGCCGCGCGCGTTACCCAGTCCGCGGCCACCTGCCGCGCCGCTTCCGGCAACTTGCCGATTTCGGCCAGAGCCGCGGCAATGTCGTTGTCGGCGGCGGCCTTTTCGACGCGAGCCAGAACCGCAGGCGCATCGTTACCGGGCGGCGCGCCAACGCGACGAACGCTGACAAGATGCTCGGCGTTGGCCTGCAACCGTTCGAGAAAGCCAACGGAGGGCTTTTGCGCACCGGCTGCCTTGATCATCGCCGGCAGTAAAGTCGACAGCTGTTGCGCCAGACTCTGCTCGCTCGGCATTCCGGTGGCGGCAAAGCCCGCCAAAGGCGCCAGCGATTTGTCATCGCCGCCGAGGGCCTTTGCCTGCCCCAATTCAGCGGCATAAGGCTTGCCGCTCAGAACGGCATCGCGCAACGCCACAGCCGACACCGCCAGCCGCGCCGCGCTATCCGGCGCGGCGGCCGTCGCCGCGACCTTGACCAGTTCTTCCTTGGTCGTGCTGACCTGCCGCTCGAGATCGACGATGCGCTTTTGCACCTGATCGAGCGCGGTCGACGACGCGCCAGACTTCGCGGTCTTCGAAACGTCCTGAAGATCGCCGCGCAATTCGGTTGCGGCGCTTTTAGCGGCCGTGGCGTCGTCGGTCGCCTGTGCAACCCGCGCGGCGACTTCATCGCTGCGATGGGTCAAGGCATCGAGCGCGGCTTGCAACGTCTTCACCGCGGTTTCGGCATCGGTCACGCGCTTGAGCAAAGCCGGATCGGCGGACGTTCCCACGGCCGGTGCCGATTTGCCGCTGGCTTCGAGTTTGGCGACGCGCGCCACAAGCGCATCCATCGCCGAACCGCCCTGCGCGCCTGCGCTGGACAAACGCTTTTGAAGATCGGCGACCTGCTTTTCGAGCGCCGCGATTTGCCCGGACGGTTCCGATAAACCGGCATTGCCCGTCGGCGTCACCATGCCGGCGGACCACAAAGCACCGAGCAGCAAGGCAATGGCGGCCGCACCGACGACACCGCCCAGCGCCGCGCTGACCCAGGCGCTCGTGGCGGACGGCGGTTTTCCGGCGGCAGCCGCCGGACCGGACGCGGTTTCCGCGGTATCGGCATCGCGCGCCGCGCTGGCGGATTCGGAACTTTCCGGCGGCGGTTCCCAGATCACCGCCGAATCCGGGTCCGACGGTTGCTGCGGCTTGTGCTGCGATGTTGACGACGAATCGTCGTGCGGGGTTGGCGCTGCCGTGGCTTCGGCGGCCGGCTGCTCGGCTTCGGAATGGCCGGCCGGCGTAACATCGGTCGCCGTCAAATCGATGGTGGGTGCGCTGCGTTTACGGCCGCCGCTGGCGGCCAATTCCTGCGGCGTTGGGCGCTGTTCGGTCATGCGCGAATCCTATCGAAGTGCCGCGCCGCACGCAGCAATTATTGGCTCAAAGAATGGCAAAACCGGCCGACGTCAACCTTGCGCCACATCAACCAGTGCCAGCAGCGACATTTCGTCCGGATGCTTGGCTATCGCGATTTGACTTGCACGAGCGTTAACAAGCGGTTCGGCGATATTCGCCGATAAGCACAAATGCTTCACTGCCAAGGCATGCGCGACAATCCCGGCTTTTTTCGCGCCATCGACGTAATTTTCGGCGCTGCGTCTAGAGAAATGCAGCACGGCGTCAACCGTTCCCGCCTGCAACGCATC
This sequence comes from Rhodopseudomonas sp., assembly GCA_016124795.1. Taxonomy (GTDB): domain Bacteria; phylum Pseudomonadota; class Alphaproteobacteria; order Rhizobiales; family Xanthobacteraceae; genus Pseudolabrys. Next base: position 77,328 of record WGNB01000014.1, on the reverse strand, counting down.
GATAAGCGCCGACGGAAACGGCGCGGTCGCCGCACGATAGACCACCGCCAGTTCGGCGGCGATACCGTGCACGGCAAGATCGCCGATCAGATCGCCTGAGCGGTCGGCGCCGGCCAGATAAAGCAGCGGCGCTTTGGCATCGGCGCGGTGTTCGCAAATCACCTGCACCAGATCGCGCAGATCGCCACCGGCGCTGGTGACATTCCGGAAGCCAATCTGACGCGCCGCGTCGGCGCTACGCCTGCCAACGGCATAAAGCGGCAACCCGCACAACTCGTCACGCGCGGGATGATTAGCAAGCGCCGCCGGCGCATTGGCGCTGGTGACGATCACACCGCCCCATTGGCTGGTGAGGTCAAAGTCGACCGGCTCGACGCGCATCAACGGCGCCACCAGAACGTCATGACCGCGCGCCCGCAGCACCTTCGCGGTCCGTTCGCTATCGGCCTCGGGGCGGGTCAGCACGATACGCATGATGCTAACCGAACAGGCGCGGATCGCCGTCGCGTTTAACCGCGCGCGCGGCTTCGATGCCGATCCTCACCGCGTCGGCGCGCGCGCCGTAGGTTTCATTGGCGATCGACGGCGCACCATCGGGATGCGCCAGCAATCCCCGGAACCGCAACGTGTCGCCGTCGAGCGTGGCGTGACCGCCGATCGGCGTTTTGCAGGAGCCGTCGAGTTCGGCAAGGAAGGCGCGCTCGCAAGCCACCGCGATAAACGTCTCGTCATGATTGATGGCGGCGAGCAATTCCCGGGTCCGGCTGTCATCGGCGCGCGCCTCGAGACCAATCGCACCTTGCGCCACCGCCGGCAGGAAGTCCTCGACCGGCATGATGTGCGTGGCGTGCTGGGTGAGGCCCAGCCGCTTGAGCCCGGCCAGCGCCAGCATCGTGGCGTCGACCTCGCCGTCGTCGAGCTTGCGCAACCGCGTATCGACATTGCCGCGCAACGGCACGACCTTGAGGTCGGGTCGTTTGCCTTTGGCGATCGCCTGCCGGCGCAACGAGGCGGTGCCGAGCGTCGCGCCCGGCGGCAGATCGGCGAACGAACTCGCCTTGCGGCTGATGAAGACGTCGCGCGGGTCCTCGCGCTCCAGGCAGGCGGTCAGGATCAGACCCGGTTGCGAGAAGGTCGGCATGTCCTTGGCGGAGTGCACCGCCAGATCGATCCGGCTGCCGAGCAGCGCCTCCTCGATCTCCTTCGTGAACAGGCCTTTGCCACCGACCTCCGACAAGGGCCGGTCCTGAATGGCGTCGCCGGTGGTGCGGATGATGACCAGTTCAATGGCGTCCTCGCCGACGCCATGGGCCCGGGCCAGCAGCGTCCGCACCATCCGTGCCTGCACCAGCGCCAAGGGACTTCCGCGCGTGCCAATTCTCAGGATAGGGGTCGCCGATTGCGTCATATTACCTCGCGATGCTAAAGCGCGATGCGAACAGCGGGGGCCGGTTTTTCGCAAAAAATCGCGCGTCGCTTCGGGGCCACCTATAGTTCAGCCGTCCGGGAATTGGGAGGGCTGTTTTCTGCGTCATTCCGGGGACGGCGCGTCCGGGCTGTCCCGCCATGACGCTTCAAGGGTCGTGAACTGATGATCGTTCTGGGCATCGAAACAACCTGCGACGAAACCGCCGCCGCCGTGGTCGAACGGACGCCCGAGGGCGGCGCCCGGATCCTGTCGAATATTGTGCTCAGCCAGATCGCCGAACACGCCGCCTATGGCGGCGTCGTGCCGGAAATCGCCGCCCGCGCCCATGTCGAGGCGCTCGACCTGATCATCAGCCAAGCCATGACCGAGGCCGGCAAGAGTTTCGCCGACCTCAACGGCATCGCGGCGTCCGGCGGTCCGGGCCTGATCGGCGGCGTCATCGTCGGACTGACCACCGCCAAAGCGATTGCGATGGCGACCGGCAAGCCGCTGATCTCGATCAACCACCTGGAGGCTCACGCGCTGACGGCGCGGCTGACCGACAATACCCAATTCCCCTATTGCCTGTTTCTGGCCTCCGGCGGCCACACCCAGATCGTCGCGGTGCGCGGCGTCGGCGACTATGTCCGGCTCGGCACCACCCAGGACGACGCGATCGGCGAAGCCTTCGACAAGACCGCCAAGCTGCTGGGTCTCGGCTATCCGGGCGGCCCGCAGGTCGAACTGGAAGCCGCGCGCGGCAACAGCACGCGCTTCGTGCTGCCGCGGCCGATGCAGCATCGCAAGGAAGCCGATTTCTCCTTCTCCGGCCTCAAGACCGCGTTGCGGCTGGAAGCCGAAAAGATCGCGCCTTTGACCGACCGCGACGTCTCCGACCTCTGCGCCTCGTTCCAGCAGGCCGTCGTCGATGTCGTCTACGACCGGCTGCGCGCCGGCTTGCGGCTGTTCCGCGAACAATACGGCGCCCCGACCGCATTGGTGGTCGCCGGCGGCGTCGCCGCCAATCAGGCGATCCGAACGGTGTTGCAGCGGCTGGCGTCGGAAGTCGGTACCGTCCTGGTGGCGCCGCCGCTGGACCTGTGCACCGACAATGCGGCGATGATCGCCTGGGCCGGCATCGAGAAATTCTCACTCGGCGCGCGCGATACACTCGACGTCGCGCCGCGCGCGCGCTGGCCGCTCGACCAACTCGCCGCCGACCGCGGCGCATTACTGAAAACGGCGGCCTACAAATGAGCGGGCAACGACAATGACCGGTGGCCTGCAACGAATCGCGGTGCTGGGCGGCGGCGCCTGGGGCACGGCGCTGGCCCAGACCTGCGCGCGGGCGGGACGCCAGGTGACGTTATGGGAATTTGACGCCGCCCATGCCGACCATCTCGCGACCCAGCGCGAGAGCAAATTTCTGCCCGGCGTCAAACTCGACGACTCGATCAAGGTGACGCGCGCGCTCGGCGAAGCGTCGCACAACGATGCCATCCTGCTGGTCGTGCCGGCGCAGGCGATGCGCTCGGTGATCAAGGCACTGGCGCAGACCATGCCGGCCAACACGCCGCTGATCGCCTGCGCCAAGGGCATCGAACACGGCAGCCGGCAATTCATGACCGAGATCGTCGCCGAGTGCGCGCCGCAGGCGGTGCCGGCCATTCTCTCCGGCCCGAGTTTCGCCGCCGATGTCGCGCGCGGCCTGCCGACGGCGGTCACCATCGCCGCCGCCAATGCCGACATCGCCGAGATGCTGGCGCAGGCGATGAATTCCGGCACCTTCCGGCCTTATCATTCGACCGATATCCGCGGCGTCGAAATCGGCGGCGCGGTCAAGAACGTGCTGGCGATCGCGTCCGGCATCGTGACCGGACGGGGCTTAGGCGCCAGCGCCTCCGCCGCGCTGACCACGCGCGGCTTCGCCGAGATGGTGCGCTTCGGCAAGGCCTTTGGCGCGCGGCCGGAAACGCTGACCGGCCTGTCGGGGCTCGGCGACCTCATCCTCACCTGCTCGTCGCCGCAATCGCGCAATTTCTCGTTCGGCGTCGCGATCGGCCAAAACCTGCCGCCGGACGGCAAACTCGCCGAAGGCGCTTTCACCGCGCCGGTGCTGCTGGAAATGGCACGCGACCGACAGGTCGACATGCCGATCTCGATGGCGGTCGCCGCGGTGCTGGCGAAACAAATGAGCGTCGACGAGGCAATCGAGTCGCTGCTGACACGGCCGATCAAAGCGGAAGAATAAGACGATGGCGCACTGGCTGATGAAATCCGAACCCGATGCCTGGTCGTGGGACGAACAGGTCAAGGCCGGCGCGAAAGGCACGGCCTGGACCGGCATTCGCAACCACACCGCCAAGCTCAACATGATGAAGATGAAGAAGGGCGATCAGGCCTTTTTCTATCATTCCAATATCGGCAAGGAGATCGTCGGCATCGTCGAGGTCATCAAGGAAGCCTATCCCGACCCGACCGCCGAAGCCGGCAGCCCCTGGGTCTGCGTCGACGTCAAAGCCGTCGAGCCGTTACCGCGACCCGTGACTCTCGCCTCCATCAAGGCCGAACCTAAGCTCGCCGAAATCCAACTGCTCAAGCAATCGCGGCTGTCGCTGCCGGCCATTACCGACGGCGAATGGAAATTCCTCCGCAAGCTGGGCGGGCTGTGATTTGCCGGGCGGCTTGGGCCGCCCGAACCGGCACAAACCGCCGCACCGCCGATCGCAACCACTATGTCCTTGATATTTGCCAAGGCCGACACGCGACCAAAGTCGCAGCCGCGCGACTTGTCCCTTACGCGACCGCTATCGCATAATAGGTCCACGCAAATGGCCCCGGAACAACCGGACGGCCGGGAGGAGACCCGATGACCGACAAGATTTACGACGTTCCCGCCGACTGGAAAAAGCGCGCCTTCATCGACGACGCCAAGTACCAGGAGATGTACGCGCGCTCGATCAAGGACCCGAACGGCTTCTGGGGCGATCAGGCGGCGCGGCTCGACTGGGTCGAAAAGCCGACCAGGATCAAGAACACCTCTTACGAAGGCGATGTCGCGATCAAATGGTTTGAGGATGGCGTCCTCAACGTCGCCTATAACTGCATCGACCGTCACCTGCCCGAGCGCGCCGATCAGGTCGCGATCATCTTCGAAGGCGACGATCCCAACGTCTCCAAGAAGATCACTTATCAGGAACTGCACGACGAAGTCTGCCGCATGGCCAACATCATGCGCAACCGCAACGTCGAGAAGGGCGACCGCGTCACCATTTATATGCCGATGATCCCGGAAGCCGCTTACGCGATGCTCGCCTGCGCCCGCATCGGCGCCGTGCATTCGGTGGTGTTCGGCGGCTTCTCGCCGGATTCGCTGGCCGGCCGCATTTCCGACTGTCAGTCGAAATTCATCATCACCGCCGACGAAGGCGTGCGCGGCGGCCGCAAGATTCCGCTGAAAGCCAATGTCGATGCCGCGATCGCCAAATGCGGCGGCGTCGATTTCGTCGTCGTGGTCAAACACACCGGCGGCGCCATCGACATGGATCCGGTGCGTGACGTCTGGTACCACGAAGGCGCTGCCGTCGTGACCGACGAATGCCCGTGCGAGGACATGAACGCGGAAGACCCGCTGTTCATCCTTTACACCTCGGGCTCGACCGGAAAGCCGAAAGGTGTGCTGCACACCACCGGCGGCTATCTGCTTTACGCCTCGATGACGCATCAATACGTCTTCGATTATCACGAAGGCGATGTCTACTGGTGTACCGCCGATGTCGGCTGGGTCACCGGTCACAGCTATGTCGTCTACGGCCCGCTCGCCAACGGCGCGATCACGCTGATGTTCGAAGGCGTGCCGAACTATCCGACCTCGTCGCGCTTCTGGGAAGTCTGCGACAAGCACCAGGTCAACATCATCTACACCGCGCCGACCGCGATCCGCGCGCTGATGCAGGGCGGCGACGCGCCGGTCAAGAAGACCTCGCGCAAGTCGTTGCGCCTGCTCGGCTCGGTCGGCGAGCCGATCAACCCGGAAGCCTGGGAGTGGTACTACCACGTCGTCGGCGAGGACCGCTGCCCGATCGTCGATACCTGGTGGCAGACCGAAACCGGCGGCATCCTGATTACGCCGCTGCCCGGCGCGACCAAGCTCAAGCCCGGTTCGGCGACCCGGCCGTTCTTCGGCGTCGTTCCGCAGATCGTCGATGCCGAAGGCAAGGTGCTCGACGGCGCCACCACCGGCAATCTGTGCATCGCCGATTCCTGGCCGGGCCAGATGCGCACCGTCTATGGCGACCATCAGCGTTTCATCGACACGTACTTCAAGACCTATCCCGGCAAGTACTTCACCGGCGACGGCTGCCGCCGCGACGAGGACGGCTATTACTGGATCACCGGCCGCGTCGACGACGTCATCAACGTCTCCGGCCACCGCATGGGCACGGCCGAAGTCGAAAGCGCGCTGGTCGCGCATCCGAAAGTCTCGGAAGCCGCCGTCGTCGGTTATCCGCATGACATCAAGGGCCAGGGCATCTACGCCTATGTCACCCTGATGGCCGGCGAGACGCCGAGCGAGGAATTGCGCAAGGAACTGGCGCAATGGGTCGGCAAGGAAATCGGCGCGATCGCGCGTCCGGACCTGATCCAGTTCGCACCCGGCCTGCCGAAAACCCGTTCAGGCAAGATCATGCGCCGCATCCTGCGCAAGATCGCCGAGGACGAATACGGCAGCCTCGGCGACACCTCGACGCTGGCCGATCCGGCGGTCGTCGACGATCTGGTGAATAACCGCCAAAACAAAAAGGCCGGCGCCTGACGCACAAGCTCGCCTGTCGCCGTCGCCCTGAACAAGGCACGCAATAATGCGGCCCCTGCAAGGGCGACGGCGAGGGCTTCCAACAGCGATCGCTGTTGGATGAAGCGCCACACCTTGCCGTTCGTCCCCGCGCTTTGACCAAAGAACCGGGTTCCCCCAATCGCGGGCGTGAGCGGATGATGGATCGAAGGCGGCACTGGCCGTCGTTTACGCTATCGCCAGCTTTTGTCCGATGCCGTTACCGGCCGCGCTAACATTGTGCGGCGGATAATAGCGGCAGGACCACGATATGATGCGGGCAACGCTTCGGCTTGCGACCTGGTTGCTTGCGTTGAGTCTGATCGGGCCGTCGTTGACGACCCGACCGGCACAGGCCGCTACCGGTGAGATCGTCAATTTTTCCGGCTTCGCGCCGGGCACCATCGTCGTCAGGACCGGCGAACGCCGGCTTTATTTCGTGATCGACCCGGCGCACGCGCTGCGGTTCCCGGTCGGCGTCGGACGCCGCGGCATGCAATGGTCCGGCCTCGCGCGCGTCGAAGGCAAATATGTCCAGCCGGCCTGGGCGCCACCGCCGTCGATCCGCCGGGAAAACCCGGCATTGCCCGATGTCATTCCCGGCGGCGCGCCGAATAATCCGATGGGGGTTGCCGCGCTCACACTGCGGGGCGGCGAATACGCCATCCACGGCACCAACCGGCCTTCGTCGATCGGCCATTTCGCCTCGCATGGCTGCATCCGGATGTACAACCGCGACATCGTTGCGTTATATCGGATGGTCGATATCGGAACGCCGGTCATCATCGAGCGATAGCAATGCCGCGCTGCCTTGCCGCGCTATTGGTCATCGTCACCGCCCTCGCCGGCACGTCAGCCGCCGCGGCGCACGAGATCGTGCCTTTTCATAAGGCCTATCGTCCCGGCACGATTGTCGTGGCGACCAATGCGCGTCAGCTGTTCTATGTCCTCAACGGCAACAAGGCGCTGCGTTATCCGGTCGGCGTCGGCAAAGCCGGCATGGCCTGGCAAGGGCGCGCGTACATCGCCCAGAAAGACATCGCGCCGGATTGGGCGCTGGAACCGGGCGTAACACCGACCATTCCCGGCGGCAGTCCACGCAATCCGATGGGCGCGGCGGCGATGGGCCTCGATCACGGCAATTACGCCATTCACGGCACCAACGATCCGTCGTCGATCGGCCGCTTCGTGTCGCATGGCTGCATCCGGATGTTCAACGCCGACATCATGGACCTTTATCGCCGCGCGCCGCTCGGCACCGAAGTGGTGGTGGTGCAGTAACCCGGTTGAAGTCGGCGCCGCTGCCTAACCGCACCAGCTCCGCCGCCGACCGCCGCGATAGCGCCGCGCCAGACCGCGCTCCAGCATCGCCGCGCCGACATCGGCGGTGCGCATGGTCGAGACATCGGCATCGACCCGGCCGCCATATTTGTCCTGACCGATGTTCGAGATGCCGACCGAACCTTCGTCGAGCAATTGAGCCAGGCCATCGCGCGCGGCCTCGGCCTTGATCCGCTCGTCGTCACAGCGCGCGTGCAGCTCCGGCGCATCGATGCCGCGCAGCCGCACCCGCGTCGTCATCTCCATGCCCGGCCAGATCCGCACCCGCGCCTCGAAGGTATCGCCATCGATGACCCGCACGACGTCGGCCGGGTGACCGGACCGCAGCCGATCGACCGAAGGCGCCGGCCGCTCGACGACACGGGTGGCTTCCACCGGAGCGATCGTCGCACCGGCCATCACGCCGGCGGCAAAAGAGGCAGCCGCCAGCACCGGCACGCCAGCCAGACCGTTGCGTTTCAGCGCGAGGACCATAGCTCGAGGCCATAGCGTCGCGGCCACGATTCGCTCAAGCGTGAAACGAGGCCGCTCGTAGAGATTCAACCAAAGCGAGAATTTCGCGACCGAACATCGACAGTCCGCCGCCCGCCGTCAAACACCCGAAAGCTCGGTAAATGCCGCGCTATCCCCGCTAAACTTGTGAAGTCGTGGCCTTTTTCGTCGAACGCTCGCGACCTTGACACATTTTATGGCAATAAAGAGTCATGGCCCGCCCGAGAATATCACCCCAAGCTGAAGTTCCAGGCCTCGCGGCCCGGCGTATCGCCGTCGACATCATCGAGGGGGTCCTGCGCCGCAAGCTGGCGCTCGATGAACAGCTTTCCGGCAAAGCCGCCCATATCGGCCTCGCCACCTTGCCGGACCGCGATCGCGCCTTGATGCGGCGGCTGACCGCCACCGTGTTGCGCCGGCTCGGCACCTTGCGTCATTTGCTCAGCGGCTTTCTCGACAGGGGCTTCCCAACCGACGCACCGCGCACCGAAAACATCCTGCTGGTCGGCGCAGCACAAATCCTCTGGCTCGATGTCCCCGACCATGCGGCCGTCGACCTGTCGGTACGGCTGGCGCAAGGCGACCGACGCGCGGCGCGTTACGCCGGTTTGGTCAACGCGGTGTTGCGCCGCGTCGCTCAGGCCCGCACCAGCATCCTGACCGACGACGAACCGCGCGATATCCCGGCCTGGCTGTTCGATCGCTGGAGCGCGCACTACGGTGCCGAGACCGCGCGGGCCATTGCCAAGGCCAGCGGCTTCGAACCCGCGCTCGACCTCACCGTCAAGGAGAACCCGCAGGCTTGGGCCGAGCACGTCCATGGCCGCGTCATGCCGACCGGCACCGTGCGCACGCTGGCGCATGGCGCGATCACGTTGCTGCCGGGCTTTGCCGAAGGCGCGTGGTGGGTGCAGGACGCCGCCGCTTCGTTGCCGGCGCAACTGATCGGCGACATCGCCGGTAAATCGGTATGCGATCTGTGCGCGGCGCCCGGCGGCAAGACAGCCCAGCTCGCGGCGCGTGGCGCCATCGTCACGGCGCTCGACCGTTCGCCGGCGCGGCTGGCGCGATTGCGCGAGAACTTCACGCGGCTGGCGCTCAAGGTCGAGACCATCGCCGCCGACGCCATCGAATGGCGACCGGAAACCCAATTCGACGCCGTGTTGCTCGACGCGCCCTGCACGTCGACCGGAACGATCCGCCGTCATCCCGATGTGCCCTGGCTCAAATCGGTTAACGACCTGGCGGTGCTGACCTCGTTGCAGCAACGGCTGCTCGACCGCGCGGTCGAACTTCTCAAGGTTGGCGGCACTCTGGTCTATTGCGTCTGTTCGCTCGAACCGGAAGAAGGCGAACAGCAGATCGCCGCGCTGCTGGCGCGCGACCCCCGGGTGACGCGCTCGCCGATAACGGCGTCGGAGGTTTTCGGTCATGGCGAATTCCTGACCGCCGACGGCGCATTGCGCACCCTGCCGCAATACCTGCCCGATCCAGACCCGCATTGGGGCGGCCTCGACGGCTTCTATGCCGCCCGGCTCATCCGGCAGTCGGCATAGCGCGGCGCCCATGATCGAACATCGGAGTGCCCGGCGGGCATGTTGGCCCATCGCCGGCCGTTCGCTATCGTGCGGCTGGCGCGCGGGAATCGAGACGTGTTGCCGGGGGTGAACAGCTCAATGACGCGGATGTCGGTCGCCGAACGAATCAGGCTGTCCGCTCTGATCGGACGCCGCGCGTTTCGCGGCCTCTTGGGCGCGCTCAATAGCCATCCCCTGATGCGCTGGCGCTATCTCGCGACCACGACCGACCGGCTGGTCATCGCGCCGCAGGATCTGCGCACCGCCGACGCCACCCGCGCCGCCGAGATCTATGCCGGCCGCTTCGCCTTTGCCGGCAAGGTCGTGATCTGCGACCGCCGGTCGCCGTTCGAGATGACGCCGCCGTCCGACGAATGGGCGGCCACCCTGCTCGGCTTCGGCTGGCTGCGGCATTTGCGAGCCGCCGATTCGGCGATCACCCGCGCCAATGCCCGCGCCCTGATCGACGAATGGATCACCATTCAGGGGCGCTGGCACCCGATCGGCTGGCAGCCGGAAATCCTGTCGCGACGGATCGTCTGCTGGCTCAGTCAGTCGCCTTTCATCCTTCAGGACGCCGACGCGCGATTTTACCGTCGCTTCATTCGCAGCCTGTCGCGACAGGTACGCCACCTGCGCCGCAACCTCGGCGAATGCCGCGACGGCATGCCGAGGCTCCAGGCCGTGATGGCTTTGACTTACGCCACGCTGTGCCTCGAAGGCATGTCCGGCCAATTGCGGGCGACAACCCGCCGGCTGAACGACGAATTGCGCCGCCAGATTCTGCCCGACGGCGGTCACATCAGCCGCAATCCCGGTGTCCTGATCGAACTGCTGATCGATCTGCTGCCGCTGCGGCAGTTGTTTTCGGCGCGCAATCTTCAGCCGCCGCAGCCACTGAACAATGCGATCGACCGGATGATGCCGATGCTGCGGTTCTTTCGGCACCCCGACGGAAATTTCGCGCAGTTCAACGGCATGGGCCCGACGCCGGTCGATCTCTTGGCCACCGTGCTCGCCTATGACGACGCACGCGGCACGCCGGTGTCGAACGCACCGCATTCCGGCTATCAGCGCATCGATGCCGGCCCGACGCTCTTGCTGATGGATACGGGTCACCCGCCACCCGTCGCCGTCAGCCAGGAAGCCCATGCCGGCTGCCTGTCGTTCGAGATGTCGTGGAAGCAGCATCGCGTCGTGGTCAATTGCGGATTGCCGGCCATGAACCGCGAGAACTGGCGGCAAGTGGCGCGCGCCACCGCGGCGCATTCGACGGTCACCTTCAACGACACGTCGTCCTGTCATTTCCTCGAGTCCGGCGCCATGCGTCGTCTGCTGTCGGGCACGCCAATCGTGTCCGGACCGCGCCAGGTGAAAGTCGTCCGCGACGACGACACCGAGAGCGCGCTCCTGAGCGCATCGCACGACGGCTATGCCAACGATTTCGGAGTCGTCCATCGCCGCACCGTCCGCATCGGCCCGGACGGTGGCTTGATCGAAGGCGAGGACAGCTTCCTGCCGGTCGGCAGCAATGGGTTCAATCCGCGCCGCGCCGACGAATACGCCATCCGCTTCCATCTTCATCCGTCGGTCAAAGCCAACCGCCTGACCGAGGGTCGCGGCGTCATCTTGCTGTTGCCCGATCGGGAAGTCTGGACCTTCACCAGCCAGGGCGAGCCGGTCCATGTCGAGGAAAGCGTCTATCTCGCCGGTTCGGACGGCCCCCGCCGCGCCGTGCAGATCGTGATTTACGGCCATGCCCGCAAGACCGCGACTGTGCGCTGGACTTTCCGGCATACGCCACCGGCTGTGTCCCAATCGCGTGCCGAACCGGCCGATGAGCCGGAATTGCCGTTGTAGTGCAGCGTCCGGGGCGCTATGCCCCCTGCCATGCCAGACCGGCAACCGGCCCAGACCGGAATACCGGCGCACCGACCCCATCATCGAACCTTGAAATCCGCGAGTCCCATGACCAGTCATCCCCGCCGTATCACCCGCGCTTTGCTGTCGGCATCCGACAAAACCGGCCTGATCGGCTTCGCCAGCGCATTGTCCGAATTCGGCGTCGAGCTGGTATCGACCGGCGGCACGGCGCGCGCGCTACAGGACGCCGGGCTTAAGGTGACCGATGTCGCCGACCTCACCGGCTATCCGGAGATGATGGACGGCCGGGTCAAGACCCTCCATCCGGCCGTGCATGGCGGCCTGCTGGCGATCCGCGCCAACCAGGAACATGCGGCCGCGATGCAGGAGCACGGCATCAAGCCGATCGATCTGCTGGTGGTGAATCTCTATCCGTTCGAGGAGACGGTGGCGCGCGGCGGCGATTACGACGCCTGCATCGAGAACATCGATATCGGCGGACCGGCGATGATCCGCGCCGCCGCCAAGAACCACGGCGACGTCACCGTGGTGGTCGATACCGCCGATTACGGTGCGGTACTCGACGAACTCGCCCTGCACAACGGCATGACCTCATTCGAACTGCGCCAGAAGCTCGCCGCCAAGGCCTATGCCCGCACCGCCGCCTATGACGCCGCGATCTCGAACTGGTTCGCCGAAACCCTGAAAAACGACGCCCCCGACTATCGCGCCTTCGGCGGCAAATTGTTGCAGCCCCTGCGCTATGGCGAAAACCCGCACCAGTCGGCGGCGTTCTACAAGACGCCGGACGCACGGCCGGGCGTTGCGACCGCGCGTCAGGTGCAGGGCAAGGAACTGTCCTACAACAACATCAACGACACCGACGCGGCCTATGAATGCGTCGCCGAATTCAACGCCAGGCGCACCGCGGCCTGCGTTATCGTCAAACATGCCAATCCCTGCGGCGTGGCCGAAGGATCGAGTCTGGTCGAGGCTTACAAGAAAGCTCTGGCCTGCGATTCAACGTCGGCCTTCGGCGGCATCGTCGCCTTCAATCGTCCGCTCGACGCGGAGGCCGCCCGCGCCGTCACCGAGATCTTCACCGAAGTCATCATCGCGCCGGATGCGAGCGAAGAAGCCATTGCCATCGTGGCGGCCAAGAAGAACCTGCGGCTGTTGCTCGCCGGCGGCCCGGCCGATCCGCGCTCGAGCGGTTTGACGGTGAAATCGGTTGCCGGCGGCCTGCTGGTGCAGTCGCGCGACAACGCGGTGGTCGACGACATGGCGCTCAAGGTCGTCACCAAGCGTGCGCCGACCGAAGCCGAACTTGCCGACCTGCGTTTTGCCTTCCGGATCGCCAAGCACGTCAAATCGAACACCATCATCTATGCCAAGGACCTGGCGACGGTCGGCATCGGCGCCGGTCAGATGAGCCGGATCGATTCGGCGCGCATCGCCGCGCGCAAGGCGGAAGACGCGGCCAAGGCCCTGAACCTCGCCACGCCTTTGACCAAAGGCTCGGTGGTCGCCTCCGATGCATTCTTCCCGTTCCCGGACGGCTTGCTGGTCGCGATCGAAGCCGGCGCGACCGCGGTGATTCAGCCGGGCGGTTCGATCAAGGACAACGACGTGATCGCCGCCGCCGATGAGCACGGCATCGCCATGGTGTTCACCGGCACGCGGCATTTCAAGCATTGATCCAGCGCCCCGCGAGGGCGGCCATCCGCCGCCCTCGAAGGATGAACCTCCGGGACTTGTCATCCTTTGAGGCTCGCGTCGTTCGCAGCCCGAGACGACAACTACTCCCGCGCCAGATCGCCGAGCAGGCTTGCCGCCACCGACAGCTTCGACAATGTCAGGCCGGAGCCGGCGATTTCGTGAATCGCGGCGCGAATACGCTCGACTTCCAGACGACGCGGCTCGACCCAATGTTCGACCGCCCCGGCGCCGGCCACGCCATTGCCGACCATCGCCGCCGTCAGGCGGCGTTCGGCTTCCTCGATTGAATCGAGCGCGCGATCGAGCGCCAGCCGGTCGAAATAATCCGACACCACAATGCCCGGCACCGCCGAAGCGACCTTGTCGAGCTGGAAGAATGCCTCGGTCGCAAAGTAAGTCGCCGTCACATCGCCAATCGGCTTCCGGGCGCGGTCCGCGACCTGAACGATATCCGGCGCCGCCTTCAACAATACGAGATTTCCGATCCGGCGGGCGATCTCGTCCGGCACGCCGGCGCGCGTCAATTCCGACACCCGGCGGTCGCGCTCGTTCGCCGCCGGCTTCGGCAAAGCACCATCGAGCGCCACCTCAACCTGGGTAATGCCGGCGCGATAATGCGAGACGATCTTTTCCAGACCCTGACCGAGATCGACATTGCGCAGGAACCAGACCAGCCGGTCCAGCAACAGATCCTGGATCGCGGCGTATAGCGACAACTGGGTCTTGCCCGGCAGCTTGTTATCGAGGCTGTCGATCTCGCCGTTGAGCCCGATCAGATCGTAACTGTTGCGTACCGCCGCGAAGGCGGCCGCGATTGCCGCCGGCGTCGCGCCGGTCTGATCGCCGATACGCACAATTAACGTCGCGCCGCCACGATTGATCATCGAGTTCGTCAACTGGGTGGCGATGATCTCGCGCCGCAACCGATGCGCATGCAGCGCGTCGGGATAACGCTCGGACATTTCCTTCGGGAAGTAGCGGCCGAGTTCGCGACCAAGGAACGGATCGTCCGGCACGTTCGATACGAGCAAATCGGAATAAAGCGTCAGCTTGGCGTAAGCCAGCAGCACCGAAAGCTCCGGCCGGGTCAGCGGCACATTGCGCTTGCGGCGATCCGCCAGCGCCATTTCGTCGGGCAGGAATTCAACCGCGCGGTCGAGCAGACCGTGCCGCTCCAGCGTCTGCATCAAGCGCTGCTGAAAGCCGAGATCCTCTAGACCACGCCGTTGCGCCAGGGAGATCGCCAGCGTCTGCTGGTAATTGTTGCGCAACACCAGCCGGGCAACCTCGTCGGTCATTTCCGCGAGCTGGGCATTGCGCGCCGCCTCGGTCAAGGCGCCGGAGCGCAGCGGCAGGCTGAGCGCGATCTTGATATTGACCTCGACGTCGGACGTATTGACGCCGGCCGAGTTGTCGATGGCGTCGGTATTGAGCCGCACGCCCGCCATCGCCGCCTCGATACGGCCGCGCTGGGTCATGCCGAGATTAGCGCCTTCGCCGACCACCTTGACCCGAAGATCGGCGCCGGAAATGCGAATCGCATCGTTGGCGCGATCGCCGACGGCATCGTCGCTTTCACCGGAGGCGCGCACATAGGTGCCGATGCCGCCGAAAAACAGCAGATCGGCCGGCATCTTCAGGATGGCCTTCATCAAGGCCTGCGGCGTTACGCTTTCCGGCACGCCGATCAGCGTCTGCGCTTCCGGCGACAGCCTGATTTCCTTGAGATGGCGCGGATAAACGCCGCCACCGCGCGAGATCAGTTCCTTGTTGTAATCCTGCCAGCTCGAACGCGGCAGCGCGAACAGGCGCGCCCGCTCGGCAAAGCTCGCCTTCGGGTCAGGATCGGGATCGATGAAAATGTCGCGATGGTCGAAAGCCGCCAGCAGCCTGGTCGTATCCTCGCGCAACATGCCGTTGCCGAACACGTCGCCCGACATGTCGCCGATGCCGACCGCGGTAAACGGCGTCACGCCGATGTCGACATCCATCTCGCGGAAATGGCGCTTGACCGATTCCCAGGCGCCGCGCGCGGTGATGCCCATCGCCTTGTGGTCGTAGCCGACCGAACCGCCGGACGCGAAAGCATCGCCCAGCCAGTAGCCGTGCTCGATGGCAAGCGCGTTGGCGATGTCGGAGAACGTCGCGGTGCCCTTGTCGGCGGCCACCACCAGATAAGGATCGTCGCCCTCGTGCCGCACCACGTTTTCCGGCGCGATCACCGCACCGTCCGGCGCATAATTGTCGGTGATGTCAAGCAACGTGCCGATGAACAGCTTATAGGTGGCGATGCCTTCCGCCATGAACTGATCGCGCGTCGGATTCTTCGGCATCAGCTTGGGCACGAAGCCGCCTTTGGCGCCGACCGGCACGATGACCGCGTTCTTGACCTGCTGCGCCTTGACCAGTCCGAGCACCTCGGTGCGGAAATCCTGCGGCCGGTCCGACCAGCGGATGCCGCCGCGCGCCACCTTGCCGAACCGCAGATGCACGCCCTCGACGCGCGGCGAATAGACGAAGATTTCGTAGAGCGGCCGCGGCAAGGGCATGTCGGCGATCTTGCCGCTCTCGAACTTGATCGCGATCAGCGGCTTGATGCCGCCGGCCGCGTCGATCTGGAAGAAATTGGTCCGGATCGCCGCCTGCACGACATTGACGAAGTGACGCAGAATGCGATCTTCGTCGAGGCTGTCGACCTTCTCCAGTTCATGCTCGATCCGCGCAACGATTTCCGCCTGCCTGGCCTCGCGCGCCGCTTCGACCTCGGGCCGCGGATCGAAACGCGCGTGGAACAGATCGACCACATGGCCGGCGACCTCTCCGTGCTTGACCAGGGTCGCCCACATATAGTCCTGCGAATAGGGCACGCGGATCTGCCGCATATAACGCGACAAGGCGCGCACCAACGCGACGTCGCGCCACATCAGGCCGACGGCCAGCGTCAAGGCGTTGTAGCCGTCGTTCTCGGCGCCACCGCTCATGATCATGATGAAGGCGGCTTCGAGCCGCGCCTTGCCGGTATCGAGATCGATCGGCGCGCCGTCCTGACGTTCCAGCAACATGTCGTGGAACCAGATGCCCGGCGAGTCCGGCGGCTCGATGTGGTAGGTCCGCTCGTCGACCACCCGGAAGCCCATGTTCTCAAGCACCGGCACGCGCTCCGACAACGGCAACGGCCGGGCATAGCTCCAGACCTTGAGGCCGACCGCGCGTTGCTCTTCCTCAAGCCGATGATGAAAATCGACGCCCAGCGGATGCTGCTCGGTCAGCGTTTCCATCACGCGGATGTCGGAGGCCGCCACCGCCGGCGCGTAAGTGTCGTGGAAGCCGGGCGAAAAGGCGTCGCGGTAGCGATGCAACAAGTCGCGCGCCTTGGCCGGCGGATTGGCCAGCGCCAAAGCCTCGGCCAGCCCGTCGGTCCATGACCGCACAATGTTGCCGACTTCGCGTTCCAGCGTCTCGCGTGGCACATCCGGCGTCGTGCCGCCGGACCGGCCGATGATGAAATGCACCCGCACCAGCGGGCCTTCCGGGAAGAACGGGTAAAAAGCCGACACCCGGCCGACGAAGGCGCTCGCCAGATAATCGCCGATCTTGACGCGGATCGCGCTGTCATAACGGTCGCGCGGCACGAATACGATCGCCGATACGAACCGGTCGAAACGGTCGCGGCGGGCCAGAACGCGCACGCGCGGCCGTTCATCGAGTTGCAGGATGGCCAGCGAGAATTCATAAAGCGATTCCTCGTCAACCTGAAACAGCTCGTCGCGCGGATAGTGCTCCAGCACGTTGGCCAGGGCCTTGCCGGAATGGCTGGCCGGATCGAAGCCGGCGCGCGCCTCGATCGCCGCGATCTTGCGCCGAAGATAAGGGATGGTATGGGCGGCGCGGGTATAAGCGCTCGACGTGAAGAGACCGATGATACGATGCTCGCCGGTCAGCTTGCCCGCCGCATCGAAGCTCTTGATGCCGATATAGTCGAGATAAACGCGGCGATGAACGAGCGCGTGAATATTGGCCTTGGCGATGATCAGCGGCCGGGGCTCCTGCAAGAAGGCCATGATCTCCGGCGTGAATTCGAGATGCTCGCTGCCGCGGCGCAGGACCTTCAGATCGCGGGAGCGCATGATGCCAAGCCCGCTGTCGAAGCTGGCCTCAAGCGTCTGATTGGCGACGGTGTAGTCACGCACGCCGAGAAACGTGAAATTGTCGGCGAGCAGCCATTGCAGAAATGCGATCGTCTCCGCGACTTCATCGGCCGGCAACGGCGGCGGATTGGTCTTGAAATCCGCGACGATGCCGTTGACGCGCTCGAGCATCGGCCGCCAGTCCTGCACCGCGAGCCGGACCTCGCCGAGCACGTTCTGGAGCGCCGCGACCAGATCGGCGCGGGCCGCCTCGTCCTCGATCGGCTCGACATGAATATGGATGAAGCTTTCGCGCGCGCCACCGACGGCTTCGGGCGCGCCGAGCGCGACGGCCGCACCGTTATCGCGCCGAACGCCGAACACCGGATGCGACACCAGCCGGACGTCAAGACGACGGTCGGCGATCTCGCCCATCACCGAATCGACCAGAAACGGCATGTCGTCATTGTCGACTTCAATGACGGTCACCGACTTGCGTTCGCCGGAATCGACAAGCGGCACCGTCTCGCAGCGAATTTTGGCGATGCCGGGCTGTCGATCCTTAAGATATTCATAAGCCCGCTCGGCCAGCCGGCTAAGGTCTTCGGGGCCGTAGGACAACATATCGTCCGGCGCCACCCTGGCATAAAGCTGCGCGACAAAATTCGACGGCGCACCGGTGCGCCGGCTGGACAAAGCGAGATCGGCCTTCTCGATCAAAGCGCGGGCGGCGATGCTCGGATCATTGCCGGAGCGTTCGATATCCAGTTTGTCGAGCATGAGAAGACCTCGCCTTTAGTGTCGCGCGCGATCGGAGCCGATGGCCGTCATTGCAGATCGTGAGCGAAGAAGATTCGGTTCGAAGCGTTTGAATTTCATTGTCCGAGCGGTCGCGGGGAGAGCAACACACCATTTGGTGACGGCGCCATGACGCTTTGTTGCAACGCGGCGGACCGGGGTCTGCGGGAAAAGATTAAGAGCCTGAAATAAAAGGCGAAAGCAGGGCCTCCGGCAAACTATCGCGACAAGCGGCAATTTCACCAAAATCGATTGCGGTGTAGGCTGAGATCCGCAAGGACCGGGCAAACCGGACCAGCCAATCGAGGGAATGCTCAGGCCATGGCTAAAGCCGGCGCGAAAAAATCCAATGTCAAAATCGTCAAGTCTTCCGCCAAGCCGGCTCCGATCAAGGCCGCTCCGGCATTGCCCGACGATCTGCCGATCGTCGCGCTCGATCTGCCCGCGGCCAAGCTATCGCCGGCGATGGCAGCCTATTTCAAGAAATGCCAGGAGAAGCTCGGCTTCGTGCCGAATGTGCTGGCGGCCTACGCCTTCGACACCGTCAAGCTGGAGGCCTTCGTCGCCTTTTACAACGACCTGATGCTGGGCCCCAGCGGGCTTTCCAAACTCGAGCGTGAAATGATCGCAGTCGCGGTCTCGTCGCAGAACCGCTGCTACTATTGTCTCACCGCTCACGGCGCGGCGGTGCGTCAATATTCCGGCAATCCATTGCTCGGCGAACAGATGGCGATGAACTACCGGGCCGCGCGCCTCGACAAGCGCCAGCGCGCCATGCTCGATTTCTCCGTCAAGCTGACCGCCACGCCTGCCAGCGTCGAAGAAGGCGACCGCGAAAAGCTGCGTCGCGCCGGTTTCAGCGATCGCGACATCTGGGACATCGCGGCCGTCGTCGGCTTCTTCAACATGTCGAACCGCGTCGCGTCCGCGACCGATATGCGGCCGAACGTCGCCTATCACAGCCAGGCGCGCTAGCTTGAAACCGGCGCTGCCACGCGCTTAGCTGACGGCGGCGCGATTGGCGTCGCTATCGCCGCCGACGCACCTACGACGACAGAACGATACGACGATAGACTGAAACGGCATGAACCGCCTTGCTTCACTTCTGACCGCCGGCCTCGCACTGGTCGTTGCCGCGACGCCTGTCTTCAGCCAATCGGCGCCGCAACTCGCCTCGACGTTGAAGACCATTGCGCCAATTCGGGGCATTGTCGCTCACAACGGCATGGTGGTCGCGCAAGAGCGCAATGCCGCCCGCATCGGTGTCGAGGTGCTGGATCGTGGCGGCAATGCGGTCGACGCCGCGGTCGCGGTCGGCTTCACGATGGCGGTGACCTATCCGCGCGCCGGCAATATCGGCGGCGGCGGCTTCATGGTGATCCATCTCGCCAAGGACAATATCGATACGTCGATCGACTATCGCGAAACCGCGCCGGCCGCCGCGACGCCAACCATGTTCCTCGACGCGCAGGGCAATCCCGATCCGGCGAAGTCGCGCGACAGCGGCCTGGCGGTCGGCGTGCCCGGCACGGTCGCCGGTCTGGTCATGGCCTACAAGAAATACGGATCGGGCAAATTGTCCCTGGCCGAATTGCTGCGGCCGGCGATCCGCCTCGCCGAGCAGGGCTTTTCGGTGCAGGACGACGTCGCCGACTCGCTGCCGGTAGCGGCCCAACGGCTGGCGCGCTGGCCATCGACCGCCGATATCCTGCTCAAGAACGGCGGCGAACCACTTGAGGCCGGCGACCGGCTGATTCAGTACGATCTCGCCAATACGCTCAGGGCCATCGCCGAGCGGGGAGCCGCCGGATTCTATCAGGGCCCGGTCGCCGACGGCATCGCCGATGCCGTCCGCAAGGCCGGCGGCGTGATGACGGCCGACGACCTGAAGAACTATCGCGCCATCGAACGGCCGGTGGTGCGCGGGACCTACCGCGGCTACGACATCGTTTCGATGCCGCCGCCATCGTCCGGCGGCGTCGCGCTGATCGAAATGCTCAACATTCTAGAAGGCTACGATCTGGCGAAGCTGCCGCGCGACGAAGCGCTGCATGACGAGATCGAGGCGATGAAGCGGGCCTACGCCGACCGCGCGGTCTACATGGGCGATCCCGATTCGGTGAAAATGCCGATTGCCGGACTGATTTCGAAGAAATACGCCGCGACCTTGCGCGCGGGCATCACCGACAAGGCAACGCCGGCCGCCGACATTCGCGCCGGCAAACCGGCCGCCACCGAGGGGCAGAACACGACGCACTTCTCCGTCATCGACAAGGACGGCAACGCCGTGTCGAACACCTACACGCTGAATTTTTCGTATGGCCTGGGTTTGGTCGCCGAAGGGACCGGCGTATTGCTCAATAACGAGCTGGACGACTTCACCGCCAAGGCCGGTGCGTCGAACGCCTATGGGCTGGTCGGCTTCGCCGCCAACCTACCGGGGCCGAACAAGCGGCCGTTATCGTCGATGACGCCGACGATCGTGCTCAAGGACGGCAAACCGTTCCTGGTGACCGGCACGCCGGGCGGCAGCCGCATCATTACGGCGGTGCTCCAAATCATCGCCAACGTCATCGACTTCGACATGCCGATTGCCGAAGCGGTGGCCGCGCCGCGCCTGCACAATCAATGGCAACCGGACCAGACGCTGGTCGAGCCGGGCTTTGCCCCGTCGGTCCTCGAAGCGTTGCAGGCGCGCGGCCATCGCATCGTGCCAACCGATCCGCACACCTCGGCCAACTCCATCGAAGTCATCGCCAGGACCGAGTTCAAACCGCAGGGCTATGTCGGCGCCGCCGACAGCCGCACCCGTGGCGCGCTGGCGGCGGGATACTAGCCAACGGCAGGGTTCACAGACCCGCCGGGCTCACGATTTTTTCAGGCGGACCGAGATCGCGCCGCTACAGGCGCCACAAGTCGACCCCGTCGGGCTTGGCCGTGCGATCCAGCCGCGACTTGACGTCCAGCACGCTGCCCTTGCCGTTCTTGAGCAGCCCGGTCATCAGCGGCCAGCCACCCGTCACATAATCCTGATGGGCCACCGCGAGAATCACGGCATCGGCCGGCTTGAGGTCGGACATGGCGGTCAGCGACACGCCGTATTCATGTTCGGTCTCGTCCGCCAGCGCCAGAGGATCGTGCACCTGGGTACGCACGCCGAAACCCTCCAGCTCACGCACGATATCGATCACGCGCGAATTGCGGATATCCGGCACGTCTTCCTTGAAGGTCATGCCGAGAACGGTCACGAGCGCGTTGGTGCAATTGCGCGCGATCAGACTGCGCACGCATTCGCGCGCGACGCGCGCGCCGACGCCATCGTTGATCCGTCGCCCGGCGAGAATGACCTCCGGGTGATAACCGGCTTTTTCCGCCCGATAGGTTAGATAGTAAGGATCGACGCCGATGCAGTGACCGCCGACAAGGCCGGGCTGATAATTGAGAAAATTCCACTTGGTCGATGCCGCCGCCAGCACATCGGCGGTGTCGATGCCGAGCTTCTGGAAGATCGCGGACAATTCGTTCATGAAGGCGATGTTGAGATCGCGCTGGGTGTTCTCAATTACCTTCGCCGCCTCGGCCACCTTGATCGACGGCGCCCGGTGAATGCCGGCGGTCACCACCGAACCGTAAACGTCGGCGACAATGTCGAGGGTTCGAGCGTCCTGCCCGGAGACGACCTTAACGATGCTCTCGAAGCGATGCACCTTGTCGCCAGGGTTAATTCGCTCGGGCGAATAACCAACGGTGAAATCCGGTCCGGCCTTAAGACCCGACAACGCCTCGAGGACGGGCACGCAGTCTTCCTCGACCGCGCCCGGATAAACCGTGGACTCGTAGACGACAATGTCGCCGCGCTTGAGGACGCCGCCGAGCGTCCGCGACGCGCCCAACATGGCGCCGAGATCGGGCCGGCGCGCCGCATCGATCGGCGTCGGCACGGTTACGATATGGAAGTCGGACTCTTTCAGCGCCGCCGGATCGCTGGAATAGACCAGCGTCTTTTGCGACAATTCCGCCGCGTCAACCTCGCGGGTTCGATCGAGGCCCGCGCGCAATTCGGCGATCCGTTCCTCGTTGATATCGAAACCGACGACCGGCACTCCCGAGCGCGCAAAAGAGACCGCGACCGGCAGTCCGACATAACCCAGCCCAATGACGGCAATCTTGCGCGAATGACCCACCGATTAGTCTCCAAGCCCGAACCGAACGGGCGTTGCTTTAGCCGAAGTGCCAAGCGGCCCGCAACGGCCATCATCTGATAGGGAAAAGCTCAACGAACCACGACGCCGGCGAAGCCGCGCATCTTCAGGCATTACGGGTCGAGACCGCGCACCAATACGGCTCGCCGTCGGAAAACCGCACATTGCCAAAGCCGGCGGCCGTCAGCATCGCCTCGATCTCGACCTTGGAGAAACGCTGCTCCAGTGGCGTGCAGAAGCGGTCATAGGCATCGGTCCGCATCACATAGAACGGGCTATGCCGATAGAACGACAGCGGCATCGACTTGGGCAGGATGGCGAGCTTCTCCATGAGCGCCGCCATTCGGGCCAGGGGCCAATACACGGTCACCGCGATCAGCTGACTCGCGGCATATCGCATGAAGCGCGGCGATGCGCTGATGAGGATACGGACTGGGTCGCTGGCCCGCCACAGCAGACGATACCAGGCCGGCCGGTTGTCGAGCGCGTAATAAAGATAGACCAGGAACGGCGCGCCCGGCTTCATTTTTTTCGCAACCGACCGGATCGCGGCTTGCGTGTCCGGGACGTGGTGAAGCACGCCGAGGGAATAGGCGAAGTCCAGCGAGCCATCCGGCACTGGCAATTCCGCCACCGATGCCTCGTGAAAACTGACATTTCGATAGTCGGCGAGATTGGCCCGCGCCGTCGACAGCGCATCCGCGCTCACGTCAACGGCGTGAAGATGACCGACCCGGGGCGCCACTTCGACCGCGAAGCGGCCGCTGCCGCAGCCGATATCCATGCCGACGCTGTCCGGCTTCAATTGCGGCCACGGGAAAATGCCGAAATATTTGTCGAAGATGATTTCGCGCTCACGCTTCGACAGCTCGTCGTCTGACTGCTTGAAGGTCGTCCACTCGTGGCCGAAGCTCTCGACCGTCCGCCGGTCGATATTGTTGCCGGCCGCCGCCGGCTCGGAAATCCGTTTCATGAAACGCGCCGTATCCTCCGCCCGCCGGTCCCAGGAATGTTCGGCCACGGCGAAGGCCCTGGCCCGCTCGCCCATCCGCCGAACACGATCCGGGTCGCGCACGAGCTGCGCGACCGCTCTCGCCAGCGCCGGCCCGTCGTCGACCGGCACCACCAGTCCGATATCATTGTCCCGGATCAAGCCGGACTGAAACGGCAGGTCGGACACGATCGCCGGCACGCCGCAGGCCAGCGTCTCGAACAGCTTGAGCGGCGCAAGACCGCTGCTCAGCGAACGCCCGTTCGGATCGCCGATCGGCACCAGACCGGCCATCGCCCGCGCGACGATACCACCGATCTCGCGATACGGCTGCCGGCCGAGCAGGACAAGCCTCTTGTCGGCGGCGGCGTGCGCGCGCAAACGCCCCATCTCCGGTCCGTCGCCGACGACCACGAGCGATATGTCGTCGGGCCAGTCGGAAGACGATAATGCCGCCAGCATCGTATCGACGCCGTGCCATAGCGTCAGCCCGCCGAAGAATACGGCATAGCGCGCCGGCAGCGATTGTCCGGTCGCCGCATCGGGCGAGAACAGGTCGACATTGGCGCCGTTCGAAATCACGGCAACCGGCGGCGTGACCGGCGCCGTCTGCCGTCGCAGCCAGTCCTCGAGCTGCGGCGTAACGGCGATCAAACCGGAGGCGGCGCGAAACTGCGCGCGCTGAAGATACTCAATGAAGGAGCGCAGAAAACGACCGATCGGGTGCGCGATGAAGATATCGTCCCAGGTCCCGTTGACCTCATGAACCACCACACGACCGAGCCACTTCGCCAGCATCGCCGCCGGATAGGCCAGGGGATGCGCCCGCACATAGACATAGCGATAGCGAAAGATCTTCGCGATCAGCCGCACTTGCAAACCGACATGAGCGATCATGCGGAACGGCAAGGACAGACGCTGCCAGCCATAGCCGAACGAATAGAGATCGACGGTCCAGCCGCGCCGCTGCAGACCGGCGATGATTTCCGTCACATGAACATAGCTCGCAACGCCCTCGCGCGGCGCCTCGAGACTGAGGTAAGCAACCGAGCGGCGATCAGACGACTTTTGCATTAAACACTTCGACCCAGCGTAGGAAATTGACGGTCCGCCACACATCGAACCCGAACTGAACGCCCTTGCCGCTGCGCCCTTCCAGCGCGGCCAAAGCATCGTCCGGGCGCAGCCATGAGCTGGCGCGCGCGGTATCGGATCGCAGGACTTTCGAGAACCACGGACGAAGCCGGGCCGCCCATTGCCGGTCCGGCGTCGCGAAACCGATCTTGTCCTTCCGATCGAGAATTTCGTCGGGCACCAGCCCGCGCATCGCGGCCCTGAGCACGGCTTTCGACGTCCCGTTGCCGTCCACCAGATGATCCGACGGCAGCGAATAGGCAAGGTCGGCCAGAGCCGGCGTCAGGAAAGGCACACGCGACTCGATCGCGACCGCCATCGAGTTTCGGTCTTCGTAACGCAACAGAGCCGGCAGGACCGTATCGGTCAGGCTCTGGACCAGCGCATTGTGCAGGAAGCCCGGCCCCCGCGGCGGCAAGGGCCCGGCATTCAACGCGCCCCTGTCCGCGAACCATGCCTTCTCGATCCAGGGCGAGAACAGCGGCCTGCCGATCAACGCGCGGGCCGTATCCTGAAGATAGCGCGGCGTCATGGCTTCGAAGGCCTGCAAGACGAGACGCAGGCCGCCTTGTGGCATTCGCCGGATCGCGCCGATCAGCGCCGCCGCTTCGGCCAATCGCCCCGATGCGAGCAGCTCGCTCAGGCGACGCGCAACATAAGGCCGGTATCCGGCGAAAAGCTCGTCGGCGCCCTGTCCATCGAGCATCACCTTGATATTATTCGCCGCCGCCAATTGCATGACGCGCTGCTGGGCATAGATCGACAGGCTGCCGAAAGGCTCGCCCTGGAGCGCAATCAACTGATCGATGTCGCCGACGATATCCTCGGGCTCGATATAGACGTCGTGCCGGACGGCGTTGCCGGCGCGCGCGGCCAGATCGATAAACCGCGTCTCGTCGACTTCGGAGCCCGCGGCAATAAAGCTGAAGGCGTGGATTTCCTGATTTTGTCCGGCGATAGCGCGCACCGCGCCGAGGATCGCGCTCGAATCGATGCCGCCCGACAAGGCGATACCGACCGGAACATCGCTGCGCAGATGAAAGCCGACCGATTGCAGAAAGGCCTCGCGCAGCTCCTGCGCGGACACCGCAAGCGATCTTTCGCGTCGCTCGATGCGCGGTCGCCAGTATGAAATCGGGGCCGGCCGCTGCGGCCCAGCGAGCGAAATGCGGGCATAACTGCCCGCCGGCAGGCTGAAGATGTCGGCGAACATCGTCTCGTCGCCGGCGTCGGTTTGCCCCACCGACAGATAAAGCGACATGCGCGCGAGATTAACGTTTCGGCTGACGCCCGGCACGTCGAGCAGCGGGCCGATCTCGGACGCAATCGCCAAGGCATCACGTCCCACCGTCCAGAACAACGGCTTGATACCGAACGGATCGCGGGCAATGAACAATTCCCGCTTTTGCCGGTCCAGCAGGGCGAAGGCAAACATGCCGGTGAAACGCGTCAGCGCTTTCTCGCCCCAGGCCGCATAGGCCGTCATCAGAACTTCGCTGTCCGACTCGGTGCGGAATTGATAGCCGGCGCGTTGCAGCTCCTGGCGCAATTCGATGTAGTTGTAGATCTCGCCGTTGAAAACAAGATCGTAACGGTTATCCGACGACGTCATCGGCTGGTTGGCGCGGGCGTCGAGATCGATGATCGACAGCCGCCGATGGATCAGCGCGATCGCCGCCTGCGATGTATCGCCGGGCAAACCGTCACGCCGGAAAAACGCGGCGCCGGAAGCGTCCGGCCCGCGATGCGCCAGCTTGCGATCGAGCAGGCCGACCAGATTGCCGTCAATGGCATGGCCCGGCATCGTCACGATGGCCGCGATGCCGCACATTCAGCGCTGTCCCCGGCCGGCGAGTTGTTCGCGATAGAGCGAGATCAGACGCTGGGTATTAGTCTTGAGCGAATAATGCTCCTGAACGTGATCGAACATCGTTTGCGCCCGCGACGTCATCGCGGCGGGATCGTCCGCGGCCTGGCGCATCGCGCTGGCCAGTGCCGCCGGATCGTTTACCGGCACCAGCACGGCACGGCCGTCGCGGCCCAGATCGATGCAACCGCGCGCATCGGTGATGATGATCGGCAGGCGCGCGAAGGCCGCCTCCAGCACGGCGATCGGCAGACCTTCGGAATGCGACGGATGCACCAGAAAATCCGCCGCCGCCATCGCAAGCGCCACTTCGTTGGCCGGACGGCTGCCGAGCCATAGCGCGTTCTTTTCCTGACAGAAGCGGTCGCGCAACGGTCCGTCGCCGACGGCAACGCCGACGATATTGGTCTCCGCCAAACGACCGAGCGCATCCGCCAGTTCGGCCGTGCCCTTGGCCGGCAACAGAGAGCCAACGTAGAGCGCCAGCACCTTGTCGTCCGGAAGGCCAAGCGCGGCGCGCGCCTCGCGCCGTGCCGGCAGATTTGAAAACCGCTCGGCGGCAACGCCGATCGGCAGATTATGCACCGGCACCTGAGTGACCTGCGTCGCCGTGGCAGCGAGCGTCGGGCCATTGGCGAAGGCAAAGGCCGCGTCGCGCGCGACGGCCGTCAGCACACGGCGCGTGCGGGCTCGCTGCGCCGGATAAAGATTCACGTCGTCGCCCAGCAGACCGACAAAGTAAGGCACCCGCCACGCCAGCGCGAGACGGCGGGCGACCGCGCCGGGCGGATATCCATAAAATCCCTGAATGATATCGGGCCGCGGCAAGCCCAGCGCGCGCACCGACAGATATTGGGTCAGATCCGGAAAGAACCAGCGGGTCTCGCGCGGCACGGTGACATAACGCGGCCGCAGGATCGTAACGGCGCCGTCGACCTGCCGCATCGGCGCCGCCGCATAAGCGCCGGCGCTGCGCCGCAATCGGCCCAGCACCGGAGGCACCCACGGCGTCGGCACGACGACGGTCACGTCGAACCCGCTCTCGGCGACCAGCCGGAACTGGTCGCGATGAAACGCGCCGGCGAAGCTGGTCTCGGTCGGATAACCGGCCGCGACAACGAGAAGCTTGGGATTCACGCCAACGGCCCCGCAACCGAACCCGCCGGGCGCTCAAGGCCCCGTTGCGCGATGGCGTCGATAGTCAGCGTCAGCCCCGATTCGAGCGACGTGCGCGGCAACGGGCCGTAAAGCTCTTCGAGCTTCACCCGGCTGCCAAACGACCGCGCCACTTCGAAGGCCGCCCGGTTGGCCGGCTGAGGCTTATGAACAATCCTGGATTGCGAGTGAGCGAGACGAATGACACTTTGCGCCAGCGCCAGCACCGAGGTTTCCTCGCCGCTGCAGGCATTGACGATCTGATGCCCGTTTCGGACATTCGACGCCGCCAGCATCGCGGCCACCACATCGGACACGAAAACGAAATCGCGCGTGTGATCGCCGGCGCCAAAAAGCTCGAGCGGATCGCCCGCGAGCGCCTGCCGGATGAAACGCGGCAACACCAACCGCTCGTCCTGACGCGGTCCGTAAATATTGAAGATCCGGAACGCCGTCGAATTCAAGCCATGCTCCGCGTGTTGCGCGGAGAGATAGAGCTCGCCATATCGCTTGGCGATACCATAATTCGATGTCGGCGCGACCTCGATCGATTCATCGAGTTTGGCCGCGCCGCCGGCGTGGCCATAGACCGCCGATGACGACGCATAAACGACGACGGGCGCCGCCGCGCCTTGCGCCAGCGCGGCCTTGCAGACGTGGCGCAAGCCGACTTCCTCGGTTTCCATGGTGCGGGCCGGCTGCCTGCCATAGGCATCGACACCCACGATGGCCGCGCAATGATAAATCGCCGCGCAGCCCTGCGCGGCCGATGCCACCACGTCCGCGTCGAAAATATCCGCCTCAATCGCCCGGACGCGGGCCAGCACGTCGCCGCTCAGCGACCCACCGTGCAAACGATGGCCGAACGCGACAACGTCGTCCCCACGCGCCAACAGAGCATCGACGAGGTGGCTGCCGAGAAAGCCGGCAGCGCCGGTCACCAGAACCCTCATCCCAGCTTTTCCAGCCGGCCATCGTCTGTTTCGCGATAACGCGATCCGTCGCGCGGACAGACCAGCGAAGGCGGCAGACGCTCGCCGGCCTCGCTCATCCAGCCGATCCGCCGCGCCGGCACACCGGCCACGAGCGCGTAATCCGGCACCGAATGCGCGACGACGGCGCCGGCCGCGATAAACGCATAAGCGCCCACGGAATGACCGCAAATGATCGTCGCATTGGCGCCGATGGTCGCGCCGCGGCCGACCACGGTTTTCCTGAATTCCGCCTTGCGCGAGATCGCCGCGCGGGGATTGATGACATTGGTGAAAACGCAGCTCGGGCCGCAGAACACATCGTCCTCGAGCGTGACGCCTTCGTAGATGCTGACGTTATTCTGAATCTTGCAGCCGGCCCCGATCGCCACCTTCGGCCCGATCACGACGTTCTGGCCGATCGAACAACGCGGCCCAATCGTCACATCGCCGAGCACATGACAAAAATGCCAGATCGACGTTCCCTCGCCGATCGACACCGGCGCGTCGACATAAGAGCTTTCGTGAATCTTGACGCCCGGGAACCGGGGGTCTGCTTTCATTTGCGGATTCACGGCGTGCTATACCGCGCAACGAAGGGGTGCTGTTCGCCGAGTTGCGGCGAAAGCGTCATGCCGCGAAACGCCGAAACCAATTCCACCGACGGCCGCACCTGATCGAGCCCGAAACCGCGCCCGGCGAGGATTTCCTCATAGCTGCGATTGTGCAGTTCGGTGAAGCCGTCGGAAAATTCGACCTCGTCGCCATCGATACTGAACGAGCGGAAGGTCGTCTTCTTGCCCTTGACGGCTTCGGGCAGGTCGTTGCGATCGATCGACAGGAACCAACGCACCCGCGCGCGCTTGAACTCGAGATAGCCGGCGGCGCGCTCCCGATCGCGCAGGTGCGCGACACTGCGCTGCAAGGGCCCGAAGATATACGACAGCATGTCGAAGAAATGGATGCCGATATTGGTGGCGACGCCGCCGGACATATCGTCATTGCCTTTCCACGACGCATGATACCAACGACCGCGCGAGGTGATGTAGGTCAGATCGACGGCGAAGTCGTCTTTCTGCGAGGCTTCGACCTTGGCCTTCAACGCCCGGATGGCATCGTGCAGACGCAATTGCAGGATCGTGTTGATGCGATGTCCGGTATCGCTTTCGATTTCGGCGAGGCCATCGATATTCCACGGGTTGAG
Source organism: Rhodopseudomonas sp. (assembly GCA_016124795.1). Taxonomy (GTDB): domain Bacteria; phylum Pseudomonadota; class Alphaproteobacteria; order Rhizobiales; family Xanthobacteraceae; genus Pseudolabrys. The sequence goes on along the minus strand of WGNB01000014.1, from coordinate 47,645 downwards.
AACAAGCGGCTTTTCGCAGATCGCATCGGCGTCGGAACGAAGCGCAAACCGGCAGTGCGCGTCGTGCAGGTAATTCGGCGAGCAGATCGAGATATAATCGATCTTTTCCTGCTTGCGGCGCAGCTTGTCGATGTGACGATCGAAGCGCTCGAACTCGGTGAAGAAATGAGCCTCCGGAAAATAGCTGTCGATGATGCCGACCGAGTCGCTGCGGTCCAGAGCGGCCTTCAAATCCCCGCCGACGGCCTTCATGGCCTGCAAGTGACGGGGCGCGATATAGCCCGATGCTCCGATAAGCGCGAAGGATGTCATGGTGCGTTCTTCTTCAGTCTGATGTCGGGACTTGTAACACGATTGTTCGGGCTGCGATTCAGCCGAACGCGAGCAACTCACGCTCGATGGCCAGAGGCAGCGGCGTCGGCGAGAACTTCAGAATCCGCTCGGCTTTGCCGATGTCGGCGTAAGATACCGCAGGCTCGCCGGCCCGCATCGGAATGGCGCCGAATTGCAGCAGGCTTTCCGGCGCCGACAGGCGGCGGGCGATTTCGACGAGAAAATCCTTCAGCATCACACCCCGCCCGCTGGCGATATTGAAGACGTCAAATCGCGTCCGGCTGAAATCGGCCTGAAGTTTTTCATAGCCGTCACAGACGTCCGATACGCCGACGAAATCGCGGCGCTGCCGGCAGGGCGACAATGCGACCGGAAGGCCCGCGCGCAATTTCCGGACCGTCTGCGCCACCAGCTTGGCCGGATTATCGAGGTGGCCGAATGGAATAAAAAGCCGCGCCACCCGGGTCGCTACGCCATGGCGTTCGGCCAGCTCACCGGCGCGCAGCGTTTCGGCGCGCTTGGACAGGCCGTAAGGCATGGATGGCGTGGACGTATCGTCTTCCCGGCTCGCGCTTTCGGATTCGCCGTATTCCGCCGACGACCCGGTAACGATGACGCCACAGTGGCCACCGGCCAGGCCGCGATAAAGCGCCTCCAGAGGCGCGACATTGATCGCTTCGGCCCGGGCCATGTCGTAATCGGCCGAGGCATAGCCCTCGGCAAATCCGGCGTGGTGAATCCAGAGCGAGGGGGCGACCTTCTGGATCAAGGCCGCGATCCCGGCATCGTCGCGCAGATCGAGCGGGGCCAGTTCAATGCGGCCTTCGAGCGCCGCCAGCCGCTCGGCGGCAATGCCGGTATAGGCATCCCGCGGCCGGCTTATCGTGGCAACGAGTTTATCGCCACGCGAGGCAAAATGCCGCGCAACATGATATCCAACAAAACTGGAAACGCCGGTGACGACAACGGTCACGCCAGCGTCCAGTCCACGTTCATCGGCGAATCGTCAAGCGAGCGGTTATCGGCTTCGGCCGGATCGTGCGGGATTGAGGCACAATTCGCCAGCAACGATGTGCCCTCGGCAACACCCTGAAATGCCGTCCAGACGCCGGGCGGAATGATCAGCAACTTGTAATTGGCCGGCCCGATGGTCAGATCGACGGAACGGCCGGCCGTCACGCTGTCGGGACGACCGTCGAAGCAGACGAAACGTATCGCGCCGACCGGCACGGCGAGACTGAGCTGCATCTGACGATGACGCTTCCAGCCCTTGACCACGCCGCGATGCACCGTCGAAAAGTATATCTCGCCGAACGAGGCAAAATGCATCGCGTCCGCCCGCAGCATATGCATGACCGAACCGCGGTCATCGGCGATAATCCGAAGCGGAATAATCTCGAGGCCGGCGATACTCATCGGTCGGCCAGGTACTCTTCGATCTGCCGCTCGGCAACCGCCGTCGGATTGGCGCCGGCGCCAACCTCGCGATACCAGGCCGTGGTTTGATCGACCGCTTCCTCGAACGACCAACGCGGCCGCCAGCCGAGCACCGTCTTTGCCTTGTCGCTCGACAACATCAGGAGCTGGGCCTCGGGCTTCGCACCGGTTTCCGGCGCGACAATCACCTGACCGCCACTCCAATGGCTGGCGACGCGCTCGGCGACTTCGCGAACCGTGCGCACGTTCTCGCTGTTCGGCGCGAAATTCCAAGCGCCACGAGCCTTAGCATTACCCTTGAACAGAGCGGCGGCCAATGTCAGATACCCGGACAACGGCTCCAGCACATGCTGCCAGGGCCGCGTCGCGTTGGGATGGCGCAGTTTGATCGGCGCGTCACTTTCAAGCGCCTGGATGCAATCGGGCAGAATGCGGTCCCGTGAGCGGTCGCCGCCGCCGATGACGTTGCCGGCACGGGCTGTCGCGGCCAGGAATTCGGCGCGCCCTTGAAAATAGGCCGACTGATAACAGGCGAAAACAATCTCCGCAGCCGCCTTCGATGCCGAATAGGGATCGTGGCCGCCCAGTTCATCGTCTTCGCGATAAGCCAGTTCCCACTCCTTGTTAAGATAGCACTTGTCCGATGTGATGAAGACCAGCGACCGCACGGTGTTCGAGCCACGGATCGCTTCAAGAAGATTAACGCCGCCGCCGACATTGGTATCGAACGTCAGCTTCGGCTCGTTATAGCCTCGCCGAACGAGCGCCTGTGCCGCCAGATGGATAACGATTTCCGGATTTTCCGCTTCAACCGCGGCCTTGATGGCATCGACGTCGCGGATGTCTCCGATATGCTGCCGGATTTTCCCGCGCAGCCCCAGCATATCGAACAGCGGAGCGTCGCTTTCCGGCTCCAGCGCGAAGCCTGAGACATCGGCACCGAGATTGACCAGCCAAGTACACAGCCAACTTCCCTTGAACCCGGTCGAACCGGTGACGAGAACGCGCCGGCCACGAAACGTGTCCAGTGTCGATGTCATAGCGGCCAAGGTGCGTTTCCTTTGTCGTACATGTCGTTGAGCAACACATAGTCACGATAGGTGTCCATGCATTGCCAGAAGCCATCGTGCGAGTACATCGCCATTTTGCCGTCGCGCGCGAGCCCCTGTAACGGATCAGCTTCCAGAACCTGATCCTCGCGGCCGGCGTCCAGACAATCGAAGATACGGCGGTTGCAGACGAAGAAGCCACCCGATATCCGACCGCCGGTCGCCTGCGGCTTCTCGTTAAATTCCTTCACCAGACCGGACGCATCCGTGTCGATCTCGCCGAAGCGACCCGGCGGACGCACGCCGCTCACCGTCACTACCGCATTGTGCTGCAAATGAAAGCCGATCAAGGCTTTGAGGTCGATATTGCTGACGCCGTCGCCATACGTCAGCATGAAATTCTCATCGTCGCCGATGTAACGCTGGATGCGCTTGAGGCGCGAGCCGGTCAAGGTGTTCTGTCCAGTCTCGGCCAGCGTTACCCGCCAATCGATCTGCGGGCTTGTCTTCTCGTACGACACGGCCTGGCTGGCCAAGTCGATCGAGAAATCGGCGACACGAGTGTTATAATTCAGGAAGAAATCCTTGATAACGTGGCTTTTGTAGCCGAGGCACAGCACGAAATCCTTGAAGCCCGCCGCCGCGTATCCGCTCATGATATGCCACAGAATCGGATAGCCACCGACCGGGATCATCGGCTTTGGCAAATCATCGGCAACACCGCGGATTCGAGTGCCTTGCCCGCCGCACAAAATGACAACCTTCACGCCATTCCTCCTGAACGATACGCCGCTGGACCCGCCCAAAGCGACGTTAGCGATACAAATAGCCAATAGATAACGCCAGCGACGCCCGCCGTGCGGCGGCCTTCGCACCAGAGCGCCCAGCCGTAGCGCAACGCGAGCTTCTGCCGCGCGACCATGCCGCGAAGCCGCGCCCGCCATGAGACACCCGGCAGACGGCTGGCGGCGCGCAGAATATCGAGCGGCTCCCAATAGTACTGCGGCCGCTTGCCGGGCATCAGCGATGCCTGCTGGGCGTGCAGTCTGATCTTGATCAATGGCTCCGGCACGATCGCAACGCCACCGCCGGCCGACATCATCGCCACCTGCAAGGCAAAATCGGATGCGAAGGTGAACTTCTCGCGATAGCCACCGACCGAAACGGCGAGCACCCGCCGATACATGATACTGGAATGCGCAACCGGGTTGCCAGTCTGATAAGCGTCGGCGAGCGCCATCGGCAGGCGATGCGAGGCCAGGTGACACCCCGCTTCATCGATATTGTCGAACCAGCTCGTCGCAATGGCGACACGCGGGTCGGCATCGAGCCGAACGACCAGCTTTTCAAGCCGCGTCGGTTCCGGAACGTCGTCGGAATCGTTGACAGCGACCAGCGGCGCCGTCGCCGCTTCAAATGCCCGCTGGATACCTTGCGTGAACGTGGGATCGCGCCGCGACGATGGCGGCAGCACACGGATGCGACTGTCACGACTGGCATAATCGGCCAGGATCGCCAAAGTACCGTCAGTCGATCCGTTATCGTTCACGACCAACTCATAGTCGGCAAAGGTCTGCCGCGACAGGGCGTCGAGCGTCTCCGGCAAATAGCGAGCGCCGTTACGCACCGTCATGATCACACTGACACGTGGGGTCACGCAGCCTTATCCTGTCTCTGAAATGTATCGCGTATGACATCGACATCGACGTCTCCAATACAACGCCGCATGATGTCATTTAGTTGAGCCGAGTCGCGCCGCGGCGGATCGAGCAGCGCCTGCCTGATCTCCTCCGATGTTCGGCAATGCTGCGACAGCCCGGGCGGCATCTTGTCGTAATCGAGACCGGTTTCGCGCACGACATAGATAATCTGCCGTCCGGCAGCCGCGGCTTCGAGAGCCGCGTTGCTGTCGATATACAAAACCGCATGGCAATCCACGAGCAGGTCACGCACCGGGCGATCGTCAAACTGGATTCGCTCGAAACCGGCAGCGTTGCGCGAACGTAACATCGCCTTCAGCGTATCGCGAAATTGCGGGCCGGACATCGGATGAAAATTGACTTTGAGTGCCAGCGCATCGCTACCAGCGGCGGCTTCGGCGCCTTTATGTACCAGTTCAACGCCTTCATCGAGATCGACCCCAACGCAGCAGAGCACGTTGCGGACACCCGAAGCCGGCGGCGGCGGGAGCTGGCGCGCGCGTTCGAAGAAAGCCTCGTAGCGCAAGCCCCCCGCCACCTTGAGCCGGTCGCGCGGAAAGCCACGAGCAGCCAAATCGCTCGCCGCGGTCTGTCCCAGCGTTAGAACACAATCCGGAATCACATTCGCCGCGATATCGCCGGGGCTGGGATTAAGGCTGATATAGAAAGACGAAAACGACGCATGGTTATAGCCGATCACATGACTCGACGGCATATGACGGTGCACCGAAGCCGTCAGCACCTTTTCCCAGCTATGGTTCTCATACGTCGTTACGACGGCTTTCGGCGACGCGCCCAGGCGCGCCATTAACCGCGGCAATTGGCTCAACAACCGCGCCTTCATCGGGCGACCGGATATGCGCTCCTGCTTCAACGCCCGCTTCAAGACCGGCGAAAGATCGAGGCCTTCCCATGAAAGCCGATGCTTCACGCCGGGCAAATGTCGGCGGACCACGAAATCGGTCGCCACGATGTCGATGCGAGAAAGCGCGTCCTCGGCCAGCAACACGGGTTCCGAACAACGCAAGGCGGCGCTTGCGATTTCATCGTAACGTTCCGGCCACAACGGGAAAACGAGATAGCCCACCTTTATTCCGGCGGTACGCAGGATCGCGGGCAATCGGCCAACCCGATCCTCGGATTGCAGCGGCGCGCCAGCCGCGAAGGTCTTGTCGGTCGCCCACACCGCGATCCAGACATCGACGCCACCGACATCGGCAGGCGTCAATGGTCGTGCCGCGCGCAACCCGCGCAGCGAGGACAAGCGCCGCAGACCAGCGCGGCCGTCGCCCAGAAGCCGGCGCATCAAACTAATGAGATTCCGCGTTTCATGGCGCAACCGGAACCATCCGGGAAAGGGCCTGTGCCAGGTCGTGGCGATCTTATTGGCGATCATCGCGTCGAACACCGTCATCGCAAAAGAATCGTCATCGACGATCACAACATGCCGGCCGCCGGACCCAACGCCACGCAGCACCGCAACGACCCGGGCCAGTTCCAGAAAGAACGGACTATTATAACGCGACCTGTCCGCGATATCGCTGGCGTCCCACGCCGCGCGATCAGGCAACGACCCGGCGAGAAAGCCGTCCAGGTCCAGCATCAGCGACAGCAGACCCCGCGCGCTATCATTGACCGCCTGCGAAACCGGGGCGAATACCGCCGACGGCGGCAATTCGGACTTCAGCCGCAGCAAACGCGCGTAGTCGTTTCCCAGGTACCAGACGGTCCAGGGCTGGCCCGGGCCGGCTGCGAATCGATTTGCTTTGGCTAGGGCGGCGGTGTACGACGCGACAGAAACGCGGCTCGTATGCATCACGATGTCAAAATAATCCGAGAAATCCGACGGTTGCCGTTCGTTCGCCAGCGCATCAATGTGCTAGTTTCGAATTGACCCAAGGCTCAACTTCCGCAAGCGGCGGCACTCAAGCGTGATAGACCCATGAACCAACTCGACCAGATTTTCGCGCGCTCCCAGAACCCGACGGACTATGCACGCGCCTATAGCGACCATTTGCAATCGCTACTGCAGGCACTCGATATCGACGCGGTCGGCCGTTTCATCGAGACGCTGATCGACGCGCGCAGCCGCGGCGCCCGGATATTCTTTTGCGGCAACGGCGGCAGCGCCGCCACCGCCTCGCATTTCGCCAACGACATTGCCATTGGCACGCGCACCCCGCACAAGCCGTTCAAGGCGATCAGCCTGACCGACAACAACGCGGTGATGACCGCCATCGCCAACGATTTCGGCTATGACGAGCTGTTCACCAAGCAACTCGAAATTTTGATGGAGCCAGGCGACATCGTGGTCGCCATTTCGGCCTCCGGAAACTCGCCGAACGTTGTCAAAGCCATCGAGCTGGCAAAATCGCGCGGCAACAAAACCGTGGTCTTGACCGGGTTTGACGGTGGCAAGATGCGTCAGATCGCCGATCTCGCCGTTCATATCCAGACCGCGAAGGGCGAATACGGCCCCGTCGAGGACATGCACATGTTCCTCGATCACCTGGTCGGCACCTATCTGATGCGAATCGTTCACGCCGAAGCCGCTGGCTGAAACCGGCCCGTCGCAACCTCGATCGGATCGCCGGCCTTATCGAGGCCGTCGATCGCGGCCAGCCCCATCGCCAAAATAGCCTCTTCCGAGCTGCCGCCGATATGGGGCGTCGACAGCATATTCGGCAGAGTCAAAAGCTCACGATCGCTTGGCGGCTCGTCGGCAAATACGTCAAAGGCCGCCGCGGCCAGATGACCGTCGCGCAATTTCTCCCGCAAGGCGACTTCGTCGACCAGGCCGCCGCGCGCCGCGTTAATAAGCACGGCGTCACGCCGCATCAAGTCCAGTCTGGCATTCGTCAGCAAACCGCGCGTCGAGCCGTCAAGCGGTACGTGCAAGGTTACGATATCGCTTTCGCGCAACAGCTCATCCAGGGCGACCTGGGTTACCCCATGCAAGCGGCAGAAATTCGGGAATTGAAGGATATCGTTTGCGAGGATCCGGCAGCCGAATGGCTTGAGTAATTGCACCAGGTCCTTGCCGACGTGACCTAGTCCAATAATGCCGACGGTCCGGCCCGATAGTTGTCGACCTTTTAGCTGCTGCCAGCCTCCGCCCCGCACCAGCGCATCGCCCTCGGGCACATGGCGCAAGAGCGCGATCGCGAAGGCAACGACAAGTTCCGAGACGGCGCGGCGATTGACCCCGCCGGTCCAGCCGAGTTTCACGCCGTGACGCCGCATCGCCTCAAGATCAATCATATCAAGCCCGACGCCGTATTTGCCAATCACTCTCAGTTCCGGGACGGCTGAAAACAGAGCGTCGTCGAGCTTCTCAAGCGCGGTAATCGCCCTGTCGTGACCGCGCAGAAACTCGATCAGCTGATCACCGGCCAGCGATGCGCCGGCATCGTTAAACGTCACGTTCGGATAGCGGTCAGACAGCGCCTTGCGCAATTGCGGATGTCGCGAGAACGAGCGGGAGGCGACGGCGACGCGAACGATTGGGCTGTTCATGACAGGTTCAAAATGCTGCTTCTAACAGCGCTGCGTTTCCGGCGATCACGTCGAGACCGCCCGCGTCAAGTTTGACGACACGGGCCGCGCCGCCGGCCGCGCGAACGAGCGCAATGCCGGCCGCCACGTCCCAAGGCATGATCGACTGCTCGGCATAAGCATCGCAACGTCCCGCCGCGACATAAGCTAGCGACAATGCCGCGCTGCCGAGCAACCGGACCTTTTGCCATCGCGCAAGCGAGCGCCCGAATTCACCGAGTGAGTCGGCGGAAAAATCACGGCGCGCCGGCAAGCCGGTAGCGAACACGGCCCGCGCCGGATCGGCATTCCGGGCCACGGTAATGGAAACGCCATCCAGCCACGCCCCCAGACCGACCCCGCCGGTGAATGTTTCGCCGCGCGTTACATCATGGATCACGCCGAGAACGGGTTCGCCGTCATGCTCCAAGGCGATGGAAACGCAAAAAAACGGTATGCCACGGCTATAATTAGCGGTGCCGTCGAGTGGATCGACCACCCAACGCAAACCATTGCCTGACGCACCGCCGACTTCCCCGGCCTCTTCCGACAAAACCGGTATGCCGGTTTCTACGGCAAGATAGTCGAGAATAGCGGCTTCCGCCGCGCGATCAGCCGCCAACTTGATATCGCGTCGTCCGATTGAATCGGCCGTCAGCAGTTCGGCGTCACGGCCCTTGATCTTGTCGGCGGCCCGCAATGCAGCAGACTCGGCGATCTTCAAATAGGATCGCAGCTGATCGTCGGACAGCGCGTTCAAATCACGACACCCGGCACAAACGAAGCTCGCAGTTATCTCGTATCATCAGACGGTTGAGGCGGCATATCTCCCTGACCGACTGACGCCAGCCCGGGCGCCATGGGAATTCGGCGGCCCGCATGACACGCTCGTCCGAACCGTCGCGGGTGATCGACGGCCCGCCTGGAATCTTCTCGACACGATTGACCGAAAAGAAATACCCGTCTGACGCGGCCACCCGATCGGCCAGGGCGAAATACTCGGCGACTTGCGTCGGCGTCATTTCCTGAAACGACGCAACATTGGCAACCAGCGAAACCGATCGGTCGGGGATCAACGAAATCTGCGCGGGTGTCAGAAATACAAGATCGGCATCGACAAAGCCGGCAGCGACTTCGTTCGGCAGAACGACCTTAAGGCCCGGCGCCGTTCGTGTCAGGAACTCGATCGATCCGATCAGCGTCTTCGGCAGATCGACGATATAGGACGTCCGCTTCCTGCGCTTCAGCAGGAGCCGCGCCAGGTTACCGTTCCCCGCGCCAATTTCGAGGAAGGCAAAACTGTCATCGAAAACACCACGGCTATTCAAAATATTGTAGTAATAATACGTCAGGAAGATATGACCGGTGGGCTCCGCCGTCAGGCCGCTTTTCGCGAAATCCGCCTTCACCGCTGCACTGGTGGGAAAGCTCGAATCGACTTTGGCGATCTCGATAAAGTTCAGCCGATGGGGGCTGATATCGATATCCGCTACGGGCGAATGGCGATGAACCGCATCAAACGCGGCATCGCCCGGCATGGTCACCAGCTCATCCAGCATGTCGAACTTACGCAAACCGCGCCGGATAAGCTGCTGGCCGACGATTCGGCCATAGCCGCGCGGATCGGAAACGAGGCTGGCGATTTTTTGAAACCACTTGCGCGACGCGCGAGGCTCGTAAAGGCCGCTGCCGCCTGCGACCTTGACGCCGGCCACGCCGATATTGATCGTCATACCGCTATGATAATGGCTCCAATATTCCGACAAGCTGTAATCCGGAATCTCGGAGAAGGCGGCGGAGGCGATATATTTTTCGAGTCTCTGCTTTAAATCGGTCATTTAAAATGCCCTCGTTTGACGAGCATCCGTGGCGAAGAATTTAAAGGCAATGCGCGCTTCAGCGTTTTATTAATTCCGGCGATAGGCCGGGAGCAGCGGGTCATTTGCAAGAACAGCTTCGGCGCGACGCCAGTCGGCTTCCGTGTCGACGCCGATGGTCTCCAGATCGCTCAGCACGGCGCTGATGGGCAGGCCATGCTCGACGACCCGCAGCATGTCACAGGACTCGATTTTCTCCAGCGGGGTCTGAGGAAGCTGGCTGAACTTGCGCAAGAAGTCGGCGCGAAAGGCGATAACGCCGGTCTGTTGATAGATCGGCGCATCCGGCGCTCGCGACCGCGACGGGATCGCGGAACGCGAGAAGTAGAGAATGCGCTGATCGGGCGCCATCACGACCTTCACGCAATTCGGGTCATTGTGATCGGCCTCGCTATAAAGCCGGCTGACGAGATTGACGACGGCCGGGCGGGTTGCCTGAAACGCGGCCACGATACGCGACAGCATATCGGGCGTTACAAGGATTTCGTCACCCTGCACCATCAGCACGAGGTCATCGTCGCTCAAGCCAAGGGCGAGATGTCCGACGGCCTCCTCGACGCGATCGGTCGCCCGCTCGTGGCTATCGGCGGTCATGACGGCCTCGCCGCCGACCGACCGGATATTGTCGGCGATCGCGTCATCGCAGGTCGCGACCACCACCCGGTCGAATCCATCGTACAAACGACAGCGTAAATAGACATGCTGAATCAAAGACATACCGACAAGCGGCTTGAGCGGCTTACCCGGGAACCGGCTCGATGCCATGCGCGCCGGAATGACACAAATCGCCTTCATTTCGATGTCTCGACAAGTTCGTGGGCAAATGCCGCTTCGCCGACAATGGCGTTTACGAGAAAGATTTGATCGACGCCATAAACGAGGAATTTGTAGCCTTCATCGGCCAACTTCTTCAATTGATCGCGCTGCGGATGCACCAAGTGCACGCCGCCGGGCACCGGCGCGTTTTTCAGAGCGTCGGTGACTTTGGCCATGCAGGCCTTGAAGGCGGCGCTTTCAAAGTCACCTGGTTTGCCGAGCGAACCGGACAGGTCGTAAGGGCCGATCAGAAAGCCATCGACCCCATCGACCGCGAGGATCGCGTCAAGATTCTCGACCGCATCCTTGTGCTCGATTTGAGCAATCACAACGGTTTCTCGGCCGGCGCGTTCGCGATATTCGGGGAAGGACCGGCCATAGTCCTGGGCACGAAACAGTCCAACCCCACGGGTGCCGGTCGGCGGGTAATAAGCCGACGATACCGCGGCGGCCATTTCCTCCGCCGTCCGGATCATCGGCACGATGATGCCCTGCGCGCCGGCATCCATCGCGTGTTTGATCAGCAGTGGATCGTTGGCGCCGACCCGCACCAACGGTGTAATGCCACACAGATCGATAATACGGATCAGGTCGACCATCCGGCCCGAGCTGATGGCCGTATGTTCCATGTCGATGACCAGCCATTCAAAGCCGGCCTTGGCCATGATTTCACAGCTGTCCAACCCGGACAGACTCAGCCAGCTGCCGACGGTGAGCTGCCGCTCCCGCAATTTCTGTTTCAGACTTTTTGCCATCGGTTACCCTTGGGTCGTCCTCATGCCGGAACTTGTGTCCCGATTTTATGGAAGCGAGCGAATAAAGCGCGCGGGCAACCCGCCAGCCAACGAATTGGCCGCGACATCGCGAGTCACCACGCTACCGGCCGCGATCACCGCGCCGTCGCCGATGGTGACACCCTTGAGGATCATACTGCCCATACCGATCCAGACATTTCGTCCGATGGTGACGTCGGCATCCGACTCGATCGCCGGCGAGACGGCGCGGGCATCCGGCGGCCAGATAGCATGAAAATCAGCGTCGACGATCACGACATTCGGTCCGACGAGCGTACCCGCGCCAATTCTGATCGCTTTCGAACGCGCCGTGATCGATGTCCCGTTGAGGCCAACACCTTCTTCCACAAGGATGGAAGCCGATGCCGACAGGGCGGCAAGGCGCACCGGCCCGGAAAGCGTGGCAGCAACCGTGCGCACCGATGACGAATTCAACTGCACCCGCCGGCCCAAAACAATCCGCGCACCCGGCGCGCGTTTGATTTCCGGCAACCCATAGACCTGCGGCATCGCCGCCTGTTCGATACCCAGCCACCAGCTTTGCAGCCAGTAGAGCGGCGTGCCCCAGATTTGCGGCCAGTACCGGCAGAACAACAAATTCAGCAACGCGCGGCGGTTCGCCGATAACGGACAAACGAGAATCGACAAGATCCGCCAAACCAGGGATCGTCGCGCCGAGGCCGCCATCGCCGCTATTGCCCACCCGCGGCGACCGACAGCGGGCCAACAATATCCGCCAGTGCCGGATCGGCGGCCAGGTCGCCGGATAATTGCCAGCGCGCCTGCCATTCCGGATCGGCGCAATAAATCCGATAAACCAGCTCCATCGTCCGATAAGCATCCACCGACGACCCGACCGACACCGGCCGATCATCGATCACGGCGCTGGCAAAATCCGCGATTTCGGATTGCCACGACGGATCCTGATTGTAGCGCGTCGTCGTTTCCTTCGGATCGCCCGAATCGTCATCGGAAGCGCGCACAACCGTCAGTGTCTCGGCGCCGTAGCTCTTGGAGCCCGACAGAATACCGGACAATAACAGGGAGCCCTTGGCCAAGGTGATCTCGAGATTAAAATAATGCCGCCACTGAGTCGCACTTGAGTGCAGCATCGCGACAACGCGATCCCTGGTCCGCATCAGCGCGTAAGCATTATCTTCGACGTCATATTTCCAGTAGTCATTGCTGACGAAGCTGTGAACGTCGACGAACTCTCCGGCGAACAGCCGCATCAGGTCGGCCATGTGGATGCCCTGATCGAGCAGTATGCCGCCGCCGGCCTTGTCACGATGCACCCGCCAGGCATTTTGATCGCCAAAATTGATGAATTTGCTCTTGCCGTAAACGCCACGCAAATTCAAGACACGGCCCAATTCGCCCGACTTGATGATCAGCTCGGCATCGCGGACAGAATCGTGATACCGATGATTAAAGCCGTATTTCAGCTTGAGATGCGGATTCCTGCGTTCGCAAGCGATCACGCTGGCGATATCAGACAGATTGCGGCCCGGCGGCTTCTCGCAGAAAACATGCCGATTCGTTTCAAGACCGGCAACCGTCACCTCGGCCGCGATGTCGTTGGTCAGGCAAACGAACAACAAATCGATGTCCTGCCTGAGCAGGTCCCGATAATCGCGGAAATGCCGCACGCCGTCGTCGAGAACACCGTCTCCGGCGAACGTTCGATCGCACACCGCCACTGTTTTCAGTTCCGGATGCAAGTCGATGAAATGCCGGCGCCGCTTTCCCACGACGCCATATCCGGCAATACCAACCCTCAGCGACATTTTTCTTTCTACCGGCTACGGATCAGGCGTGAAGCTTAAATTGGGGCAGCCGTTCGCTGTAAGTGTTCTGGTTCTTGAACCGGTCGGGATGATCGCGACGCGCTTCGATCAGCATGGTTTTAAGCCTCGCCATCGCTTCGTTAGCCTGTTCGGGCGTACCATCCAGCATCGTCTGCGCCGCCTTCAAAGCCGGAAAGGCCAGTTCCGCGAACTCATGCCGGAACGTTTCATGCGACTCGACATAAAGATGCTTGGCATCTTCGGCCGGATAGGCACGGGGAATCAGGCCTGAAGGATCGCGAACCATTACATGCGCGCCATTCCACCAGCCGGCGGCAACCTCCGCTTTCTCGGTAGCGGGCAGGTTGGCGATATGAGCGCGGGTATAGGCTTCGAACAGCAGCGCGAATTCCGGCTCCGATCGCAGGAAGTCCCCATTTGCCTGCCGGACATGGGCATAATTCGAATCATCGACCACGATCGCGCAGTTCTCGGCAAGGAACGGTTTGGCCAGCAATAACGGCAACAATTGGCTGCGGTAATCATGCGGACCGTCGACGAAGAATACCCCGACTTTGCGAGGGCCAATATGGCTCGCGAGGTGATGCAAGGCGTCTTCGTAATCGGCGTTGATGATCGTGGCGTTGGTGACGCCGAGCTTCTTCATCCGTTCCTGAACCAGGGCGAAATTTCCCTTGCCCTCGTTGAACAACGAAAAATTATCGATTCCGAAACAATCTACCCCTGGGTTGGCGACCGCGTTCGACAACAGTGTCAGGCCTTGAAACACACCGATTTCGACATACACGGCGTCCTTACCGCAAAGCGCGCGGGTCAGCGCTTGCAGACAGTGCATCAATTTTTCACCGCTGAACCCGGTCAGGACGCCTTTGAAATCGCGCCTTTCAAATTGACCGCTATCGGCCTCGCGCGCGATCGAATCGAGCACCGTCAACAATTCTTTATTCATGTCACTTCTTCATTTCTTTGCGCATTACCTCCCACGGCGATGCATCGGTCGCATCCCGCGGCTTGAGGTACGAATTTTGATACCGTGCGTAGACACCCTCATCGACCTCGGGAATCCGAAGCTCCGAGGAAACGAACCTGTCGGCATTAACCCGGCGGGCGCCGAAATAGCTCGACATTCTCACGACCAACGCACCCGGTATCGAGCCTTCGATCTGGTCGGTCGTGAGAAAAATCACCGGCTTTCGGAAATAGACCGCAAATGACACCGCCGTGCTCGAATGGCACAGAGCCAATTCGCTGTCGCGAACAAGTTCAGCCGACGAATGGTCTTTTATCCAACGGCGCGGCTCTATCTGAGCGGGCACCCCGCTCGATTTCGGATGAGGCGCGATTATAACCGTCAGGCCCGTCTCCTTCTCGACAGCCTGGAACAATTTCTCGAGCGACGTCCAGTATCGATTGCCATCGACGGGAGATTTCTGATCGAGAATGTCGTAATCGGGATGATCGGCATAGGCCTCGTCGAGAAATACCGCGGTCCGGCCCGCAGGACTTCCTTGGCGCTGGCAAGAACGGGCAATTTTGTAGTCATAGCTTGCGACGGGAACCGGCCGCGCCCGCCATAACTGCGGCCAGTGTAGATAGTGCGACAGCGAACGTGTGCCGGACGTGAGCCAGACTTTAGGTGGCTGTAAACGAAAGTAATCCGTACCTTCGGATAGAATTTGCCGGCCCAGTTTGCCGAGCCAATAAAATATGCTCCTAAAATCCTCGGTCCGCAGTTTCAGATAATTCGACAGCGATAGCGCCGACTTGAAGCTTCGCATCCTCGAGGTCGGAATCGGCCCCATTGTTGCAACGCAATATTGAACATTACGAACCTTCAGCATCCGGAAGAAGCCGCGGGTACGCTGGGATAGCGAGACCTGCATGAAGACAAGATCCGCATCGGCGATCAAGCGCAGGAAGGCATCGAGCGCCGCGAGGTCAGCCGGCACGACAGCTTCCGGAATGGATGTGAAATCTCCACGACCCAGCGTTCCGCTCTTGCTACCAAACAAATGGCCGATTTCGATGCAAACCACATCATAGCCGGCAGCGACAAAATCGGCGCAACCAAAGCGGTCCCAATCACGTTTTGTAAAAAGGCTTTCCGTAAAGATGACATAACGGGCCATTGAGATAACGCGAAGGCTTGCGATTTGCAGCGGCGGGGTGACATCAACCCTGCGCCGCTTCGCGAAGGTCATAACAGGCGTGGCGTCCCACGCCAATAAATCAACCAGGATCAGGATGCGTCGGCGATGATATCGATCTGCTGCGCATCGAGCATTCTACGATAGCGACTATTGTTATCGAAAAGCTCGCGATGCGTCCCGGTTTCAATGGCCTGACCGTCACTCATGACAACAATCTTGTCGGCGCGCCGAATGGTCGAAAGCCGATGCGCAACGACAATGACGCATTGCTGTTCGCGACAGGATTCGATGATCTTCTGGATCGTCAATTCGGTGACGGTATCGAGTTGACTGGTGGCCTCGTCGAGAATCAGGACTTCCGGCGTCCGCAACATCGCGCGAGCGATCGACAGACGCTGCTGTTGCCCACCCGACAGCCGGACACCGCGATCGCCGATCGACGTGTCCCAGCCATCCGGCAGATCCTCGATGAACTCCAGCGCCGCAGCCCGGCGCGCGGCCGTTTCCAACTGCTCCCTTGTAATGTCGGATAGGCCGAACATCAGGTTTTCGGCGACCGTCATATTGAACAGCGTAATGTCCTGAGTCACCAAAGCAATGTGTCGACGCCAATCGCCAATACGATAATCGCGCAGGTCGTGGCCGTCCAGCTCGATGCGACCCTGTTGCGGGTCGTAAAGTCGGCCGAGCAGATTGACAACCGACGTCTTTCCGGCGCCGGACGGCCCAACCAGCGCAATCATTTCGCCGCGACGGGCAGTCAGATTGAAATCGCTCAAGGCCGGACGGCTCGCACCGGGATACGTGAAGGTCACCCCGCGAAACTCGATCTTGTCATGGAGGACGGAGAACGGGCGGCCGCCATCCTGCGGCACCGGCTTCGTGGACGCCGCCACCGCTTCCTGACGCTTCAAAGCGTCAAGATTGGTATCGATGATGACAAGATTGGTGAATACGCGGCTCACCGGTGTGGACAGACGATAGAGACACAGGACCAATACCAGAAGCTGCACCGTGCTCATGCCCGAGTCCGCGATCATGCCATAAAGAAACATGCCGCAAACGAACAAGCCGCTCACCGTTGTAATAAGCGGAGATTGCGCCTCGCCAATAAGTTGGCGGAGCGCGTCATAACGAAAATATCGCTTCAGGATCTTATGTAGCGACGCGCGCATCAAGGACTCGGCGCCAAGCAATCGAATAAGCTTCAGGCCGAGTGACGTCTCATGAATGAGCGTATTCCAGCGCTCCTGACTTTCGGAAAGAATAACGCCGGTGTTGTGAAGCGGAACCATCAGGATTCGCTTCGAGAGAAAGCCGGACACGCCAACCAGTCCGAGGGCAACCAGCGTCATTTGCCACGACAAAGACACCATGATCACGATATAAATCGCACCGAGCAAGAGACCGGCGATAATATCGGTCATCGCCTTGATCGACGACGCCACGCGCTGAGGGTATTCCTGAACCAGCGTTCTCAGGATGCCGCCATCGGCACGGGTAAAGAAATCAAGCCCGACGTTCAGCATCGATTCATAGCTCGCTTCGCTTATGCGAGCCTGTACCCTCAGCGGCAGGAGAATCGCGACATAGGACGACGTCACCTGAAGCAGTCCACGCGCCAGGATGACCCCGGCCAGCAGCGTGACCAGACCAATCATCCGGGCCTGCGGTTCAGCCGGCAGCAACATCGTCAGCAGATCATCAACGAACGGGACACGCCCGGCGGAGCCGTTCAATAGCGGAGCCAGAAGGCCAATTCCCAGGCCTTCGGTTAACGCCACGGCAATAGCCAGAATGACGAAACCGACAAACAGCACCGGCATCGTCCCGACGATGCCGAAACAGAATCGGGCGAACGCACGATACCGGTCGCCTAGATTGATCCGGGCGTTCATTCCGGGGCCGACCGCTGGAGAATGATCAGGCTCAAGTCGCTATCCGGCGCAATTGGCTGCTCGCTGTAGGCAATCGTGAAACCGTGCGAGGTGAACTGCTTGAGCCATTCACGACGGAAAATGTTGTCCGGACTCAGCAACAAGCAAATGTGCTCGCGAGCGATACGACACATATGAGCCGCGATGTCGAAAGACGGATGCACAAGCTCGATGGTCGCGCCGTGAGAATAAAGAACGTCGAACGACTTGTCCGGCTGCCGCATCAGGAAACGTTGAAACAGATCATTATGCACCTCGGTCGCGTTGAAGACCGCCGGCGCCCTTTCCTTGAAGAGCGCAATGGCAGACTTCATCGCATCGACGCCGACCAGGTTGCGATAACCCCGGTCCCACAGCTCGATCATGTGTCGACCGCAATTGCAGCCGACATCCAGAATGCGCGCGTTCCGGTCCGGACTGACGCGCTCGACCCAATCGAGTAGAAGTTTGGCGTCGGCATCGATATCGGTATAGTTGTGCGGCGTCTGCAATTTGCCAGCTGCACCATGTGCCCAAATCCTGGCATCGATCACACGCGGCCAGAACCATAAGGCTTTTTCGAAGGCGCGCTGGACCGTCCCGGCAAACGTCCGCGGACGACCTTCGAGCACCGCGTCAAAATGATGATCCTTCACCACCAGCGGAAACAGCCAATGCATCTGGAGATAGGTGTTACGGAAACGTACCCAGTCACTCATTTTAGTTTTCAATCGCTTCTTGTTGTTGGCTTGACGCATCGCGGAAGCGGAGTGGAGACCAGCTATCGATCATTTTGCTGACCACTTCCGGCTCTTCAGCGTCGTAATGGCCGAAATGAGCATTTATCTGCGACAGTTCCGGCCGTTCGGCGAGGATCGCCAAGGTATGGTCCATGTCGCGAGGGCCCTGCGGACCGGTGATGGCAAACAGACGGGTCATGAACTCGTAGTCGAGCGGGTGGTCAACCGTCCAGCGAAGCGTTCGCTGCTCAGGATGCGCTCCAAGCAGATTAATCCGCTTGACGTCATCGCGATAACGCATCAGCACCGTGACATGTTCACGCTCAAATGGCGTTTCAGCTTGACGCTGGCACGCGGCCAACAAGCTCATTGTGAAGACTTCGGTTTCGGTTCCGTGTGGCCATGACGCCGGCATGTTATTGCTGCTGTAGTCGGCGCCGCTATCGATCAAAAGCTGAAGCACCGCGCCGCTGAGTGCCGGACTGAAGATCGGACAGTCCGAAGTGATTCGCATGACAGTGTCGGCCTTCAACCAGGCGGCCGCGTCGTGGTAGCGCCGCAACACATCGGCCTCGGGACCGCGATAGACCAGCGCGCCGCAGGCGGCGGCTTCCGCCGCCACCGGCTCATCGACCGCCGTGTCGGGGACCGCAACGCAGACATGCGTGATGCCCGGAATGGCCTTCGCGCGACGCAGGACCTGGCCGAGAACCGTGGTGTCGCCGAGCGGGAGCAGGACTTTCCCCGGGAGCCTGGTCGAGCTCATCCGGGCCTGAATGATGATCGCGTTATTCACGAGAGCGTCCCGGCCGGGCGGCTATTTCCACAACTCGTACATCACGCCGAACGCCTCGGCGGCTTCCATGCCGGACTGCGCACCACGCACCCGGGCGAGCGCCTCAACCGCGGTAACGGATCGCGCGTGTGGGAACGGTCGCATTTCCATTTCATACTGCTCGAGCGCCCTGAGTTTGGCGGTGAGCGTCGTGCCGATGTCGACGAAGCGGGCGGGGCGGAACCCGCTGCTGAGCTCGAGCGAGCCCCATTCGGTGCTGGATACCGTCTCGAAGGTATAAATGGCCCGCACGGTGCTTCCCGGCAGCCGCCGCGCCGCCGTCAGCACCGCGCGGTGAACACATTCATGATCGATGTTCAGGTCCCCGGCATGGTGCGTATAAATCACCTGCGGCCGCACCTCAGCAATGATCGCTTCTATCGGCTTGATAATGTCGAGGAGGTCCAGACTATCGAGCCGATTATCTGGCAATCCAAGCTGACGCGGTGGAGGCAATCGCAATTCAGCCGCGGCGCGAGCGGCTTCAGATCCGAGCTGGGCCAGCGACGGCTTCGCCTGAACGGCATCGCGATGCAACGAACGGGAAGTGACGCCTTCCGCGACAATAAGAGAATGAACCGCATCCCCCGAAAGCACATGGCGCGCGGCGGTTCCGCCAACGCCAAGCACTTCGTCATCCGGATGGGCAGCAACGATCAGAACGGTATCAGCCACGGCGAAGACTCTCTGGATTAATGTTTCCGGTCATCAGGATATCGAAGCTGCTCGGTCCACAATTAAAAAGCAGATCCACGATTGCGAGATGAGAGACGAACCCACGCTGGGTTTGCGCATAGGTCGGGTGAATGTAGTCCTGGAACATGATTTTGATACCAGCATCGGCGAAAGCCGCTTGATCCGCATAATCGCGGCCCAGCGCCCCAAATATGTACAATTCGGCGCCAAGCTGCTTACACATATCGAGCACTAGCGCGCTCTTTTCGCCGACAAACCGATATTCGCCGGCCGATTTCACCGGCACCTTGATGCTGAGCTCGGCCAGGAACCACTTCAACATATGCATATTCAAATCAGACAGCAGTTCCCACTGTCGACCGTAGGTATCCTCGAAAAAATCGGCATAACGTTTGAAAAATGGCGCCTTGCCGTAACAAAGCCGCAGGGTCTTCCAGTGCTTGGTGGCCCAATTCGACGTACTGTCGATTTTCGTCTGGCTGATCGTGCTCTCGAAACGTCCGACCTTGATGCAAGGCACCGTCAGCCATGTCGGCCCGTTGCTGCCTAGCACCTTGTTACGGTTGATCCAGTCCTTTGGGACATATTGCACTTGATCGAAGCTGATGAATTGATCCGCTAGCGCGATCTTGTGAAACAGACCGAGCCAGGGAAGGTAAACCGGTTGGTGCGCCGTCAGGATCAAGCCGCGCGCCCCAAGACTTCGCAAACCGAATCAACCTCGTCATCGGACAAACCGGGATAGAGCGGAATCGACAAGGCGCGGTCGGCCAGCATTTCACTGACCGGATAATGCCTCGAGTCGGCGTTCAGATAGCGATGCAGGAGCTCATATCTCTCTATCGGAACGATACTGGCGACGTTGTCACGCTCCAGCCGCTCCTTCATGGCGTCACGCGCGTTACTATCGGGAGCCACGAGGATAAACCGGTACGGCAAATGGGTCGCCTCATCGAGGCCGGCTTGCAGACGCCAGCCCGCCCCGGTGAGCGCCCTCATGACCGCCAGGTAGCGCGAGCGAATCGTGCGCCGGCGACTCCGAATTTCGTCAAGACGCACAAATTGGCTTTCTATCATTGCCGCCTGAATGTCCGTCATCTGAAAGTTAAAGCGGGGCACGTATGTCTCACGGCAATCAAATTCGCGATAATCACGCGCCGCCTCGGCTACCTCCGCTGCCTGGCTCCATACCAGACCGCCTTGACCGCCGGTAATGATCTTGGTGGCATAGAATGAATAGACCGAGGCGTCGCCCACGAGTCCCTGCCGGCCGCCGAGCGACTGGCAACAATCCTCGATCACCAATCTGCCGCTGCTCTTAAGCGCTGCAACCTGCGCGGTCGCACCAAACGTATGCACCGCAATCACGGCCACGGCATCCGGCGCCAACCGTTCTACGCTCGCTGGGTCGACTGTAAAGTCGTCCGGCCGCACGTCGACCGGAACCGGTCGGGCCCCGGCCATATTGACCGCATTCAACAACGCCGAGCAGGAATAGCTCGGCACGGCGACCGTCATCCCGGCTTTAACCCCGAGTCCATGCAAAGCCAATAACAGCGCTGCTGTTCCGGAGGAAACAGCGCAGGCACGGCCACCGCCATTCATCGCGACAAAGGCGGCTTCGAGTGCCGCCACGCGCGCACCCTCCGCGATCCAACCGGACGCAAGAACGGCAGCGACGGCGTCCTTATCAGCTTGCGCCACTTGAGGCCGGTTATGCGGAATTCTCAAACTCAACTGGCCTTGTTATCAGTCGGCTTGTAATAGCCCGGCTTCACCACCGCCGGATTTCCGATCACCAGCGAATAAGGTGGGATTTTTTCGCCGCGAACCATTGTTCCGGCAGCAATCACGGAATGGTGGCCGACTTCACTACCGCCGAAGATGCCTGAATGCGACCCGATGAACACATTGTCGCCAATAACGATATCGCGACAGACGTTCTGTTCAGCAAGACCGATACAACGCAAATGTGAATCAGCAACATTAATCGCAACGAAAGAAGCAATGTCGCAGTCAGCACCGATTGTCACACGAGCGCCCTTGGCATTCAGCTCGCTCAACCCGCCGATATAAGTTCTTTCGCCGACCTCGGGTTCTCCGTTGATCCAGACCAACGGGTGAAAGCGATTCTCCTTGTTGTGCATCATCTGAAGGAACTGCGCGCGGAATTCGTCGGGTGTCACGGCATTGCTCCCTGCTTTTTAACGACGATGTCGAACATATACGTATGCTGCTGTATCCTGGGACTGATAGCGACCACCCGCGCCTGCAGGCCCGCCCGCTCGGCAAGTTCGATCATCTTCTCGCGCGACAGCCAGAGTGTATCTGCAAGAATTGCCAGCGATTTTTGTGCGACGGCCTCATCAGGTCCACTCAGAATCTCGTCTTCAACCATTTTCCGCCGCTGCGGATCGGGATTCCCCGCCAATAAACCGACACCGGAGGGCCGAAGGGCACGCGCGATTTCGGTAAAGGCCGCAAGCACGGCGTCTTCGGACCCAAGATATTGCAGAACGCTATAGGCCAGCACCTTATCGAATCGGTCCGCCGTACACGGCAGCGAGGTTATCGAACCAACGTCAACCACGACGTTGTCGGCGTCGGACAAATTATTTTTCGCACGCTGAACCGCTTGCGAACTAATGTCGTATGCAACAATGCTCCGCACGAAAGGAGAAAGAGCAAGCGCGAATATTCCAGTGCCGCAGCCGATATCGAGCACATTATCGCTTGGCTGCAGATCAAGGATGCGCGCGCATTCCCGAACCGTGTAGAGAAAACCGACGACATCCATGCGGCCGCGACCGGTCGCCTGGAAATCAGTCGTCTCGCCGGCCTTCTTGTTCCAGAAGGCCGCCCAATGCTGCTCCGTCGCCATCAGGGCTTGCGGCCATCGATGACAAAGAAGGTCCCGCGCTTTTCCGGCGCGCGCCATGCGTTGATAAAGCTCAGCAAGGGGCGTTTCAGCCAGAAGCCTTTCTGACGATTGAAGGCACGCTTTACACCGGGAATCTGGGCAAGCACCGGAATATCACGGCGGACCGGCCAGAACCGAACCGGATTGAACCCGGCGGCGATCATTTCTCGTTTCATCTCGCGCGGGTCGATCGGATATTCATTCGGACTAAGTTTGCCGCGCAGGTCCGCCACTGCCCATTCAATCAATTCGAGAAAATCAAGCCGGTTGGGCTCGACCGCAATCAGCCGGCCGCCCGGCTTAAGAACACGAAATGCCTCCGCGCAGACCTGCTCGCGCTCCTGGAAATGATGCAAGACGCCGCCAAAAAAGCATGCATCGATGCTGTTATCGGGCAGATCAAGGTTTTCGGCGTCGCCGACCCGGAAGTTGAGACGTTCGGCATATTCGGGCCACAGCTTTTTAGACTGAGCGATCAGGTCCGGCGAAATGTCAATGCCATGAACCGTCGCGCCGCGCGCGGCAAACAGCGCCGCAGTGACGCCCGCCGCCGATCCGACATCGAGCACGGTCATCCCTGTCAGGTCTACGCCGAGCGTACTATCGATAAAGCTGCTATACTCTTCCTGGTCGAATGCCGCGTAAATGCGCTCGTGGGCGATCTTGTCCCAAAACGCCGCTTCTTCGGCCTTCTTTTGCGTCGATATAACGGCCATTATAGGGGCTCCAAAAGATCGTATGACAGGGCCGCACCCTCGGCGATCGCCGTATTCAGACGTCGTCCGACAAGGGCATCGGTGTGATAAGGCATCAGTCCCGTTCCGGGACGGCGGTAAACGAAATCGTTATTAGTCAAGATCTGCCCCTTTGGCAGAGCACGCCCGGCATAGATGGAACGATGGCAGAGCTCCGCCATCTTCTGCTCCTCGTCCGACAATTCGAATGTATCCCGACCGAGCTGCTTTTCGAGCAACCGAACTTCTCGCACAAGGTCCCTCAGCTGTTCCGGATTAGCCGAAAAGCGATGATCCGGACCGGGCATGTCATTATCGAGCGTGAAATGCTTTTCAATCACGCTGGCGCCAAGAGCAACCGCGCCAAGCGCGGCCCGAATACCCCAGCTATGATCGGAAAATCCAATAGCGGCCTGCGGAAACGTTCGCTGCAGCGTCTTGATGCGGCGAAGGTTCACCTCATTCTCCGGCGTGGGGTAAAGCGACACGCAATGTAAAATGACAAGCTCTCGGTTGCCGGCTTCCTGCAAAGCGTGAACGGCGCGCTCGACATCATCCAGAGCTGCCATGCCTGTTGAAATAATGACCGGCTTTCCCTTGCTGGCCACGTATTTCAGAAACGGCGAATAAACCAGATCGTCCGAGCCAACCTTGAACGCCTCGACGCCAATATCAACCAGCAGATCGACAGCGGCCCGATCGGTCGGCGTCGACATCGCCGCAAGGCCGCGCTGTCGCGCATGGGCGAAGAGCTTCACGAACTCCTCGCGCTTAAGCTCGAGCCGCTGAAACATTTCCAGCATCGACTCACGGACAAGCTTGCCTTGCGAAATATATTCGTAAACGTCATCCGGATTGTTGCAAAATTCCGCCGCGCTGAAGGTTTGAAACTTCACGCAGTCGCAGCCGGCATCGGCAATCGCATCGATCATCTTATGGGCGATTTCAGGATCGCCATTATGATTGACGCCGATCTCAGCAATTATAAATGCAGGATTTCCCGCACCGATCTTGCGCTGCTCAATGGCGATAGTCGGCGATAACGTCATAGAATGGGCTCAATGGACGGTTTCGGAGAAGTGAGCGGGCAGCAGCGCCGCAGCGACGCGCTCGACGCCTTTGCCATCAACCAGCGAGCGACCGGCAGCACTCATCCGACGGTGGACCGCAGTCTCGGCGAGAATCGATATATTGGCGACCGCAGCTTCTATTGTATCGGCGATCATTGCGGCGCCTGCCCTTGCAACAGCGATGGCCCCCGGCCGCTGGTTCTCGGCAAGGACGACGATGCTCGCGGGAACGCCAAGAAAAGCGAGTTCGAGCGAAGTCGTTCCGCCCGCGCAAAGCGCAACGTCGGCCCGACATAGGAAATCGAGTATCTCACCAGGTCCGGACACCGAAAATCGCCGATTGGCGGCGCAAAACTCCTGAGCCTTTCGCAATCCCTCGTCGCCGGCAGTGCAGATCAAGTGGACAGGCGTATCGATCTTTGCGATCGCAAGACGCTCCAACACGCCAAGTCCAAGATTATCACGGTCGGCGCCGCCCAGCGTCACGAGAATGCCGCCCTGACCTCGGTGCTGAGCCGTTCGTATCGTGCGGCGCAATATGACATATTGACAGCCGAGCAGAGCGACGCCGTTCGTCAGGTCATATTTGAAATTGGTCTCGGCGCCGGCATTCTGATTAATCACGACGTCGGCATCCACCGGCCTATCGTTCAAATCGTCGAACACCGCGACAGCACTTACAACGCGACGAAGCGCTTCGACAAAGCGAGCGCCGAAATCATAGCCGTCAACGACGACCAGACCTTTTTCGGACAAGCCAAGCGTTAAATTCGCATCCGCTTCACTGCCACGTGCAACGCCGGTCAAATCGTGAACAATCGCGCCCTCGTCGCGCCAAAGGTCGACGAATCGATGTCCCGGCGCGACAGTCGCCAAACTCACCTCGACGCCGTTGTCCCGCAGGTACTGCGCCAGCCCAAGGCACCGCATCAAATGGCCGGCGCCAATTTCCGCCGTCGCGTCGGTCCTGAACAGCACGTGCGGCGCGGCACTTAACATGCGGCGACCACCATCGGGCGAAGGCTCGTGGCCGCTGCGGGGCTATCCGACGTGGGTCCGCCCAAACAAACCTCGAGAGCACGCAACATCTCCGCCCTGCCCGTTTCGCGTACGCTACGCCGACCAAAGTAATGGTCGACCATCGCCGCCATATCGCCCTTGGGCAGGACCTGACCCTGATCTAGGACACAAGCATAAGCCCGCGTGAGCTCGTCAATATTGTGAACGGTCAAATCACCGGGGGTGAAGGTCAAGACGGATCCAACCAAAGGACCGCCGTTAGCGGCGCCATCGTGATAAATCACCGGTTTGCCAATCGCCATGCACTGGTCGCCAAGAGACGTATAGCGGGCGATGACGCTATCGGCCGCGATCGCCAGATCCTGCGCCACGAGCAATCGGGAATAGTCTTGATTCACGACGACATTCGGCGATGCCTCGATATCACGTCTAATGTCGGCAAAAGCATCGATCGTCAGCCAATCGACATTCTTGCCGCGGATCACGAAGCAAGAACGCGGAAACCGCCGTGCCAAAGCGACGATGTCGCGATAAAATAGCCGGTTATTTGCCCAATTGCTGGTGGTGTGTTGCGCATTGGTCAAGGGGTCGGGGTCGGAATGCCAATCCAGAACCAGGGTCGCATGATCAAACCCAACTGGAAAGCCGCTATGACGCGGCACACTTCGCATCAGATCCGGCAAGCGAACATCGCCAATCACGTGAACGCTGCCAATGCTTGCACAGGTATTTGCCGACAACGCCACACGCGATGCCTCACCCTGAACAAAGTAATCATCCAGGATAACCGACCACCCGGGCAAATAGCATTGCAACAGCCGTTCCTGCGACGCCGCCACGCGAACTCCATTGGCCTGCAATGCATAAGCCAGCCAGACAGGAAACAGGTGTTCGTAGCCAAGCAGTGCGAGACGGGCTGAAGGAAACGCCTGGAGCGCTTGGCGGCCACGCTCGACGCGGCTTCGGACAATTTCCAGAAGGATCGCAGCACGCGGCGAAAGGCCGAACTTCCATCCCGTTAGACAGGCAGACCACCAGCGACGAAAGCCGCCGGTCGCCCCCGGGGTACTCAGCATCACTGGAACAACATTGACCGATCGATAATCGGCCAGCGTCTGCTCCCGCTGCGCATCGGATAATGCGTCCGCCAGTTCAACGTGCAAGATCCGATCGGCGTTCAAGAGGCTATCCGGCTTTGCCGAATAGTATTGATCTTTCCGGAACAGCCTTCCGTAGAGCGGCCCCTGATGCGGAAACATAAGGACGCGCGCTGACGACAATTGGTTCGACGGCGGCGGGCATGTGTCCTGCGATGAGCGAAATGACGCCCGACGCCGCCTTCTCGAAGCAAAAGCCTTTAATGCCGTAGCACCGGCAACCGGTATCGCGACGGCCAGTTCCGCCCAGGTGATAACCGGGCTCAATAGCGGAATCGACTGAATGCGCCCACTTGGCCAGGCAAAGCACCGCCAACCGCGTCGGCGAAAATAATCCACCAGCGCATAGAGTTGAACGTCAGGCGCAACATGACCTGCGATCACTTCGCGAACCAAAATACTCAGCTTCCGCTCTCGGTCAGCGACCAACGGCAAGACTTGACTGGCGCGCCGCAAGACCTGACTCGGAAATAGCCGGTTGGCTTGCTCGCTCACAATGTGATTGAGCGTCTTGAAGTAGGCGTAAGCGTCATAACCTTGCAGCTGAGCGTAATCGACCTGATAAACGCCCCGCCGTGCCAAATCGGCCGCCGTGGCAATATCACGCAGCGAAGGCGCTAGATCGAGATAAACCACCGAGACGCCCAAACGGGCAAGCAACCGGCCCAGCCGGGCAAGACCCGGCGTCAACAGCCGAACGACCACGACCCGGCGGCGCGTCTCAGGCACCAAGGACCTCGCGCAACACGGCAACAACACGCTCGGCGTCCGTATCCGTCATCGACGGGAACAACGGTATCGACAGGCATTCGTCAAAGTAGCGTTCGGCATTCGGAAACAAAGCGGGCCTCACCGCCATGCGGTGGGCATGATAAGGCTGCCGATAGACCGGAATATAATGAACTTGAGTGCCGATACCCCGTCCCCGCAAAGCTTCCATGACGCGACCGCGTGTCGTTCCGAAACGCGGCCAATCGACTTGAATGAGGTACAAATGCATGCCCGAGCGACGACGCATATCCGGGGCCGACTGCGGAACCTGTAAGCCCGGCAACTTCGTCAACTGTGCATCGTAATAAGCAGCGATTTCGCGGCGACGAGCCAAAAACCCATCAAGCTTCGACAACTGCGTCAAGCCAAGCGCTGCCTGCATATCCGTAAGCCGATAATTATAGCCCAGGGACTGCTGCTCATAATGCCAGGGCCGGGGCTCTCCCGAGGCCGGCCCCTTGTCTTGAAGACGTGTCGGCTCCCGCTCGATGCCATGACTGCGCAAGAGCCGTAACCGGCGGGCAAATTCCGGATCGTTTGTGGTAATTGCGCCGCCTTCTCCGGTCGTGATCGGCTTGACCGGATGAAAGGAAAACACCGTCATGTCGGCATGCTTGCCTGAGCCGACCGGCGCGCCGTCGGCATAATCGCCACCGAAGGCATGGCACGCATCTTCGATGATAACCCGCTTACCAGCCGCAGTGCGAAGCTCGGCATTTCCCGCCGCCAGACCGCCAAAGTCGACCGGTACAATGGCGGTTACGTTATCGCCGTCCGCCAAAGACTGGGCTAGCGCGGCAGGAGAAAGACACAAGGTTTCCGCATCGACGTCGACAACGCCGGCTTCACCGCCGCAGTAGTAAAAACAATTCGCCGACGCGACAAAGGTCAAGGCGGACGTCAACCCACGCTGGCCCGGGCCAAAATCAGCGGCAAGGCAGGCCAAATGCAATCCCGCTGTGCCGTTGGAAACTGCGACGGCATATGCCGCACCGACCCGTTCGGCCAACGCCTGCTCGAAACGATCAACCAGCGGACCTTGCGTCAGGTAATCGCCGCGCAGAACAGCGACGACCGCGTCGATGTCGTCTTGCGCTACGGTCTGGCGTCCGTAGCCCAGAAAGGGAGATGTCATTGCACCATAGCCAGAAACTGCTCGCCGGTCGCCCAACGATCATTGGTATCGCTATTATAGGCGAAATTCTCGGCAACCGGCTTTCCCAGCTTGCCATCATAGATGGGCTCGCCTATCGCCGCCCCGGTCGGCATGGCGGGCAGAATGACATAGAAATCCTCAAATTCGCGCGTCAAGCGAGCTTCATCCTGGGGGATCATGCACTCGTGAAGCTTTTCGCCCGGACGAATGCCGACAATTTCCTGTTCGCACTCTGGCGCCATCGATCGAGCCAGGTCCGTGATACGCATTGAAGGAATCTTCGGAATAAAGACTTCGCCACCGCGCATCAAACCAAGACAACGGTCTACGAAATTCACACCCTCCTCAAGCGTGATCCAGAACCGCGTCATCCGGTCATCGGTAATGGTCAGCTTGCCGCTCGGACGCTGCTTCTTGAACAGCGGAACGACGCTGCCGCGCGATCCCACGACGTTGCCGTAACGAACGATAGCAAAACGCGGCCCGTTAATCCCCGCAAGGTGGCTGGCCGCAGTAAATATCTTGTCCGAGCACAGTTTGGTGGCGCCATACAGATTGATCGGATTAACAGCCTTGTCGGTCGACAACGCGATCACTTTTTTCACGCCGCAATTAATCGCGGCGTTGATGACGTTCTCGGCGCCGATGACGTTGGTCTTGATACATTCTATGGGATTGTATTCTGCAGCCACCACCTGCTTCATCGCCGCCGCATGAACGATGGTGTCAATGCCATTAAGAGCGCGCTCAAACCGCTCGCGGTCACGCACGTCGCCGATGAAATAGCGAAGCTGTGGCGCGCTGATCTCTTGCGCCATTTCATATTGCTTAAGCTCATCGCGCGAATAAACGACGATCCGTTTCGGATTGTGCTTTTCCAACAGATGACGAATGAACCGTCGTCCAAAAGAGCCTGTACCGCCGGTCACGAGAATTGAGCTATCGCTGAGAGATGCCATAAAACCTGACTTTTTTGAGTTGCGTCGCGAGACCGGCCTCGGCCGTGGCTTGGCCGCCGGAGCAAGCAAGTTTGAAGTTTCCAGACGAAAACTGAATTGGCTTATTCGCCCTTTATGCAGGCGTGGGGCCTATTTCGCCTTCCCGGACAGCAAGCACGCCGCCACATTTTCAATTCGGATATCGCTAGCGGATCTTGTCTCCGCGAAATACGCCGGCTTCGTAACGATATCCGCCATTTCCGGGCATCGGATAGATTGCTGAAATGAGCTCGCGCTGCAACGGCGTCAGCTTCTTCAAGGCATTGGCGTCGTCTTTCAACGACTCGGCCACCGCGCTGCAATTCATCAACGTATTATTCCCAGGGGTGAATTCGCATTTCAACATCGACCGCGGCTTTCCCTTAACGGCGCGCAGACGGTGATAGGCATTGGAATCAAATATGTAGACGGTGCCCTTTTTGCCAACGCAATTAACGACCGGCCAATCGCGGCTTTCAACATATTCATCGGACAACCAGTAATCGTCGCGGGTCAATTTCAGGTGATGCTTGCGATGTGTGCCAGCGATGACCTGCATACAGGAGCCGGTATCGTCGACATCGTTCAACAGAACCGCAAACTGAACCAGGTTAACGGTGTCGAAATGCCAGCCGACATTGAGGCTGATATCATGCGGCGTATTGACCTTGCGGGTCGGCAAACTGTCGAAATTGGGGTTAGCGACGGAAACGTTTGGATAATTGCGAGCATACGGAAAGCGCTGAAGATATTTTCCCAAAATCGCGACCAGGGGCATGTCGAGCCAGAACGACAAGGTCAGCTCGTTCAACTGCAGGATCAAATCGGCGGCCTTGTAAGCGTCTGCTTCGCCTGTGAAGGCGTCGGCAATATCCAACGCCTCGATCAAGGCATCGCACTTCGCCGCCGGGAAGTATTCCGGAATCACCGTCAGGCCGGTGTCACGGAAGGTTTCAAAATGCCCCATCAGGTTGGCATCTTCGATGTATTTATCGAAAGCCTTTGGATAAGGCCTTCCAGCCTGCATGAATTGCGGCAGCAACGGCACCTGACCGTAACGGACTTTCCGAAGGAACCGGAACGGGTCCATCAGATTCTTCACCAGAAGCGGGAAAGTATCCGAGGTGCCCTTATAGCGCCCGTAGTAGATGTCCTTGTTCTTATGCAGACCGTTCACAATCGGAACTTTGACTGCATCCCGAAGAGCACCCAACATCTCAACCTCCTATGGAAAAACCAACAGAAGCTTTGGAGCCAAGGCCATCCGACGCCCGGACATTTACAGCGCGCCAGGCGCCACGGCCGCATCTTATCCAACTATGCCCGCGACCGCTTCGCAAATATTCGACCCGCCCCGACCGACACGGAGCCGCGACAAGATCAGCGACGTCGCAGTGCGAAAACATCATTTATGCGGCGGTATAGAAGGGCTTACGCAAAATACCGGCAAGCTCGACCGTCGCCAGTTTTTGCTTGATTCGAGCGGACGCGCCGCCACGGCCGTAGGGTGAAACTCGGCGACCGGCGACCCCCTGCATCTCGGAACCCAGGGCGGTAGAGATCGCCGTTACAATCGATTGGGTGTCGCCGGCACAATCGATCACCGATGGCGCTCGCGACCGGCCGCGCTGTCTGTTCCCGATATTGACTGTCGGCTTGCCCATCGCCGGCGTCTCGATGATACCGCTTGAGGAGTTGCCCACCACCGCGTCGACGTGAGCCATGACCGACAGATAGCGCAACTGGCCCAGCGATGCCGCGGCATGAACACGACCCAAATTCCGCGCCGCAAAATCGTCAACCATCCGATTGATCGTACGGCCTCCGGAATCGGCATTGGACTTTGTGATAACCACGCCCATGTCCGGAAAGGAGTCCAAAGCCGCGAACAATTGAGTGAT
Organism: Rhodopseudomonas sp.; assembly: GCA_016124795.1. Lineage (GTDB taxonomy): Bacteria > Pseudomonadota > Alphaproteobacteria > Rhizobiales > Xanthobacteraceae > Pseudolabrys. The sequence goes on along the minus strand of WGNB01000014.1, from coordinate 16,254 downwards.
GGAATCCGCCGGATCGGCGGCATCGAGAGTGACCGGATGATAGGTCACCAACAAATTCTTCGGCCTGAACTTGAAGCCGAGATCCGCTTCGAGCTCTTCGCGTGTCAGGAGCTTGATCGTGTCGATGACGTCCAGCCCGGGCGCGCCGGTCGCGAATACCCGCTCAGGCTGCTCACCGAGCTGAATAATCCGCTGCCGATAGGCTTCGGTCGCCGGGAAGTGAAGGCTTGCGAGCTTGGTGACGGCATGACGAATGGCATCGTCCATCGCGCCTTCGGTCGCTTCGCCGCCATGAATATGGGCAATCGGAATTTTCAACACCATGGCCGCTTCGGCGGCAGCAAGGACTTCGTAGCGATCACCGAGGACAACGAACAAATCGGGAGACAATTGCGCAAGCGCCTCGGCGCAGCCGGACAGGCATTGGGCCATCGATCGGGCAATCGCGACTGACGAATCGCTATCGAGTTGCATGTCGACCATGCTGTCGATCTTGAAACCATCAGCCTCAATATTGCGCCAGGTTTCTCCAAACTCACCGCTGAGATGGCTTCCGCTAACGATGAGTCTGAGTTCAAGGCGAGGATCAGCCTTAATTTCCGCCATCAACGGCGCGAGCAAGCCATATTCGGCACGTGAACCGGTAAAGACGCAAATCGAGCGCGTCATCTCAGTCGATTCCACGACCCAGCCGCGGCGAGCTCGGCAAATTGACAAGGGTCCGCTCAACCACTTCCGCGACCGAGAGGTCGGCCATTCGCGGCGCCGTCGCATAAGGCGCCAGACGATGCATCAACGTCCAGGCTGGACGCGCCATATAATTCGCCTTGTTCAACAAGGTCAGAACATCATCCCGCAGGCTTGTATCGGCCAGCGCATCATCGAGACGAATGGCTGTCAGCCAATAGTTACTTCGACTGCCCTCGGGTTCACGCAAGAACTGCACATGACCGACCTTGGCAAAAGCCGCTTCATAGGCGGCGGCCAATCGACGCTTTTCTTCGACGAACCCGTCCAGCCGCTCAAGCTGCGCACAACCAAGCGCCGCGTTGAGGTTCGGCATGCGGTAATTGAAACCGACCTCATCATGGCTATAAAGCCAGGGATGCGGCAACTTCGCAGTCGTCGACAAATGTTTGGCCCGGCGCGCGAGCGTTTCGTCCGAGGTCAATACAGCGCCGCCACCGCCGGTCGTAACGACTTTGTTCCCGTTAAAAGACAAGGCGGCGACTACGCCGAATGTGCCGCAGTGCTTGCCATGCCATGTTGATCCAAGAGACTCGGCGGCATCCTCGACGAGCAACAGGCCATGGCGCTCGCAAACGGCCGCGAGTTTTTCGATTTCCGCCGGGTGGCCAAAAGTATGCATGACAACAACGGCGGACATGCGTCGGCCGGTCAAGCGATTGATTCTCTGTCCGTCTTTATCGATGAGGATGTCAGCCAAGTACTGGTCAAGCTTTTCTGCATCCAGACCAAGCGCCGGCATACTGATGTCGACGAAATGAGGAACGGCGCCGGCCTGCGACACAGCATTCGCAGTGGCGACAAACGTGAGCGTCGGAACGATGACCTCATTCCCCGGTTTCACCCCGGCCAGCACCAATGCCAGATGAAGCGCCGCCGTTCCATTAACCACAGCGACAGCATGTTTGGCGCCGGTATAGGCCGCTAGATCGCGCTCGAAGCGATCGACATAGGCCCCGGCGGACGACACCCATCCAGTATCGATACAATCCTTGACATATTCCCATTCGCGACCGGCAAATTCGGGCTCATGCAAGGCGATAAATTTCTCGCCAGGACCAAGCACCGACCTGACAGCCGCGACCAGGGCATCCGCCACCGCGGAGCGATTGAAGGCTTCAGACTGTAAAGCCATCGTCGTCATACCGGCTTATAGCTCAGCTCTTCGTTTCGATAGAATAGCAGCCGCTCCGCGTAATCGGCGAAGAACCCCTGCCGTAGCGCACCGATTAATTCAACGATTCCTTGCTCAACGCTGAATTCCGGCTCGAAATACAGCCGTTCCTTTATCTTTCGAAAGTCGACCTTGTAGTTGCGGCGATCAAACCCACCGGCGACGAACTCATAGCGCGATTGCGGAAAATGCCGCTGCACGGCATCGACGATCATTTTCTTGGTATAATTATTCGCGTCGCCGCCAGCATTGAAGACTTCGAAGCGAACCGCGTTCGAAGGCATCTCCAAGACGCGCGACAAGGCCCGGGCGAAATCGCGAACGTGGCAATAAGGCCGCCACGTATCTGCGTCATAGACCTGGAGAACGGTGCCGCTGAACAAATCACGCGTGAATTCGGAAACCGTCAGATCGAAACGCATCCGGCTCGATAGCCCGAAAGCGGTGGCAAAGCGCAGTACGGTGCCGCAATAATCGACCTTATTCGCCCCGCCAAGAATTTGGGTTTCGCGCGCCACTTTGGCGGTAGCGTAAAGCGACATCGGCTTTAGGGCATAGTTCTCGTCGGCAAGCGCGTCGGGCGGAATTTCACCATAGTTCGAACAGGTCGAAACCATAACGACCTTATTCAAACCGCGGCCATCGAGACTGTCGATAAAGCGAGCCAGACCGTCTTCATTGATTGCTTGATGCTCAACAGGATATTTCTTGGTGATCGGGTCGCCGACCAGCCCCGCCAGAATGATAACATCTGTCACATCGGCCAAAGCGGCGTCCGTCGCGCGCGCATCGCCAACATCGGCCTCGACGAACTGATAGTTCGGATGCCCCAGAAATGGCGTGACGCAATCGCGATTACGGTACAGGAGCAAATCGAGGCATCGGACATCATATCCGCGCGCCAGAAGGAACTGCGTCAACGGCGAGCCGATATAACCCGCGCCACCGACAAGCAAGACACGGCGACGGGACATACCGCGAGGATTCAAGACTTCGTTTGTAACGCGCGTCTCTTCCGCAAAGATCTCGTCACGGACCGGTTCAGGCAAGTCCGCATTGGCTATGTAAGCGATCGATTGAGCGCGAGAAAGCGAAATGGTCATTCGATTCAATTCTGCTGTTGGATGTTGGCGCTGAGTCTGGCGTGTCCGAGAATAGCTTCGGCCAGATCAAGATCTTCGGGGTAGTCGATATCGAGGCCGCGCAGAGCGGGCATCGTGTAGAGCGCGGTTTCATGACCCTCGGTCATGAACGCCCGGCGCTCGCGCAGGAACCGCGGCGTCACGGCATAAATCGCGCCGTTGATGAACTGGAATTCGGCATTGTAATCCTGCCGGCGGTTGGCCCCGGCCGGCGGTCTTTCCAGCATGGCCCAGGAATCGCCGGTCACCCGCACGCTTTCCATCGGATGCTCTCGCAGCCGGTGAACGCTGATCGCACTGGCCTTGCCACTGTCGGACAGGGCCCGCACCGCGCCGTCGATATCGGCCGCCACCCGCAACGGCGAGGTCGGTTGCAGCAGCACGACCAGGTCAGGATCGCCACCGTTCAGCGCGGCCCACCAATCGAGCGCGTGAATCACCGTATCGACCATGCCGACGGCGTCACCGCCCAGTTTGTCCGGCCGGCGATACGGCACCGCGACCCCAAGGCTCTCGCACAGGGCCGCGATCTCGTCGTCATCGGTCGTGACCAGAATATCGCTGACCGCCGTCGATTGCCGGGCAGCATCAAGCGTGTAGGCGATCAAAGGACGGCCGGCGAGCGGAACGATGTTCTTGCGGGGGATGCCCTTGGAACCGCCGCGCGCCGGTATGACCGCCAGGACCCTCACAGAACCTCGCGACCGACCTGTAGCAAGGTTTCGGCGACGTGCTCGATACGCGCGTCATCCATCTTGACCATCACCGGGATCGCCACCGAACACTCCAGCAGGTCCGCGGTCTTTTCCCAGGCCGTGTCGCATTTGCCCTCGTAACGCGGATTGCCTTGCATGACGTGCTTCCAGTGCTTGGCAAAATGCCAGCCGATCGCATCCGGCAGGTTCTTGGTGCCGAGTCCCTTGGCGCGCATGGCGGCGACGAACTTGTCGGTCTTGGCGCGGTCCGGCAGGAAAAACACGATGGTATCGCCGAGATCGCCGTTCGGATCGGCGCTGCGACGGAACTTGACCGGCAGCGCCTGCAAACGCTTCATCAGCTTGGCCTTGTTCTCGCGCTGACGGGCGACAATGGTGTCGAGCTTCTTGAGCTGCGCGACACCGACCGCGCCCTGCATTTCGGTCATCCGGTAATTGAAGCCGAAGCAGATCGCGCCTTCTTCGCCGCGGCCCTTGGTCTTGCTGTATTCATGGCCGTGATCGTGCAGGCCGCGCGCCAGCACGTAGCGCTGCTCGTCGTTCGTCACGACCAGGCCGCCTTCGCCGGTGTTGAGCGACTTGCCGGCATCGGTCGAATAAGCGCCGACCGCCGCCATCGTGCCGGCATTGCGGCCGAAATAGCTCGCACCCAGCGCCTGCGCGGCGTCTTCCATCACCAGAATATTGTGCTCCTTGGCGATGGCCATGATCTCGTCCATCTCGGCGCATTCGCCCATCATGTGCACCGGCAGAACGACCTTGGTGCGCGGCGTGATCGCGGCGCGAAAAGCCGCCGGATCCATATTCAGTGTATCGTTAACGTCGACGATGACCGGCACCGCGCCGGTTTCGCGGATCGCCTCGACGGTGGCGACGAAAGTAAAAGCCTGGGTAATGACCTCATCGCCAGGACCTACGCCAAGGCTAAGCAGGCCGACTTTAAGCGCCGCCGTGCCGGACGACACCGCCTGCGCATATTTCGCACCGAGACGAGCGGCGAATTCACGCTCGAACTCACGGACCTTGTAGCTGCCGTTGCGCATGGCGTCGAAGCCATGAGCGAAAACGACGCCGCCGCCGTGATCGAAAATCTCGTTGATCGCCTGACGTTCTTCTTCGCCAAAAAGTTCAAAACCGGGCATGTCTGCTGTCCTGTGTGGAACGCTGAAATTAAGCCGTATGCAGCGCCAACATGGCGCGGGCATCGGTCTCACCCGTAAACGGGATGGGATTCTGGTTGAAAGCGGCCTGTAGCGGCGTCACCAGGCTCACGACGTGATCGAGGTTGGCGCGGGTAATGCCCCATTGGCCGAGCGTCTTCGGCACGCCAAGGTGATCGGCCAGCGCATGCATTGCCTCGGCGAAGCGCTTCGACTTCTGCTCGGCCGTCCAGTCCGGATGCGGCTCGACCACATCGAGCAGCTCGGCGTAGTCGTACCAACCGTGCGCCACGTTGAAGTCGACGACCGACGCAATGAAGATGCCGCCGGCAATGCCGTGCGGAACCTTGAAGTGAACGCCGATCGGATAAGACAGGGCGCCGGCAATGCCGGATCCCGAGTTGAACAAACCGGCCGCTGCCAGATAGCTGCCGAGCAGCAGGGCCTGGCGCTTGACCTTGTCGCCGGGCGCATCGATCAGGCTCGGCAGATTGGTGTAAAGCAACCGGAACGCCTCACGATTGAGCGCCCGGGTCAGCGGGTTGGCATTGCCGGTCATGAAGCTTTCCAGCGTGTGGACCAACGCATCCATGCCCGACGAGATCGCCACCGAAGCCGGCGCGCTCATGGTCCATTCGGCGTCGAGAACGGCATAGGTCGCATTGAGATAGCGGCCGTTGATGCCCAGCTTGCGCTGCTCCGACTTGTCAGTGAACACCGCGTTGATCGTCACTTCACTGCCGGTACCAGCCGTGCTCGGAATGCAGATCGTCGGCACCGGCGGCACCGTCACCTTGTCGAAGCCGCGATAATCAAGCGCCGGACCGGGATTGGTGCGCAGGCAGGCAAGCGCCTTGGCGCTATCGAGCGCGCTGCCGCCGCCAATGGCGACGATGCCGTCAAGCGCGGGCAGGCGCCGCAACTGATCGGCGACCTGATCGAGATAATCGTACGACGGCTCTTCGCTGCCGCGCATCTTGATTTCGGTCAAACTATCGACCGCTGCTGCGAGCAGAGGCTTGATCTCGGCGTAATAAGGGCTGTGCGCCGCCACGCCCTCGTCGACCAGAATGGCGACATGATGCCAGCCTTGCGCCTTGACGAAGTCGCCCAGCCCGCGCGACCAGCCGATCCCGTAGTGCAGTCTGTTGTCGAGTTGAAAGAAGAACGTATCGCGCATGTCGTACCCAGTGTTGGAGCGTTACGGTTGCGGAACTTCCGCGAAAACTTCATCGAATTCGGCATCGGCGCGCGCCAGATCGCTATGCTGTCCGATATCGACCCAATATTCCTGAACCGGAAATACCGCCGGCCGCTGCTGACGCTTCATCAGCATGTGAACGAGATCGACCATTGTGCTCGGCCGGCCACGCGGAACGATATCAACGATTTCCGGATTACAAACATAGATGCCGGCATTGACCATGTGACGGTAGGTCGGCTTCTCGATCAGCGTCTTGAGATGATCGCCCTCAATCTCGGCGACGCCATAAGGCACCGTGACCGAATGCTCGCGAACGCACATCGTCACCGGGGGCCTGCAATCGCGATGAAACGCCATCAGGTTGCCAAAGTTGAGCTTGGTCAGGACGTCGCCGTTCATCACGAAAAACGGATGTTCCGGTCGCTCCGGCAAAAGCGACAAGGCACCGGCGGTACCCAATGGTTCGGTTTCGCGCACATAAGTGATCTCGGCTCCGAAGCGGCTGCCGTCGCCGAAATGTTCGACGATCTTGTGGCCGAGATAGTGCATCGTGATGGCAAAGCGATGGAAACCATATTCCATGAACTGCATCAGGATGGTTTCGAGGATCGGCCGTTCGCCGATCCGCAGCATCGGCTTCGGCGTATTGGCGGTCAGCGGCCGCAACCGGCTGCCCATGCCACCGGCCATCAGCACCACCATGTTCGGCTGACGCTCGGCCTCCAGCAATTCGTCGAGCGTGACGAGACCGGCAACGCGACGCGATGCATCGACCAACGGCAGTTGATGAATGCCACGGGCCCGCATCCGCGCCAGCATTTCCGTGCGGCCTTCGGCGGGGCTGGCGACAACCGGATCGGTATTCATCAAGGGCGCGATCGGACCGTCGAGCGCCGCGCCCTTCAGGATATGCTTGCGGATATCGCCATCGGTCACCAACCCGAGAAGGCGCTGATCCTGATCGACCACCAGCGCGATCTGCATCGCGCCGCGATCGATCGTGGCGAGCGCCGACAGGATGGTGTCCTGCGGCGCGGCCAGGGTGTTGTGCCAGTCCTTCACGACATTCGCCCGCGTGCCGGCACGCCGAAACCTTGGCTATCGTCGGCGATGTCACCGATCACCATCGCGCCGCCGGCGATCAGCGCGCGTGCGCCGATGGTGACGCCCTGCCGCACGGTCGCACCGATGCCGACCAGGCTGTCAGCGCCGACGCGAACGCCACCGCCGAGCGTCGCGCCCGGGCCGACATGACAGCCCTCGCCGATGACGCAATCGTGGTCGACGCTGGCGCGGGTATTAACGATGGCAAAATCTCCGACAACGCAGCTCGGCTGAACGACGGCGCCAGCCATGATTTGAACGCCCCGATCGAGTCTGACATCGGCGCCGATGATCGCCGACGGATGAACCAGAGCCGGAAAGCGATAACCGCCGGCCTCGAACTTCGCGGTCAGCGCCCGCCGCCCCGACAGCCCCTGAATCGGACGATCGGTCGGCATACCGACACCGAGCGCCAGATCGACGTCGTCGGGGCCGTAACCAAAGGCCGCGCTTTCACCGGCGACCGGCACACCGAGCAGCGAACGAGCCGAGGTCGGCTCGTCCTTGTCGAGCGCGACTGTCACCGTCCGGCCGAGCTTCAGCAACAGATCGATCACCACTTTGGCATGACCGCCGGCACCGATGACGATTACCGGCCGTTCGATCATTCGATCAGATCGCCGGGCGCATAAGCGCGGGCGGCGGTGCTGCCGATCACGCTCCAGAACCGCATCGGCGAAAGACCGGTGCCCGGACGCTTGGCGACGATATCGTCGGCGGCGATCACCGCGCCTGACGCAATCGGACGCGCGGCCACCAATGACTTGCGGGCAATCGCGCGATTTTTCAGTTCGACCGGATAGACCGACTTGCCGCCATCGCCGAGCGCCAGCCCGACGGCCCTGATCCCAGCCACCATCGCGGCCAATTCCTGCGGCTCGATCGATGCCTTGTGGTCGGGGCCGGGCATCGTCCGATCCAGCGTCAGATGCTTTTCAACCATGACCGCACCCAAAGCCACCGCCGCGATCGGAATGGCGATGCCTTCACTGTGGTCGGAAAAACCCACCGGCAAACCGAACGTCTCGCGCAGCGTATCCATCGCCCGCAGATTGATGGTCGAGAATTCGGCCGGATATTCGGTCGTGCATTGCAGAATGACAATCTTGTCGGCCAGCACCGCCCGCGCTTCCGGCAAATTCCGCGTGCCGGCGACTTCATCGATCGTCACCGGATCGCCTTTGCCGAGATAACCCCAGGCCAGAAGGTCGAGCGCCGCGGCAATCTCGGCAAGCTCGGCCATGCCGGTCGACAGGATGGCCTTGCGGCCGCTGCGGCCGATCGCCAGCAGGTAGGGCCCGTTGGTGATCTCGCCGGACGGGATCTTGATCGTCGCGACATCGCATTGCTCGACCAGAAACCGCAGGCTTTCGAGGTCGAACGGCGACGACATGAATTCGATGCCGCGGCTTTTGCAGCGTTCGATCACCGGCGCATGCATGGCCGGGGTCAATTCCAGCCGACGCAACATCTCGATCTGCGGTTCGGCACCCCCCAGGTTGCGCTTCTGATAATCGGCCATTCCGGCCGCACCGGTCGCCAGACGTTCGGCCGAGAAAGTCTGAAACTTCACCACGTCGGCGCCGGCGGCGGCGGCGGCATCGACCAGAGCCAGCGCGAGATCGAGCTGGCCGTTATGATTGACGCCAGCCTCCGCGATAATCGTGACGTGCGAGGACAAAAGCTTGTTCATCCGGTGGCGGAATTTCCACGCTACCGCACTTCGGGTGAAACGGTTTTCACTCGAAGCGCAAAATTTCGGGGTTCGAAAGCGGCAACGCGCCACTTTCCATCAGCGAACTCAGACGGCGGCGACCGCCATTTCATCGATCAAGACCCGGACCTTGCGGCCGAGCAGATCCAGCAGCAGCGTCACACGCTCGTCGTCGCGTATGCCTTCAATCAGACCAAGGCAATCGGCAAATGCGCCTTCGGTCACACGGACACGGTCGCCGGCCGAAAACCGCGGGCGTTGGTCGAAGGCGACAAAGCCATTCTCGTCCTCGCGCCGCTTGAGCGCCTCGATGACGCCTTCCGGTACCGCCGTCGGCTGATCGCCATTGCAGACGATCCGTGACACGCCCACGGTCGACTGGATCGATCGCCAACGCTGCGCTTCCATATCGACGCCGACGAACAGATAGCGCGAGAACAACGGGACGGCGACGAGCTCGGTACGGCGGGCATGCCGACGCCGCTTCTGATAGCGCGGCAGATAGACCGAAAACTCCTGCCGCAACAGATGCGCCGCGGCTTTGCTCTCGCCATGGACTTGTGTCTGCACGACGTACCAACTCTGGGTCATTCGGCCAGCTCCACGCGCGGGCGCAACCCGAGCATTTTGGGCGCCAGCACACGGTCGGCGCCGATATGGGCGACCGCCGCATCGAAGACCTCGCGGGCTTTCCGCAAATCCGTCACGACCACGGCATCGAAGGGTTCGCCAATGGCGGCAAAGCTCGCCACCACCGGTACGCCGACAAATGTCGCCGCCCCGGCGTTATCGTCGACCACCGCGACGATATCGACGCCGCTATCGAGCGCGCAGATACGGGCGATTTCGGCCAGATCCGACATGCCGGCGATCGCGACCCGCTTGTAGCCACGGGCGGTGGCGACAGCGAAAACGTCGGCGCAATCGGCACGGGCATCGCGGAAAAAGGAGAACGAATAGGACAGGTAATCGAGCGTCAGGCGGGATTTTTCGGCAAAACCCTGCGGCGTCAGGTAATAGGCGTAACGGCGGGCCGGGGCCTCGTTGACCTTGACCAGGCCCTTTTTGACGCAGCGTTTCAGGTAAGCGTTAACGAGGCCGACGGCGATCCCGAGTTCCGAGGCCATATGCCGCTGGGACTTGGCGCCGTCCCGCTCGACCTGCTCCAGCAGGCTGAGGACCACCAGGTCTTTTTCGGTCTTGAAACTCGTCATCGGACTTGCCATGACCGGCCGGGCTACGCTGCTGTGCGGCGTACCTGTACAGCGTTCATGGCGTGAACGTCAAGCCTGTCGAATCGCCCCCTGGCGATTTAAGCCTTTGATATTATTACCGTTAAGTATAAGCTGGGAATTCGTGGGGAACTGAAAACTGGCGCGGTCGGGAGGTCGCCTGACGGGACGCCGGCGGGGAACAAGCCATGCAGCAGGTTACTGAAAGGCAGAAATCGGAGTTCCGGGAACTCGGCTACACCGTCGTCGAGAACCTGATCCCGGAACCGAAACTGACTGAATTACGGAACGAGTTAACGCGACTTTGGCAACGCGCCAAACGTGGCCAGGTCAATCAGATCCGGGTCTACGAGGACTACCCGCACATGCTCGGCGGCATCAATGTCGCCGGCATCGAGGACCCGTTTTTTCTGTCGCCAATGCTGAAGCAATGGATGGCAACGGCCGGCATTGACGACATTCTCGCGGCGCTGACCGGCTGGCCGGGCTCGGAACTCGAACTGGCGCGGTTGCATATGAACGACCGCTTCAAATACCAGGGCTTCTGGCATCGCGACGCGACCACGGATCGCGCGGAGCACTCGGTCGTCGGCGTGGTTTATTTCCGGGACGAGACCGGCTTCCGGATCGCCCCCGCCGGCAGCCAGTGGAGCGCGGTCGACAAGCCCTACGGCGACGACATCCAGCGGCAGCATTTCTTCGGCCCGCTTGAAGGGGAACTGACGGCCTCGGCGCCGGCCGGATCGATTCTGTTCATGAAGTCGTACCTGCTGCATCGCGGCTACAACAACGATCCGCGGCTGCATCTGCATTTGCGCTTCATCGATACCGCCCGGACGGACGCCGCGTCATGGCCGGAATATCGCAATCTCGAAGCTGCGCCTTATAACTTCGGCGCATCGAAGCCGATGCAGCGGTTACGCAACCTGGTCGGTTATTGCCTGCCGCACAAGAACCGCTCGTCGCTGTTCCAATCGTAACGCCACCGATCGCGGTTCAGCATCCGGCCGGACCTTATCGATCTTGGCCGGATGCCTGGCGCGACAAGCGCCTGATGGCCTGGCATTGAAGGAAGTGATCGCATGACAAGCCAAGCGCTGGGTTTCTCGCTCAATTCCGTCATCGCGAGCGAGACGGTTCAGGTTTGCGAATTACCTCTGTCGCTGGTGCTGCTCAGCCAGGACGCCACCTATCCGTGGCTGATGCTTGTGCCGCGCCGGCCGGACATCGCCGAACTCGCCGACCTGTCGCGACATGAACGCGAAATGCTGATGGAGGAAATCGTTCAAGCCTCGACCGCCCTCAAGGAGGTCACCGGCTGCGATAAGATCAACGTCGCCACGTTCGGCAACATGGTGGCCCAGCTTCATTGCCACGTCATCGCTCGTTTCCACGTCGATGCAGCCTGGCCCAAACCGGTCTGGGGCATCGCCCCGCCACGGCCCTACGAAACCGCGGCCAGAGATGCGTTGCTGACAAAACTGCGCCAAAAATTGGCGGCCGCATAAGCCGGCTTGCCACGCTACCGGCCAAGTGCCGGACGCCAGTTTCACCGGCCCGGCGCATCGCCCCGACCTGTCGGAAAATGCTTGTCGACGGCCCCGATGAAGTATCCTGGTTTGCCGCCAAATTATCGGGTCGTCGTCCCTGCCATAGCCACAAGGGACCGCAAAACGTCCGACCAGACGGCTCCGGCATGAGTTCTGCCCCGCGCGGACAAGGCGCGATTTCGGCCGACGAAATGGCCGCGATGATCGAATTTCTCGGACCGCGGAACATCCTCGCGCCGCACGAATTCGCGGAACGCGACGCGGCCGGCAAGCTTGCCGCTTCCGACTTATGCCTGACCTTCGACGACGCGCTGCTTTGCCAATATGAGGTTACGCTGCCCGTCCTCGACAGCGTCGGCCTCAAGGCATTCTGGTTCATTTACTCGTCGGTTTTCTGCGGCGGCCTCGAGCCGCGGGAAGTCTATCGTTATTTCAGAACCGCCGCTTTCGCTATCTACGCGACGACGTGCCAGGCGAAGCCAAATATCGCGCGGTGATGGATGCCATAATCGTGGATCGGACATTCTCGATTCCGAAAATCAAAGACGCCGTTTGGATGAGCGACGAACATCTACGCACGCTGGTCAAAGGCGGTCAGACCGTCTGGCTTCATTCGTTCCGGCATCCGACCCGTCTTGCCAGCCTGCCGGCGCAGGATCATGGCATCGTGAACATCCCCGTTTTCACCAGCAACCAGCCACGCCATCTGGCGCTGATCCGCAGCCTGGCCGCGATCGGCGATACGGTATTCGCGATTCAGGAATGTACGACGGTCTTGCCGGGCATTCTCAAGGACGGGTCTTCCGGCTCCAGCGACATCATGCGGGCCTATTTTGCCAAAATGCTCGCCGCCGAAGGACGCATCTTCGGCGCCCTGGAAATGAGCGCTCCGAATGTGCGGACCATGTCGCTTCAGATGGGCGACGTCAGCAGCCTTCCCCTGTCGACGCTGCGCGAGGCGTTGAACGCCGACGTCATCGTCGTATTCGGCGCAAGCTGGATAAAAGGCCAGTTGATCGACGCCCTGATCGAACGAAAAGCCCTTAACATTCATATGGGCATTTCCCCGTATTATCGTGGCAGCGCCTGTAACTTCTGGGCGCTTTACGACGGCAATCCCGACCTCGTCGGGGCAACAATTCATCTGCTTTCCAAGGGCCTCGATTCTGGCGACATGCTGTTTCATGCTTTACCGCCGCGGGAAGCTTGCGAGCCTTTTGACCTCGGGATGTATGCCGTCGCCGCCGCACACCAGAAACTTGCCGAAGCGATCGCGCATAATCGCATCCTCGATGCGAAGCCGATTCCGCAGGATAAATCGCTGGAAATTCGCTACACTCGGAACTCCGATTTCACCGACGCGATCGCGGCCGAATATCTGGCCCGAAGCCTTGATGCAGACACGATCGGCAAACTATTAGCGTCAGCGCCCGAACGGCACGCGATCTTGCGATAAACCGGACTGCGGTCAGCCAACGGCATTCCCCTTGAGATCGGCGGTAAACTCCCACATAGTCCGCGCGAGACTGAATCGAACACGTCTTTGCCGGCAACCCGACCAGCGGTGTCCATTCAGAATGAATCGCAATCGCCTGCCAGTTCGCCGCGCTTCGATCGACCCGCTCGTCGCTCGCCAGTCTTTATAAGCATCCGCCCGCCGTTATGACAGCAAACCTCCGGATTCAGAGTTCTCGGTTGGCCGACGGCCTCGCCGTGGCGCTGGCCATGTCGGTGCCGTGGTCGACTTCCGCAACCAGCATCTGTTCGGTCTTGTGGCTGCTCGCGATCCTGCCCGGCCTCGACCTGACCCGGTTACGGCGCGTTGTCTTGAGCCCGGCCGGCGGCATTCCGCTGGTGCTGATCGCGCTTGGACTGGCGGGCACGCTCTGGGCCGATGTCGCCTGGCCCGAACGCTTCAACGGCGTCAGCGCCTATATCAAACTGCTTTATATCCCGCTGCTGCTGTACCAGATCGAACGCTCGGATCGGGCGCCGCAAATCCTGATCGGCTTTCTCGTCTCCTGCACAATTCTGCTGGCAACCTCGTGGGCGTTATTGATCTGGCCGGAAATTCCGTTTCCCGGCCGCTCCAGCACCGTCGGCATTCCGGTCAAGGACTACATCTCGCAAAGCGCGATGTTCACGATTTGCGTTTTCGTCATGCTCCAGTTCGCGCACGACGCCTGGCGCAACGGAAGGCGCGATCGCGCGCTGCTATCGATAATGCTGGCCGTCATCTTCGTGGCCAATATTCTCTATGTCGCGACCAGCCGGACATCGCTGGTCGTCATAACCGTGCTGCTGGTCGTGTTCGGGCTCCGGCGGTTCAGTTGGAAGGGCCTCATCGGACTTGCCGCCGGCGTTATCGTGCTGACCGGCATAGCCTGGTCATCGGCCGACTATCTGCGCACCAGGGTCGATACGTTCTTTGCCGAAATTCACTCGTACAAGGCCGATGGCAAGGCGACCTCGGCCGGCGAACGGCTGACCTTCTGGAAGAAGTCGATTGAATTCATCGAAGCCGCGCCTATCGTCGGCCACGGCACCGGGTCCATCCGCGAACAATTCGCCCAGTCGGCGGTCGGCCGGGCCGGCATGGCCGCGGAAGTGGCCGAAAACCCGCACAATCAGATCCTGGCCATCGGCATCCAACTTGGCCTGATCGGCATTGCCGTGCTGCTGGCGATGTGGCTGGCGCATCTGGCATTGTTTGCGTCGAACAGTTTCGCGGCCTGGGTCGGACTTGTCGTCGTGATCCAGAACGTCGTCGGCTCGCTGTTTAATTCGCACCTGTCCGACTTCACCCATGGCTGGGCCTACGTCATCGGCGTCGGCGTCGCCGGCGGCGCCGTTTTGAAAGAGCGCGCAGCGCGGAAAGCCTGACCTCGGAACCAACCGTCAAGGACAACTCTTGCATATCGGGCAAGGTCGCGAGCCCGCACTGAAAGGACGAACTCACTTCGATTGACATAAAAATCCATCAACGATGACGCCATCGTTTTTCTTCGTCAAATGTGGAGGGGACACATGTTCGACGTTGCTAAGACGCTATGCCGCGGGGCGAGTTTCGCTCCGGCTCAGCCACGCGACCGCGCCGTCGTGACGGCGATACTGACTCTCGGCCTGCTACTGCGCATCGCCGCGGCCTATTGGTTGCCAAACCAGAGCGCTGCGCTACCCGACATCGTCACCTATCGCGAATCGGCTGCGCAGCTTCTGGCGAACGGACTGATGATATCGCCGTTCCAGATGCCGCTTTATCCTTTGCTCATCGCGCTATTCGGCAAATGGCAGATCGCGGCCGACATCGCCATATCGACGATCACGATATGGCTCGTTTATGCTTTAGCGCTGGAAATGGTGGGCAACCGGCTGGCCGCGATTTTTGCCGCGCTTGCCTGCGCCTGTTATCCACCCTTGATCTTCTTTGCCGTCGTCGGGCTTTCGGAAACCCTGTTTATTGCATTGCTTCTGACAACGTTCCTGTTCTGGTATCGCGGCAACTTCGCCGCCGCGTCCTTGTTTGCGGTTCTGACGATTTTGACACGGCCGATCTTCGACATCGCGCCGCTTTTCATCGTCTACTTTTCGCTGGTCATCCATCGCCAGCCTCTGACGCAAACCCTGAAGCATGTGATCGTCTACGCGGTGATCTATGGCGTCCTGTTGGCGCCATGGTGGGCGCATAATTATCGACGTTACGGCGAATTCGTTCGACTGACCGCCGGAGCCGGCTACACTCTCTATGCCGGTAACAACCCGCTCAATACCTCGGGCGGTGGCAATATCGGCGTCGACTTCAAGATCGACGACTTCGCACAGTTCAAGAACGACGCCGAGCGCGACCGGGCGATGGGCAAGGCCGCCCATGCCTATATCGTCAGCCACCCCGCCCGGTTCTTCGAACTGGCGGGCCTCAAGTTCATGCGGATATGGCGGCTGTGGCCGGTCAACACGGCCTATGCCAGCATGCGGAATATCGTGATCTCGGCGCTGACCTTCATCCCGGTTCTGCTGTTGAGCGGCCTCGGCCTATGGCTCGGCCGCGGCAGACTTCGGCAATTGTCGCCGGTCCTGATTTTCGGTCTGCTCTATACGATGGCCTACATGGTGCTGGTCGGCACCATTCGTTACCGGCTGCCGCTGGAACCGTTCCTGCTGATCCTGGCGGGCCTCGCGGCGAGCAACATTGCGGCCCGGCTATTCGTGTCACCGGCGTCGACCGGGCCGTCGGCGCTTCCGGCACCGCCATAGGCGCGACAAGCGGGACAAACTAACCCTGCCGGGCGACCATGCCATGCGGCTTACGATGCCGCATCGGCCTCGGCGGCCGCGATCGCGCGAACAACGCCGTCAAGTTTGCGGCATCCGGTTCAGGCTTCTGATGTTCCGAGAATAATTGGAGCGGGCGAAGGGATTCGAACCCTCGACCCCGACCTTGGCAAGGTCGTGCTCTACCCCTGAGCTACACCCGCATCCGTAGGTAACTTGGCCGGCGAGAGCCGCCGGCC
>WGNB01000046.1 GCA_016124795.1 Rhodopseudomonas sp. | reverse complement strand
ACTGGGACCTTGCGGCGGCGGACCTTTTGGTGCACGAAGCCGGTGGCGCGATGACCGATCTGAGCGGCCAGTCCTTACGCTACAATCAACCCCATACCGTGCATGGCGCGCTGATTGCGGCGGGAGGCGCCCGCCATGCTAGCCTCATCGATCTGGTGCGCGGTCGGCTGCCCGAGTTTTCCTGAAACCCGAGCGGCGGTTCCGCGCTTGTCAATTTAACCTCGTCTGGGCCCGACACCGGGCTTTTTCGAAGGATTGCAGAACATGTCCGACCAACCTGCCAAACAATTGCTCCATCTGGTGCTCGGCGGCGAACTCGTCGATTTGAACGGCACCGAATTCAAGGACCTCGACAAGGTCGAGATGGTCGGCGTCTATCCGAACTATGCCAGCGCCTTTGCGGCCTGGAAGGCCAAGGCGCAGCAAACCGTCGATAACGCCCATATGCGTTATTTCATCGTCCACCTGCATCGCCTGCTCGACCCCGACGCCGGCCGCAAGCCAGTATAAAGCCGAACCGGGCCGCGACACGCGCCGGCGCAGGACGACCTCCCCGCACCGGCCGCTGTCGCGCAACGATCAGGCATAACAAAACGGTCCGAAGGCCTGCGCCGATGTCCATCATGAAGCGGATATTCGCAACGTCCGCCGCCCAGTCGGCGGTGGGCTCGATTGCGGCATGGTATCTGCGGCTGGTCTGGTATTCGAGCCGGCGCACGCTCGAGCCGTCCAATATCTACGACGCCGTCGAAATGCCGATGATCATGGCGATGTGGCACGGCCAGCATTTTCTGACGCCCTTCGTCAGGCAACGCAATATCCCCAAGCACCGCGCCAAGGTTCTGATCTCGCGCCACCGCGACGGCGAGCTCAACGCGCGCGCCGCCGAGAAGCTCGGCATCGGCACCATTCGCGGCTCAGGTGCCCATGGCGGCGACTTTCACCGCAAAGGCGGCGCGACCGCTTTCGCCAAGATGCTGGACGCGCTGGAGGAAGGCTACAATGTCGCCTTGACCGCCGACGTGCCGAAGATCTCGCGCATCGCCGGCCTAGGCGTCGTCAAGCTCGCGCAATATTCTGGCAGGCCGATTTACGGCGTCGCAATCGCCAGCAGCCGGCGCATCCAGCTCAAGAACTGGGACCGCACCGCGATCAATCTGCCTTTCAGCCGGATTGCGTTCGTCGCCTGCGGCCCATTTTATGTTGCGCGCGACGCCGATGCCGCCGCGCTGGAGGCGACGCGCAAGCAGATCGAAACCGAATTGAACCAAATAACGGCGCGCGCCTACGCCATCGTCGACGGCACCGGGAGCGCGCCACCGTGAGCGCCGACCGTCTCGCATCGAAAGGCAGCGACGCCCGACTGACGGCGGTATTGCGAACATACCGCGTCCTGTCATCGCTGGCGGCACCGCTGGCGCCGATCCTGCTGGCGCGCCGGCTCAAGCGCGGCAAGGAAAACCGCGCGCGCATCGGCGAACGGCGCGGCAAGAGCCGTATGCCGCGGCCTGACGGCGCCTTGATCTGGCTGCACGCCGCCAGCGTCGGCGAGTTGATCAGCGCTCTGCCGCTGATCGAACGGATCGCCCACAATCAGCTCAACATGCTGGTCACATCCGGCACTGTCACCTCCAGCGAACTGGCCGCGCAGAGATTGCCCGCCGGCGTCATTCATCAATTCCTGCCGCTCGACGCGCCGCGCTTCATGCGTCGCTTTCTCAACCGCTGGCAACCCGACCTCGCCTTATTCGTCGAGTCCGATCTGTGGCCGAACATGATGATCGAAACCTCGCGACGCGGCGTGCCGATGATCCTGATCAACGGCCGGCTATCGGAAAATTCGGTGCGACACTGGCGCAGCCTGCCCAAGACCATCGCCAATCTGCTCAACCGCTTCGATCTTTGCCTGGCGCGCACGCCGACCGATGCCGCGCATCTCAGCGAACTGGGTGCGCCGCGCGTCATCACCACGGGCAATCTCAAGCTCGATGTGCCGCCGCCGCCCGCCGACGCCGGCAAGCTCAAGAGTCTGTCCGACGCCGTGACCGGCCGCCCGGTGATCGCCGCGGCCTCCACGCATGCCGGCGAAGATGCGATGGTGATCGAGGCGCATGGCCGGCTACGCGGCAACTTCCCCGGCCTGCTGACGCTGATCGCACCACGCCACCCGGAGCGCGGACCGGATATCGCCGAGATCGCGCAAAACGCCGGTCTGAGCGTGGCGCTGCGGTCACGCGGCGATCTGCCTACGGCACAAACCGACATCTATGTCGCCGACACGATGGGCGAACTCGGCCTGCTCTATCGGCTGGCGCAAGCGGTGTTCATGGGCGGTTCGCTGGTGCGTCATGGCGGCCAGAATCCGATCGAGCCGGCCAAGCTCGGCGCCGCAATCCTGCACGGACCGCATATCTGGAATTTCACCGAGATCTACGACTCGCTCGACCGCGCACGCGGCGCCGAACCTGTCGCCGATGTCGCACGACTGACGGCGGGCTTTGCCTCCTTCCTCAACGATGCGTCGGCGCGCACCCGCACCACCGAAGCGGCCCGCGCCACGGTCGATGCTCTGGGCGGCGCTTTCGACCGAACCCTGCGATCGCTCGAACCCTATCTGATGAATCTGATGTTGCGCGGACGGCGTAACCCCGAGGTATAGGCGCGATGCTTGAACCTGGCTTCTGGTGGCGCAAGGCGGGGCTCGCATCGAGCCTGCTGTCGCCAGTGGGCGCGGTTTATGGCGCGGTCGCGGCGCGGCGCATGGCCAGGCCGGGCGCGCGGGCCGATCTGCCCATTTTGTGCGTCGGCAATTTCACGCTCGGCGGCGCCGGCAAAACGCCGACCGCGATCATGCTGGTGTCGCTGTTGCGCCAGGCCGGCGAGACGCCGTTCTGTCTCACTCGCGGTTATGGCGGCAGCGCCACCACTCCGAGACGGGTCAACGAGGATCGCGATCCGGCCAGCCTGGTCGGCGACGAAGCGCTGCTCCTGGCGCGAGCCGCACCGACCATCGTCGCGCGCGATCGTGTTGCCGGCGCTGCGCTGGCGAAAGCGCAAGGCGCGACCGTCGTGGTGATGGATGACGGCCTGCAAAATCCGTCGTTGGCGAAAGACTGGACCGTGGCGGTGATCGACGCGCGGCGCGGCATCGGCAACGCCCGCGTGTTCCCGGCCGGACCTTTGCGCGCACCACTGCCGGCGCAACTCGAACGCACCGACGCGCTGATGGTGATTGGCGATGGCACAGCCGCGTCCAGCATTATCGCGAAAGCCGGTGCCCGGCCGGTGTTTCGCGGCGCGCTGGTACCCGACCCCGCCGCCGTCACCGCTTTGCAGAAGCGGCGCGTGCTGGCCTTTGCCGGCATCGGCCATCCGGACAAGTTTTTTGCAACCGTCGAGCAAGCCGGCATCGTCATCGGCCAACGCAAGGCTTTCGCCGATCATCACCGCTTCAGCGCGGAAGACGCCGCCGAATTGGTGATGCTGGCCGAACGTGACGGCCTGACGCTGCTCACCACCGAGAAGGACCATGCCCGGATGCATGGCGATCCGGCGCTGGCCGCGCTTGCCGCCAAGGCTCAGGTGCTGCCGGTGACGCTGGCGATCGAACAAGCCGACGCCTTGCGCGAGATCGTGCTCGGCCGACTGAAGCGATAGAACGCGCGCCGGTCAGACCGGATGCTGCTGGCGATAACGCTTGAGTACCGCTTCCGGCGAGGCATAGGCCTCCTGAAGATCGACGCTCCAGTATTTCAACTCGTCGAGCGCGATCGGCTCGCCGGTCACGGCGCAGCGCACATAGCTGCCTGGACGCACGACCCGGAAATCACCGTCGAGGTATTTCACTTCGGCTTCGCCGTTGGGCGGCAAGGTGTGGTCATAACGGGTGAGCAAAAGCAGTCTCCGTATCGGCGCAATACCTGCGATGACGGCAATGTAATCGTTCGGGCGCGTCCGCGAAACCCTTCCGAATGGCGGAAAAGACGGCTTTTTACCCCCGTTTTAAGAGGCCCCGAACAGGCTGCCCTGGCCGCCGGCATCGCCACCGCCGCCGCGGGACCGCGATTTGGATCGCGCGTTCGGCACGGCCGGCGCATCGGACGGCTGCGCTGCCGCACTTCCGACCGCTGGCGTCGCACGCTGCGGCGAGCCACCGCCATCCGCGATTGCGGCGATACGACCGTCGGCGAATTCGACCTCAAGGCGCATGCCCGCCGTCACGGCAGTGACCGAGCGCAACGGGCGACCGTCGCCATCGCGCACCAGGGCAAAGCCGCGCTCCAGCACACCACGGTAGGAAAACGCCGACAGCAATTTGCCGGCGCGCTCGACGCGGGCCTGATGTTGTTTCACTAGCGCCGCGGTCGCGCGCTGCGCGCGTTCGCCGAAACCGGTGACACGCTCGCGATAACGCGACAACCGCAAGCGATGCGCCTGCGCATTGGCGACCAGGCTGGCTTTGAGCCGTTGGTTCAGGCTGTTGTAACGCTCTCGCCGGCGTTCGATCGTGTTCAACAACAGTTGCGGCGCCAGGCGAGTGGCGACCCGCGAATACTGGGTTTGATGAACCTGCGCATTGGCGCGCAAGGCACGCGGCAGACGCTCGGCCAGCGCGTCGAGCTGCTGGCGCGGCTCGGCCAGAATGTCCTTCGGCAAGCCACGCGCCAGCATGGTCAGTTCGCGCTTGTGCCGTTCAAGGCTGCGCTGCCAGGTCGCGTATTTGCGCTGACCGAGCGCGGTCAAATTGGCCAGCAGTTCGGAACGGACCGGCACCGCCATTTCAGCGGCCGCCGTCGGCGTCGGCGCGCGCCGGTCGGCGGCAAAATCAATCAGCGTGATGTCGGTCTCGTGACCGACCGCCGAGATCAGCGGGATCATGCTGCCAGCCGCCGCCCGCACCACGATCTCTTCATTGAACGACCACAGGTCTTCAAGCGAACCGCCGCCACGCGCCACGATGATGAGATCGGGGCGCGGCAACGGGCCATCTTCCGGCAACGCATTGAAGCCTTCGATGCCATTGGCAACTTCGGCCGCCGATTGCTCGCCCTGCACACGCACCGGCCAGACCAGCACACGACGCGGAAAGCGGTCGGCCAATCGGTGCAGAATATCGCGGATGACAGCGCCGGTCGGCGAGGTCACGACGCCGATCACTTCGGGCAGGAAGGGAATGAGCTGTTTGCGGGCTTCGTCGAACAGGCCCTCGGCGCCGAGCTTCTTCTTGCGTTCCTCGAGCAGCTTCATCAGCGCGCCGACGCCGGCCGGCTCCAGGCTGTCGATCACGATCTGGTATTTCGACGACCCCGGGAATGTGGTCAGCTTGCCGGTGACGATGACGTCGAGACCCTCCTCGGGCTTGACCCGCATCCGGCCGAACACGCCCTTCCAGATCACGCCTTCCAGCACCGCCTTGTCGTCCTTGAGGCGGAAATAGCAGTGCCCGGACGGCGACGGTCCCCGGTAACCGGAAATCTCGCCGCGCACCCGGACAAAGCCGTAGGCGTCCTCGACGGTCCGTTTGAGCGCCGAGGACAGCTCGGAAACCGACCATTCCGGCAGGTTCCCACGGGGAGCCCCCGCGTCATCAGGCCCAAAGTCGTCATTTGCGGTGATTCTGCTGCGTGTCATTCACCTACCGTATAAGACCTGTGCGCCAGCCGGGGAACCTCCCGGGTGCCGATCAACCGCCCATCAACCCTTTTGCCGCAAAATGGGGACGAAAGGCGACAATCATGATCAATCCGGCCGAAAAACAAGTCGAACACATGGATGCCCGGGTCCGCTGCCGGGAGTGCCGCAGCCATTTCCGGGCGCGGGTCCAAAAAATCGTGCATGGCGACAGCATCGACTGCCCGATTTGCGACAACGATATGGAATTCCACGGCCTCCGCCACATCCGGGAAAACGAGACCGCCGCCGACTACATCCGCTATATCGAGGAGCACACCCTGCACCTGCATTTCATGGCGCAGGACTGACCGCCCCGGCCGATCGCCTGTCGACAAGCCGCACCTTCCCCCTTGTTCTCGCCCGGCCGGCCCGCTAACCCCTGAACAATGGCGGGCGGGCTGCATTCATGAATATTCTCATCCTCGGTTCCGGCGGTCGCGAACATGCGCTGGCCTGGAAAATCGCCGCCAGCCCGCTGACCACCAAACTCTACTGCGCGCCGGGCAATGCCGGCATCGCGCAAGAGGCCGAGTGCGTCGCCCTCGATATCGCCGATCACGCCGCCGTCGTCGCCTTCTGTCAGCAGAACCGGATTGACCTTGTCGTCGTCGGCCCGGAAGTACCGCTCTGCGCCGGGATCGTGGACGATCTGGACAAGGCCGGCATCAAGGCGTTCGGCCCGAGCAAGTGGGCGGCGCGGCTGGAAGGCTCCAAGGGTTTCACCAAGGACCTGTGCAAGGCCAACAACATTCCGACCGCGGCCTACGAACGCTTCAAGCACGCCGCCGACGCCAAGGCCTATGTCCGCCGGCAAGGCGCACCGATCGTGGTCAAGGCCGACGGACTGGCCGCCGGCAAGGGCGTCGTGGTTGCCGCAACGGTCGCGGAAGCCGAAGCCGCGATCGACATGATGTTTAGCGGCGACAAAGACAGTCCCTTGGGCCAGCCAGCCTGGGAGATCGTGATCGAGGCCTGCCTGGTCGGCGAAGAAGCCTCGTTCTTCGCGCTGTGCGACGGCGAAACCGCGATCCCGCTCGCCTCGGCGCAGGACCACAAACGGGTCGGCGACGGCGACACCGGTCCCAACACCGGCGGCATGGGCGCTTACAGTCCGGCACCGATCATGACGCCGGCGATGAACCAGCGCGTGATGGACGAGATCATCATGCCGACGGTCAAGGCGTTGAAAAAAGCCGGCGCGCCGTTCAAGGGCGTTTTGTTCGCCGGCCTGATGATCACCGACGATGGTCCGCAGCTGATCGAATACAATGTCCGCTTCGGCGATCCGGAAACGCAGGTGCTGATGCTGCGCCTGATGTCCGATCTGGTACCGGCCCTGATCGCGGCCTGCGATGGCCAACTGAAGTCCTTCGATCTGCGTTGGTATCCCGATGCAGCACTGACCGTCGTCATGGCGGCCAAGGGTTATCCGGGCAGTTACACCAAAGGTACCGTTATCGAAGGTCTCGACGCGGCCGCGCAGATCGATGGCGTCGAAATATTCCACGCCGGCACGAAGAAAGAGAACAACGCTATCGTCAGCAATGGCGGTCGCGTACTGAATATCTGCGCGCTGGGCCATAACGTGCAGCAAGCCCAGCAGCGCGCTTACGCGGCCATCGACAAGATCAAATGGCCCGATGGTTTCTGCCGCCGCGACATCGGCTGGCGGGCGATCGCGCGCGAACAGCAATAACTTCCGTCCGCATATCATCCATGCATATGCATGGCGCGCCTTTCACGATGCGACGTGGACGCCGCATGGCGGCTTCCGCCCGCCGTTAATCATTACAATTTAGCCATCTGCGTTTCGCCATAAGTCCGCGCTGCTCATTATTGCCGCACGCCAACATGCGATGCAGAAATCAAACACGAACATCCAGGCACACGCTTTATACCGAGCAGGGACAAACTTTATACCGGCTTTATAGCGATGGCTTCTTCGTGGCCTCATCGGTGTTATTAATTTTTCAAGCGCGACTAGACGAAAGGCCAAGCGGTTTCCGACATGGGTTCCATGCAATGGCCCGCTATGGCGCAATGCGCTTGCACCCCTATCTCCTCGGCAAGGGCAAGCTATTAGGAGATCGCTACAATGACCAAACTTTCACTCGGTACTTCGTTGGCTCTGGCAACTCTGGCCGCGACCGTGATCGCGACGCCGAGCTTCGCGACCTGGAACGACATCCCGGTCAACACCGCCTATCGCGCCAACGCCACCACCGGCGAACAGGCTTATGCCGCGGCGCCCGGCGCCAGCTACAGCCGCTCGCAGGCTGTTGTGGTCGGCGGCCATCAGGTCGGCGCGGATCCGGACGCCAATGTCCGCTTGCAGCTGCTCAAGGGCGCTGACCAGCAGAACTACTAATCGCATCGACGTTGCGTATCCGATGCGGCAAAGCCCGGCCTCGTGCCGGGCTTTGTCATTTGTATTGAAGCCGGAGACTTACGATACACACATCAAGGGCGACGTTTCGTGGCCCCTGCGGCACCTCCCATCACGGATATTTTAAGATGGGGCCCGAACCAGGTTCGGGCTTCCGACGTTCCTGTTGCAACCGATTTGAATACGAACAGGATCAAGGGAGGCTGCCATGAAAAGACTGAAAGTGAATTTGCTGACCGTCCTCGCGGTTTCGGGCCTTGCACTGAGCGCCGTGGCGGCAACGCCGGCGCTCGCCGAGAGTAACCACCGGCGAGCCGATGGTACCGACGCCTACGCCTCGGCCCCGCGCCATCGCTATGCTGCGAGAACCCACTATCGCTCGCATTCGGTTTACGTGAACGGCGAATATCGCGGCTCCGACCCCGACCCGGCTATCCGGCAGGACCTGCGGCGCAGCCTGCCGGCAAAGGACTTCGGCAACTAGACCTTCCGCACCCGAGGCCTCTGGCAATATGGACCGGTGCACGGCCCGCCGCCGGTCTCGCATTGAACGGCAAAGCCCGGCCACCCGCCGGGCTTTGTCTTTTGGCGCAGGCCTGTCATCGCCTGCCCGGAGCTGGCATAATAACGCGTTGAATCACAAGAAGGCCGCCCGCCAAGGCGACCGCGTTAGAAAAGGCAGGAAACCTGATGCATCCCGTGCTGCGGCTCTACGAAGACATCCTCTCCAGTGCTGAAAATGTCGAATTCAAGTTGGCGCCCCTGCCGCGCTTTATCTTCGTGGTCCACGGCTCAGCCACCATTGACGGTCAGGAATTGAACGCGGGCGACGCCTGGCAAGGCTCAACCGCCACCACGGTCAAACCGGGCGCCGGCGGCGTCACCTGCTGGCGCTGGGAACTGGCGCGCGGCGATCAGGGTTCGCCGGCCGCCTGCGGCCCCGGCATGCAGACCCACGAAAAGCTGTCCGCCTACCTCGAAACCCTGCCCAAGGGCGAATTGCTGATGCGCGGCGACAGCGTCGCCTTCCCGCCCGGCGGTTGCGCTTTCCTGCATTGCCATCAAGGCCCCGGCATCCGCTGCCTGATCGAAGGCGGCATCCGCATCGATACCCACGGCCGCTCGACATCCTATGGGCCCGGCGGCGCCTGGTATGAAAGCGGACCGGACCCGGTTTTCGCGCAAGGCGCGCTCGACAAGCCGAGCCGCTTCATCCGGGTGATGATCCTGCCGCGCGAATTGTCCGGCAAGAGCTCAATCCAGTACGTCAACGAAGACGACAAGGCGAAGCCGAAGTCGCAGAGCTATCAGATCTATGCCGACGCACCGATCGAGTATCTCGGCAAACGATAGGACGCCCGACAGTCCGTCGGCATGCGGCAAACCAGAAACAGGCAAGACTGAAACAGCATGACTTCGATTGACCGTCAGCAGGCCTTTTCCGGCACCAAGGAGGCACCGCCCGCCTTGCAACTCGACACAGCGCGGCTGGAGGCTTATCTGGCCGCGCAAGTCGCGGGCTTTGCCGGCCCGCTGACGGTGCAGCAGTTCAAGGGCGGCCAGTCGAACCCGACCTATCTGCTGACGACGCCGGCGCGCCGCTACGTGTTGCGGCGCAAGCCGCCCGGCAAATTGCTGCCCTCCGCCCACGCCGTCGACCGTGAATACCGCGTCATCGGCGCGCTGCACGCACAAGGCTTTCCCGTCGCCGAACCGCTGGTCTATTGCGACGACGATACCGTCGCCGGCACGGCGTTCTACGTGATGAGCTACGCCGATGGGCGCGTGTTCTGGGAGCCGCATATGCCGGGATCGACACCGGCCGAACGCAGCGCCGTCTATGACACGATGAACGAGACCATCGCCCGGCTGCACAGTTACGAGCCGGCCGCGATCGGTCTTGGCGACTTCGGCCGCGGCGAGAATTACGTCGCGCGTCAGGTCGAACGCTGGTCGAAACAGTACCGGGCGTCGCAGACCGAGACCATCGAACCGATGGAGCGGCTGATCGACTGGCTGCCGTCGCATATCCCGCCGTCGGGGCCGGCGCGGCTGGTGCATGGCGACTATCGCATCGACAATCTGATTGTCGCCAAGGACCGGCCGGCGGTGCTGGCCGTGCTCGACTGGGAATTATCGACGCTCGGCGATCCGTTGGCCGACTTCACCTATCACTTGATGGCCTGGCACATGCCACATTCGGACGCCGCCGCCGGCACCGCCACATTGCAGGGTCACGATCTCAAGGCGCTCGGCATTCCGGCGATGGCCGATTATGTCGATGCCTATGTCGCGCGGACCGGGCTCGACCCGCGGCCGCATCTGCCGGTCTATCTCGCTTATAATTTCTTTCGCATCGCCGCGATCCTGCAAGGCATCATCGGCCGGGTGCGCGACGGCACCGCGACCTCGGACTTCGCGCCGGGCAAAGCGGAGATGATCCGGCCGCTGGCCGACAAGGCTTGGTCTTTTGCAGAGGCGGCCGGCGCGCGCTGAGCGCATGGTTAATCAAACCTGACCGGATCCGCGACAGTCTTACCGATATTATTGGCGATCGCTTCATGGGCGAAGCCTAGCCTTTCCGGCAAGGAAAGGAGTCTGACCATGAGCATCAGTATCGGCATTCAGACTATCTCGCCCGACACCGGCACATCGCGCGCCCAGCAACAGCAATTGACGGTCGACAACGCGACGCGGGCGCAAAACGAATCGGTAACAGCCGCGCCACCCGCCGCCGACAGCAACAAGCGGATCTGGGAAACGCCGCAGGCGCAAGACACCAGCAAGTACGTCGACAAGACAGTCTGACCGGAATTATCGACGCCGCGCCTGAAAGAAGTCTTTCAGCAAGGCGGCGCTGTCGCTTTCGCCGATCCCGCCATAGACCTCGGGTTTGTGGTGGCAACTGGCGCTGGCGAAAAACCGGACGCCGTTCTCGACCGCGCCGCCTTTCGGATCGGCGGCGCCGAAATAGACCCGCCGCAACCGCGCGAAGGCAATCGCACCGGCGCACATCGCGCAGGGCTCGAGCGTGACGTAGAGATCGCAATCGGTCAGCCGCTCCGACCCGAGCGCCGCTGCCGCCGCGCGGATCGCGATGAGTTCGGCGTGGCCGGTCGGGTCCTTGTCGGCGACCGTCCGGTTGCCGGCCCGCGCCACCACCGCCCCATCGCGCACCACCACGCAGCCGACCGGCACTTCGCCGCGCGCCGCGGCCGCCCGGGCTTCGTCCAGCGCCATAGCCATGAAACTGGGCGGTGCCATCGGTTCTCCCCGCGCCCGTGAAAGCCCGGAAGGGGGCCGCGCGACACGAGGCAAGAGGTCTGCTATCAGGCAGGCATCATGTCCGACAAGACCCCGCACGACAAATCCGGCGAGCGCATCGCCAAGGTCATGGCCCGCGCCGGCCTCGCTTCCCGCCGCCAGGCCGAAACCTGGATCGAACAAGGCCGCGTGACCGTCAATGGCAAGGTCATCACCTCGCCGGCACTCAATGTATCGCCGTCCGACCGCATCGCCATCGACGGCGCGCCGATGCCGCACCGCGAGCGAACCCGCCTATTCCTGTACCACAAGCCGCGCGGCCTGGTAACGACCCATTCCGACCCGGAAGGTCGCCCGACCATCTTCGACGCGCTGCCGAAGACTCTGCCCCGCGTCATCAGCGTCGGCCGGCTCGACATCAACACCGAGGGCCTGCTGCTGCTGACCAATGATGGCGGGCTCGCCCGCGTGCTCGAATTGCCGGCGACCGCCTGGCTGCGGCGCTATCGTGTGCGCGCCAATGGCCGCATCGACCAGCAAGCGCTGGACGGATTGCGCAACGGCGTCATCATCGACGGCGTGCAATACGGACCGATCGAGGCGACGCTGGAACGTGAACAGGGCGCCAATAGCTGGCTGATGTTCGCGATCCGCGAGGGCAAGAACCGCGAAGTCAAAAAGGTCCTCGAATCGCTCGGCTTACGGGTCAACCGCCTGATCCGGGTCGCCTTCGGACCGTTCATGCTCGGCGACCTCGACGAAGGCATGGCCAAGGAGATCGACACCGACGCGCTGCGCGCCGAACTCGGCGAGAAGGTCGTGATGCAATCCGGCGCCGATTTCGACGCGCCGCTGCTCAGCGACGACGACCGGACGCCACGGCGCAAACCCAATGCCAAGCGGCTGCGCGAAATGGGTCCCGCCGGACGCGGCGCCGGCCGTCACGCGGAACGCGGCGCCGGCTCTCACGCACGCCCCGGCCTGAAGTCCGGCGCGCAGATCGAGGCACGCCAGCGCGAAGACAACGAGAAAATCGGTGGCGCGCGGCGCGTCAAAAAGAAAGCCAAACGCCGCGATCGCACCGGCGGCCCGCGGCCGAAATACCCCAAGGCGCGCGAATGATTCCGCGCAGCGCCCGCCGCCTGTCCAAGCCGATTATCAAGCCGATCATCAAGCCGATCATGCACGCCGGGACCAGACCATGAGAGTCGTCGGCGGACGTTTGCGCTCGCGCGCCATTGCCGGACCGAAGGCCGACGGACTGCGGCCCACCGCCGACCGCCTGCGCGAAGCGCTGTTCAATATTCTGGCGCATGGCTACGACAATCCGGTGGTCGACGCCCGCGTGCTCGATCTCTTCGCCGGCACCGGCGCACTCGGCATCGAAGCATTGTCGCGCGGCGCGGCTTACGTGCTGTTCGTCGATGACGGCATCGAGGCGCGTTCGCTGTTGCGCAACAACACCGAGGCGCTCGGACTCGGCGGCACCAGCCGCATCTTTCGCCGCGACGCTACCAGGCTGGGGCCGGCGCACCCGCTCGAACCGTTCACCCTCGCCTTCCTCGACCCGCCCTATCGCAAGGGTCTGGCTGAGAAGGCGCTGGTTGCCGCCCGCGACGGCGGCTGGCTGACCAAGGATGCGCTGGTGGTCGTCGAGGAAGCCGCCGACGCCAAATTCGTCACCCCCGCGGGCTATGACGAACTGGAACGGCGCGTTTACGACGACAGCGAACTGGTGTTCTTGCGGGCCGCCAGCCCGTCACCCTGAGGTACGCGCGGCGCGCGGCGAACTCGGGGCCATCACTCACTTCCTGCCGAACAACCGCTCAACATCGCCGAGCTTCAACTCGACATAAGTCGGCCGGCCGTGATTGCACTGGCCGGAATTAGGCACCTGCTCCATCTCGCGCAGCAGCGCGTTCATCTCTTCGGGCTTCAGCCTGCGGCCGGCCCGCACCGACCCGTGACAGGCCATCGTCGCCGAGACATGCAACAGCCGGCGTTCGAGCGGCAGTTCGTCGTCCCATTCCGCCATGTGCTCGGCGAGATCGGTGATCAGCCCGCGCACATCGACGTCGCCGAGCATTGCCGGGGTCTCGCGCACCGCCACCGCGCCCGGCCCGAAGCTTTCGACCACCAGCCCGAACCGCGCCAGATCCTCGGCGCGGGCCACCAGCCGCGCGGCGTCGGCCTCATCGAGTTCGACAACTTCCGGGATCAATAAAATCTGACGCGCCACGCCGCTCTGTTCGACCGCCGCCTTCATCCGTTCATAGACGATGCGCTCATGCGCCGCATGTTGATCGACAATGATCAAGCCGTCGCGGGTTTGCGACACGATATAGGTTTCATGGATTTGGGCGCGCGCAGCCCCCAGCGGCCGCTCGACCTGCTCCGACGCCGGCTCGAAACTTTCGACGCGCGCATCGGCCGACGGCGCGCCGACGTCAAAGCTGGCCTGCTCGGCCTCGGCCAGACCGAAGACATTGCTTTTATAGGAAGGCATCGGCGCCGGACGCGCCGGCGAATTGCGCCAATCATAAGCGCCGCGCCGCGGCATCGTCACCGGCCGGAAGGCCGCGATCGTCGCGCCGCCACCGGTCGAGGCGGCGCGCTGGCCCTCGCGCATCAGCGCCTCTTTCAGCGCGCGCACAATCAAGCCGCGCACCATGCCGGCGTCGCGAAACCGCACTTCGGTCTTGGCCGGATGGACGTTGACGTCGACCTCGCGCGGTTCAAGCGTCACGAACAGCGCGAGCAATGGATGGCGGTCGCGCGGCAGGTAATCGGCATAGGCGCCGCGCACCGCCCCGATCAACAACTTGTCGCGCACCGGCCGGCCGTTGACGAACATATATTGACCAAGCGTGTTGGCCCGCGACAAGGTCGGCAGGCCGGCGAAGCCGGTAACCCGCACGCCCTCACGTTCGGCGTCGATGGCAATCGCGTTGGTGCGGAAGTCGGCACCCAGCACATCGCCAAGCCGCGCCAAGGGATCGTTGGCCGGCGCGGCGGCCCAGGTCACCGGCGCGCGTTCCTCGCCCGCGAGCGTAAAGGCGACATCGGGCCGGCTCATCGCCAGGCGGCGCACCACCTCGCGCACGGCCTCGGCCTCGCTGCGGTCGGTCTTCAGGAATTTCAATCGGGCCGGCGTCGCGTAAAACAGATCGCGCACCTCGATGGTGGTGCCCTGGCTCAGCGCCGCCGGTTTGATCTCCGATTTCTCGCCGGCGTCGAGTTGCAGGGTCCAGGCATGCGGCTCGCTGGCGTGCCGGGTGGTGATGATCAGGCGCGCGACCGCGCCGATCGACGGCAGCGCCTCGCCGCGAAAGCCAAGCGTGTCGATCGCCAGCAAATCGTCGCTATCGAGCTTCGAGGTGGCGTGGCGTTCGACGCACAAATCAAGGTCGGCCTGCGTCATGCCGGCCCCGTCGTCGGTGATGCGGATGAGGCGGCGGCCGCCGCCATCGGTCAAAATATCGATCCGCTTGGCGCCGGCATCGAGCGCATTCTCAACCAGTTCCTTGACCACGCTCGCCGGCCGCTCGACCACCTCGCCGGCGGCGATGCGGTTGATGGTAGCCTCTGATAATTGGCGGACGGGCATCGGGAAACGGCCTGATTCGGGGTCGGTCTTCGACCTTAGCGACGCGGTGTGGCCCGCGCGAGGCAGACAGGCCGGCGATCCCCGCTAATCCAGCCCGGCTTTGCCGCCACGCATCGCCTTGATCTGGCCGCGGTGCTTCTTGCCCTCGACCCGCTTCTTCTTCTGCGCCTTCGAGACCTTGGTGGCCCGGCGGATCGTCGGTTTGACGGCGGCCTCGCGGATCAGGTCGAACAGCCGCTCGCGGGCCGCCGCGCGATTACGGGTCTGGTCGCGGTATTCCTGCGCAACGATGACGATAATGCCATCCTTGGTCAGTTTCGACCCGGCAAGCTTCATCAGGCGGATGGCCACGTCATTGGGCAAGGCGCGCGACCGTCGCGCATCGAAACGCAACTGCACCGCCGACGACACCTTGTTGACGTTCTGCCCGCCCGGCCCCGAGGCGCGCACGAAGCTCTCGTCCAGTTCGGACTCGTCGATCGAAATGGTGTCGGTGACACGGTGCATGATTCGCATCATGCGTCATTCCCGGCCACGTTCAAGCCGGCTCGACGCCCTCGATAAACACCAGCGTCCGGTCGAGCGCGCCGGCCCGGACCTTCAGCGCCTCGGCATATTCGGGCGAGCCGTACCACTGCCGCGCCCGCGCCATGGACGGAAATTCCACGATTATATATTGCCGATCGCGATCGCGCGCGCCCTCGATCAATTCCAGCGCACCGGCGCGCACGAGATAACGGCCGCCGTATTTCTCGATACTGGCCTGCGCTTGCGCGCGATAGCTGGCGATGAGGTCCTCATCCAATACCTTGACTTCGGAAATAACATAAGCCGGCATATCGATGTTCGCTCAGTTACTCAGGTACTTCTTCGCCAGCACCTTGCCTTCCTCGACCGCCGGCTGGTCGAAAGCATCGACGCCGAGCAATTGCGCGGCAATGATGGTCTCGAGCATGAACTGCATCAACAGTTCACCGAGGCTGCGCTCATCGATCGTCGGCAGGTGCAACGTGCGCACCGGGCAGCCATTCTTCGCCAGCGTCTCGGCGGTGGCGCGACCTTGCGCCGCGACCAGATCGCCAATGGTCTTGCCGCCAAGAACGGGTTCGCCTGCTAGATTCGCCAGGGCCGGATCGATGCGCGGGCCGCGACCGGCGCGGTCGGTGGTGATGACGGTGAACAATTTGTCGCGCGGCCCGGCGATGAACAGTTGCAACTGGCTGTGCTGGTCGACCGGCCCCAGGGCCGCGATCGGCGTCGTGCCCTTCCCGTCCTTGCCGAGACTCTCGGCCCACAACTGCACATACCAGCGCGTGAAGCGTTCGAGACGATCGGCATAAGCCATCATCACCGCGATGCCCTTGCCTTTGGTTTCGGCCAGCGCCACCGACAGCGCCGCGCCGAGCGCGGCCGGAATCTGCGCCGCCGGCTGCTTCGCCAACAACGGCTTGATCGCATCGCCGGCGCCCTGACGGATCGCCGCGATGTCCAATCCCAGCATGGCCGCCGGCAGCAGGCCGACATTGGTCAGCACCGAGAAGCGGCCACCAACGCCGGTATCGTGCTCGAGCATCGGCACATTATAGCTGCCGAGCAGGTCGCGCAGACCGTTGCGCTTACCCGACTTGGCGGGCTCGGTCAGGCCGAGCATCAGCTTGGGGATCATGCCCTTGAGACGGGCATCCTCCAGCGCCGAGATCGTCGCGATGGTCTGCATCAGCGTTTCGCCGGTACCGCCGGACTTGGAAATCGCGACGAAGCGCGACGTCGCCAATGGCAGCTTGTCGAGCAACGCGCCGAAGCTGTCGGGGTCAAGGTTATCCATGAAATGCAGCCGTGGCCCTTCGCGCAGCGCGCCGATCCCCGGCACGCCATAACCGGCCAGTTGCGCCACCGTCTGGCCGCCGAGGCTCGAGCCACCCGTGCCGAGCAACACAATGTCGCTGGCGCCAGCGCTCAAGGCGGAGGCCGCGTTCTGGACCGCCGGCAGATCGTCGGTCGCGGTCGGCAGATGCAGCAACGGCAGGCCGTTGAGCAGCCACTGGCCGCGCACCCAGGTAAGCGCGTCTTCCGCCCGCGCCAGCACCGCCTCTAGCGCCTCGGCCGACACGCCATGCGCACCGATGTTCTTTTCAAGCGCGCTGTCGATGGATTGGATCACGGGCATAAATCAGCAACCTCTTCATAGTCCCGCCGACGTGCGTGGCGGGCCCGCCGTTCAAAAACAAAACGGTCACGCTCACTGTTGGCTTACCGGGACATTACGCAGGATAGCGAAATCTTGAAACGAAGCTTTGCGCCTTATCGCCCAGCCACGAATGACCAAAATCAATAAACTCTCGCGCCGTTAACGCAGGGACGGCATAATCGTTCATTCGGTCGTTCGGCTGCTCGTCGAGGTAACGCCGACCGGCCGACCGGCGACCGTCACCAGCATGCCGCCGGCATAGAGCCGTTTGGCGACCCGCTTGGCGTCGGCAATGGTAACGCCATCGATCATCGCGCCGCGCCGTTGCATATAATCGATGCCCAGCCGGTCGAGCTGGATCTGGGTCAATTGCGAGGCGATCTTGGCCGACGTGTCGAGCGACAAGGCATAGGCGCCCTTCAGGTAGGACTTCGCCGCCGCCAGTTCGTCCGCCGTCGGGCCGTCCTCGGCCATCCGTTTGGTCTCGGCCTCGATAATCTTGAGCGCGTCGCCGGTGCGGTCGGCGCGAGTCGCGGTGCCGCCGATGATCACCGCCGCGCGCTTGAACCAGACCAGACTGTCCGACACGCCATAAGCCAGGCCGCGCTTCTCGCGCACTTCCTTGTAAAGCCGGGACGAGAAGCTGCCGCCACCCAGAATGTGGTTGACGATGTAACCGGCCATGAAGTCGGGATCGTTACGATCGAGCCCTTTGCCGCCGAAAGTCACCACCGCCTGAGGCACATCGACCTTGGAAACGATCACCCGGCCGAGACCGGCCGGGCTCGCCTGCGGCACCGGACGCAGATCATTTTTCGCCGGCAACGAGGCAAAGGCGCGGTCGATCAACTGGCCGGCGGTCTTGGCATCGATATCCCCGACAATCGAGATCGTCAGTTCGTTGCGGGCAAAGACCCGGCGGACGTAATCGTGCAGGTCGTCCGGCGTGATATTCGGGACGGTCGTCAGCGAGCCCTTGGTCTCCCGGCCGTAAGGATGATCGGGGAACGCGGTCTGCCACCACAGCTTGCTCGAGATATTGTTCGGATTGGTCGTCTCGCGCCGCAAGGCCGACATTTCCTGCTTGCGCACGCGCTCGACGGCATCGGGCATGAAGCGCGGCTTGGCGAGCGCGAGGTGCAGCAGATCGAAAGCTTCCTCGCGATGTTCGTTAAGCGCGCGCAGCGAGCCATGAAACTCGTCGCGTCCGACCCGGAAGCTCAATTCGATAGCGTGATTTTCCAGCCGCTCATGATAGGCGGTGCCGTCGAGATCGCCGGCGCCTTCGTCCAGCGTATCGGCGGCCAGATTGGCGGTGCCGGATTTTTCCGGCAGGTCCTGACTTGAACCGCCATGAAAGGCGTAGTTCAGCGCCACCAGCGGTACCGCCCGCTCGCGCACGAGCCAGGCCTTGATACCCGCCGGGCTGACGATCTGTTCGATCTTCATCGCCGAGGCCGCCGGCGCGGTCAGCGTGAAGGCGGCCACAGCCACGGCCAGCGCCGCGATAAAGCGCGTCATGACCGCTTCTCCACTTTCACCGCCCCTGTCGCGCTCGCCGGGACCGGGGGTTTATCGGTGCGCTCGACCTTGTTGAGGACCGGGCTGACATCCTTCACCAGATAGCCGGTGACCGAACGCTTCTTGTCGAGCCATTGCCGGGCGGCATCCTGAACCTGCGCGGCGGTCACCGCGCGGATGCGCTCGGGCCAGGACTTGACGTCATCGACAGTGGCGCCGGTCATCAGCGACTGGCCGTACCATCGCGCCATGCTGGCCTGATTATCCTGGGCGTAGATCGCATCGGCGATCAGCCGCGATTTGGCGCGTTCTAGTTCCTTGTCGGTGACGCCCTTGGCGATGACATCGTCGACCACCGCGTCGGCCGCCGCTTCAAGCTGCGGCAGGCTGACGCCCTGTTGCGGCGCGCCGTAAAGGCCGAACTTGGCCATGTCGAGCGCCGAGCCGTCATAATAAGCGCCGGCGCTGACCGCGACATGCCGGTCGACAACGAGGCTCAGATAAAGCCGGCTGCTCGAACCGCCGCCGAGAATATGGGCGAGCACTTCGAGGGCTTCCGACTGACCGGGCTTGTGGTCGGCCTTGGCGACGGCGAAAGACGGCACCAGATAGGCACGTTGCATGACCGGCTGCTCGACACGGCGGTCGGCCAAGGTCAGCGACCGCACGGCCGCCGGCGGCGGCTCCTGCGGACGATGGCGCGGCAGAATGGCGGCGTGGCGCTTGATCTTGCCGTAAGTCTCTTCGGCAAGCTTGCGCGCCTCGGCCGGCTCCACATCGCCGGCGATCACCACCACCGCGTCATTCGGCCCATAGAAGCGCCGGTAGAACCCGATCGCGTCGTCGCGCGTCAGGCCTTCCATCTCGTGACGCCAGCCGATCACCGGCTTGCCATAAGGCGAATTGAGAAACAGCGCCGCATCGATCTGCTCGCCGAGCCGGGCGCGCGGGTTGTTCTCGATACGCTGATTGCGCTCCTCGAGGATCACCTGCAATTCGGGTTTGACCACCGCGTCGGTCAAAACCAGGCCGGTCATGCGGTCGGCCTCGAATTCCATCACGGTCTTGAGTTGCTCGCTCGGCACCCGCTGGTAATAGCCGGTGTAATCATTCGAGGTGAAGGCGTTCTCCTGACCGCCGAGGCGCGCGACCACGGTCGAGAACTGGCCGGCCGGATGCTTGGCGGTGCCCTTGAACATCAGATGTTCGAGGAAATGCGCGAGGCCCGATTTGCCGGCGGTCTCGTCGGCGGCGCCGACTTTGTACCAGATCATATGCGTGACGACCGGCGCGCGATGGTCGGGAATGACCACCACTTCCAGACCGTTGGCCAGCGTGAAATCGGCGATCTTGGGACCCGACGCCGCCTCGGCCTCAACGGCCGCCTCGTCGGCGCGAGCCTGACCGACAGGCAGCGCCACGGCCAGCGCCAGGAGGATCACCGCCGCGCCGGTTCGAAAAGCATTCTGTTCGATTGTCACGTTTAAACCTTGGCCCTGCGTTGGCGCGCGCCGCTGGCGGTCGCACCCACGCTCTCCGCGCTTTACGCCATCGACTCGCAAGAAACGGTCAGCCGGTTATTTGGCTTCGCCGTGCGTCCCGAGATAATCCGTGGCCTTGGGCGCCACGCTCGCACCGCTGAGACCGTAAGGCTGATCCGGCGACGGCGTCTGGTAACCCGGCGGCGGTTCGGTCAGCGTGGCCCGCGGCGGCTCGCCGGTGAACTGGGCGACGTCATCGCGCTTGCCGCCGAAGAAATTATCGAACAACCCGCCTTTGTAGCCGAGCTGCGACGGCGACATGACCTCGCCATAGCCATAGGTACTGGCGGTATCGCTCCGCGGGTCCTTGCGGCCGGAGGCGGTGCGCCGGCCCTTGCGGGCGCCGGGGGTCAATTCCGCTTCGCTCTGGCGGCGCTCTTCGAACAACTGCTGATCGTTGGCCGAGCGGAAAGCCTGCTTGGAACGCTTGGCGTCTTCCTTGGCGCGCAGCACGTCGGGATCTTTCGGCCAAGCCGGATTATTGGCGATGACCGCGTCCGGCTTTTCCGGCGGCGGCAGGGTCCGGTTCGGCGGAATCACCAGCGGCGCACGTTCGGTATAATCGATGGCTTCGCCGTCCTTGCGCAGGCCGACCGCTTCCAGCACGCCGCGCAGGATCTGGCTGTCGAGCGGCACGTCGTCATCGGCGGCACGCGCCGGCGCGGTGCCCGCGAACAGTGAACCGACCAGCAAAGTCGCGGCCAGCGCGAGGCTGAAACCAGCGCCTTTACGGGACGAGAGGGTCAGGCGTGTCGGTCGCGGAGCGATCATGCGAAACGGGCCCTTGTTCTCGATCACACAACAAATCGTGGAGGCTGGCTTATCGCCTCGGATCAGGGCGCTTTTGCGGCACGCACCCCGACCAGGGAGTCATACAGCAGGCCAACCACCCCGGCAACGATGGCGACGTCCGCGAGGTTAAAAACGTACCAATTAAAGTGCCAATTGGCCCCGGAAACGTGGAAAAACACGAAATCCACCACCCAGCCGTAGGCCAGCCGGTCGATGGCGTTACCGACCGCCCCACCGACGATCAGGCCGAGCGACAGCGCGGTCAGCCGGTTTTCGGCCTTGGCCAGCCAGGCCCAGAGCAGCACGACGGCCGCCGCCTTGAAGCCGAGCAGCACCCATTGCCCGAGTACGGCGGTCGTCTGGAACAGGCCGTAGCTGATGCCGGTATTGCGGGTGAGGACAAAATCGAAAAACGGCCCGAGACGGGTCGGATGGTTGGCCAGATCAAATCCGAACAGCAGATAGAGCTTGCTGAGTTGATCGACCAGACATGCGCCAACCGCGACCAGGAAGCCGAACCGGGTGAAAGGGCCGCAGAGATATTGTCGCATCGATTCGCTCTCACGCCCGCTTCGTTAGCCGTCATCGCCGGGACTGGCCCGGCGACAACCGGACAAGCTACTCCGCCGCCTTGCGCATGGTGTCCCACTCGCGCAGCGCCTTGGCGTCGCGCGGCGAGACGTCGGGATAATCGGGGTCTTCACCGATGCTGGTCAGGATCTTCCACGACCGCGCGCATTTGGTGCCTTCGGCCAGATTGGGAACGACCGCGACACCGGGCACGTCCGGCAACACGAAAGCATTCGCGGGCGCCTCGCCCTTCACCAGCGTCGCCGCCGAGGTGATCAAGACCTCGGGCAAGTCGATATCGGCCACCGCTTCGAACAAGTCTTCATTCGAGACATGGACAATCGGATGGGCTTCGAGCGACGACCCGATCCGTTTGCCGGCGCGTTCAAGTTCGAGCGCGCCGGTCACCGCGCGGCGCACCGTGCGCACCTTGCGCCACTTCTCGGCCAGCTTGTCGTCACGCCATGACGCCGGCACCTCGGGGAAGGTTTCCAGATGCACCGACCTGGCATCGGCGCCATAACGCGAGGCCCAGGTTTCCTCCGCCGTGAAGCACAGCATCGGCGCCAGCCAGGTCACCGTGCAGCGGAACAGCTCCTCGATCACCGTCAGCGACGCCTTGCGGGTCAGCGACGAATAAGGATCGCAGTACAGCGTGTCCTTGCGGATATCGAAATAGAACGCCGACAGGTCGGCGGTCATGAAGGCCGACAGCGCCGCGAAGATGCGCTTGTAATCGAAATCGGCGTAGGCCTTGCGCACCACCTCATCGAGTTCGGCGAGCCGGTGCAGCATCAGCCGCTCCAGTTCCGGCATCGCGTCATGCTTGACGCGCTCGTCGGCGTGGAAATGCGCCAGCGAGCCGAGCATCCAGCGCATGGTGTTGCGCAACTTGCGATAGGTATCGGCGGTCGATTTCAGAATTTCCGGACCGATGCGCAGATCGTCGGCATAATCCGAAGCGCAGACCCACATGCGCAGGATATCGGCGCCCGACGTCTTGATGACGTCCTGCGGCGCGGTGACGTTGCCGGTCGACTTCGACATCTTGCGGCCCTGCTCGTCGAGCACGAAGCCATGCGTCAGCACGACATCGAACGGCGCACGGCCGCGCGTGCCGCACGACTCCAGCAGCGACGAATGGAACCAGCCGCGGTGCTGGTCGGAGCCTTCGAGATACATGACCGTGTCATCGCCGCCATCGACCTTGCGCTTGATGCCGGCGAGCTGGGGGAAATGCAGCGGATCTTCCAACACGAAAGCGTGCGTCGAACCGGAATCGAACCAGACGTCGCAGATGTCGTCGACTTTCTTCCAGGTGTCGGCGGAAAGCTTCGGCCCGAGGAAACGCTCGCGCGCACCCTCCTTGTACCAGGCATCGGCGCCTTCGGCCTCGAAGGCCTCGACGATACGCACTTCGACTTCGGGGTCTTGCAGGATTTCGACCGAACCGTCCGGCCTTTCCTTGATGAAGACCGCGATCGGCACGCCCCAGGCGCGCTGGCGCGAGATCACCCAATCCGGGCGGCCCGAGATCATGCCGTTGATGCGGTTCTGACCGGCGGCCGGCACCCAGCGCGTGACCTCGATCGCATCGAGCGCGCGTTCGCGCAGCGTGCGCTGATCGTTCGGCGCCACGCCGGTCGCCGATGCCGCGCCCGATCCGACCGACATCATCGAGCCGGCGATGCTCTGATCCATCGCGATGAACCACTGCGGCGTGTTGCGGAAGATGATCGGCTTCTTCGAGCGCCACGAATGCGGGTACTGATGCTTGAGACGGCCGCGCGCGATGATATTGCCGACTTCCGCCAGCGCGGCGATCACCGCGTTATTGGCGTCGCCCTTCTCGCCCTTGTCGTTGATGACGCGCTTGCCCTCGAAACCGGGAGCCTGGGCGGTCAGTGCGCCGTTTTCATCGACGGTATAGGGAATGGCCGAACTGATGCCGCGCGCTTCAAGCTGCGCCTTGTTGTCCATCCAGACTTCGAAGTCCTCGCGGCCGTGACCCGGCGCGGTGTGGACGAAGCCGGTACCGGTGTCGTCGGTGACATGGTCGCCTTCGAGCAAGGGCACCTGGAAATCATAACCCTTGCCAGCCAGCGGGTGCTTGCAGACCATGCCGGCCAGCACGTCGGTGGAGATGTCGGCGACTTTGTCATAAGCCATCACCTTGGCTTGCTTGAACACGTCGCCAGCGAGGTTATCGGCGAGAATAAACAAGTCGCCGAATTTCGCCCAGTTGTCCGGTGCCGCATCGGTCACCTTGAACAACGCATATTTGATCTTCGGCGAGAACGAGATGGCGCGATTGCCCGGCAGGGTCCAGGGCGTGGTCGTCCAGATGACGACGCTCGCGTTCCCGACAAGGTCGAAGGCGGCCGCCACATCCGCTTTATTGTCGCCTTCAAGCGCAATGTTGCCGACCGGAAACTTCACCCACACTGTGTCGGACGTGTAATCCTCGTACTCGATCTCGGCTTCGGCCAGCGCGGTCTTTTCGACCACCGACCACATCACCGGCTTCGAACCGCGATAGAGCAGACCGTTGGCGGCGAACTTCATCAGCTCGCGCGCGATCTGCGCTTCGGCCGGGAAGCTCATCGTGGTGTAGGGGTGGTCCCAGTCGCCGGTCACGCCGAGCCGCTTGAACTCGGTGCGCTGGATGTCGAGCCACTTCTGCGCATAGGCGCGGCATTCCTGACGGAACGCGACCATCGCCGCCGGGTCGGAGAAATTCGGCTTCTGCTTGTTCTTCGACCGGTAATTCTCTTCCTCGATCTTCCATTCGATCGGCAGGCCGTGGCAGTCCCAGCCCGGCACGTAATTGCTGTCGTAGCCAAGCATCTGCTGCGAGCGCGTCACCACGTCTTTCAAAATCTTGTTGAGCGCGTGACCGATGTGAATGTTGCCGTTGGCGTAGGGGGGGCCGTCATGCAGCACGAATTTCTCGCGGCCTTTCGAGGCGGCGCGGAGCTGGCCGTAGAGGTCGGTTTCCTCCCAGCGCTTGAGAATTTCCGGTTCCTTTTGCGGCAGGCCGGCCCGCATCGGGAAATCGGTCTGCGGCAGGAACAGGGTCTCGGAATAGTCGCGTTCTGACTTGGTCATTTTGCTGTCTTCGCTCATGGCGGGCTATGTAGCAGGCCGATTCCGCGACGGAAAGGCCGCCAGAACGGTCATTTCGGGCCTAAATCGTCCCCAGCACCGGAAAGGCCTTGCCGGCGCGCTTGAGCGCGTCGCGGGCCTTGGCCACGTCATCGGCCATGTGACGTTTGAGGTCGTCGATCGTATCGAATTTGAGTTCGGGCCGGATCCAGCCGATCAGCGCGACATCGACCGTCCGGCCGTAGAGGTCGCCGGCAAAATCGAACAGGAAGACCTCCAGCAGGGGCGCGCCGTGGTCGAACATCGGCCGAACCCCGAAGCTGGCGACGCCGTCGTAGCGCTTGCCGCCGATCTCGGTCCGGACCGCATAGATGCCATGCTTGAGGCCGCAGGCCGGATCGAGGCGAATATTGGCGGTTGGAAAGCCGAGATCGCGGCCACGCTTGTCGCCATGAATGACCTCGCCGGTCACGAACCAGGGCGCGCCGAGCAGTTCGGCGGCTTCGACCACCCGCCCCTCGCAGAGCGCCGCGCGCACCGCGCCGGACGAGACCGGCCGGCCCTCGTCCTCGAATTTCGGCACGATATCGACCGGAAAGCCGAGCCGCCGGCCCTGCTCGGCCAGGAACTCCGGCGAGCCCTGACGCTTCTGCCCGAAATGAAAGTCGAAGCCGATCGCCACCCCGGCGATGCCGAAACGCCCGACCAGAATTCGTTCGACGAAATCGATCGCCGGGGTCGCGGCCAGTTCCGCGTTGAACGGCATGACGATGGCGCCGTCGAGCCCGGTCGCCGCCAGCAACCGCAACTTGTTGCGCTCGCCCGACAGGTTGAACAGCGGCACATCCGGCTGGAAAAACTGCCGGGGATGCGGCGTGAACGTCAAAGCCGCCGCCTTGCGCCCGGCGGCGGCCGCGCGCGAAAGCGCCGCGGCAATCA
This sequence comes from Rhodopseudomonas sp., assembly GCA_016124795.1. Taxonomy (GTDB): domain Bacteria; phylum Pseudomonadota; class Alphaproteobacteria; order Rhizobiales; family Xanthobacteraceae; genus Pseudolabrys. Next base: position 7,450 of record WGNB01000046.1, on the reverse strand, counting down.
CCATGCGGTGGCCGCGATGGACACCGTCGAAATTTCCGATCGCCACCACCGCGCCGTGAAGCGCCGACGGATCGCCGTCGCGAATGACCGAAAACGGAATGGGCGGCAAAGGCTTGGCGGGCGGCATCGGCTTATTCATCGGCATTCATCGAGGATTCACTTGAAACGGGCATGCTCACCGGAACGGCAGAACCGAATTTGCCTCGTATTAAGGCAAGTGCGCATTTTTGCCGGTGGATAGGGTTAGCGCTTCGTTAACAAACTTACAAATTAACGGGTTATTCAAGCGCCGACGTTACTGTGCGCAAACCTTGGGGACGCCCGCGAAGGGGCGAAACGAAATGGCCGTCGACCACACGATGCCGGTTCTGATCGTGGATGACTACAACACGATGATCCGGATCATTCGCAACCTGCTCAAGCAGCTCGGCTTTGTCGAGATCGACGACGCCACGGACGGCTCGACCGCGCTCGCCAAGATGCGGACCCGCAAATACGGCCTCGTGATCTCCGACTGGAACATGGAGCCGATGACCGGTTACGACCTGCTGCAACAGGTGCGCGGCGATGCCGAACTGACCGACACGCCTTTCATCATGGTCACCGCCGAATCCAAGACCGAGAACGTGATCGCGGCCAAGAAGGCCGGCGTCTCGAACTACATCGTCAAGCCGTTCAACGCCCAGACGCTGCGGGCCAAGATCGAAGCGGTATTCCCGGAATTGGCCAACGCGCCGCTCAACGCAGCGCTGGAAGAAGCCGCGCCGGCAGCCTGACGCGGCCTCCCCCAAACCCGACACACGTCAGACCAAAGCCGCCGCGGCCGCCTTGGCTTCCGGCACCACGTCGTGGTCGTAAAGCTTCATGCGGAATTGCGCGTGAGCGGTGATCTCGGCGTCGCGCTTGACCACGTCGCCGCTGAAAGTGTCATAGCGCAGCCCGTTCTCGCGCGCGCCGCGCTGGACCTGCGCCACTCGCTCGCGCCGCAAACCTTCATAGGCCATTAGCGCCGCCGGCACATGGCGGGCGTCGGTATTGCCGAGAATGGTCGCCAGCGCCATGCCGTCCTCGATCGACTGATTGGCGCCCTGACCGAGATGCGGCAACATCGGATGCGCGGCATCGCCCAATAGCGACAGCCGCCCCTTGCTCCAGACCGGCAACGGTTCGCGGTCGTAAAGCGCCCAGCGGAAGGTCTTGTCGACCAAAGCCAGCAACTTGCCGATGCGCGGGTCCCAACCGGCGAACTCGGCGCGCAACACGTCTGGATCGCCGGGCGCCGACCACGATTCCTTCATCTCGGCGTCGGCCGGCACGAAGCCGACATAGTTGATGAGCTTGCCGGCCCGCAGCGGGAACACCAGGAAATGCCGGCCCTTGCCGAGCCACATCTGCCAGCGATCGGTCGGCCAATCGGGGAACTTGTCGTGCGGGACCGTGCCGCGATAGGCGACCGAGCCGTGGAACACCGGCTTGGCCGGCGGCACCACGAATTGCCGCAGTTCGGAATGAATGCCATCGGCGGCGATCACGACATCGGCCTCGGCGCTGGCGCCGTTGGCGAAAATCACCTTGGCCTTGTCGCCATTCTGTTCGAAGCCGATGGCTTTGTGACCGGTGTGAACGACGCCGGGCGGCAAGGCTCTCGCCAGAAAGTCGACGAAGTCGGCGCGATGCATGCCGAAGGTCGCGTTCCAGCCGGCCGAGTCGGTGACCTGCACCGGCGCGATCGGCGCGCCGTCATCGCGAAAGTAATGCGAATTGAAACCGACCCGCGCGCCCCATTCCTCGACGGCCGGACCGAGGCCGACCCGTTCGAGATGGCGCACGCTGTTCGGCGTCAGATAAACGCCAGCACCGACCTCGCCGAGTTCAGGCGCCTGTTCATAAACAGACACCGTCAGTCCCTGCGAGATCAAGGCATTGGCGGTGAACAAACCGCCGATGCCACCGCCCACGACAATAACGCTTGGCCGCTGTCCGCTCATGGTCGTCTTTCCTGGTCGTTCTTCCCGGTCGTCTTTTCCGGTCAGGCCGTCCGCTGCGGACGGCCTGACCGTTATGCTCACTTCAACGTGATGTGCGCTTCCTTGATCACCTTTGCCCAGCGCGCGACTTCCTCTTTGAGGTAGGCCGACGCCTTGGCGGGCGAGCCGCCATAGACCTGGCCCGACAACTTCGCCAACCGATCCTTGACTTCGGGCTCGCGCAACACGTCGTTTACGTCGGCGTTGATCTTGTCGACGATAGCCTTCGGCGTCTTCGGCGGCGCGGCAATCGCGAACCAGGCCACCGATTCAAAGCCCGGCAGCGTTTCGGCCAAAGCCGGCGTATTCGGCAGTTCCGGCAGACGTTTATCCGACGCCACCGCCAGCAACTTCAACTTGCCGGCTTTGACCAAGGGCAGCGATACGCCGAGATTGTCGAACATCAGATCGACATCGCCGGCCAGCAGGCCCTGCAAGGCCGGTGCCGATCCGCGATAAGGAATATTGCGCAGCTTCACCTTCGCCATCATCTGGAACATCTCGGATGTCAGATGCGAGGTGGTGCCGTTGCCTTGCGTCGCCGCCGTCACCTTGTCGGGATTGGCCTTAAGATAAGTCAGCAATTCGGCGAGGTTGCTGGCCTTGATCTTGTTCGGATTGACGAACAGCCCGCTCGGCACCTTCGCCATCACGATAACCGGTTCGAACTTGTCGGCCTCGTAATTCAACGACGGATAGAGACTCTGGTTCATCACCAGCGGCGGCGGCGGCGTCGACATCAGCGTGTAACCGTCCGGATCGGCGCGATAGGCCGCTTCGGCGCCGATATTGCCGGCGGCGCCGGTCTTGTTCTCGATGATGACCGACTGGCCCCATTTCTTCGACAGATATTGCGCGACCAGACGCGGAATCGCATCGGCGGTTCCGCCGGCCGGGAACGGCACGATGATCCTCACCGTATGATCGGGATAGCCTTGCGCCAGCGCGGCGCCACCCAGGGGCGCCAGGGCCAATGCGGCGAGCGACAGCGTCAACAGACGGCGACGAGCGGCCGCGGCGGGACGAATACTCAGTATGCTCATGTAATTTCCCCCAACATTATGGCGGCGCTTGAGAAGCGCACTTTCGTTGGCGGAGACATTGCGGCAGCAGATACGGGATTGCAACAGCGGCGCACCGTCGCCGTTCGACTTGGCGCCACGCGCCAAGCGGGAACCTCAACCCGATATCACCACGCCAGTTCGCGCATCGCCGCCACCGGCGCATGACCGGCCGCCGCGAAGACGGTGTTCATCACATCCTGGTTCGGCTCGGCACGACCGCCGAATTCCTCGGCGTGAATGCCGGCGGTCATGAACAGGCAGTCGATGCCGAAAGCGGTCGCGCCTTTGAGATCGGTGTGAATCGAATCGCCGATCGCCAGCACCCGCGCCTTCTCGGTGACGCGGCCGGACGCGGCTTCGGCCTTGCGCAATGCCAGTTGATAGATCGGCGCATAAGGCTTGCCGGCATAAAGCACTTCACCGCCCATATTGGCGTAAAGCTCGGCAATCGAACCGGCGCAATAGACCAGCCTGTCGCCGCGCTCGACCACCAGATCGGGATTGGCGCACAGCATGAACAGTTTGCGCTCGAGCATGATCTCGAGCCGGGCGCGGAAATCCTCCGGCGTCTGATTGTCGTCATCGTCGAGCCCGGTGCAGACGACATAGTCCGCGCGCTCGATCGGCGCGAACTTGATGTCGAGACCGGTGAAAATTCCCTGATCGCGCGCCGGCCCCAGATGACACAGGCTCTGTCCCGGCCGGCTTTCGATAACGCCACGGGTGACGTCACCCGACGACGCAATGTCATCGCAAACGGCGCGCGGCACTTTCAATCCGTCGAGCTGACGCATCACCGCCTCACCCGGCCGCGGCGCGTTGGTGATGAACACCACCGTCTTGCCCTGGGCGCGGGCGCGGATCAGTGCATCGCAGGCCGCCGGAAACGACACCTCGCCGTTATGCACGACGCCCCAGACGTCACACAACAATACGTCATAACCGGCCGCCAACGCGGAGAAATGCGGAATCAATGTCGACAAGGCAAAATGACCGGTTAGAGGCTGGAGGCGCTGGCGGAGAGATATTCGCTCAAGGTCGGCAGCTTTGTCTTGGCCGGCCCCGCGGGGGCCGCAGCCGCCGCATTGCCCTGCAAGGCTTCGGCGCGCACCGGACGCGGCGCCGAGAACAGGAAGCCCTGCCCGAACCGCACGTCGTAATCGAGCAGATCGACCACCGTGCTCTCCGCTTCGATCCGTTCACCGATCATATCGATGCCGGAGCGCGCCATGAGATCGGCCAGATCCTCGGCGTGAATGTCGCTCTGGGCATTGGCGGCGCGGTTGAACAGCAAGGTCGCCGGCACCTTCAGGAAGCGGAACGACCGGTCGGCCAACTCGCGGGGCACCATGTTCAGATCGGTGACGTGATCCATCGAGAACCGGAAGCCGCGCGCGGCCAGCGCCGCCAGACTTTCGAACTCGAGCGGCCCGAACGACCGGTAGGCGGCCTGGGTGAATTCGAAGGTCAGCGAACCGGCCAGCGCCCGATTGGCTTCCATGAACTCGAGCAACTGCCGGAAGTAAGTCGGGTCGGTCAGCGTGCTGCCGCTGATATTGCAGAACAGCCCGACGTCGCGGCTCTTGAGTTGCAGCCGGCGCACCACCTGCACGCAGCGGAACACCAGCAGATTGTCGATCTTCGGCATCAGGCCGACCCGGTCGGCGATGTCGATGAATTCGCCGGCCGGGATGATCTCGCCGGCCTCGGTCCGCAACCGCGACAGCGCTTCGTAGAAACGCACCTTGCGCTGCGGCAGCGTCACGATCGGCTGCAGATAAAGATCGATCCGGTTGCTGTCGGCGGCCCGCGCGATCAGTTCGCCGATGGCTTCGCGGGTCAAACCCTGGAAGCGGCGATCGTCGGTGACGGTATCGGTTTCGGCTTCGGTCAGGGGCAAGGGGGCCTCCGGCACCGGCTCGACCGGCGCCGCGACCGGCGCGGGCGGCGCTTCGCCGCCACGCCGCGGCATCGCACCCTGCTCGCGCATGATTTTCTCATGACCGGCGACGGTTTCGGCCAACTGACGCACCAGCCCGCCCAGTTCGCCGATCTCGACCGCGAGCGGATCGACGGCGCCGCGCGCCCGGCTGGCGGTGCTCTCGACCCGCTCTTCGGCGGCGGTCACCCGGCGCGACATTTCCGCCATCTGGCGCGACAGGTCGGCGGTGGCGCGCGACAGGTCAGCGATCTGGTCGCCCAGCAGGCCGCGGTCGCGCAGCCGGTTGCTGATCGTATTGTAGAGAGCCAGACCGCTGAGAACCGCGAGCGCCGCCAGAGCGGCGGTATGCGGATCAAGCCCGAAGCCGAGATAAAGCACCGCGCCGGCCGAACCGGCGATGAGCACCATACAGACCGCGATGAAAATGGCGCTGATACGTAGCATGAAACCGATCCTGAAAGGGCTGGACCCGCGCGATACGGTCCGTCACAAGTGATTCGCGCGCCCCGCAAGCAATGTCCATGAGGCGACGGGCCGGCGCAACCGGGAATTCCTGCCGGAGTAGCAACACCCGGCCATTTATGTGACACCTGCTTGTGTCACACCTGCCGCCCGAGCCCCCGGCCGACAAACACGGACCCTACCCGCATGACGGCTTCCCGCCTTTCGACCCTTTCAGCCGCCATCGCCGCCGCGCCGGGCCGCACCCTCGCCATCGTTCTGGCCGTCCATGCCCTGGTCTGGACCGCGCTGCCGACGCTGCTCTACCCCAACCTGCCGCTCGATCTGATCGAAGCGTTGATGTATGGCCGCGAATGGCAGCTCGGCTATGACAAGCTGCCACCGCTGCCGTGGTGGCTGGTCGAGGTCGCCTACCGGATCGCCGGGCATGACTATGCTTATTACCTCCTCGCGCAACTGGCGGTGATCTCGGCGCTCGCGATCGTCTATCGCGCCGCGCGGCCGCTGGCCGGGCCGCTCGGCGCGCTGGTCGCGGTGCTGATCGTCGACGGCCTGCATTACCTCAATTACACCTCGGCCAAGTTCAACCACGACGTCATCCAGTTGCCGTTCTGGGCGCTGGCCGGCTACGCCCTGCACCGCGCCTTGCGCGGCGGCAAACTCGGCCATTGGGCGCTGCTCGGCATCGCGATCGGCATTTCGCTGTGGGCGAAGTATTTCGTCGTCGTGCTGGTCGCGCCGATGGTGTTCTTCGCCATCGCCGACGACGATGCCCGCAAACGCCTCGCGACACCCGGCCCCTATGTCGCCGCGCTGGTTGCTCTCGTCATCGCCGCGCCGCATCTGATCTGGCTAGTGCAGAACGACTTCCTGCCTTTCGCCTATGCCGAACATCGCGCCGTGCTGTCGCGCGGCTGGTACGACCATCTCTGGCATCCGCTGCAATTCGCGGTCAGCCAATTGTTCTTCCTGGTGCCGTCGCTCCTGATCGCCGCGCCGTTGTTTGTGCCGCGCCGCGCCGCCGACGAACCCGAGGCGACGACGCCGGCCGACGACTACGACCGCCGCATCGTCACATGGCTTGCCTTCGGTCCGATGGCGGCGGTGCTGCTGCTCGGTTTCGTCACCGGCCGCGGCGCGGTCGCGATGTGGGGTTATCCGTTGTGGATGTTCGCCGGGCTCTGGCTGGTGCTCACCGCCCAGCGCGTGCTCGCGCCGGAGCGGCTCGCCCGCATTGTCGTCACCTGGGCCATCGTCTTCGCCTGTCTGGCGATCGCCTTCATCGTGAACTACGACATCCTGCCGCGTTTCGATCATCGCTATCGCGCGGTGTTCTTCCCCGGCCAGACGCTGGCCACGCAAATCTCGCAGCGCTATCGCGCCGTCACCGGCCACGCGCCGGTCTACGTCATCGGCAGCATGTGGGACGGCGGCAATATCTCGCATTACGCGCCGAGCCATCCGCGCGTGCTGATCGACGGCGAACCGCAACGCGCGCCGTGGATCGACCTCAACGACATGCGGGCGCGCGGCGCCCTCGTGGTCTGGACCGATGGCGACCGTCACGCCATTCCGATCACGCTGCGCAACATCGCCGGCGACGCGGCGGTGCAACCGCCGTTCACGCTGAAGTATCGGCGCGGACCGGGCGAAGTCGAAATCGGCTGGGCGATCCTGCTGCCCAAGCCGGCTTATGCCGCGCGCTGATCGCCGATGAGAATTTCAAACAGCCCGGAATGATGGCGTGTTTCATCGCCCGTATTCTTTGAGGCCCCGGGCAGGCCGCCTTCCCTTTACGGATCCCCCGGCAAAACCCGAGGGGATGGAGCGCCGTAAAGCGCCACATCGTTGCGCCTTTCGGCGCGCGCCCTTGGCGAAGGGCGCTGCGCCCTACGGCGCTCCATCGCGATGTCTTTGACGGCGTCCGGGCCGCGCTTCTGGCGGCTGATCCGCTT
>WGNB01000006.1 GCA_016124795.1 Rhodopseudomonas sp. | reverse complement strand
GCCTGCACAAGGTCGCAAAGTATTATTACACCACCGGCTGGCACGAGATGGCGACCACCAGCGAATTGACCATCAACAAGAAAGCCTGGGCCTCGCTGCCGGCCGACCTGCAAGCCATCGTCGAGAACGCCTGCATGGCCTGCAACACCCGCGGCGAAGCCTGGCTGCAGAAGGTCAACGCCGAAGCGATGGACGACCTGATCAAGAACCAGGGTGTGCATGCCCAGCCGTTGCCCGACGCCGTCGTCGACGCCCTGCGCGCCGCCAACGACAAGATTCTCGCCGCCGCCGTCGCCAAGGATCCGATGACCAAGAAGGTCCACGATTCCTACATGGCCTATATGACCAGCTACAAGCAGTGGGCGAAGTACAGCGAAAAGCCCTATTACGACAAGATTCTCGGGATCTAACGTGAAGGCAGCGGAAAAGCTGGCCGGCGGAATCGATGATTTCATCGATCTCGTCGGCCGAACCATTTCGTGGCTCGCGCTCGCCGTCGCCATCGTCATGGGGGCCAACGTCTTCCTGCGTTACGGCTTCTCGATCGGTGAAATCTGGGCGCAGGAGCTGGAGTGGCACCTTCTGGTGCCGCTGACGCTGGTCGGCATGTCCTACGCGCTACGACATGGCGAGCACGTCCGCGTCGACGTGCTGTTTGCCACCTTCAGCCCGCGCGCCAAGCTGGCCATCGACGTGCTGGCGGCCTGCATCGCGATGATCTTCTCCGCTCTCGTCGTCTACCTGTCGATTGCCTTCGTCGCGCAGTCCTGGGGGATGGGCGAAGGCTCGCCCAACCCCGGCGGCATCGGCGCGGTCTATCTGATGAAAGCAATGATCCCGCTCGGCTTTGCCCTGCTGTTCCTACAATCGCTGGCGCAAGCCATCCAATATTCCAAAGCCTGGGCCGAAGCCGGCAAGGACACCCTATGAGTCTCGAATTACTTGCGACCCTGATGCTGGTCGCGTTCTTCATCCTGCTGCTGATCGGCATTCCGGTCGGGCTGACGCTGGCGGCGACCGGCTTTGTCTTCGGCTATCTCGGTTTCGGCGCGACGTTGTTCAACCTTCTGCCGTTCCGCATCTACGGCGTGGTGACCAACGAGACGCTGCTGGCCATCCCGCTATTCGTGTTCATGGGCGTGATGCTGGAGAAATCCAAACTCGCCGAAGAACTCATGGATGTGATCGGGCTGGCCGCCGGTTCGCTCAAGGGCGGCCTCGGTATCGGCATCGTGCTGGTCGGCGTGCTGATGGGCGCGACCACCGGCATTGTCGGCGCCACCGTGGTAACGCTCGGCCTTCTGACTTTGCCCGGCCTGTTGCGGCGCGGCTATGACAAGGGGCTGGCCTGCGGCGTCATCTGCGCCTCGGGCACGCTCGGCCAGATTATCCCGCCCAGCCTCATTCTCATTCTGCTCGCCGATATCACGAACCAGTCGGTCGGCACCATCTTTGCCGCCGCGATGATCCCCGGCCTGCTGCTGTCCGGGCTCTATATCGTTTATCTGCTGCTGCTCGGCATGTTGCGGCCGGACATGGTGCCGCCGATCCCGAAAGAGGAACGCGCGGCAATTTCCGGCGTCGTGCTCGCGGGCAAGATCGCCCGCGTGGTCGCGCCGCCGATCGGTCTGGTGATCGCCGTGCTCGGCTCGATCGTCGCCGGCATCGCGGCGCCGTCGGAAGCCGCCGCGATGGGTGCGCTCGGCTCGATCCTGGTAGCGGCGCTCGGCAAGCGGCTGTCCATTCAGGTGCTGCGCGAGACAGTACAGGCCACCACCCGCATCAGCGCGATGGTGATGTTCATCCTGATCTGCGCCCAGGTATTCTCGCTGGCCTTCCGCGGTCTGCACGGCGAGAAGCTGGTTCAGGACGCCTTCACACTGTTGCCCGGCGGCATCAATGCCAGCATCTGGTTCCTGATGGGGCTGATCTTCGTCCTCGGCTTCTTCATCGAGTGGATCGAGATTTCCTATATCGCGGTGCCGCTGTTCCTGCCGATCTTCATCAATGCCGATGTCAATCTGGTCTGGCTCTCGACGATGATCTGCGTGAATCTCCAGACATCATTCCTGACACCGCCATTCGGCTGGTCGCTGTTCTTCCTGCGCGGCGTCGCGCCACCGGAGGTGACCACCGGCGATATCTATCGCGGCATCGTGCCTTTCGTCGGCATGCAGATCATGGCGCTCGTTCTGGTCTTCGCATTTCCGGGCCTTGCCACCTGGCTACCCAAGGCCATCGGCTGGTGAAGATTGGTTACTCGTCAGAGCCCTCGAAAAGTGGCTCCGCTCGCCGCAGCGAACGCGGCGACGAGCGGAGCGTCTGACTCGCCGGCGGTCGCCTACTTTATCTTCATGCCCGGCATGTCGTCGTGGGCTGGACTGTCGGCTTTCATGGCGCCAAGGCCCTCGACCACGAAGTCGACGTCGACCTTGCCGGCATGCTCGAATTGCAAGGTCGCCTTGAAGCGCTGGCCCTGCATCAGTTGATGGTCGAGCCCGATAAACATCACATGATAGCCGCCCGGCTTGAAGGTGACGGTCTCGCCCGGCTTGATCTCGAGCCCCTTGGGCAACATCCGCATCTTCATGACGCCATTGTCCATGCTCATTTCGTGGACTTCGAAGCTCTTCGACACCACGCTGGCACCGCTAACCAGTCGATCGGGGGTCGTACCGGTATTGGTGACGGTCATGTAACCGCCGCCGATGCTGGCGCCCTTGGGCGTGGCCCGCGCCCAGGGGTGCCCGATTTTGAGAGCGCCGACGGTGAAGTCATGGGCGACGGCCGGGACCATCAACATCGCGGTGATCGCGGCAACGGAAGCAAAACGCAGCATGATTAGACTCCTGACGTGACGGAAGCGCGCGCCTCGGCGCGGCGCAATCCCCGAATTAATTTCGATATTGGGAGAGGAAAGGAGCGATCAAGCGGCCGGAGGCGCGCGTGGGATCTGCGGCCGACGCTCAAAGGACCGCTCGACCGGCACCAAGATCGGCGCCGCCGTCACGACATAACTCGCCGTCGCCGCCGGCGTGACCGTCAGTTGCGGCGTATCGGCGAGCCCGTGCGTATGGCACTGCATGCCGCAGCCGGCGGCGCACGGGCAACCGGTCTGCTGACCGGCCGGCTGTTGCGTGCCGCCATGGGTCGACGTGGCGCACAGGCTGTTGACGAAAGGACTGCCGGCGGCCACCGCCAACGGCAGCAGCAAAGCCTGCAACGCCATGGCATAGGCGGCAAGCAGCGCAATCCACCGTCGTGACCGAAGCGGCTGTCTCATGACCGGCAATCTAGGTCTTCCCGATTGCCGCGTCCATCGCGACGCGCAGACACAGCCCGGCACCTGCCAACGCGGCGGCTAGATCGAAGCCGGATAGCGCCGGATCAATTGCCCCTGCTTCAACAGGCTGGACAAAAACTCGCCAACCTTGGTCGGCTGGAAACCGCGCGCGCGATTGCCTTCGCCAATCTGAAAGAGCAGACGCTGTTGCGCGACCAGCTTGCGGTACACCGCGCGCACACCGAAATGCGGATCCCAGCAATCGATCGCCTCACCGCCGATCCCGTTGATTTCAACGATCGAGAAATCCTCGCCGCGCATCAAGCCTTCGATCGTCTCGAAGCGCAGATCGAACCGGCCATAATGAAATTCGGTCATGCTACAGGCGATGGCGTCAAAACGCGCCTCCATCGCCGGCGTAATATAGCGATGACCGTCGCGATAAAGCGCGCCGGCGCGCTGGTTGCCGATCAATGCAATCCGCACGACTTCGCCGCGTTCGGGCACGCGGTCAAGATCCACCATATCGACGCCGCGATGAGTCGGATCGACGCCGAGGTGCAACGATTGCTTCCAATGCGCGCGTGGATCGCGCGCAATCAATTCGCGCACCGTCAATTTGCCGTTGCCGATGACATGCGGGAAATAACGCAGGGTCAGCGACAGAACGCGGCCCTTCGCCTCGCCAGGCAATCGGGCATAAAGCACCGCCGCTTCCGCCGGATAAGGCACATAGTGCTGCAACACCATGGTGTTGCCATCGGGAAATTTCGCGATGTAGTCCTCGAGCTGAGCGCGGTCATCGATCCGCCGCACGCCATGGCCATGCCAGCCGATATCCGGCTTGGCGATCAGAGGAAAATCGAGCCCGGCCTCGGCGAGCCGCGCCATGGCCTGCTCGGTTTCCGCCACCGGCTCACAGGCCCCCACCGGGCGCTCGAAGGCGATATAGCCCGCGATCCATTTCCGCTGGTCCGGCGCCACGTCGCTGAAATAGGAGCTCTTGGTTTCGCCCCACATCCCGCCAGCGAAAATCTTCGGGTTGGCCGCCGTCGGCAACGTCAGGCAACGGTGGCGCAAACCGAGCCAGAGCCAGTTGATAACCAGCGGCAGATAAAACAGCGCCGGCGGAATGCGTTCGGCCTTGGCCACCTTGCGGTCGGCGCGGCTCAGCGGCGGCATCCCGAAACTGTTGTTCGGCAAGGCCGTGTCGGTGTCGCCCGAATCCGATGTCTCGCGGTCCGGGCCATCGCGGTAGGCGAAAATCCTCTTACGCGCGTAGCTCGTCGCGGCAATGGCCACGAACAGCATCGGCCAAGCCCAAAACCCGATGTGATCGTCGAGCGCGTCGCCGAACACGATCACCAGATAAAGCATCAAAGGCAGATAAAGAGCGGAGATAATGAAGCTGGCGATAGCGAAGCGCCACAACGACACCCGCGCCCAACCGCAGGCGACGAAAGCCACGAACACAACGCCCGGCACCACGCGGCACAGCGCCACCAAGCCGAACACATTGCGTTGCAATTTTTCACCAACCCGACGGACCCTGTCGTCGACCGCATAGCGCGACAGCCAGGGGACCGTCCGGGCGGCGGCGCCCAGGCCGTAAAGGGCGAAATCGCTGGCGACAATGCCGCCGTAGATGCTCAAAGCCACCCAGGTGGCCGGCATCAGGTCGTTCACAATAATGTAGCCGCCGAGGATGATCGCGAGATCCTCGTGCGCGAACGGCAGCACCATCAGCGACGTTATCTTGGTCGCCCCGGACAGATCGATGGTGACGAAATGTCCAAGCGCTATAATCGATTGAAACAAGCCAGTCCCCGAATCCCCACGCTATCTTTTTGTTGGAACAAAAAGACATGTCAGCCGTTTACCCGTTGCGGCTCGTGCACCGCATTTTAGCGTTGCGAGCGCCCTTGGAGGGCGTCCGGAGGTAAAGAGCAGCGCCCGTCGCTTTTATGCGATGGACGCCGAAAAAGACATTGGCTTAATGCAATGCGGCCGACAAGAAGCTTGTGGATGACCGCTCCCCCGCCTGCCCGCAAATCGCCAGTTTGGCGCGATCTTAAAAGTAAATTCCCGCGTCTGTACAGGCTCGGCCCTGTCGCCGGTCGTACCGGACCAGCCATTGTGCTAACCTGATTTAACAAAGGACCGACGACAGGCCGTCCGGAAAAATGACTGACAAGCCGCCGTTTTCGAATTCTGGTTTCAAATCTGCGCCGGATTCAGGGGCAAAGGTGCTGGTTTTCCGCCGCCGGCCTTCCGGCCAACGGCCCTCGGCAGCTCTCGTGCCGGACCTGGACCGCTATCATTATGACGACGTCCCGGATGACTACCGTCATCGGATGCTGGTTAACCTCGCCGCATTTATTTTTGTTCTGGGCCTCGGCGCGGCCGGGTTCTGGCTCGCCGACACCCTCGCCCATATGCGCCGGAACCAGGATTGCGTCTTATCCGGGCGGCGCGGCTGCAACCCGATCATGGTTGTCCACCAAAACCGCTGGTAACGACTTGGCCGGGCCAGATCAGCCGGGCAAAAGCGGGCAAAAATGCCTGTGCCATTGAACTTGCGCGCCCGCTTCGCTATACGGGCAGCCGACCGTTTACCGGCGCAAGACTGGTCCAGGTCGATCCGACCAATGACGAACGCGACCGTCGGAAATTGCCATAACGCCTTATAAATCAGAGAGTTATCGATGTCCTCCACATTCGAAAGCGTCGCCAATATTATCGCGGAGACCTGCGATATCCCTCGCGATTCCATTACCGAGGAAAGTCACGCCATTAACGATCTCGGCATCGACAGCCTGGACTTCCTCGACATCGCCTTCGCCATCGACAAAGCCTTCGGCATCAAGCTGCCGCTCGAGCAGTGGACCCAGGAAGTCAGCGACGGCAAAGCGACCACCGACCAGTATTTCGTCCTGAAAAACCTCAGCGCCCGCATCGACGAACTCGTCGCTGCCAAAGGGGCCTAGAGCGCACATAAAGCAAAGCGCCACATGCGGCTTGAGTACTTCCAGCTGATCGATCGCGTTGTTGACCTCAATCTGGCCGATCGCACGATCAGCGCCGAGGCGACGGTTCCGACCGAAAGCACAATCTTCGAAGGGCATTTCCCCGGCTATCCGCTGATGCCGGGGGTGCTGCTGATCGAGGCCATGGCGCAGACGTCAGGCTGGCTGGTGGTCGCGGCCAACGGCTTTGCCCGGATGCCGTTTCTGGCCTCGGTCAAAGACGCCAAAATGCGCACCTTTGTCATGCCCGGACAGGTTTTGACGATCAAATCGCGACTGGCCCATGATGGCTCCGGTTTTGCCGTCATGAACGCCAAGATTACCCGTGACAACCAGGCCATTGGCGACGCCACGCTCACTCTGCGGGTACTCGACTTCCCCAATCCCGAAATGGCGGCCCAGATGCGGATCAACGCAACCCGGCTCGGCCTGAAAATCGAGGCCCCTGCCGATGTCTGATGCCCCCCGCGAGGCCTGGATCACCGGCATCGGTATCGTGTCCTGTCTCGGCGAAGGCACCGACGCACACTGGCAAAAACTGATGGCGGCCGAGCCGGCCGCCGACAGCACGACATTCGCCCCCTTCGTTGTGCATCCGCTGCCGCCGATCAATTTCGACGCCCAGATCGCCAAGAAAGGCGATCAGCGCCAGATGGAAAACTGGCAGCGCATCGGCACTTACGCGGCCGGCCTGGCGCTGGATTCGGCCGGCGTCAAAGGCAAGCCCGAGATCCTGTCGCATATGGACATGATCGTGGCAGCCGGCGGCGGCGAGCGCGATCTCAAGGTCGATTCCGCCGTTCTCAGCGGCATGCCAGGCGCCGCCAATCCGGCCGCCTTTCTCAATGAACGTTTGATGGGCGACCTGCGCCCGACCCTGTTTCTGGCGCAATTGTCGAACCTGCTGGCCGGCAATATCTCGATCGTCCACGGCGTCACCGGCTCATCGCGCACCTTCATGGGCGAGGAAGCCGCCGGCGTCGATGCCGTGCGCATTGCCCTGTCCCGCATTGCCGCCGGGCAAAGCGACATCGCCCTGGTCGGTGGCGCTCACAACGGCGAACGCGCCGACCTGCTGATGCTGTACGAATTCGGCCACTACGCCCTCAAGGACAAGCTGACGCCCGTCTGGCAGCGCGACGGAGACCATGCCGGCTTCGCACTCGGCTCGCTCGGCGCCTTCCTGGTGATCGAAGCGCGCGAACACGCCGAGGCGCGCGGCGCCAAGCCACTGGCGCGCCTGACCACCGTTCTGTCGGATCGCTCGAACCGCCAGCCCGGCACCGCCGTCCAGTCGCTGACCCGGCTTTGGGACAAGATCAAAACCAGGCTCAAGGCCGGCCATGCCGCCGTCCTGTCGGGTGCGACCGGCGCCCTGCCGGCGACCTCGGACGAACGGACGTTCCTGCAAAGCCAGGTCACCAAGGACGGCCTTGCCGTGCGCGCCACCGGCACCTATCTCGGACATGGGCTGGAACCGCAATTCCCGATGAATGTGGCGCTGGCCGTGGTTGTGCTCAATCATGGCAGCCTGTTTCCGCCATGCGACGCCACCGGACTTGAACAACCGATGACCGGCGCTGTCGACCAGGTGGTTGTGACGAGTGTCGGCCACTGGCGCGGCGAAGGCCTGGCGCTGGTCGAACGGGTTAGCTGAGGGAGACCGACATGACTTCCGGCACTGGCAGCTTTGACGGCAAGGACAAATTCGGCCGCCCGATCGTCGTCGTGACCGGTCTTGGCGTCGTGACCTCACTCGGCGCCGGCAAGATCGACAACTGGGCCAAGCTTTCCGCCGGCAATTCAGGCATCCGGTCGATCACCCGCTTCGCCACCGACGGACTGCGCACCCGCATCGCCGGCACCATCGACTTCCTCGGCCCGGCGACCTCGACGGCCGCTTTGGCTGAGACCTTCGCCGACCTTGCCGCCAAGGAAGCCATCGAGGAATCCGGCCTCGGCACCCCCGGCCATTTCCCCGGCCCGCTCTTTGTGGCGGTACCGCCGATCGAAGTGGAATGGTCGCAACGCATCGAGGTCAGCAACCACGCCGGCGCCAACGACCAGGTGACCTACGCCGACCTGCTGCGGGTGAGTGGCCAGTTTCCGGCCTATCACGACCGTTTCATGTTCGGATCGGTGGCCGATCATATTGCCGACCGCTTCGGCACCCAAGGCTCGCCGATTTCACTGTCGACCGCCTGCGCCTCCGGCGCCAGCGCGATCCAGCTCGGCGTCGAGGCGATCCGTCGCGGCGACACCGACGCCGCGCTCTGCATCGGCACCGACGGTTCGATCAATCCCGAAGCGATGATCCGCTTTTCGCTGCTGTCGGCTTTGTCGACCAGCAACGACGACCCTCAGGCGGCGTCCAAGCCCTTTGCCAAGAACCGCGATGGCTTCGTGATGGCGGAAGGTGCCGGCGCCTTGGTGCTTGAAAGCTACACTTCCGCCAAGGCGCGCGGCGCCAAAATCCTCGGCGTGCTCGAAGGCTGCGGCGAAATGGCCGACAGCTTCCACCGCACCCGCTCCAGCCCCGACGGCAAGCCGATCATCGGCTGCATCGCCAGCGGCATCAAGGACGCCGGCCTGTCGCCCGACGACATCGACTACGTCAACGCCCATGGCACCGGCACGCCCGAAAACGACAAGATGGAATATCTTGGCGTCTCGACCGTCTTCGGCGAGCGCATGAAAACGGTGCCGATCTCGTCGAACAAATCGATGATCGGCCACACCTTGTCGGCGGCCGGTGCGATCGAGGCGGTGTTTTCGTTGCTGACCTTGCAGCATCAGCGCATCCCGCCGACCATCAATTACCTGGAAGATCCGCTGATCCCGCTCGACGTCGTGCCCGGCGTCGCCCGCGACGTCCGGATGCGGCACGCGATCTCGAATTCCTTCGGCTTCGGCGGCCAAAACGTGTCGCTGGTGCTCGGCCTGGAGCCTGCGGCCTAAAGCCGTCGCTCCCCTCCCGTAGAGAGCCGTCTTTTGCAGGCTGCGGCCACTCACCTTCCGGCGGCCGCCGATAACCGTTAGAAAGAGCCATGCGCGCACTCCAATTGATCGGCGACCGCCAACTCGAACTGGTCGACCTGCCCGACCCCGGCCAGCCCGCCGCCGGAGAGGTGCAGGTCCGCGTCAAGGCGGTCGCGCTCAATCATCTCGATGTCTGGGGCTTCCGCGGCATGGCCTTCGCCAAGCGCAAGCTGCCGCTGGTCGTCGGCGCCGAAGCCTCCGGCGAAGTCGCCGCGGTCGGCGACGGCGTCAGCCAGTTCAAGGCCGGCGACAAGGTCGTCATGTATGGCGCCATGACCTGCGGTCATTGCGAGGCCTGCCGTGAAGGCCGCGATAATCTGTGCGAAAACGTCGCCGGCATCATGGGCTTTCACATCGACGGCTTTGCCCGCGAACTGATCAACCTGCCGGCGCGCCTGATCGTGCCGGTACCCGAAGGCGTATCGCTGCGCGACGCGGCCTGCGCGCCGATCGCTTTCGGCACGACCGAGCACATGCTGTTCGACAACGCCAAACTCAAGCCCGGCGAGACCATCCTGGTTCATGCCGGCGGCTCGGGTATCGGCTCGGTCGCTATCAAGATGGCCAAGGCGCTCGGCTGCACGGTCATCACCACCGTCGGCGACGACGACAAGGCGGAAAAAGCCAAGGCACTCGGTGCCGACCATGTCATCAACTACAAGACCGACCGTTTCGAAGGCGTGGTGCGCAAGCTGACCAAGAAAAAGGGCGTCGACGTCGTGTTCGAGCATGTCGGTGGCGAAGGCTTCAACGCCTCGCTGTTCTGCCTCAAGCGCGGCGGACGGCTCGCGACCTGCGGTTCGACCGCGGGCCCCACCGCCACCATCAACCTGATGCAGCTGTTTCAGCAGCAGTACAAAATCTTCGGCTCCTTCGGCTGCAATATCCGCAATATCCGCGACAGTCTGTCCAAGATCGCATCCGGCATGGCGCCGATCATCGACAGCGAATTTGCTTTGACCGATTTCGAGCGCGGCCTCGACCGTCTCGAAAGCCGCAAGGTCTTCGGCAAAGTCATCGTCAACTTCTGATGTCCGGCGCCCGCCTCAAGCGCCGGCTGCGCCAGGCCATCAAGCGGACCGGCAATGCCGTGATCGGCGCGCTCGCCGTGTCGTTGATCAAGGTGATCCGGCTGATCCCGATCGACCCGATGGCCAATTTCGGCGGGTGGGCGCTGCGAACGATCGGCCCGAAGCTGCGGGAAAACGAAATCGCCCGCCGGCAATTGATCGCCGCCTTTCCGGAAAAGTCCGCCGCCGAGATCGATACCATCCTGACCGGCGTCTGGGATAATCTCGGCCGGGTCGGCGCCGAATTCGCCCAGCTCGACCGGATCTGGGACTACGACACCGCGCAACCCAACAAGCCGAGCCGCGTCGAATTCCGCCCGCTCGACACCGAACGCTTCGACCGCCTCGCCGCCGACGGCAAGCCGGCGCTGATCTTCGCCGCGCATCTGGCCAACTGGGAACTGCCGGCGATCTGCGCCGCAACTCACGGGCTCGACAGCGCGGTGCTATATCGCCGGCCGAACATCGCCGCCATCGACCGCTGGGTACGCAAGACCCGCACGGCCAGCATGGGCTCGCTGATCGCCACCGGGCTCAACGCGCCGATGCAGATCGCCGACGCACTCAAGCGCGGCCTGCACGTTGGTATGCTGGTCGATCAGTATTTCGTGCGCGGCGTCGAAGTGACTTTCTTCGGCCAGCGCACCATGGCCAATCCGCTGCTGGCGCGGCTCGCCCAGCATTTCGATTGCCCGATCCACGGCGTGCGCATCGTCCGCCTGCCGAAGAACCGATTTCGTGTCGAACTGACCGACGAGATCGCGCCGGTGCGGGACGCCGAGGGCAAGATCGACATCGCCGGCACGACGCAGGTCATCACCACGGTGATCGAAGGCTGGATCCGCGAATATCCCGAGCAATGGCTCTGGCTGCACCGTCGCTGGCGGCCCGAGGATCACAAGTAGCGCGATCCGGCCGGCTGGCTGGATACCAATGCCCCTACCAACGCCGCTGGGCGCTTCGAGCGCGCAGCGCCGCGGCCTAAAGTCAGCTCTTCGTCGGCAGCCCGGCGGCCTTCCAGGCCAAAATACCGCCCGCCATATGGTGGTTATAGGGATAGCCGGCGTCCTGGGCGGCGACCGAGGCCGTGATCGAGCGTCGGCCCGAGCGACAGGCGAAGACCACCTGTTTGCCCTGCGGATCGGGAATGGCGGCCGGATCGAAGGCCGACAGCGGCACGACCACCGCGTCGGGATAGCTCTCCGCCGAGGTTTCGTTCAATTCGCGGACATCGACCAGCAGAATACGGCCGGCGCGCAACCCGGCGGCGACTTCATCGACCGTGAGGTTGATCACCTCGTCGGCGCGCGGCATTTCGTCGGCCATCCCATTACTCCATTCACAGGCATCAAGCAGCTATCGGCGGTGTTTAGCCGGGATCGGGACGGCCCGCACCTAACTTTTTGGCAGGCCGCCCCATCCGAACGGTGGCGCGTGACGCTAGACCGTGACCTGGGTGCCGACCTCGACCACCCGGCCGGTCGGGATCTGGAAATAGTCGGTGGCGTCATTGGCGTTGCGCGAGAGCGCAATGAACAGCCGATCCTGCCAGCGCGGCATCCCGGATTGCGGCGACGGCCGTAGCGAACGCCGCGACAGGAAGAACGAGGTCGACATGATGTCGAACTGCCAGCCGTGCTTGCGCGCGATCGCCAAGGCCTTCGGCACGTTCGGCTGTTCCATGAAGCCGAAGCGCAAGGTCACGCAGGAGAAAGTCTCGCCGACCGGCTCGATCCGCACTCGTTCGGATGCATCGACGCGCGGCGTATCGGCGGTCTCGATGTTCAGAATGACATTCTTCTCGTGCAGCACCTTGTAGTGCTTGAGGCTGTGCATCAGCGCGGTCGGCGCGAACACCGGATCGCCGGTCAGGAACACAGCCGTGCCCGGCACGCGGACCGGCGGTTTCTTTTCAAGATTGGCCACCAGCGACGCCAGCGGAATTTCCAGCTTGCGGGTCTTCAGGATCAACAGCCGGCTGCCGCGCCGCCACGTATACATCAACGTCATGACGACGACGCCGAGCGCCAGCGGCAGCCAGCCGCCTTCGAACAGCTTGAGCATGTTGGCCGACAGGAACGTCAGATCGACGAACAGGAAGGGCAGCATCAACAGCAGCGCCCCGGCCAACGGCCAGCGCCAGACCTTGCGGATCACCACCATGGCCATCAACGCGGTGACCACCATCGTGCCGGTGACGGCGATGCCATAGGCCGAGGCGAGCGCGCTCGACGAGCGGAACAGCGCCACCAGCAACAGCACGCCGACCAGCAACAGCATATTGACGCGCGGCATATAAATCTGACCGGCCAGCGATTCCGAGGTGTGGCGGATTTCCAGCCGTGGCAGCAAGCCGAGCTGGATCGCCTGCCGCGTCAGCGAATAGGCACCGGTAATGACCGCCTGGCTGGCGATGACGGTGGCGGCGGTGGCCAAGAGCACCATCGGAATCAGCGCCCAATGCGGGAACAGCAGAAAGAACGGGTTGTCGATCGCTTTCGGGTCGGCGAGCACCAGCGCGCCCTGCCCGAGGTAATTGATGGTCAGCGCCGGCAGCACCACCACCAGCCAGGCGAAACGGATCGGGCCCCGACCGAAATGGCCAAGGTCGGCATAAAGCGCTTCGGAGCCGGTCACCACCAGGAACACCGCGCCGAGCGTGAAAAACCCGACGATGCCATGATGCAGCAGGAAATCGACGCCGTAGTAAGGATTGAAAGCTTTCAGCACCGTCAGGTTCTGGCCGATGTGCCACAGACCGACCGCCGCGATGGCGACAAACCAAACCAGGGTCAGCGGTCCGAAAATCGCCGCCACCTTCGCCGTGCCACGCGACTGCACGGCGAACAAAGCGATCAGGATCAATACCGTGATCGGAACGACATACTCATCGAGCGCCGAGGTCGCGACCTTGACGCCTTCGACCGCCGACAGCACCGATAGCGCCGGCGTGATGATGGCGTCGCCATAGAACAAGGCGCCGCTGATGATGCCCAGCAGGATCACCAGGCCGCTGCTACGTCCGAGCGCCCGCGAGGCCAGCGCCATCAGCGCCAGCGTGCCGCCTTCGCCGTTATTGTCGGCGCGCAGCAGGATAACGACGTATTTCGCGGTCACCACCAGAAACAACGCCCAGATGATCAGCGACAGAATCCCGAGCACGACCACCTCGCTCGCCGGCCGGCCCGGCCCAACCGCGGCCAGAACCGACTCGCGCATGGCGTAAAGCGGGCTGGTGCCGATATCGCCGTAAACGACGCCGATGCTGCCGAGGGTCAGCGCCCAGAAGCCGGTCTTGTGCGGCGTCTCCGGGGCAATACCCTGGCCATCGGCGAGCGGAAGCGACCCGCCGGAAGCGGAAGCAATGCTATGCGACATGGGAGTGAAACCTGGTTGGTTGCATGAACGCCCGAACAGCGTCGGGCGCGGCTTATAACGCCGGGCGCATCGGCTCAGCGCAGCCGTTCGCGCAAGCCGTCAAATCGAGCCATGATCAAATCGCATGCCTCATTTCTCGATTTATGTCGACATATCAGATGCTTAAGTAGATTGCGCAGACCTGCCCGCGTTTTGGGCAGTCGTCAGACTTTTGACTGGAGCGCCACGCCGACGCCATTAAACGGTCACCTGCGTGCCCACTTCGACCACCCGCCCCGTCGGAATCTGGAAGAAGTCGGTGGCGTCAGACGCCGAACGCGCAAGAGCGATGAACAGGTGATCCTGCCACGTCGGCATGCCCGATTGCGCCGAGGGTCGCAGCGTGCGCCGCGACAGGAAGAACGAGGTCGACATGATGTCGAACTGCCAGCCGTGCTTGCGAGCGATCGCCAGAGCCTTCGGCACGTTCGGCGTATCCATATAACCGAACTTCAGCGACACCCGGGCGAAGTGCTCGGACAACGGCGTGAACTGGACCCGTTCCTCTTCCGGGACATGCGGCATGTCGGCGGTGACGATGGTCAGGATCACGTTGTGTTCGTGAAGCACCTTGTTGTGCTTGAGATTATGCAACATCGCGGTCGGCGCGAAGTCCGGATCGCTGGTCAGGAACACCGCGGTGCCGGGCACGATATGCGGCGGCTTCTTCTCCAGATTGCGGAACAGCGTATCGATCGGCACTTCGGTACGCCGGGTCTTGCTGGCGAGGATGCCAGTGCCGCGCCGCCAGGTCAGGATGATGATGACCATGCTGGCGCCGAACAGCAGCGGCGCCCAGGCACCCTCGAACAGTTTCAACGCATTGGCCGAGAAGAACGTGACGTCGACGACGACGAATGGGATCATTAAGAGGAAGGCCAGCCAGAATCGCCACTTCCACAGTTTCCAGACCACGAAGAAGAACAGCAGACCGTCAACCACCATGGTGGTCGCAACCGCGATGCCATAAGCGGACGCCAGCGAGCTCGATGTGCGGAACAGGCCGACCAGCAGCAGCACGCCAAGCAGCAACGCCATGGTCACGCGCGGAATATAGATCTGACCGACATGCGAATCCGAGGTGTGCAGGATGGCGAGCCGCGGCAACAGGCCGAGCTGGATCGCCTGATGCACCAGCGAATAAGTGCCGGTGATCACCGCCTGGCTGGCGATCACGGTCGCCGCCGTCGCCAGCAGAATCATCGGCAGCAGAAAGGCTTCCGGCACCAGACGATAAAACGGATTCTCGATCGCGCCGGGATCGGCCAGCACCTTGGCGCCCTGCCCAAAATAATTGATCAGCAAGGCCGGCAGCACCAGACACAGCCAGGCGGTCTGGATCGGCCTTCGGCCGAAATGACCAAGATCGGCATAGAGCGCCTCGCCGCCGGTCACAGCCAGAAACACCGCGCCGAGCGTCACCAGACCGATTTCGCCGTGGCTCAGCAGAAAGGCCACGCCATAAACCGGGTTAAGCGCCCACAGCACATGCGGGTCGTCGGCAATATGCATCGCTCCGGCAATCGCGATGGCGCTGAACCACACCACCATGACAGGGCCGAACAAGGCCGCGACCTTGGCGGTGCCGCTGCTCTGGGCGGCGAACAGGGCGATCAGGATCACCACCGCCAGTGGCGCGACATATTCGGCAAAGGCCGGACTGGCGAGTTTCAAACCTTCGACCGCCGACAGCACGGAGATCGCCGGCGTAATCATCGAGTCGCCGAGGAACATCGCCGCGCCGACAATGCCGAGCAACAGGATGATCGGCGTGCGGCGGCCGATGGCCCGCGTCGCCAGCGCCATCAGCGACAAGGTGCCGCCCTCGCCGTTATTGTCGGCGCGCAACAGCAGCAGCACATATTTCAGGGTGACGGTAACGATCAACGCCCAGACAATCAGCGACAGCACACCGAGCACGATGGTGCCGGTCACGCCACGATCGCCGCTCGCCGCCAACACGGCCTCTCGGAAGGCGTAAAGCGGGCTGGTGCCGATGTCGCCATAGACGACGCCGACGCTGCCGAGCGCCAGGGCGACGAAGCTGGGGCGGATGACCGAATGGCCGGTCTGGCCGGGGTTCGCGGAGTTGGGGTCGGCGGAGCCTGCCGTCACGTTCACGCCATCGCTCTTTGAAGCTGTCTGAGGCCCGAAACGTGGACCGGAAGGGCGGGCTTATATCATCGCACTGCGGGATAGAATACCTTACCCGAGGATAGAATACCCGGCTTTTCCCTGGTTCCATTGACAGGGATCAAGCCTGGCGACAGCGGCAATTTCTGCGATTATGGGTGCAAATCGGCCGGAATCGGCGGCGCTTCACGCATCAAAGTGATGGTAACCCGACGATTTGGCGACATCGACGGATTGTCCGGAAACAACGGATCGGTATCGGCCTTGCCGGCGACGCTGGCGAAATGGCTGGGCGGAACGCCTTCGGCGGCCAGAATCTGCCGAACCGCATTGGCACGATCGGCCGACAATTCCCAGGGACCGTAGCCGGGCTTGGCCGGCACGTTGCTGCTCGCGGTGTGGCCGGTGATCGAAATCCGGAACGGCATCGCCTTGAGCGACGGCGCCAGCTTCTGGATCAACCTGCGGGTACGCTCGTAAGGCTCCTTGAGACCGTCCGGAAACATCGACCGGCCGTCCTGATCGATGATCTCGATATTGAGGCCGTCCTTGGTCTCCTCCAGCATGATATGCTTGGACGCTTCCGAAATCTCCGGCATGTCCTGCAAGGCTTGGCGCAACGACGCCGAGGCCAGCGCGAACTTGCGGTCGTCCTTGAAGTTCGAACCGAAGGCGCGATTGCGCTCCTTGTTGTTCGGGCCCGGCGTCGCCGATGCTTCCGACGGGTCGATATTGGCGACGCTCTTGAGCTTGGGCCGGGTCGGCAGGCCGAGCAATTCGATGATGCCCGAATACCGTACTTTGTCCTGAACGCCGAAGGCATCGCGCATCGAGCCGGCCACGACCTGGAGCTTGGCCTGATCCTGGGTCGAGAACGCCACCAGCATCACGAAGAACGCCACGAGCAACGCCATCAAGTCGGCAAAGGTCACGAACCAGCCGTGGCCGCCTGCGTGTCCGCCGCGATTTTTCTTGGCCATCCCCGTTACCCTTTAGGCGGCGGCCGGTTCGGCCTCGCCTTCGTCGGCGCCGCGGTGCTTTTCGGGCAGATAGGCCAACAGCATTTCACGCACCAAGGTCGGGCTCTTGGCTTCGCGGATCATCAGCACGCCGTCGATGATCAGCGAGCGATTGATTTCCTCGTCGACCAGCTTGACGTGCAGCTTGTCGGCGATCGGCAGACAGAACATGTTGGCGACGGTCGCGCCGTAGAAAGTGGCGAGCAGCGCGCCGGCCATGAAAGGACCGAGCTTGGACGGGTCCGACATGTTCGAGAACATCTGCACCATGCCGATCAGCGTGCCGATCATGCCGAAGGCCGGCGTACAGTCGCCGATGGCGCGATAGATCTTCTGGCCTTCGTCGAGATGGGTGAGGAAGTTGTCGCGGTCGCGCTCGAGGTTGTCGCGGATGAAATTGGTGTCGTAGCCGTCGGCGACGAAGCGAATGCCCTTGGCCAGAAACGGATCGTCGATCTCGACTTTTTCCAGGCCGACCGGACCGGACTTGCGCGCCACCTCGGCGATGCCGGCGATCTCGTCGACCAGTTCGCGCTGCGACATCCGCCGCATCGAGAACGCGAACTTCGCGCCGAGCGGAACGCCGTGAACGATCGAGGCCAGCGGAAAGCGGATCAGGGTCGCGGCGGTCGCGCCGCCGAAGATCAGGATGGCCGCATGTTCGGACACGAACATGTGTAGATCGCCACCCATCAGGATCACGAGGGTGATGACGCCGATGCCGGCGGCTAAACCGAGACTGGTCGCGATATCCATCGAACTTCCCCACTCAACGCTACCAAAGCGCGCACACGCCGAACCCGGTTGTTGCCGGATCGACCCTAGACTGGCGCTGTTAAGGGAGGGTAAAGGCTATCCTTTAATGAAATAAATCCGCCCTGTCATTGACGAACCACCTTGGGGCCGGCGAGAAAAATGCGCTAAAAGGCGGCCGAAAGGGTATCCCCATGCCCGCCGGCCCCTTCAGCGCCGTTAAAAATGGTTAACCACAGGAGAGCGCCCCATGCGTGAGATCGGTCATTTTATCGGCGGCAAGACCGTCAAGGGAGCCTCCGGGCGCTCAGGCGACGTTTTCGATCCCAATACCGGCGAAGTGCAGGCCAAGGTCGCGCTCGCCAGCAAGGCCGAGGTCGAAGCCGCCATTGCCAACGCCGAAGCCGCCCAGCCGGCCTGGGCCGCCACCAATCCGCAGCGCCGCGCGCGCGTGATGTACAAATTCCTGGAGCTGGTTCACAAGGAATACGATTCCCTCGCCAAGCTCCTGTCGTCCGAACACGGCAAGACCGTTCCCGACGCGCGCGGCGATATCCAGCGCGGCCTGGAAGTCGTTGAATTCGCCTGCGGCATTCCACACCTGATGAAGGGCGAATACACCGAAGACGCCGGCCCCGGCATCGACCTCTATTCGATGCGCCAGCCGCTCGGCGTGGTCGCCGGCATTACCCCGTTCAACTTCCCGGCCATGATCCCGCTGTGGAAATGCGCGCCGGCACTGGCCTGCGGCAATGCCTTCATCCTCAAGCCGTCGGAACGCGACCCGTCCGTGCCGATGCGCATCGCTGAACTGTTCCTCGAAGCCGGCCTGCCGCCGGGCGTTCTCAACGTCGTCAACGGCGACAAGGAAGCGGTCGACGGCCTGCTCACCGACCGCCGCATCCAGGCCGTCGGCTTCGTCGGCTCCTCCGACATCGCGCAATACATCTATTCGACCGGCGCGGCGCACGGCAAACGGGTGCAATGCTTCGGCGGCGCCAAGAACCACATGATCGTGATGCCCGACGCCGACATGGATCAGGCCGTCGACGCGCTGATCGGCGCCGGTTATGGCTCGGCCGGCGAACGCTGCATGGCGATTTCG
Organism: Rhodopseudomonas sp.; assembly: GCA_016124795.1. Classification (GTDB taxonomy): domain Bacteria; phylum Pseudomonadota; class Alphaproteobacteria; order Rhizobiales; family Xanthobacteraceae; genus Pseudolabrys. The sequence goes on along the minus strand of WGNB01000006.1, from coordinate 120,297 downwards.
GTCGCGGTGCCGGTCGGCCAGAAGACCGCCGACCTCTTGATGGAAAAGCTGATCCCGCGCGTCGAAAGCCTGAAGATCGGTCCCTCCACCGACGACAAGGCCGATTACGGTCCGCTTGTCACTCAGGCCGCACTCAACCGGGTCCGTGATTATGTCGATGTCGGCGTCAAGGAAGGCGCGACTCTCGCGGTCGACGGCCGTGGCTTCAAGATGCAGGGCTACGAAAAAGGCTTCTTCATGGGCGGTTGCCTGTTCGACAACGTGACGCCGGACATGCGGATCTACAAGGAAGAGATCTTCGGCCCGGTGCTGTCGGTGGTCCGCGCCAAGAACTACGAAGAAGCGCTGCGTCTGCCGACCGAGCACGATTACGGCAACGGCGTTGCGATCTATACGCGCGACGGCGATACCGCGCGCAACTTCGTCAACCGCGTTCAGGTCGGCATGGTCGGCGTCAACTTCCCGATCCCGGTGCCGTTGTCCTACTACACCTTCGGCGGCTGGAAGCGCTCCGGCTTCGGCGACCTCAATCAGCACGGTCCGGACTCGATCCACTTCTATACCAAGACCAAGACCGTCACCTCGCGCTGGCCCAGCGGCCAGAAGGAAGGCGCCGAGTTCTCGATCCCCACCATGAAGTGAGGACGTCCTCCGGGATGAACTGCCTTCGTCTGTTCAAGGCAGCGCTATTGACCCTGATGCTCGCCGGCTGCGCCGGCGGGCCTCAACTTCTGTCCGATGCGCCCAAGGCGACATCGGACGCAACCGACGCGGAACCCGCGGGCGCGTCGGCGATCGCCACCGCGCAAAACGCCAACATGCAAACCGCCGCCGTGCAAACCGTCGCTTTGCAAAACGGCGACATGCCCGGCCGCTGGATTCTGGCCGCCCCCCACGCCCCGACCTGCGGCATGATGTTCGCCGCCCTGCCCGGTGCGCCGTCCGGCACCATCGTGCCGGAAGGCGGCTGCCCGGAACGCTTCTACACCAGCAGCCAGTGGACGCTGCACCAGAACGTTCTGACCATTGCCGACAGCAAGAGCCGAACACTCGCCACGCTGACTTTGACGGGTGGAAAATTCGCCGGCAATTCTGAAAGCAACACGCCCGTCACGCTTTCACGCTAGGCAGCTCTGACTTGCAAAGCCGGCCCGGCTTGCGTCAGGATCGAATCCGTCGCGTCAAAAAAGAACGCATGAGAGGTTTCGTCCGCCATGTCCGGCTATCAGCTTTACTGCTTCGCTCAATCCGGCAACGCCTATCGCGCCGCACTGATGCTCAACCTGATCGGCGCCGACTGGAAGCCGGTCTGGTATGACTTCTTCGGCACCGCGCCGCAGCGCACGCCGGAATTTCGCGACAGCATCAACGAAATGGGCGAAGCGCCGGTGCTCATCGATGGCGCACGCAAGCTCAGCCAGTCAGGCGTGATCCTGACTTATCTCGCGCGCAAGTCCGGCATGTTCCTGCCGCACGGCGAGGACCAGGAACTGGAGTCGCTGCGCTGGATCATCTTCGACAACCAGAAGCTCAACGGCTTTCTCGGGCCTTATCGCTTCCTGAAGAATTTCGCGCCGACGCCCGGCGACCCGGCGGTCATGGGCTTCATGAAAAGCCGGTTCGACGCCTCGCTTGCCATCGTCAACAAGAGACTGGAGAAGTCGCCATTTCTGGTCGGCGACAAGCCGACCATCGCCGACATTTCGCTGACCGGCTATCTGTTCTACCCGGCCGAGGAGTTCGGCTTCGACATCGGCGAACAACATCCGGCCATCGGCAACTGGAAGACGCGCATCCAGGCCTTGCCCGGCTGGGCGCACCCCTATGACATCATGCCGGGCTATCCGTTCGGCACCCAAGGCTATCGCAACAAGCCAGCCTGAGAGCTACGGCTATTTGTGTTTATGGCCGTGCGCATGGTCATGGTCATGGCCGTGGCCGTGATCATGACCACAGTGCTCGTCATGGGCATGATGCTCGTGCGCGTGGTGGTCGTGACCGTGATGGTTGTGGCCGTGATGATCGTGGTGATGATCGTGGTGATGATCGTGATCATGGCTGTGGACGTGCCGGTCGCGCTTCGGTGACGCCGCCACATAAGCGCCGCCTTCCGGTTCGAACGGCGCATCAATCGACGACACGCGGGCCCCGAGCGATTGCAGCAACGTCTGCACCGCGTCATCGCGTCGGGCACGAATACGATTAGGCAACAATTCGACCGCGATGTGCCGGTCGCCCAGATGCCAGGCCAGCCGCGCCAGCGCCGAAACGTCGGCCGCACGAGCTTCAACCAACGGCTCCACAGCGGCGACCACCTCGACCAGATCGCCATTGTCGAGCCGCAACAGATCGTCGGTGCGCAACCGCACCGGACCGGGCACGTCGATATCGACGGTCGCACCCTTGACGCTGACCACCGTGCCTTGCGCGGCGCTGCGCTGCGTACTGTCGAGAATAACCGTATCGGCCGCCGTCAGCTCCTGACTGTCCTCGGCGGCAATAACGCTGATGGCGCGCGGCATGGCGGTTACGGCTCTGGTTGGGGGGATCGTCAGTTCAAACGCGCCGGACGGTCAGAGTCCGACATGAGCTCCGAAGAACCGGCCTCGGACGATCCGGCCATGCCAGCCGGCGTCGTCGTCTCGCCGCGCGCCGGCGCGGCAGCGGCCTCGGCGGGCGCACCCTGCGCCGCCTCGGCATCCTTGCGCTGGTAATTGCGGTACGACATCGCGCCGAGCGGCAGCAGCAAAAGGTAAGCGAGCGCGCCAACCGTCAGCACTTCCCACGGATAGCTGATCAGCAACGCAAAAAACAGAACCACCACCACGAAGACCGGCAGCACCATTTCCGGCGGCACCCGCTTGCCGACTTGCTTGCCGGAAAACACCGGCAACCGCGACACCATCAACAGACCAATCGCCAGCGTGTAGAAAAAGGCGATCCAGACCGTCACCAGATTGTTCGGCACGCCGAGGAAATACAGATAGATCGGCAGCAGGACGCACATGGCGCCGGCCGGCGCCGGAATGCCGGTGAAGAAATTGCCCGACCAGACCGGCTTGTCGGGATCGTCAATCATGACGTTGAAGCGCGCCAGCCGTAACGCTGCGCAAATCGCAAAGACCAGCGCCACGATCCAGCCAGCCGACTTGAGTTCGTGCAGGCCCCAGAAATACAGGATCAGCGCCGGCGCCACGCCGAAATTGACGAAGTCGGCCAGACTGTCGAGTTCGGCGCCAAAGCGCGAAGTTCCCTTCAACATGCGGGCGACCCGGCCATCAATGCCGTCAAGCAGAGCGGCAAAGACAATGGCCGCCAGCGCCAGTTCGAGCTTGCTTTCGATCGCGAGCCGGATCGCGGTCAGGCCGGCGCAGAGCGCCAGCAGCGTGATCAGATTGGGCACCAGCAAGCGCACCGGGATCGCCTTGAAGCGACGACGGCGGCGGGGATTGGCGGGATCGAGGGGCTGAAAGACCATGATGGATTATAGCCGTTCGAGAGCGTTTGCGCCACGCCAAGTGCGACGGGCTTTAGCGGCGCGGGTATCGCCGCATTCCAGCCACTATCCCGCGCGGAAGGTGCGGGTCTCGTCGCCGCCGCGCAGGTCGGCCAGCACGGTTTCGCCCGCCAGCGCGGTCTGACCGACCGCGACCATCGTCGGCGTACCCTCCGGCAGATAGACATCGAGTCTTGACCCGAAACGGATCATGCCGAAGCGCTCGCCGGCGCCGACCGGCTGGGTCTCGCGCACGTAGCAAACGATCCGACGGGCAATCAACCCGGCGATCTGCACCACCGCGATCCGGGTGCCGTCCGTCGCGATCACCACCGAATTGCGTTCGTTGTCGACCGACGCCTTGTCGAGATCGGCATTAAGGAATTTGCCGGGCTGGTAGAGGATTTTCTCAATCCGGCCGGCGACGGGGCTGCGGTTCACATGGCAATCGAACACGCTCATGAAGACCGAAATCCGCAGCATCGGCGTCGCGCCAAGACCCAGCTCATGCGGCGGCGGCGCGGTCGTGATCTGGCTGATCCGGCCGTCGGCCGGCGACACCACCAGACCGTCGCGGATCGGTGTCACCCGCGGCGGATCGCGGAAGAAGTAGACGCACCACAGCGTCAACACAGTGCCGACCCAGCCAAGTGGCGTCCACAGCCAGAACAGGATGAGGCTAACCAGCGCGAAAGCGCCAATGAACGGATAGCCCTCCGGCGTGATCGGCGAAAGCTGCTGACGGATGGACGAGATGACCGACATGGGCGTGTGTCACAATCTGGAAGATAAGCGAGCGATAAGACGAAATGGCGACTGAGCGATGGCGCGCGCCGACATGGCCGGCCACGATGGGCCATGACCGCAGCGCCGGCCCGTTGCGACGTCAGAACTAGAGCCTTCGCTACGGGCCGTCAAATCGCTTCCACCGCCTACTCGGCGGCGTCGGCCGGCACGACCTCGACCGGCGCACCGGCGGCGCTGATACCGTCCTGCACCGGCGGCGGATTGCGGTTGGGCGCGGCTTCGTCGTCGGCGACGCGGGCCAGCTTCTCGCGCGCCTCCTCGGCCTCGCGCTGCCGGTTCCACATGCTGGCATAGAGACCGTCGCGCGCCAGCAGCGCATGGTGACTGCCGCGTTCGACGATCTCACCCTGAGACAGCACGATGATCTCATCGGCCGCGACAATGGTCGACAGGCGATGCGCAATCACCAGCGTGGTGCGGCCTTGCGACACCCGCTCCAGCGCGTCCTGAATCTCCCGCTCGGTGTGACTGTCGAGCGCCGACGTCGCCTCGTCCAGCACCAGAATCGGCGGCGCTTTCAAAATGGTGCGGGCGATGGCGACACGCTGCTTCTCGCCACCCGACAGCTTCAGGCCGCGTTCGCCGACTTCGGCCTCGTAGCCCTTCGGCGCCAGCCGGATAAAGCCGTCGATCTGGGCGAGCCGTGCGGCCTCCTCGACCTCGGCGTCTGTCGCTTCCCAGCGGCCGTAACGGATGTTGTAGCGGATGGTGTCGTTGAACAGCACGGTGTCCTGCGGCACCATGCCGATGACCTCGCGCAACGACTTTTGCGTCACCTTGGCGATGTCCTGGCCATCGATCGTGATGCGGCCCCCGGACAGATCGTAGAAGCGGAACAGCAACCGCGACAACGTCGACTTGCCGGCGCCCGAAGGTCCGACCACGGCCACCGTCTTGCCCGCCGGCACCTCGAAGCTGATGCCCTTGAGGATGCGCCGGTCCGGCTCATAGGCAAACTGCACGTTCTCGAACCGGACATTGCCCGCCGTCACCGCGAGCGCCGGGGCCGCCGGCTCGTCCTTGATCTCGGGGTTCCGGTGCAGGATCGAGAACATCAGTTCGATGTCGGTCACCGCCTGCTTGATCTCGCGATAGACCATGCCCATGAAATTCAAAGGCTGGTAAAGCTGGATCATCATCGCGTTGATCAAGACGAAGTCGCCGACGGTCTTGGTGCCGGCGTGAATTTCGGTCGCGCACATCACCATCGCGGCGGCAAGACCGATGGTGAAGATGACCGCCTGCCCGGCATTGAGCACGGCGAGCGAGGTATAGGCGCTGGTCGAGGCCTTCTCGTAGCGCGCCATCGCGCGGTCATAGCGGTCGGCCTCGCGCGCCTCGGCGCTGAAATACTTCACCGTCTCGTAATTGAGCAACGAGTCGATCGCCTTGACGTTGGCGTCGGTGTCGCTCTCGTTCATCCGGCGGCGGATGCCGATGCGCCATTCGGTGGCGTAGTAGGTATAGGCGAGATAGAAGCCGACCGTGACCAGAATGACCGCGACATAGCGCCAGTCGAACTGCCACATCAGCACCGCCGAGATCAGCGACACTTCGATGATCGTCGGCGCCAGTTGCAGAATGACCATCCGCACGATGGTTTCGATGGCGTTGCGACCGCGCTCGAGCACGCGGGTCAGGCCGCCGGTCTTGCGCTCGAGATGAAAGCGCAGCGACAGTTCGTGCATGTGCACGAAAGTCCGGTAGGCGAGCCGGCGCACCGCGTACATCGCCACCTTGGCGAAGGTGCCGTCGCGGAATTGCGTCAGCGTCGCCATCAGGATGCGCATGCCGCCATAGGCAATGGTCATCGCGACCGGCGCGGCAAAGACCCAGACCAGCCAGTCGGCCGTGCCCGCCGGCGCATGGCCAACGCCGGCCAGAGCGTCGGTCGCCCATTTGAAGGTGAAGGGCACGAAAACGGTGGCGAGCTTGGCCGCCAGCAACAAGGCGAGCGCGCCCAACACCCGCAATTTCAGATCGCGGCGTTCCGACGGCCAGATATAGGGCCACAGGTGGACCACGGTCGAAAACAGCGCGCCACGGTCGGCGGATACCTGCGGCGACGGCCCGGAGGCCTGGTGATGGTGGTGATTGGACATGCAAATCCCGGCATAGGCGGCCACGCCGGCCGCCGTCTCGGCCCCTCATATAGGACCAATTCCGGCGACGAGCACCCTAGGCGACCGCACTTTCAACGTTTGAGAACCGGTATTTTGCCGGCCATCTTGACGGCCTGCCGGCCGCATTGCACATGCAGGGCATGAACAGTCCTGAAAAATCGGAAAAAATCACCAAAATCTGCGTGTATTGCGGCTCCGGCCCCGGCACCGACCCCGCCTTCGTCGAGGCCGCGACGGCGCTCGGCACCGCGATGGCGCAAGCCGGCATCGGCCTGGTCTATGGCGGCGGCGGCGAAGGCATGATGGGCGCGGTCGCCCGCGCCGTGCTCGACCACGGCGGCGCGGTCACCGGCATCATCCCGGAATTCCTGACCCGGCGCGAGCACGCCCTGCGCGGCGCGCAGGAGATGATCGTCACCACCGACATGCATGAGCGCAAACGGCTGATGTTCGAAATGGCCGACGCCTTCGTCGCCATGCCGGGCGGCGTCGGCACGCTCGAGGAACTGGTCGAGCAATTGACCTGGGCCCAGCTCGGCCGCCACAAGAAGCCGATCCTGATCGCCAACATCAAGGACTTCTGGCAGCCGCTGCGCGCGCTGCTCGACCACATGACGGCGCTGAGCTTCATCCGGCCCGGCATGGACTTCGAGCTGCTGAGCGCCGACCGGGTCGAGGACATCATCCCCACCCTGCAAAAGGCCGCCGAGCGGGTGCCCGAGACCGCCAAGACGATCCCGACCGCCGTCGCCGACCGACTCTAGTCAGGTCGCGGCGATAAACGTAACCGCTTCGATCCGGTTGCCATCGGGGTCGCGAACGAAAGCGGCGTAATAGCCCTCGCCGTGTTGCGGACGCAGGCCGGGTGCACCGTCGCTTTCGCCACCGGCCGCCAGCGCCGCGGCGTGAAAGGCATCGACCGCCGCGGGCTCGCGCGCCCGAAAGCAAACATGCGCGCCGCTCGCCGGCGCGACAGCCGACATATCGGCTCGCCAATTGACCCAGAATTCCGGATAGCGCTTGCCGAAGCCGGCGGTCGCCGGCCGCGTTTCCAGACGGCCGATGCCGAGCGCCGCCAGCACCGCGTCATAGAACCTTATCGCCTGGGCGAGATCGCGCACCGCGACCGACACGTGATCGATCATGGCCGGAGCTGGCCCGCCTTCACGCCGGCGCTATCGGCGTCGGCCCGCGACGATGCCCTGCCGGCGGCGAACCGGCGGCGACGGCTTTGTCATCAAGAAGCGGAGCGCGCAGCGCAAGGATGGCGAAAACCAACAATGACAATCCGAATGCGGTTGCAACGCCAATCAGAAAAAATGCCATGGTCCGTTCAATGCCCCATTGCCATGTTCGTTTCCCCCGATCGCAGGGCTGTCTTGAACGCAGCCTGGCAATCCTCGAACGCAATCCCGGCGCAACGGATTATGCCAGCTTCCTCACGATAGCGCGCCTGAAAAACATGCTGCGTCGCAGCAGATCGACATGCTTCTGGGGAAAAGCTTCGCCTCAATTTTATGCAGGCAGCCGCGCGCGTCAGGCCGGCGCATTCGACTTTACAAGCTTGTAGATAATCGAATCCATCAAGGCCTGAAACGACGCATCGATGATGTTGGGAGACACGCCGACGGTCGTCCAGTGATCGCCGTTCTCATCCTCGCTTTCGATAAGAACCCGGGTTACCGCCTCGGTACCGCCATTGAGGATACGCACCCGGAAGTCAGTCAGCGACAGACCGTCGATATATTTCTGGTATTTGCCGAGGTCCTTGCGCAGCGCCAGATCGAGCGCGTTGACCGGACCGTTGCCTTCGGCCGCCGAGATCATGCTGTCGTCGCCGACCTGCACCTTGACCACGGCCAGGGTGACCGTCACCCGCTCGCCTGCGGCATTGTCGCGCTGTTCGACATTCACATCGAACTTGGTGACGTCGAAATAAGTCGGCACGGTGCCGAGCGTGCGGCGCGCCAGCAATTCGAACGAGGCATCGGCGGCCTCGTAGGCATAGCCGATGGTCTCGCGCTCCTTGACGATTTCCAGCAACCGGCCGATGCGCGGATCGTCCTTGTCGGCCTTGATGCCGATGCGGTCCAGTTCGGCCAACACATTCGACTTGCCGGCCTGTTCGGAGACCAGAACCTTGCGCTTGTTGCCGACAAGCTCGGGCGCGATGTGCTCATAGGTCGCCGGGTCCTTGACGATGGCGGAGGCATGAATGCCGGCCTTGGTGCCAAAAGCATTCTCGCCGACATAGGGCGCATAGCGGTTCGACGGCCGGTTCAGCCGTTCGTCGAGCGCGTGCGACACCTGCGCCAGCTTCGTGAGCTGTTCGCCGCTGACGCCGATATCGAACCGGTCCGCGAATTCCGGCTTGAGCTTCAACGTCGGGATGATCGAAATGAGATTGGCATTGCCGCAACGCTCGCCCAGGCCATTGAGCGTGCCCTGTATCTGTCGGGCGCCGGCGCGCACCGCCGCGAAGGAATTAGCGACCGCCTGTTCGGTGTCGTTATGCGCGTGAATGCCGACATGGTCGCCGGGGATCGCCTTGACCACCTCGCCGACGATGGCCTCGACCTCGTGCGGCAGCGTACCGCCATTGGTGTCGCACAACACCACCCAGCGCGCGCCTTCCTCATAAGCCGCCTTGGCGCAAGCCAGCGCGAAAGCCGGATTGGCTTTGTACCCGTCGAAGAAATGCTCGCAATCGAGCAATACTTCCTTGCCGTGCTGTTTGGCGGCTTTCACGCTGTCGCGGATCGAAGCGATATTCTCATCTTCGGTCGTCTCGAGGGCGACCCGGACATGATAATCCCAGGCCTTGGCGACGAAGCAGATCGCATCGGCATGGGCGTCGAGCAACGCCGCCAGACCGGGATCGTTGGACGCCGAGCGACCTGGCCGGCGCGTCATGCCGAAGGCGGTGAAGGTGTGTTTGAGCTTGCGGTCGGCGCCGAAGAATTCGCTGTCGGTCGGGTTGGCGCCCGGATAGCCGCCTTCGACGTAATCGATGCCGAGTTCGTCGAGCATGGCCGCGATCGCCAGCTTGTCGGCCAGCGTGAAGTCGACACCATTGGTCTGCGCACCGTCGCGCAAGGTGGTGTCGAACAGATAAAGGCGCTCTTTCGTCGCCGCGTGGTCGGCCATCTTCTGTCCTCAAACCATCCGGCTGAAGACATAGAGCGCCAGCAGAACGGCGGCGATCAGCACGGCATATTTCAAGACGATGTAATATTTCCAGTGACGCGGGAACGGCGTATCGGGCTTGGTCATGAAGCCTCCGGTTTCGCGAGCTGTTTCGACATGGTGGTGTTGGCGAGCCACTCATCGCCGACCGACACCGAATTGCGCTGCTGGGCGACGTAGCCGCGTTTCTCGAAGAAACCGCGCGCGCTGTCGCTGGCATCGACCGTGAGTTTGTCGGCGCCGCGCGCGCCGGCCAGCTTTTCGAGCGCGTCGATGAGCATCGAGCCGACGCCCTGCCCGGCCGCCACCGGATGCACATAAAGAAGATCGATCTTCTTGCCGCCGGCCAGCGAGGCAAAGCCGACCGGCGAACCTTGCAGCGTGCCGATCAGCGACAACTGAGCGCCGAGCCGGTTGGCGAAGCTTTCCAGATCGTCGAGCGCCGAGGTCCAGGCTTCCTGCTGTTCCTCGCTGTAATCGTCGGCGGTCAATTCCATGACGCTCTCGCGAAAGATTTCCGCGAGCACCGGCGTATCGGCCGGCAGAAACGGCCGCAGCGCCAGTTTGGGATGAGCGGTGGCGCTCATCGCGCGATCTCCCAGGTGGTGCCTTCCTTGGAGTCCTTGAGCACGACACCCATGGCGGCAAGCTCGTCACGAATGCGGTCGGACTCCTTGAAATCCCTTGCGGCGCGCGCAGCGGTGCGGGCATCAATCAAGGACTGGACCTTGGCGCTATCAACACCGGGGCTCGACTGCCGGCGCGCCGCCCATTGCGCGGCGCTCTCGTTGAGAAAGCCCAGCAGGCGCAGCGACGCCGCCAGTTCGGCGCGCGCGCTGTCGTCACCGGCCTGCGCCCGGTTGCGAACCTGATGCAGCACGGTGATGACCTGATGGGTATTGAGATCGTCCGCCAATGCCTCGAGGACCTTGCCCGACACGGTCCCGCCGGTCGTGTCGCCGACTACCCAGTACCAGTCGTCGAGCGTCTTCCAGCTCTCGTCCAGCCCCTTGACCGTCCAGTCGATCGGCTGCCGGTAATGGGTCCGCAGCATGTTGAAGCGCAGCACTTCGCCCGGCCAGTCGGCCAGCAATTCGTGGATGGTGAAGAAGTTGCCGAGGCTCTTCGACATCTTCTCGCCCTCGACTTGCAGGAAGCCGTTGTGCATCCAGTAATTGGCCATCACGTCGCTATGGAAGGCGCAGCGCGACTGGGCGATTTCATTCTCGTGATGCGGAAACACCAGATCGATGCCGCCGCCATGAATATCGAAGGTCTCGCCGAGATGCTTCCAGGCCATCGCCGAGCATTCGATGTGCCAGCCCGGACGGCCCGGCGTCTTGATGCCGGCGGGCGACGTCCAGGACGGCTCGCCCGGCTTCGACGGCTTCCACAACACGAAATCGGTCGGCGAACGCTTATAGGGCGCGACCTCTACGCGGGCGCCAGCGACCATCTCGTCGAGCGGCCGGTTTGATAGCTTGCCGTAGTCCGGCATCGACGGTACGTCGAACAGGACATGATCCTCGGCGACATAAGCATGGCCGGAGGCAATCAGCCGCTCGATCAATGCGATCATCTCGGCGATATGTTCGGTGGCGCGCGGCTCGACCGTCGGCGGCAGGCAACCAAGCGCGGCGACGTCGCTCTTGAAATTCTCGTAGGTCTCGTTGGTCAATTGCCGGATATCGACGCCGCGCTCGGCGGCGCGCGCGTTGATCTTGTCGTCAACGTCGGTGATGTTGCGGACATAAGTGACGTGGCTTTCGCCGTAGATGTGGCGCAGCAGCCGGAACAGCACGTCGAACACGATCACCGGCCGGGCATTGCCGATGTGGGCGAAATCGTAGACCGTCGGCCCGCAAACATAGAGCCGCACGTTGCGCGGATCGATCGGGACGAATTCCCGCTTCTCGCGCGTCAAGGTGTCGTAAAGTTTCAGGTCCAAAGCCATAAGACATCCATCGGGCCGGCTGGCCGGGCGTCCTGCACTCTCGAACTGGAGAAAAGACGGCCGCAGCCAGCGTTGTGCGCTAGCTGATAATCTGGCGGCCAATGCCGCAGATAAGGTTAAGGCCGATCATGGCCGGCACAATGATGAGTTGCGCCTCGCCCGTCAAGGGCCAGTCCTGGCCGCCGCCAAACGCCCGTAAAGTCCGCATGGGCGGGCCCCCAGCGCCGACCGTTGACGAACGCGGTTAAGCCGCCCTTAAGAAGTTTGCTCGCATTGTCGATACCGGCGCCTCTCGGGCGCTTTTTTCATGAAAGCGGACGAAATCATGCGGACAATCCTGGTCAGCCTTACCGCCGTCCTGTGCCTCGGCCTCGCCACCGCCGCCCAGGCCGAACGGCGCATGTTCATTATTTCCAACAATCCCGACGGTTACGGGGTCGACCGTTGCCTGGCTTCGGGCGACAAATGCGGCGCCATGGTCGCCAACGCCTACTGCAAGAACCACCAGTTCGTGCAGGCGACATCCTTCCGCAAGGTCGACCGGGAAGACATCACCGGCGCGATCTCGGCTGACGGCTCGGGCAGCTGCAAGGGGCCGAATTGCGACAACATCGTCGCCATCGTCTGCAATCGATAGCCCGGACCGCACGCGGCGGACGACCAACCGCTTTGCCGGGCGCCGCCATCGAATCCGGCCCAAGACCCAAATCCGGCCCAAGACCGAAAAGAGACCAGAAGCGTCCGAAGAATCGGGCGCTTTTTTTATGTGCATGCACCAAAACTGAACTTGGCCGCGGCGTTTAGCGGTTGAGTTCCACCGCCGGCCCCGATACCACTCATTACCGTCCCTTCCGGTCGCGCAGGTGCATGCCACACTCTTTGGTTCCAAAGAAAGTAACGCGACCCGCACCCGCCCCCGAGCATCGCCTGGAGTGGCCGCTCCGCCTGCTGTTATGGGCCTCGCTTGCCCTGCCGATCGCAATTTTCGCGGTCGCGTCCTGGATTTCCTACAACCAGCACGTCGCCGAAGCGACCGACCGGCTGCAACGCACCGTTGGCATCATGCAGGAGCATGCCATCAAGGTGTTCGAGACCTTCGCGATCAGCGAGCGTTACCTCGAGGAATTATTCGCCGACACCAATGACAACGACATCAGGCGCAACGAGGGCGACTACAGCCTGCGGCTGCGCAATTTCATCAAGGGCCTGCCGCAACTGCGCGATCTGTGGGTGATCGACGCGCAAGGCCATCCGCTGGTCTCGGGCACGCTCTATCCGGTCCCGCGCGATCTCGATCTGCACGACCGCGATTATTTCCGCGCCCAGCAAACCACGAATATCGACACCTTCATCGGCCAGGTGGTGCGCGGCCGCGCCACCAATGCCGATTTCTTCGCGATTACCCGCAAGCGCCTGAACGCGAAGGGCGAGTTCAATGGCGTTTACCTGGTGTCGATCTCGCCGGACTATTTCGTCCAGTATTATTCCCAATTGCCAAGCAGTGACTTGAGCGTGGCGGGTCTGGTTCGTGCCGACGGCGCCAATCTGGCGCGCTATCCGGCCAGTCAGCAGTCGATCTCGGGCTCGGCGCCGGGGTCGCCGTTCATGCGGGCGATCGCCCGAAATCCGCTCGGCGGCGTCACCAGCGGTGTGTCGTCCTACGATGGCGCCGCCCGCATCCTGGCCTATCGCAAGCTGCCGACGCAGAACGTCTATGTCTACGCCGCCATCGATGTCGGCGCGATCCGGTCCGACTGGATCGACGATATGGCCGTGCATCTGATTTTCGGCGTGCCGGCGACGCTGACGATGTTCGGGCTGGCGCTGTTGACGCTGCGCCATACCCGGCGTGAGTCGGAGGCCCATGCCCAGCTCCGCGCCGAGGTCGCCCGACGCGAAGGCGTCGAGCAGGCCTTGCGCCAGTCGCAGAAGATGGAAGCGGTCGGCCGGCTGACCGGCGGCATCGCCCACGACTTCAACAACCTGCTCACCGCCATTGTCGGCAATGTCGAACTGGCGATGCGGCGCAACCACTCGACCGACGAGCGCGTGGCGCGCTCGCTCGGCGCGATCCGTCAGGCCTCGATGCGGGCCGCGACCCTGGTGCAGCGGCTGCTGACCTTCTCGCGGCAGCATCCGCAGGAGGTCAAGACGGTCGACGTCAACCGGCTGGTCGGCGGCATGTCGGAACTGCTGCACCGCTCGATCGGCGAGGCGGTGACGATCGAGACGGTGCTGGCGAGCGGCCTCTGGAAAACCGCGCTCGATCCCAACCAGCTCGAAAACGCCTTGCTCAACCTCGCGGTCAATGCCCGCGACGCAATGCCCGACGGCGGCAAGCTGACCATCGAGACCTCGAACGCCTATCTCGACGACGCCTATGTCATGCAGACCGGCACCGACGTGAAACCGGGCCAGTTCGTGATGGTCGCGGTCAGCGATACCGGCGGCGGCATGCCGGCCGAGATCCGCGACAAGGCCTTCGAGCCGTTCTTCACCACCAAGGCGGCCGGCGCCGGCACCGGGCTCGGGCTGAGCATGGTCTACGGTTTCGTCAAGCAGTCGGGCGGCCACGTCCAGATCTACAGCGAGATCGGACAGGGCACCGCGATCAAGATGTATTTCCCGCGGCTGACCGACGACACCGCCTACCCGGCCTGGGACACGATGGCGGCGGCGCCGAAAATGCCGGCGAGCGGCCAGCACCACGAGGCCATCCTGCTGGTCGAGGACGACGAGGACGTCAGCCGCTTCGTCGTCGACGCGCTGGGCGACATCGGCTACCGCGTGACCCACGCCACCACCGCCGCCCGGGCGCTCGACCTGCTCAAGGCCACGCCCGACATCGCGCTGCTGTTCACCGACGTCGTCCTGCCCGGCGGCATGAACGGCCGCGAACTCGCCCACGAAGCCAGGAAGCTGCGGCCCGACCTGCCGGTGCTGTTCGCCACCGGCTATACCCGCAACGCCATCATCCATCACGGCCGGCTCGATCAGGATGTCGATCTGCTGACCAAGCCCTTCACCACCGACGCGCTCGCCCGCAAGGTGCGTCAGGTGATCGACGGCGGAACCGGACGCACCTGAGCGCCATCCGCGCCGTTCACAGCGCCGGCGCCGGCCCGGAAGCCTTGGCGAGCGCGATCGCCTCGCCGAGCACGTCGAGATCGCCGATGTGATTGGCCAGGATCAGCACCAGCCGGGTATCGAGCGCGGCCGCCTGCTCCCGGCTCAAGCCGCGGCGGGCCTCGACCAGCGCCAGAAAGGCCGCATCCGGATCGGCGAAGCGCGACTGACTGACAAGCTTCGCCATCACGACAACCCCGCGCCGGCCGCCAGCACCCGGTCGCGCGCCGCCGCCACCTTGCCGGCATCGAATTGACGCCACCGCCCGCACAGATGCTGGTCCGGCCGCAGCAGATAAACCGCGCCGGGCGTCGCATCGAGCCGCGCGGCAACGACGCCGGCAACATCCCGGACCTCGTCGCCAATGGCGGCGAGCGCAATCCCGGCCGGCGGCGCGACCGGCGCCTCGCCATCCATCGCCAGCAACGTGAAGCCGTCGCCGAGCGTCTCCAGCAGGAAGCCGTCGCGACCATCCCGCCGCCGCACCGGCGCGTCCGGCAGTGGCGCGCCCAGCCGGGCCGGCCCTGCGAAAGCGTCTTCGTCCGGCACGACCAGGCTCGAGTCATAAACCGTCGCCACCGACAGCCGGCCCGAATTGATCATGCGACGGGCAAACTCGGCCTGGCCCGCCAGCGCCAGCACCGCGTCCCGCAAGTCCCGCTCGGCCTCGCTATGCGGCGCGATGAAATCGGTCGAGCGGGTCGAATGCGCGATATTCTCATCGGCCGCCTGAATGCGTTCGGTCTCATAGGTCGCAATCAACGCCGCGCCGGCTTCGCCCTTGATCACCGCCGCCAGTTTCCAGGCCAAATTCTCGGCGTCCTGAATGCCGGAATTGGCGCCACGCGCGCCGAACGGCGACACCTGATGCGCCGCGTCGCCGACGAACAACACCCGGCCATGCACGAAACGATCCAGCCGCCGGCAGTTGAACCGATAGATCGACACCCATTCCAGCTCGAACGGCCGGTCGCCAAGCATCCGCTTGAGCCGCGCGGTGACGCGCTCCGGCTTCTGCTCCTCGGCCACATCGGCGTCCGGACCGAGTTGCAGATCGATGCGCCAGATATTGTCGGGCTGACGATGCATCAGCGCCGACTGGCCGGCATGAAACGACGGATCGAACCAGAACCGCCGCTCGGTCGGAAAATCCGCCGCCATGCGGATGTCGGCGATCAGGAACTTGTCCTCGAAGGTGACGCCGGAAAAACTCAGGCCGAGCAGATCGCGCGCCGTCGAGCGCGCGCCGTCGGCGGCGATCAGCCAGTCGGCATCGAGGACATAAGGACCGTCCGGCGTATCGATCGTCAGCCGGACATGGTCGTTATGCTGTTCGATGCCGGTCAGCCGGTTCTTCCAGCGGATCTCGACGGCCTCGATTTCCTCGGCGCGCTCGACCAGCGCGGCCTCGACGTAAAACTGTTGCAGGTTGATGAAGGCCGGCATCTTGTGGCCGGCCTCCGGCTGAAGGTCGAAGGAGAATACCAGTTCGTCGCCGTGATACAGCTTGCCGAGTTTCCAGGTGACGCCCTGCGCGACCAGCTTTTCACCGACGCCGAGCCGGTCGAAGATCTCCAGCGTCCGCTTGGCCCAGCAGATGCCGCGCGAGCCTTCGCCGATCCGGTCGGCGTCGTCGATCAGCACCACCGGAATGCCGCGCCGGCCGAGGTCGATCGCCGCCGCCAGTCCGACCGGACCGGCGCCGACCACCACCACCGGGCGCCGCACCGGCGCACCGGCGTCCTGATCGGGCGAGTGACGATAACCGTAACGATAGACGGACTTCCGTTCGGTCGCCGCACCCGTGGTCTTTCCACCCACGGTCCGCTCAGCCATGGCCGCCTCCCTTGTCGTCCGCCAATCACTGTCCGCCGTTAGCCGGCGTCTTGTCGTTTCAGCCTTGATCCGTTCAACCTTGCAGCGCCGCCCATAACTCGCGGTCGCGCTCGGCGGTCCAGATCACCGGCCATTCGATGCCCCGCGCTTCGTCATAAGCACGCGAGACGTTGAACGGCAGGCAATGTTCGTAAATCGCAAAGCTCTTGAACTTGGGGTCCATCGCCAGCCGCGCGAAGTCGAAGGCATCCTTCAACGAGCGGCCCTTGGCGACGCTCTCTTGCACCGAGCCATACAAGGTCGAGATGAAGTCGCCGGTCATCGCGATGCCGTCGGCGACCATCTGCGGCGTGGTCAGCGCCGCGCCGCGTCCGGGCACCAGCGCATTGGCCCGCATCTCGGCCAGGATGTCGAGCGTCGCCGGCCAGTCGGTGAAATGCGCATCGCCGCAGTAACAGGCCGATTTGTATTCGACGAGATCGCCGGAGAACACCACGCCGGAATCCGGCACCACCGCGATCACATCGCCGGCGGTATGGCCACGCCCGATGTGCATGATCCGCACTTCGCGCTTGCCGAGCCAGACCGACATCTGGTCGGGAAAGGTGATGGTCGGCCAGGTCAGCCCCGGGATGCTTTCGACCGCGCGGAACAGGCGCGGAAACCGGCCGATCTCGGAATCCATATCCTGCTGGCCGCGCTCGGCGATCATGCCGCGCGCCATGTCGGAGCACAGAATCTCCGCGCCCTTGAAAGCCGAGGCGCCAAGCACGCGCACCGCGTGATAATGCGTCAGCAAAACGTATTTGATCGGCTTGTCGGTGACCTTGGCGACGCGCGCGATCAGATCCTGCGCCATCACCGGCGTCGCCATGGCGTCGATCACCATCACGCTGTCGTCGCCGACGATGATGCCGGAATTGGGATCGCCCTCGGCGGTATAGGCATAAAGCCCCGGCCCGAGCGGATCGAACGAGACCTTCTTGTCGCTGAGATCGGTCGTCGAAGCAAAACCTTTAGGCGGCATCATCAGATCTCCCGGGCGATAAGTGCATCGAGCGACCATCGGCCGCCGCCCTGCACCAAAAAATGAAACACCACGATGGCCCAGAACAAAGGATATTCGATGCCGCGGTTCTCCCAGTGAAAACCGAATTGCCAGTGATAGCTGACAATCGCGACCACCAGAAAGACGATGATCGGCGCGGCAACGACCCGTGTCAGAAGCCCGAGCGCGAGACAAAGCCCGCAGACGAATTCAACCAAACCGACGAGCACCGCCCAGAGCCCGGCATTGGCAAAACCGACGCCGGCGAGAAATTTCGCGGTCGGCGCCAGGTCGCCGGCAAACAAGATCGGAAAGCCGTGGATCGCCAGCGATCCACCCGCGACCAGCCGGACCGCGGGCACGGTCACCGGCGCCAGAGCGCGGTAGACCGGACCCAAAGCCGGAATGATCAGACGCGGCGCAATCGTCATCGGCGGCCTCGTTCAGCGTGGTTTATAGGCTACCACGTCCTGGTCGATCGCGCCGAAAATCGACAGACCAGCGGCATCCCGCATTTCGATCCGCACGCGGTCACCGAACTTGAGAAATGGCGTACTCGGCTTGCCATGCTGGATCGTCTCGACCGTGCGTAGTTCGGCCAGGCACGAATAACCAAGACCGCCGGCCGCGATCGGCTGGCCCGGTCCACCGCCGGCATCGCGGTTCGACACGGTGCCGGAACCGATAATGGTGCCGGCCGACAAGGCGCGCGTCTTGGCGGCGTGCACGATCAAGGCAGGAAAATCGAAAGTCATGTCGTCGCCGGCATTCGGCTTGCCGAACAACGCGCCGTTGATGAAAGACAACAACGGCAGATTGATCTTGCCGCCGTCGAAAGCCGCGCCCAGTTCGTCCGGCGTAACCGCCACCGGCGTAAAGGCCGTCGACGCTTTCGACTGCACGAAACCAAACCCCTTGGCGAGTTCGGGCGCAATCAGATTGCGCAGACTGACGTCATTGACCAGCACGATCAACCGGATCGCCGCCGCCGCCTCGGCACGGCTCGCACCCATCGGCACGTCGCCCAGGATCACCGCCACTTCGGCTTCGAGATCGATGCCCCAGGCTTCGTCCGCCAGCGAAATGGAATCGCACGGTCCCAGCATGGTGTCGGAGCCGCCCTGATACATCAGCGGGTCGGTCCAGAACGACGCCGGCATTTCCGCGCCGCGCGCCTGACGCACCAGCGCGACATGATTGACGTAAGCCGAACCGTCGAGCCACTGATAGGCGCGCGGCAAAGGCGCGGCGCAATCCGCCGGGTCAAACGGCAACGACGCGGCATGCCCGCTTTCCAATGAACCGGCCAGTTCGGTCAGTCGGGGCAACGCGGCGTCCCAGTTGTCGAGCGCGCTCTGCAAGGTCGGCGCGACCGCGCGCGCATCGACGCAGCGGCTCATGTCTTTCGCGACAACGACAAGACGGCCGTCGCGGCCGCCTTTCAGTGAAGCAAGCTTCATAGGCGTTTCCAATCTCTCGCGCGTCTGGCGCTGATATTATTTCGGCTCGCGCCGGGTCGGATCGAAGTGTTTTTTCAGGCCGCTCCAGCAGTCGGCGTAATTAGCCTGCAAGCTTGGCAGCCCGGCGGCGTAGCGGGTGACACGCTGACGGAAACGGGTTTCGAACATGAAAGCCAGCGTATGGGTGAGCTTGACCGGTTTCAACTCGACATTGCTGGCGTGTTCGAAGGCGTCGGTGTCGGGCCCGTGCGGCAACATCTGATTATGCAGGCTGAAGCCGCCCGGCACGAAGCCTTCCGGTTTGGCATCATAAACGCCATACACCAGCCCCATGAATTCCGACATGATGTTGCGGTGATACCAGGGCGGCCGGAAAGTGTTCTCGCCGACCAGCCAGCGCTCCGGAAAAATCACGAAGTCGACATTGGCGGTGCCGGGTGTTTCCGACGGCGCGGTCAATACGGTGAAGATCGACGGATCGGGATGATCGAACAAGATCGACCCGACCGGCGAATAGCGTCGCAGATCGTATTTGTAGGGATAGTAATTGCCGTGCCAGGCGACGACATCGAGCGGCGACTGGCCGGTCTCGGTGACATGAAGTTCACCACCCCATTTCACGTAAAGCCGGTGCGGCGCTTCGATATCTTCATAGCTTGCCACCGGCGCCAGAAAATCCCGCGGATTGGCGAGGCAATTGGCGCCGATCGGACCGCGATCCGGCAAGGTAAAACCGCCGCCGTAATTCTCGCAGACATAGGCGCGCACCGGGCCGTCGATCAGTTCAACGCGGAAGATCACACCGCGCGGGATCACGCAGATTTCGCCCGGCTCGATGTCGATGACGCCGAACTCGGTGCGAAAGCGGATCTGGCCGTCCTGCGCCACGATCAGGAATTCGCCGTCGGCGTTCGAGATATGCTCACGGCTCATCGACGCGGTGATGAACAGCAGGTGGCTCGCCATGCCGCTGTGCGACTCGGCATCGCCGGCGGTGGCGATCGTTTTCAGGCCGGAGACGAAGGTCAGATTGCCCTCCGGCATCGGCACCGGCGACCAGCGCATCGGCCCCAGCGGCACATGGCCGTCCTCGCGCTCGGGCGCGGTCCGCAGGTCGCCGCGATCGACCCGCTCGAAGCGGCCGGTATGCCGCACTGTCGGCCTTATTCGATACAGCCACGAGCGTTCGTTGCTGGCGCGCGGCGCGGTGAAGGCCGAGCCCGACAGCTGCTCGGCATAAAGGCCGTAATCGCATTTCTGCGGCGAATTGCGACCGACCGGCAGAGCGCCAGGGAGCGCCTCGGTTTCGAAGCTGTTGCCGAAACCGGACATATAAGCGAGCGACATCACCTTTCACTCCGACCGTTTCAGCGGGTGCGGAAAACTAGTTTCTTTAGCAACCATCGTCAATGCGGCTGCGCGCGCCGCGTGTACAGCCTGAGAATGCATCAGTTTCCAATATAAAAATCGTCGGAATTAGTGCATAATAGCAGCATGTTAGAACACTTCCAAACAAGTTGCGCCCGGTCCCAACTTCGGTCACAGTTCCGGTAACGCAAGAAGATAGCCCAAACCAATAACGGGCGGTCGGAATCGGGGAACGCGGGCCACGCAGCGATGAGCAACAATACGGCTTCGGCAATGCCAGCCCCATCGGACCCGGTCGACACGGTCCTCGAACTCGAAAACTTCCTGCCCTACCAGCTCAACGTCTGTTCCAGCCGTGTATCGGAAGCGCTTTCGCGGATTTATGGCGAGCGCTACCAGATCGGCGTGCCGGAATGGCGGGTGCTGGTGACCCTCGGCCAGTTCGAGACCATGACGGCCAAGGCGATCGGGCTGCACAGCCACATGCACAAGACCAAAGTGTCGCGGGCGGTCGCCATGCTGGAGCGCCGCAAGCTCATCGGCCGCCGCGCCAACCGCGCCGACATGCGCGAAGCTTTTTTGTCGCTGACGCCGGCTGGCCGCGAGATTTACAACGATCTGGCGCCGAGCGCGCTCGAATTCGCCCGTCAATTGCTGGACACCATCGCGCCCGACGACCGCGCCATGTTTTGCCGCGTCATGAGCAAATTGAACGAGCGCGCCGATCAGATCGCCCGGAATATCGCCAAAGAAATCGGCGAGGATCGTGCGGAAGATCGCATCAACCCGGTCGCCAAGGAGCGGTTTCGCGGCTAGTTTGCCGCAAAGATCGCAATCCAGACCGGGGCCATTGCCGTGAAACTCTATGGATATTTCCGTTCCTCCGCCGCCTATCGGGTGCGGATCGCCCTCAATCTCAAGGGCCTGCCCTATGAGATGATCGCCGTTCACCTCACCAAGGACGGCGGCCAGCAGCACAAACCGGAATTTCACGCCATCAATCCGCAGGAACGGGTGCCGGCGCTGGCGCTATCGAGCGGCGAAGTCCTGATCCAGTCGCTGGCGATCATCGACTATCTCGATGAAGTCTATCCCGAACCGCCGCTGCTGCCGGCCGACGCGCTGGAGCGCGCCAAGGTCCGCGCCCTGGCGCAGATCGTCGCCTGCGATATCCATCCGCTGAACAATCTTATCGCACTGCAATATCTCAAGCGGACGCTCAAGCACGAGCAGGCCGAGATCGACGCCTGGTATCACCACTGGGTGATCGAGGGTTTCACCGCGCTCGAAGCGATGATGCAGCCCGGCCCCTATGCCTGCGGCGCCCATGTGACGCTCGCCGACATCTGCCTGGTGCCGCAGGTCTTCAATGCCCGCCGGCTGAAAGTTCCGCTCGACAAATTCCCGAAGATCGTCGCGGTCGATGCCGCCTGCCAGAAGCTTGCCGCCTTCGACAAGGCGCGGCCGGAAAACCAGCCCGACGCCGAGTGACGGGACGGGCCGGGCCTGCTAGACCCTGCCGGTCGATTGTCCCGCCCTCCCTTATTTGCGAACACGCCCGTGGTCCCCTCCAAGCTCGCCCGCGTCGTCCTGTGGATGGTCGGCGCCCTGCTGTCATTCTCGATGATGGCGATTTCGATCCGCGAACTGTCGCGCGGCGGCCTGAGCATTTTCGAGGTCCTGGCCATCCGCAGCGGCGTGGCGCTGCTGGTTCTGCTTCTGCTGCTTGTGCTGCGGCCGGAATTACGCGCCCACACCCGTCCCCAGCGCATGAGCCTCAACTTCGTGCGCAACGGCGTGCATTACGCCTCCCAGTTCGCTTGGGCCTATAGCCTGACGATGCTGCCGTTGGCGATGGTGTTCGCGCTTGAGTTCACTATGCCGGCCTGGACCGCGCTGTTGGCGCTGTGGCTGCTCAACGAAAAAATGACGCCGAGCCGCCTCGGCGTCATCGTCTTCGGCCTGATCGGCGTGCTGGTCATTTTGCGGCCGGGGATCGCGGCGTTCAATCCGGCTGCGGGTCTCGTACTGTTGGCAGCCTTCGGCTACGCCATCGTCATGATCACGACAAAGAAGCTGACGGCGACGCAATCGACCTTCAGCATCATCTTCTGGATGGCGGTAATCCAATTTCCGCTATCGCTGCTCGGCAGCGACCCCGCCGTCTTGATGCGTCCGGATCTCTACGACCTGCGTCATATTTTGCCCGCAATTGCGGTTGGTGTTGGCGGTCTGACGTCGCACTACTGTCTGAGCAACGCTTTCCGCGCCGGTGACGCCACCTTGGTGGTGCCGCTGGATTTCATGCGCATTCCGTTGATCGCCGTCGTCGGTTGGGCGTTTTATGGCGAAAGCCTCGATATCTTCGTGCTAATTGGCGCCCTGATCATCATCGCCGGCGTGTTGTGGAACCTCCATTCCGAACACGCCCGCGGCCAAACCCAGGCTGAAAAAGCCGATTCCCGACGCTCGGGATGATGCGCTAGAGTGAACGACATGACGCGATCGATCTTGCCCGTTACCGTCGCCGCTTTGGCGATTTCAATGCAGGCGTCCGCCTTCGCCCAAACGCAAGTCCCGGCGACATCGACGAGCCCGACCTGTCAGCGTCTGGTATCCCAGCTCACCTCACTCGACGCAGGCAATGCCGACCCCGCGCGCGCCGATCGAATTCGCCGTAGCGAGGACGCCGTCAATCGTCAGCAATACGAAGTGGATCGTCTCGTCGAGCAAGGCCGACGTATGGGCTGCGACCGCTCCGGTTTCTTCTCGATCTTCAACAATCCGCCGCAGCAATGCGGCGCGCTCAACCGACAGATCGATCAGCAGCGCTCGAACCTAGACCGCATGCAGAACGATCTCGAACAATTGCAGGGCGGTACGGCCCAGCGTGCCGCGCAACGTCAATCGTTGCTGATCGCACTCGCCGACAACGGCTGCGGTTCGCAGTATCGTTCGGCGGCGCAGCAGGGGCAGCAAGGCGGATTTTTCGACCGCTTGTTCGGCGGCAACAGCAGCAGCAGCGGCGGATTCAGCGGACCCAACGGCGAAATCTCGTCGACGCCGAACGGCCCGATGGGCTCGACCTTCCGCACCATCTGCGTACGCAGCTGCGACGGCTATTATTATCCGATTTCGTTCGCGACCACGCCGGACCATTTCCGCGAGGACGAGCAGACCTGCCAGCGGACCTGCCCGAACGCCGAGGTCCAGCTCTATACCTACCACAACCCCGGCGAAGAGGTGTCGCAGGCGACCTCGCTGAACGGCCGCTTCTACAGCGAACTGCCGAACGCCTTCGCCTACCGCAAGGCGGTCAACCCGGCCTGCAGCTGCCGCCGACCGGGCGAAAGCTGGGCCGAAGCGCTCAAGACCATCGGCGGCGACAACACCGTCGCGCCCGGCGACCTGGTGGTGACCGACCGCAACGCCAAGCAACTGTCGCAACCACGCACCGACGCCAACGGCAAGCCGATCCGCAACGCGCCGCCCGCCAAGGACGTGAAGGACAACCGGCCGCCAGAGCAGGCCATGGTCGAAGCCCCCGGCACCGACGACCCCACCAAGCGCAAGGTGCGCACGGTCGGTCCGAGCTTCCTGCCGTCCAAATAGCCGGTCGGCAAAACCGGGACAGAGACCGGCGTCCGCGCCGGCCGTCCTGTATCAGAAATCGAGCGCCTCGCTCTTCACCGGCTGGCCGGTGAGCAACGACAGATCGGGCACGGCCAAAGGCGTGCCGGGATCGCGGAAGCGATTGGTGATCGGATAACGCCGGTCGCGGCCGAAATTCTTGAGCGTGACCTTGACGCCCGGCGCGGCCTGCCGCCGTTTGTATTCGGCGATATTGAGCAGACGCTCGACCCGCACCACGGTGTCGCGCTCGAAGCCATCGGCAACGATCGCCGAAATCGGGTCCTCGCGCTCGACCAGCCGCTCCAGGATCGGATCGAGCACACTGTAAGGCGGCAGCGAATCCTCGTCCTTCTGGTCCTCGCGCAATTCGGCGGTCGGCGGCCGCACGATGATGTTCTCCGGGATCACTTCGCCGTCCGGACCGAGCGCGCCGGCCGGCTTCCAAGTATTGCGCAGCCGCGCCAACCGGAAGACTTCGCTCTTGTAGAGATCCTTGATCGGATTGAAGCCGCCGTTCATGTCGCCATAGAGCGTGGCGTAACCGACCGACATCTCCGACTTGTTACCGGTGGTCACCACCATCAAATTGAACTTGTTGGAGATCGCCATCAGGATCGTGCCGCGCGCACGCGACTGCAAATTCTCTTCGGTCACATCACGCGGCTTGCCGGCAAAGGCCGCGGCCAAAGCCTTTTCGAGCCCCTCGACCGCCGGCGCGATCGCAATCGTCTCGTAATGCACGCCCAGCGCCCGGGCGCAGGCGGCCGCATCGTCGAGCGACACCTGCGCGGTGTATTTATACGGCAACATGATGCAGCGGACGCGGTCGGCGCCCAGCGCATCGACCGCCATCGCCGCGCACAGCGCGGAATCGATGCCGCCCGACAAGCCAAGAACGATACCGGGGAAGCCGTTCTTGTTGACGTAATCGCGCAAGCCCAGAACACAGGCGGCGTAGTCGGCGCGCTCGGCTTCGACCGCGGCCACCATCGGACCGTTCTCGCAAACCCAGGTGCCACCCTTGCGCAGCCATTGCGTGGTGACGATACTTTCCTCGAAAGCCGCCATCTGGAACGCGAGCGAACAATCGGCATGCAGGCCGAATGAAACGCCGTCGAAAATCAGTTCGTCCTGACCGCCGATCTGATTGACATAGATCGCCGGCAGTCCCTGCTCGGTGACGCGCGCCACCGCGACGTTGAGCCGGACGTCGCCTTTGCGCCGCCAATAAGGCGAGCCGTTCGCGACCACGAGCAGCTCGGCACCGGTCTCGGCGAGGCATTCGACGATCTCGTCGCCCCAGATATCCTCGCAGATCGGAACGCCCAGACGAACGCCGCGAAAGCTCACCGGTCCCGGCATCGGCCCCGGCGCGAACACCCGCTTCTCGTCGAACACACCGTAATTCGGCAGGTCGACCTTGAACCGCAGCGCCGCGATCTTGCCGCCCTCGAGCAAAGCCACCGCGTTATAGAGCTTGCCGCCATCAACCCAGGGCGTCCCGACCAGCAGCGCCGGTCCGCCGGCCGCGGTCTCACGCGCCAACGCCTCGACGGCGGCGCGGCAGGACGCCTGGAATGCCGGTTTGAGCACCAGGTCTTCCGGCGGGTAACCGGCAATAAACAATTCGGGAAACACCACCAGGTCGGCGCCCTGCGCCATCGCGGTGGCGCGCGCCTGGCGCACCTTTTCGGCGTTGCCGGCAATGTCGCCAACGGTCGGGTTGAGTTGCGCGCAGGCAATCGCCAGTCGGTCGGCGGGACGGGTGCTCATGGTGGATTCTCTACCGCCTCGGCGATCCGCCCGGCAATGGGCGGGCGCGCAATTCTCATCTGCACACGGACCGGGCTAACGCGGCCCCTTAAAGAAGGACAGCGGCCGGCTTGTCGAAAGCCGGCCGTTTCTTTAAAGGCCCGCGACCGCCGGCATCACCTTGCCGGCACGTTCCTTGCGCAAAAGGTCGGACAGCAGGAAGGCCATGTCGATGGCCTGTTCGGCGTTCAGCCGCGGATCGCAGACCGTATGATAGCGGTCGTTGAGATCGGCGTCGGAAATCGCGCGCGCACCGCCGGTGCACTCGGTGACATTCTGTCCGGTCATTTCCAGATGGACGCCGCCGGCATAGCTTCCTTCGGCCTGATGGATGTCGAAGAAGCCGCGCACTTCTTTCAGGACCAGATCGAACGGCCGGGTCTTGTAGCCCGATGCCGAGGTGATCGTGTTGCCATGCATCGGATCGCACGACCACAGCACCACCCGGCCCTCGCGCTGCACGGCGCGGATCAAGGCCGGCAAATGCTCGCCAACCTTTTCGGCGCCAAAGCGTCCGATCAAAGTCAGACGGCCGGCCTCATTGGTCGGGTTGAGGATATCGATCAGGCGCAGCAAATCGTCGGCCTTCAAGGACGGGCCGCATTTCAGGCCGATCGGATTCTTGATGCCACGCGCCCATTCGATATGGGCGTGATCGTGCTGGCGGGTGCGGTCGCCGATCCAGATCATGTGACCGGAGGTCGCGTACCAGTCGCCGGTGGTCGAATCGATCCGGGTGAAGGCCTGCTCGTAGCCGAGCAACAGCGCTTCATGGCTGGTGTAGAAATCAGTGGTCCCGAGCGCGGAATCGACCGCGAAGGTCAGACCGCAGGCGCGCATGAAATCGAGCGCGCCGGACACACGGTCGGCAAGATCAGCATAAGCCTTCGACTGCGGGCTGTCGCTGACCGACTGCATCATCCAGCGATGCACGTTCTCGACACTGGCGTAACCGCCCTTGGCGAAAGCGCGCAGCAGGTTCAACGTCGCCGCCGACTGCCGGTAGGCGTCAAGCTGGCGGCGCGGATCGGGCATACGCGCTTCGGGCGTGAAGGCGTTATCGTTGATGATATCACCGCGATAGCTCGGCAGTTCGACGCCGTCGCGCTTCTCGGTGCCCGACGAACGCGGCTTGGCGAATTGCCCAGCGATGCGGCCGACCTTCACCACCGGCGAGGCGCCGGCATAGGTCAGCACGATCGCCATCTGCAAAAAGACGCGGAAGAAATCGCGGATATTGTTGGCGCCGTGCTCGGCAAAGCTCTCGGCGCAATCGCCACCCTGAAGCAGGAAAGCATGGCCATTGGCGACCTCGGCCAAGGACTTCTTCAGGTTGCGCGCCTCGCCGGCAAAAACCAGCGGCGGAAAGGTCGCCAACTGCTTTTCGGTATCAGCCAGCGCCTGCATGTCCGGGTATTCCGGCACCTGCAAGATCGGCTTCTTGCGCCAACTATCGGGCGTCCAACGTTCGGCCATTGCACTTACTCCAACGAATTTCGCGGGTTATACACGAACCCGAGCGCCGGAGGCCAGACTTTAGAGGAACCGAATTGGCGGCCTATTCGGCCGCCGCCGCCCGGTTATAGCTGGCGGCTTTTTCCCGCATGGTCACCAATTCCTCGGCCATGGTCGGGTGAACCGCCATTGTGGCGTCGAAATCGGCCTTGGTCGCACCCATTTTGACCGCAATTCCGATCAACTGGATCAATTCGCCGGCGTCGGGACCGGCAATATGGCAACCGACCACGCGGCCCGAGACGCCGTCGACCAGCAGCTTCATGAACACCCGGGTGGCGCGGCCCGACAGGGTCGCCTTCATCGGCCGGAACGAGGTCTTGTAGACGTCGACCACGTCCAGCCGCTCGCGCGCCTCGGCTTCGGTCAGGCCGATGACGCCGAGTTCGGGCTCGGAAAACACCGCCGTCGGCACGTCACGATGGTCGACCCGGGTCGGCTTGCCGCCATAAAGCGTGTCGGCAAAGGCATGGCCTTCGCGGATCGCGACCGGCGTCAGGTTGATGCGGTTGGTGACGTCACCGACGGCGTAAATATTCGGCACCGACGTGCGCGAATAGTCGTCGACCTCGATTCCGCCGTGCTCATGGATGCGGACGTTCAGCGCCTCGATGCCGAGCCCCATGGTGTTGGGACGCCGGCCAATCGCGAACATCACCTTGTCCGCCGCCACCTTGCTGCCGTCGGACAGATGGGTAACGTACTCGTCGCCAGCATGATCGATCGCGGTCACGGTGTGACCGCAAACGATTGTGATGCCGCGGCTCCGCATTTCATTGCGCAGATGCTCGCGCACATCGTCGTCGAAGCCGCGCAGAATATTCTCGCCGCGATAAACCAGCGTCACCTCGCTGCCGAGGCCGGCGAAAATGCAGGCAAACTCGACCGCGATATAACCGCCGCCCTGAACGACGACGCGCTTGGGCAATTCGGTCAGATCGAGCGCTTCGTTCGACGAAATCGCGTGTTCGACACCCGGGATCTTCGGGCCCA
Organism: Rhodopseudomonas sp.; assembly: GCA_016124795.1. Taxonomy (GTDB): domain Bacteria; phylum Pseudomonadota; class Alphaproteobacteria; order Rhizobiales; family Xanthobacteraceae; genus Pseudolabrys. The sequence goes on along the minus strand of WGNB01000006.1, from coordinate 91,940 downwards.
TATGCGGCCAGCCGCCGGTCGCGATCAGAATGGTTTCGGCGCGAACCCGCGAGCCGTCGGCAAGCCGAACGGTGTGAGGGTCTTCCAGCACCGCACGGCTGCGAACCAGATTGACCTTGAAGCGTTCAAGCGTCGAAACGTAAGCCGCTTCGAGCCGGTCGATCTCGCGGTCCTTGTTGGCGATCAGCGTCGGCCAGCTGAACGTCGGCTCGACCGGCACATGCCAACCGAACCCCGCGGCATCCTCGAACTCGTGACTGAAGCGCGAGGCATAGACCAAAAGCTTTTTCGGCACGCAACCGCGGATCACGCAAGTGCCGCCAACGCGATATTCCTCCGCCACCGTGACGCGCGCGCCGTAGCTCGAGGCAATACGGGCCGCGCGCACGCCACCGGAGCCTGCCCCGATGACAAAAAGATCGACGTCTTTATCCGGCATCGGCTGCACTTGCCTCACATCAACGGCGCAACGGGCGCTGAACGCACCTAGAGCGCGTGGCCCTTCTTCTTCAGTTCGGCGCGCATCTGCGCGACCACCTGATCGGACAGCTTGTTGGCCCAATCCTGCGCGAACTTCAGGCTGCCGTCGGCGATCCGGGGCTGTTCGACCACCAGCTTCTTGCCAACCGGCGATTTATAGAACGCGAGAATTTCCTTGAGCTCCTGCTCGGAAAAACGCTCGGTATAAAGCTTGGCGACTTCGCCGCTGAGCTCGCTCATGCGCGGCGTCAGATCCTGCCGCATCTTGGCGGCGATCACGTTGAGGTCGCCGGCCAGGCCCGGGTCCTGTTGCAGGAACAAAACCTTGGCCTGCTCGACTACGCCGGCGATCAGCGGCGTGAACAGACCGGCGGCGCCGGTGGCGGCCACGATTTCATTGGCGGTCAGCATGGCCGCCGGCGTCGCCTTCTGGGCCTGCGCGGCCGGAGCGGCAAGAACCAGCGCGGCGACAAGGCCCGCCGCCGGCATCGCCGACCTCAGGCCAGAGCGAATCCTGCGCGAAGTGGCCGATAAGAAATGCATCGTAAAAACTCCATCAAGCTCGAAAGGTCGCGTTGGCTTGTCTTGTTCGTTCAGCGTGTCGTCGTTCGTGTTGTTCGCTTATGCGGGCCGCTCGACGATCCGAACGCCGTCAGGCCCGCCGAGCACGGCGAAGGTGGCCAGGCCGACGAACAGACCGTGCTCCATGACTCCCGGAACGGCGGAAAGCTTTTGCGCCAGCGCCGCCGGATCGTCGATCCGTGACAAGGCGGCATCGATAATCCAGTGGCCCCCATCCGTGACAAAAGCATGGCCGTTTTGTGCACGTCGCAGCGTCAGAGGCCCGCAGGGCTGAACTGCGGAAATAGCCGCCGCCACCGCCCGCCGGGTCGCCTCGAAGCCGAACGGCGTGACCTCGATAGGTAATGGAAACCCGCCAAGGCTTGCAACCCACTTGCCGGCGTCGGCGATCACGATCATGCGGGCGGAGGCTGCGGCCACGATCTTCTCACGCAACAAGGCGCCGCCACCGCCTTTGATCAGGCTGAGATCGGGACCGATCTCGTCGGCGCCGTCGACCGTCAGGTCCAGTTCAGGCGTTTCATCCAGCGTCGTCAGCTTGATGCCGCAACGCAAGGCGTCGGCATAAGTCGCTTCCGAGGTCGGCACCCCGACAACGTCGAGCCCGCCGCGCACCCGCTCGCCGAGCAATTCGACGAAATGCCTGGCGGTCGATCCGGTGCCAAGACCAAGCCGCATGCCCGGCGTAACGAATTCGAGCGCACGAGCCGCGGCCGCGCGTTTCTGCGCATCGGCATTCATTGCGACCGCCACCATTTCAACTGTTCGAATTTCACGCGCGCCCATCTCAACTTTGTTCACCAGTCGCAAATTTGTACAAACGTGCGAATTCAAACGGAACGGCTTGTGATCGCGGACAGGCGATCGCGGTGAGCCTGTCTAGCGCCGTTCGCGCCGCCTGAATAGCCGAAAATACCGGCTTTCCCGGCTGAAAAAGACCATCATCCGCCGATCGAATGACACAAAGGCGCGAATTATGCGGTGATGCCGGCACGCCCGCGATCGGATGTCGCAAGCCCGGCAACCGCCGGATTCGCGTCGGTCAAACGCTCATCCGCTATACCCATGGACAGGGTCTTGATGAACAGGGGCTCGACGAACAGGGGCTTGCCCCCTGCGCGGTCGCGCGTTAGCGATCCGGAGACAGAAGCCACCGTCATACCGATGTCCGCACCCATGCCCACCGCCGACGCCAAACCGGATATGAACTCCGCCGCGCTGATCGTGTTCGACCTCGACGGCACGCTGATCGATACCGCGCCCGATCTGGTGGCAACGCTCAACGTCATTTTCGAACGCGAGAACATTCCGCCCGTGCCTTACGCGACCGCGCGCAACCTGATCGGCGGCGGCGCGCGCGCCATGATCAAGCGCGGCGTGGCGGCGGAAGGCCGCAGCCTGACGCCGGAACGGCTCGAGGAATTGTTCGCCGAATTCGTCGCCTATTACACCGAACACGTCGCCGACCGGTCGTTGCCGTTTCCCGGCCTGACTGATGCGCTCGACACGCTCAGCGCACGCGGCCATCGCTTCGCCGTCTGCACCAACAAGTTCGAACGCCAGTCGCTGCTGCTTCTTGACCACCTGAAATTGTCGGCTCGCTTCGACGCGATCTGCGGCCAGGACACCTTCGGCATCCCGAAGCCGGACCCGGAGATCCTGCACCGCACGATCGCCGCCGCCGGAGGAAGGCCCGGCCACGCCATCATGATCGGCGACTCCGAGACCGACGTCGCGACCGCGCGGGCGGCCGGCGTCCCGGTGATCGCCGTCGATTTCGGCTATAGCGAGCGGCCGATCGCCGACTACGCGCCAGACCGGATTATCGGCCATTTCAGCCAGTTGCCGGACCAGGTCACGGCACTGATTCAAGGCCGAAGGTAATCCGCGGCCGTTTCATGGTTAACGCGGTAAGGTTAACGGCGCGCGGCCGGTTGCCCCACTTCGACCTGACCTTTAATCTTGCTTAACGGGCGGCCGCGCCGCTTGCCAAGAGCAGCTTTTCATGCGCCTGCTTTCATCAGCGGGATACCGTGGGGCGGCAGACCAAGCGCGGTCGGGAGATCGCGGCTTAAATACGGAACGGTTTAGTATGATGATCCGGGTGATTGCGATTATTGTCGGGGCGCTTACGCTCGCGGCCTGCTCGTCGAGTTCGGACTGGCTCAACGGCCTGAAACCGGCGCCGCAAACCGACAATGTACGCTTCGAATCCGAGCCGCCGGGCGCCGAAGCCAAGACCTCGAACGGCCTGACCTGCCGGACACCGTGCTCGCTCGCCTTGCCGGTCGAGGCACCGGTCACCATCACCTTCACGTTGAACGGCTATGAGCCGGCAACCGAGACCGTCGAGCCGCTGGCGATGACCGGCAGCCCGACCGAAATGCGGCCCAACCCGGTGATGGTCGAATTGACCGCCTCGCCGCCGCCGCCGGCGAAAAAGCCGGTGCGCCGGGCGCGAAAGCCGGCTGCGAAGCCTGCCGCCAAACCGGCGGCGAAACCGGCCGCCAAGCCCGCCGCCAAGCCGGTCGCACAGCCCGCACCGGCCGCCGCACCCGCAGCTCCGCCGCCGATGCAAGCCGCGCCGGCGCCAGCCCCGGCGCCTTGGCCGGCTGCACCGCCACCGCAGCAGCAATAAAATAAATGCCATAGTGTACCGGCCGGCGTCTTCGGATGCCGGCCGGACCGCATTTGACGATTTTCGGCCCGCCCTGGCCGCGGCTGGACCCCATGGTCAAGATCAGCCACACTTCCTATATGACGACGGAACCAATAATCCGCCGCAACGGGATGAATGATGGCACCGCATAACGGCACGTCCACCCTCGAACTCGATCGACTCTCTGGCGCTCCGCGGCCGCTGATCGATCCGTTTGCGCGCGCCATCACGTATCTGCGCGTCTCGGTGACCGACCGCTGCGATTTCCGCTGCGTCTATTGCATGTCGGAACACATGAGCTTCCTCCCGAAGGCCGAATTGCTCAGCCTTGAGGAACTCGACCGCCTGTGCAGCGCATTTGTCGCCAAGGGCGTCAACAAATTGCGGTTGACCGGAGGCGAACCACTGGTGCGGCGCGGTATCATGACCCTGGTCTCGTCGCTGTCGCGCCATCTCAAGAGCGGCGCGCTCCAGGAATTGACACTGACCACCAATGGCTCGCTCCTGGAAAAATACGCCGCTGAGCTGAAGGGCCACGGTGTCGAACGCATCAACGTCTCGCTCGATACGCTCGACCCGGACAAGTTCCGCGCCATCACCCGATGGGGCGATCTCGACAAGGTTCTCGCCGGCATCGACGCCGCGCAGGCCGCCGGCCTGAAGATCAAGATCAACGCCGTCGCGCTCAAGGGCGTCAACGAAGACGAACTCGCGGGCCTCGTCGAATGGGCGCACGGCCGCGGCATGGACCTGACGGTCATCGAAGTGATGCCGCTCGGCGATGTCGGCGAAACACGCCTCGACCAATATCTGCCGCTGTCGATGGTGCGATCGCGGCTGTCGGAACGCTTCACGCTTAACGACATCGATTATCAGACCGGCGGGCCGGCGCGTTACGTTCGCGTCAAGGAGACCGGCGGCCGCCTCGGCTTCATCACCCCGCTGACCCATAACTTCTGCGAGTCGTGCAACCGCGTGCGCATCACCTGCACCGGGACGCTCTATATGTGCCTGGGCCAGGAGGACGCCGCCGATCTGCGCGGGCCGTTGCGGGCCTCAGAAAGCGACGATCTCGTTCACGCTGCGATCGATGAGGCGATCACCCGCAAGCCGCGTGGCCACGATTTCATCATCGACCGCCGCCGTCACGGTCCGGCCGTGTCGCGTCACATGAGCGTAACCGGCGGCTGACCGCCCGGTGTGGCGCCGCGGTCCATTGGCGCGACTGTTGTCGCCACAGTGATACCGACCCGCCGCAGGCAAGCCAGGTTCCCTCCCCCTATTCGCGATACGCGGCGAGCCCCAGGGCCAATCGCGCCAACCGGGCCCGATCCCCGCGGCCGTGGCAATGCCGGTGCATGGCTCGGGAAGCCCGGCCCCGCCGCAACGACCGCCTTTGTGCGCTGCAATCGCTAGACCACGACAAATTGACCATTGACGCCTGATGGCGGCATCGGATTAAGGTGTCTGCGGGGAGAGATACTTGGCTCGATAAATGGCGCGACATGTCGCGCTGGAGCCAAGACGTGGGGACGTAAAACAAGAATAAATTTCCGGGCGCCGTGTGGCGGCGACCGACGAGAGGGGAAATGCACGTGGGCGTACTTGACGCAGGTCTCAAGGCGTTGCTGCCGGCGACGCGCATCATCGACGCGATCAACACCTGGATCGGCCGACGCGCCGCCTGGCTCATTCTGGCCGCGGTCATCGTCTCGGCCGTCAACGCGACAGTCCGCAAGGTCTTCGACACCTCGTCGAATTCCTGGCTCGAACTGCAATGGGTTCTGTTCAGCATCGTCTTCCTGCTGTGCTCGCCCTGGACGCTTCTGTCGAACGAACACATCCGCATCGACATCCTCAACAACATGATGCCGCAGCGGTTGCGCAACCGGATCGACATCGTCGGCCACGCCTTTTTCCTGCTGCCGCTATGCGTCATCATGATCGGCACCGGCGCCCCGTTCTTTCTGCGCTCGTTCGAAATCAACGAGCAGTCGGGCAATGCCGGCGGCCTGCCGCAATGGCCGGCAAAATCCCTGGTGATGATCGGCTTCACCTTGCTGCTGATCCAGGGCATTTCCGAATTGATCAAGCGCATCGCCGTGTCGCGCGGCCTCATCCCGGACCCCTACGTCAAGACCGTCGACGCCCTTGCGGCCGAAGTCGAACGTACCGTCGAAGCGATTGAAAAGCGCTAAGCGCTGGTAGCGGATTCCGGAGCATAGAATGGAAGCTCTCTTCATCGAAAACATGGCGCCGATCATGTTCGGCTCCCTGGTGTTCTTTCTGCTGCTCGGTTATCCGGCGGCATTTTCACTCGGCGCAGTCGGATTGATCTTCGCGCTGATCGGCATCGAATTGGGCCTGTTCGTGCCCGACTTCCTGCAAGCACTGCCCGAGCGCGTCTACGGCGTGATGAACAACGACACGCTGCTGGCTATCCCGTTTTTCACCTTCATGGGGCTGGTGCTGGAAAGATCCGGCATGGCCGAAGACCTGCTCGACACCATCGGCCAATTGTTCGGCACGGTGCGCGGCGGCTTGGCTTACGCCGTCGTTTTCGTCGGCGCACTCCTGGCTGCGACCACAGGCGTGGTCGCGGCCTCGGTGATTTCGATGGGCCTGATCTCACTGCCGATCATGCTGCGTTACGGCTACGACCGGCGCGTCGCCACCGGCATTATCGCGGCCTCCGGCACACTGGCGCAGATCATTCCGCCGTCGCTGGTGCTGATCGTGATGGCCGACCAGCTCGGCAAATCGGTCGGCGACATGTACGAAGGCGCCTTCATTCCCGGCATGGTGTTGTCGGGGCTATACGCCGCCTACGTCTTTCTGGTGGCGATGCTGTTCCCCAAGGCAACGCCCGGCTTGCCGCCCGAGGCCATCGGCTTCAAGGAACTCGAACGCGGCTGGCGCGATCTGCTGTCGCGCAGTTACGGTTTCATCCTGACGATCCTGGCGGTCGTCGCCGTCGCGGCGCTGGCCTATTATCTCTACACCACGTCGCTTGCGGGCATTCTGACCATAAAGACAGGCACCCCCGGTATCGACCAGGCCGGCGACTACTCCACCGCCATCATCGTGGTTCTCTGCATCGCCGGATTGCTGTGGGCGCTGCGGCCATTGATCAAGGTGGTCAAACATGGCGGCGACGAACGCGGCCTGCTGTCGCTGCTCGGCCTTGCCATCGCCAGCACAGTCTTCGGCTGGCTGATGATGCGGCACTCGACGTCGCACGGCGCCGACTTCGTGGTGCTGAGCATGTTCTTCGGCATCCTGTTCGCCTTCGCGGTGACCGTGGTCAACTGGGCGCTGTTCCATTTCACCGGCTATCGCTTCATGTCGCACATGGCACAGCAGACCGCCTTCGTGATGGTGCCGCCGCTGTTCCTGATCTTCCTCGTGCTCGGCACCATCTTCATCGGTGTTGCGACGCCGACCGAAGGCGGCGCCATGGGCGCCTCGGGGGCCTTGATCCTCGGCGCCCTGAAGCGCCGGCTGACCTGGGACCTGGTGCGCCAGGCGGTGGAATCGACCGCCAAGCTGTCGGCCTTCGTGGTCTTCATCCTGATCGGCGCGCGCGTGTTCTCGCTGACGTTCTACGGCGTCAGCGGTCACATCTGGGTCGAAAACATGCTGACGTCGCTGCCGGGCGGCCAGGTCGGCTTCCTCGTCTTCGTCAACCTGTTCGTCTTCGTGCTGGCCTTCTTCCTCGACTTCTTCGAACTGGCCTTCATCATCATTCCGTTGCTCGGGCCGGCGGCCGAACATCTTGGCATCGACCTGATCTGGTTCGGCGTCATTCTCGGCGTCAACATGCAGACGTCGTTCATGCATCCGCCCTTCGGTTTCGCGCTGTTCTATCTGCGCTCAGTGGCGCCGCGCGAGCCTTATAACGACCGCGTCACCGGCCAGCGCATGGAGCCGGTCACCACCGGCCAGATCTACTGGGGCGCGGTGCCGTTCGTCATCATCCAGGTGATCATGGTGGCGCTGGTCATCATGTTCCCGGCGATGGTGATGCATTACAAAGGCACGGCGTCGACCGTCGATCCGAGCAAGGTCAAGATCGAAATCCCGCAGATCGATCTGCCGAGCCTCGACTTCGGACCGCCGAAATAACTGGCGTCCAGCCTCGAACCGGCCACTACCCTGCCCGTTAAAAAACAACCCCGGAGCTTTCGCTCCGGGGTTTTTTCATCGACCGATGCCGACAGCCATTAGGCGCGGTTGTGACGAACCATGAAGGAGTCGTAGCCGAGCTCCGCGACCTGGAACCAAGCGTAACCGTCATGGGTGAAGGCATTCAAGGAGTCGTAGACCTTCTTGAAGCTGGGGTTGGTCTTGGCGATCTCGGCGTGCAGCTCCTTGGCCGACTTGTAGCAAGCCTCCATGATCGCCGGCGAGAAGCCGTGCAGCTTGGTGCCGCCAGCCAGCAGTCGGCGCAGCGCCGCCGGGTTGAGCAGGTCGTATTTCGCCATACACCAGGTGTTGGCGTAATGCGCGGCCTGGGCCAGAACCGCCTGATAGTTCTTGGGCAGCGCGTGCCACTTATCCTGATTGATGAAGGAGAACAGCATCGAGCCGCCTTCCCACCAGCCCGGATAATAGTAATGCGGCGCGACCTTGTAGAGGCCGAGCTTCTCGTCGTCGTAAGGACCGACCCACTCGGCGGCGTCGATGGTGCCCTTTTCCAGCGACGGATAGATGTCGCCGGCCGCGATCTGCTGCGGCACCGCGCCGAGCTTCTTCAGCACCGCGCCCGGGAAACCGCCGATGCGCATCTTGAGGCCCTTGAGATCGTCGACCGAGTTGATCTCCTTGCGGTACCAACCGCCCATCTGACAGCCGGTATTGCCGGCCAGCAGCGAGACGACGTTGTACTTCTTGTAGAACTCGTCGAGCACTTCCTTGCCGCCGCCCAAGGTGTACCAGCCCTGGTTCAGCCGCGCATTCGGACCGAAGGCGACCGAAGTGCCGAAAGCGAAGGTCGGGTCCTTGCCGAAGTAGTAGTAAGACGCGGTATGGCCGCATTCGACGGTGCCGTTCTGGACGGCGTCGAGCACTTGCAGACCGGGCACGATTTCGCCGGCGGCGAAGACCTGGATCTGGAACTTGCCGTCGGTGGCTTCGCCAACCGCCTTGGCCATGGTCTCGGCAGCGCCGAACAGCGTGTCGAGCGACTTCGGCCAGCTACAGGTCATGCGCCATTTGATTTCGGGCGACGACTGGGCGATGGCGGGCGCGGCAATCGCCGCACCGGCAACGCCCAGACCGGCGGCCTTGATAAATTGACGTCGTTTCATTGGTATCCTCCCTTGGACTTATTGAGGCGGCAGCCCCCAGCGACCGCATGTTCCCAGATGAATCACCCACTTATGGGGGCTTGCCCAAACCATGACCGAGCCTCGACGCCAAAGCCAGCCTACGGTTGTTCGACTAAAGTCGTAACCGCCTATAAGTCACTGAAATCGATGAAATTTGTGCTTGCCGGCGATATTCGGCGCCCGGCGCAATAAAAAAGCCCCCGCCGGCATGCCGGCGGGGGCCCAGATCTCAACTTGCGCTGACGGCGCTTAGCCGCGCGACCGCATCCGCACCATGAAGGCGTCGAAGCCGAGTTCGGCGACCTGCCACCACAGATACTCTTCGCCGCGGAAGGCGACCATGCTGTCATAGACCTTCTTGAAGTCGGCGTTCTTGGCGCTGACCGCGTTGTAGGTTTCGGTCGCCGCCTTGTAGGAGGCTTCCATCACCGGCTGCGGGAACGGCCGCAGCTGCGCACCACCGGCGATCAGCCGGCGCAGCGCCGCCGGGTTGGCGGCATCGTACTTCGACAACATCCAGTTATGCGCCTGGGCGGAGGCCGCCTTGACGATCGCCTGGTAGTTCTTCGGCAGCGCGTTCCACTTCTCCAGATTGATGAAGTTGTGCAGCATCGCGCCGCCTTCCCACCAACCCGGATAGTAGTAGTACTTCGCGACCTTATAGAAGCCGAGCTTCTCGTCGTCGTAGGGACCGACCCACTCGGCGGCGTCGATAGTGCCCTTCTCCAGCGACGGATAGATTTCGCCACCGGCGACCTGCTGCGGCACCGCGCCCATGCGCGAGAAGATCTGACCGGCCAGACCGGCAATGCGGAATTTCAGACCCTTGACGTCGTCGACGGTCTTGATCTCCTTGCGGAACCAGCCGCCCATCTGGGTGCCGGTGTTGCCGCAGGGCAGCGCCATGAAGTTGTACTTCTTGTAGAAGGCGTTGGCGAGATCGAGCGCACCGCCGAACTCCATCCAGGCCGACTGCATGCGCGCATTCAGACCGAACGGCTGCGCGGTGAACAGCGAGAAGGTCGGGTCCTTGCCGACATAGTAATAAGACGCGGTGTGCGCCATTTCGACGGTGCCGTTGGAGACGGCGTCGGCCGCCTGCAGGCCGGGGACGATTTCGCCGGCGGCAAAGGTCTGAATCTGGAACTTGTTGTCGGTCGCTTCGGCCACCGCCTTCGAGAACACTTCGCAAGCGCCAAAGATGGTATCGAGCGACTTGGGGAAGCTCGACGTCAGGCGCCACTTCACCTCGGGCGACGATTGCGCGATCGCGGGCTTCGCGATCGCCGTCGCCGCCAGACCGAGGCCGGCCGCGCCAATAAATGCTCGGCGTTTCATTTCAATTCCACTCCCGATGTTCATATGACGAGTTTCACCGGTTCATCGGCGAAATCGGCTCGTGTAAGCAGGTCGGCGGGACAGTGACCAGCGTCGCGCCTGCATTGCAAGCATGCAGATGGCGCGCAGCGGCAATGCGCCTGCTGCAATGCGTTACCGTGAGGCGCCGCATCGGCCGTCTGCGACCAAAGTCGCAGGACGGCGGCCGTTATCAGGCCTCGATCACGATCTTCGGCGCGGCGCGACCGGACGCCGCACCGCCCTTGATCTGCTCCAGCACCTTGGCGGCGATGTCGCGATAGATCTTGGCGTGCGGCCCGTCCGGCTCGGTCGCCACCACCGGCAGACCGGCATCGGACTTCTCACGGATCGCGATGTGCAACGGCACCTCGCCGAGGAACGGCACGCCGAGCCGTTCGGCCTCATGCCGTGCGCCGCCGTGACCGAAGATATCCGACCGGGTGCCGCATTCCGGGCACAGGAAATAACTCATGTTCTCGACGACGCCGAGCACCGGCACGTTGACGCGCTTGAACATTGCGACGCCGCGCCGCGCATCGATCAAGGCCAGATCCTGCGGCGTCGACACGATCACCGCGCCCTTCAACGGCACCTGCTGCGCCATGGTCAGTTGCGCGTCACCGGTGCCGGGCGGCATGTCGACCACCAGCACGTCGAGCGTGCCCCACTCGACCTCGCGCAGCATCTGGGTGATCGCCGACATCACCATCGGGCCGCGCCAGATCATCGGCGTCTCCTCGTCGATCAGAAAACCGATCGACATGATCGCCAGGCCGTAACGCTCGATCGGCTTGAGCCGCGTGCCGCCGACAGTCTGCGGCTTCTCCTTGATCGCGAACAGTTTCGGCAACGACGGCCCGTAAATGTCGGCGTCGAGCATACCGACTTTCAGCCCGAGATCGCGCAGGCCGAGCGCGATGTTGACGGCGGTCGTCGACTTGCCGACGCCGCCTTTGCCGGAGGCGACCGCGATGATGTGGGTGACGCCGGGAATGCCGGGCTGGACCTTGTCGGCCGGATGGGCGTGGGTATGCGGCGCGGCCGCCGGTTTCGCGGCGGGATTGGCGGCCTGGTGCGCCGGGGCCGGCCCGCGCGCGGCGGCGCCGGCGGCGCGCTCGGCGGTCAAGGCCACCAGCGCCGACTTCACCTCCGGAATGACGCGCACCGCGCGCTCGGCGGCCTCGCGCACCGGCTCCCAGGCTTTGACGTTGGCGGCGTCGACCGAAATCGAGAAGAACACCTTGCCGTCCGACACCACGATATCCGACAGCACGCGCGCTTCGGTCAGGTGGGTGCCACCGGGGACCGGCACCCGCGCCAGCGCCGCCATTACCTGTTCCTTGGTCACCGCCATGATCGTCAATCCTCGTTCGTCCTGAAGCCAGCCGCCGCCACCATAGGCGGGCGGGCCCGCCCGTCAATGCGCCGGCCCGTCCCGGCAAACCGCCATCGGAGGTTGACAGGAGCCGCCGGGCCTAGGACCTATTGCAGGGACTGAATGGCAATCGACAGGCCGGCGGCAGACCGGCCGCCTGTGACCGCATTTCGAGGGAGAAAAACGATGGCAAAGGTAGCGTTTCTGGGCTTGGGCGTGATGGGCTATCCGATGGCCGGCCATCTCAAGGTCAAAGGCGGCCACGAGGTCACAGTCTATAACCGCACCGCCGCCAAATCGCTGAAATGGGCCAAGGAATTCGGCGGCAACACCGCGATCACGCCGAAAGCCGCAGCCTCCGGCCAGGACTTCGTGATGTGCTGCGTCGGCAACGACAACGACCTGCGCGAGGTCACCCTCGGCCCCGACGGCGCCTTCGCCGGCATGAGCCCGGGCAAGATCTTCATCGACCACACCACCGCCTCGGCCGAGATCGCCCGCGAACTCAACGAAACCGCCAAGGCCCTCGACTTCGGCTTCATCGACGCGCCGGTGTCGGGCGGACAGGCCGGCGCCGAAAACGGCGTGCTGACGGTGATGTGCGGCGGCGACGCCGACACCTTCGCCGTGGCGGAAAAGGTGATCGCGGCCTACGCGCGCGCCTGCAACCTGATGGGCGCGTCCGGCTCCGGCCAGCTCGCCAAGATGTGCAACCAGATCTGCATCGCCGGCCTGGTGCAGGGTCTTTCCGAGGCGCTGCATTTCGCCAAGAAAGCCGATCTCGACATCGAGAAGCTGATCGCCACGATCTCGAAGGGCGCGGCGCAATCCTGGCAGATGGAGAACCGCTACAAGACCATGGCCGAGAACAAGTTCGACTTCGGCTTCGCGGTCGACTGGATGCGCAAGGACCTCGGCATCTGTCTCGGCGAAGCACGCAAGAACGGCGCGCATCTGCCGGTGACCGCGCTGGTCGATCAGTTCTATTCCGAAGTGCAGGCGATGGGCGGCCAGCGCTGGGATACGTCGAGCCTGATCGCGCGGCTCGATCGCAAGTAAGGCGCTGCTGCGAACCGCGGGCCAAGTTCTATTGCCGTCATTCCGGGGCGCGCGAAGCGCGAACCCGGAATCCAGAGGCGCCTGAGAACCTGGCTGGATTCCGGGTTCGCGCTTCGCGCGCCCCGGAATGACGACGAGGATCATGCGCTCAAATGTCGTCAAGACATGCGTCATCGCCCGTGTTGTTTGCGGCCCCGGGCGAGCCGTCGCTTGAAACTGCATTCCTGTCTTCGCCCCTAAGAACGAGGGCGCGCGGAACGCCGGGGTCCCAACGACCTGTAGCGCGCAATTTCAAATGTCACCCCCGCGCCACTTCAAATGTCACCCCCCCCCTCCATGGCCGTTCGATAGGCCGAGACGCCGGTGGGTCGACCCACCGGACTAGCCTGTAAATTCCGGCCAGTCGTGTTGCTGCCATGCCTTGAGCGACACAAAATTGCGGTTGCTCACTTCCGTCTCAAGCGCGGCGCTGTGATCGCGCACGCTCTTGATCCAATCCCAAACCGCTTGCAGCGCGGTCGCCTCGGCTTGTTCGGCGCTGGTCAGCGTTTCGCCGCGCGCGACCTTCATGGTCAATTCGACGCCGCGCGCCGTCAGGTTCGATTGCTTCCATTCGGGAAAGGCCGCCAGAATGATCGCGCCGGCGGTCGCCTTGATTTCGCCGATCAGCATGGCACGGATATCGGCGAGCGGCCGTTGCGTCGGCTCGGCCTCGCCGACTTGAACATAAAACCGGCCATCGATAGCCTCCGGCTCGGCCGCGACCGTGATGCAAAGCTCTGCTCGCTTTTCCGCCGACAGCCGGCGCGGCAGATAGTTCATGCCCGCAATCGCAATCTGTTTGCTGTCGCCATATGTGACGCCGTCATGTACAAAGCGCATTGTCTTATCCTCGCTGATTTTAACGGATTGCTTTTCGCGGTTAGTTGACTTGCGCGCGCGCGTATTTGAACGGCGCGCCGGCCGTGTAAGCCGTGATCGTATTCGATCCGGCCGCGTTGTAAGACGACGAACTTGTGCGCAGCTTAATGCCGGAAGCGACCGCGTCGAAATGCGTGCCGCGCGTCGCTACATTGCCGTTGATCGTGACCGCCGTGATCGGGCCATTCGCCCAAATAAACGGCCCATCGGCCGAAGCATTGCCGGTAAACGTCGCCGGCAATATGGCTGTTTGATTGGTGAGATTCTGAGAACAGAGGGCTTTGTGTCCTGCTGGAACATTCGCGTTTTTCCAAGGACGCTGCCCAAAGTTCACGACTACGGTTGATGGATTACCGTATAAAGCTGTCCCTACGTAGTATCGACCGGAAGCTATCGTGATCGCACCCTGAGAGACAAAAATGCCCGTGCCGCCCGTCTGCTTATAAAAGGTAACGGTCAACGCCGAACAATCCACGGCCATGCCAATACGGTCATTGGTCGTGTGCGACGAGCCATAAGACGAACTTGAATTGTTGATGTACTTATTGCCGTTGCTCGCCTGATACCAATAGCCATAGCCGACTGCGTTTCCGGCATTTCGACTGATGCCATTATCCGGAGATAGTCCCAGCGTCCATCCTGCCGAACCAATGGCGACGATATCTAACTCGACCCAAAATTTATTTTCGTCGGCCGTATCGATGACAAAAGTGCTCAGAGCTTCCTCGACGGAAACTCCGCTAGTCGTCGTTTTCTTTAGATTTGCTTCCGAAAGAGCGTAATACGAACTCGTTCCGTTCAGCGGACCAAAGGTCGCATAATTTCCGCGCACCTCGCCGCCCGCGCCCGTGTCAACGCCGTAGTTTGTCGGGGTATCGACAAGGCTGTCATACGTCGAACCCGACGTGACACTGACCCCGTTCGGAGTCCAGTTGTTGCCGTTGCCTGACGTGTCTTTGCCGATTGTGGTCGCTGTCGCCCCAGAATTGTCGGCGAAATCCAAGTGAAACCCGTTTGTTCCATAGGTCAGGACGCCCGGGCTGATGGGAGACCAAACACCATTCACGTCGGCGGCGGCAAAGGTTGACGGGGGCAGCGCCTGTCCATCAACGAAATACACGTCGGAGATCAGGCCGTCGAGATAACGGGATTGTGTGCCCTGCTTGCCGATCAGGCCGACGATGCCGGAAGCGTTGAAAGTAGACGCCGTGTTTTGCGAGTAAGCCGTGGTGATGACGGATACATTATTGACGTAAACGAGGCACCGGCTTGCGACCGTGGCGTTAGCCGAGTCCCACACAATATGCAGATGTAGATGTGCGTTCGGGTCACGGAACACCGCCGTCGACCCGTACGTCGTCCCGTTATTACTGATGTTCAGTGTGTTGTTGTCATCAAAATATGCGATGAACGTGTTCGCGGTATTCCCTAAAACGACACCGCTCACGATGCCCGATAGCTTGCCGCGCTTGACCCAGACCGACAGCGTGAATTTTTTATTGTCTGTCGGTGTGGTGAACGTCTTATTGAGGTACGCCGAATTTGCCGCGCGCAACCTCAAGCTATACGAAACGCGATATTCCTTTTTCTTGCCCAACGCCGGAATGAGCAGGCCGGGAAAAAGTGCCTTGACCGCACCGGCGATCAGAGCGGCGCTTGACACGCCGGCCATCAATTGTTCGACAATCGTCATTGCCTTTACGCCCCCGCGTCCAGCGAAGCGCCGAGATATTCCAGCGCGTCGCCGGCGGCATTCGAGAAAAAGAAAAACCAATCGACCGCGCCGCTGGTACCGGTCGGCGTGTCAATCGGTCCTTTGAAATCCGTGCCAAAGCTCACAGTGTTGGCCGACGCATAGTCGACGCGGATCGCATACATTTGTTCGGCGACCAGCGCGGACGGATTGGCAATGTCGAAATCGGACCCGCTCACGCTGGCTTTCAGGAATGCATAAGCCGCGCCATCCCAGGCCGTCGCGTCGGCCAGCGTCGCTGGCGTTTGCTTTTGCGGCGCGGTCCAGACATTGGGAATGTCGACGCCGGCGAACTTGTCGAGCCGCGCGCCCGGCGTCGTGAACAGCACCGACGCCGAACCGTCGAGATCCATTTTCGTGCCATCGGTGTACAGCGTGGCGGCGATGATCGCGAAATGCACGGTGTCAATGGTGAACACCGTGCCAGTGCTGCTAAAGACGCCCTCTACCAATTCCAGGTCATTGCCGAGCGCGATCAGCGCGGCGCTGCGCTTGCCATCGGCCGCGCCGGCATCGGCCGCCGTCAGATAGGTCGCGTCGATCGCCGCGCCGAGATCGATCACGCTCGCGGCTTCCTCAACGGTTGGCGTGAAGACGTGACAGTTATTCAGATATTGCCATGCAGCCATCGGGTATCTCTCCAATTAGAAAATGAGAATGGCGGCCTTGACCGGTTTGCGCCGCGCGCCAACTTCGGATGCGATAGCGGCGACGATGATCGCAGCCGGCTCGACGACATCGACGGTCGCACCCGATTGCACGTCGAACGCCGGCGCGCTCACGAAAAAGCCGCGCGGCCGGTATTGGATTTCGCGGCCGGCGATCGGAAGCCGGCAGATCGGCGCGCGGCCGTAGCGCCGCGCCAGCGCATGACGGACACTGACGATCGCGCCCGATTGTACGTCTGCCGCCGGGGCGGTTGCGACAATCGCGGCCGGCGGCGTCACGGTGACTTGCGCGCCGGTCTCGGCTTCGATCGTCGAAGCGCCGACAGCGACGGTAGCGGCGATCGCCACATCGACGGTCGCGCCCGATTGCACGTCGAACGCAGGCGCGCCGACGACGACGGGGGCGGCCGTCGGCGCGTTGATGACGTTGCCGGTTGGAATATCGGTCGCACTCGCGCCGACAATAATCGGGCCGGCCGGCGCGGCATCGACGGTTGCGCCGGATTCTGGATCGGCCGCCGGCGCGCCTACGATAATGGCATCGGCCGCCGCAACATCGACCGTCGCGCCGGTGGCGATTGCCGTTGCCGCCGCGCCGACGATGACGGAAGCCGGCGCGACGGTGTAGACCGCCACGCCCGCTAGAATTTCGGACGCCGTCACGCCGACTGTAACCGGCTCGGCCGTCAGCGCCGTCGCAAAGGCCCCGCCGGGTGCGACGTATCGCGCTATAGGTTGTCGGGCGATAACGCTACGTGCGGTCATCGATAGCCCCTTGCGATCGGCTCAAGTCTCGTTCCGTTCCGCCGCCGTTTACTCCGGCGTATAGTTCATTGGCATAATGCCGTTCGGGAAATTCCACTTGAACAGCGTGCCAATGCCGGCGTTTTTGACTTCGCCGAAATCGTTGAAGTGCAGCACATAACCAGTCTTCGTGTCATAGATGACACCCGAATAGGACGGCCCGATATCGCCGCCGGTCGGCGTCTTGGAAATGTTGTCGCACCCGAGCAACGAATCGTTCGTCGTGACAATCGCGGCCGCGACGCTGGTCAGCAATTCGCCGCCGAGGGTCCAGCCATTGCCAAAAAACTGATTGTCGCCGTTGGCGAAGGCGGTATGAACGCCGCTTTGCGTGCCGGAGAAATCAATAGACGCTCCGCCGGCGGTCGCTGAAAGCTCGAAATCGTTGGTTCCGGCGTTGACGATATAATACCAATTGCCGGCGGTCAGCCCGGTCAAGAGCGCGCCGGTGGTCGTCATCAGGACCGGCGTATCGTTGACAAGGCCGTGTGCCGCCCAGTTGACTTTGCCCGGCGCCCCCACCGTGTATGTGACGACCGACTTCGTGCCGCCCATCGTTTGGTCGATGGTTGTGTGCGCGGCGTCGAACATCGCGGCCTTATCGCCGGTCAGCAACATGGCCCGCAAATTGGCGAGGTTGATTTCCTGATTATGGTAACGCTTCACGGTGTGATTGAAGTGCGTCATCGTGTTCGGCATCGGTCTTTACTCCTGCTTTCGCCTGGCGTGATTTGTGAACGGGTTGAATTAGTTCATATGCGCGACGGCCGTCAGCGACGCGCCGGATAAGGTCGCATCAAGCGGGTTCGGCGCCGTCACCTCGAAAACGTCGTGCTCGGCGAATTCTTCATCGGCCCCCAGGGTATAAGTCGGTATCCGCGCGCCGGCGAGGAATGTCGCGGTCGCGAATAGCGTCAGGTCGGTCGGGTCGGCCGCCGGCGCGTGCCACAGACCGAACACCGCATCGGCGGCCGGCGTGGCTTTGCAAAGTCCATAGCTTTCCGTCATGCCGGCCAGAAAAATGCACGGCTTAGGCATAGCCGACGACCAAAGAACCTCGCCGGAAATCGGCTTGCCGGGATCGAAAATCGGAATCGCCAGATATTGACCGCCCTTGTCGCCGGCGCGCACGAACTGCACCGAAATGTCGGCCGCGTCGGCGAACGCGCCGGCCGACCCGTCATGCACGACCGACAACCGATAAAAGCCGGCGCCGTCGATCATCGCCGCGTTGACGTGTAAGACAGCGATCGCCGCGCTGTCGAGCGTTTGAATGACCAGATGACCGCGCACCAACAAATTGGTCGATTGATCCCACGTCTCGATATAGCCGGACAGATTGAGCGCGTTGGCATCGACCGCCGAAATCGCGATTTCGGTCACGCTCGCCAAGGCCGCGTTATTAAACGCGACAGTACCGGCACCGGGATCGGCCGTCGTATCGGTCTCGCTCGAAAAGCCATATTGCAGCCCGACGCGGCCGGCGGCCTCGGCCAGCACACGCGCCAGCGTTTTGAGAATGCCGGCGCTGCCGCCGGCGTCGACGGTCGACGCTGCGCCGGCCGCCGGGCCTTCAACAAGACCCAATAATATGGCCGCGTCCGCTACTATTTGATCGCGGCTTGCGCCAATCTGTGTAACCGCGGTGGTGACATCGTCGAGCAAACCCATAGAATTTAATCTCGGTTAAATGTCTTGACCTGTGTTCGACGGGTAGAACAACATCGTAGTCAGACACGTTGGCTTTCGTAATCCTGACACCTGTCAGGACGTTGGCGGCTCTCAATTAACATGAACGCGGGGATCGTCGAGCACGACCTGCACCGAGCAGGTGCGGCCCTTTTCGCGCGGCACAACGGTGCGATAAAGCGCGGCGCGGGGCGCATCCGTCGACTGACCGAACATGACATGAAGAAATTCGGAGTCCGAGAGCGCAAAGTCGAACGCGCTACCGTCGTCGTAGACCGGCGCGTTGTTGAGGACGATTGTCGTTCCGCTCGGTGCGTCGACGACCACAACCTGCGCCGAATAGCGGCCACGCACGTCGCGGATGCGGACAAACCAACCGTTGTCCGCGCCAAGTGTCCGGTCGAAGGTCCATATCGGTGGCCGGATGAGATCGATCGACAAGTCAGCGGCTGTCCAGTCGAGCACGCGATTGGACTGCCCCCAGCGCGGCGAGTCGTGTGCGAGTAATGTCAGATCGCCATATGACGGATAGAGCCCGTCCATCTCTGTGTCGAACGCGGCGCTGATCGGCCGGTAGAGATATTCCGCGACCAGGTAGTCGAGTTCGCGCTGACAGTGGTCGACACCTGTTATGCCGTCACCCGGCATGCGCTTGGGCCGCACGGGCGGATCGGTGCCGGCAAACGCCTTGCGTAGCGTATTGAAATTCCAGGTCCGCGCGTCGAAATATTGAATTTCGAAGCCGTCGAAATCTTCTTCTGGCTCGGGCGTGCGATAGCTGATCTTCAAGGTGTGTTGAAGGATGTTTTCACGACTGAAGCCGCCCCAAGGGATGGTCTGCGGCGCATCGCGATAAAAGCGCACAAGGTGCGCCTGGCGGTAAGGAACCGCGCGGCCGCTACGCAGGACCGTCTTCAAGAACTCCCAGAGATCAACCTGCGCGCTGGCGTAATAGTCGAAATAATCACCGCGCTCCGACCAGACCGCGTCAAGCGCAGCCAGCGTGTCGAGGTCGAAGTTCGCATCCGGCAACCGCCCGCCATTCTCGCCTCGGATGACATAGGCCGCCGCCCAGGCGATCGAGCGG
Organism: Rhodopseudomonas sp.; assembly: GCA_016124795.1. GTDB lineage: Bacteria > Pseudomonadota > Alphaproteobacteria > Rhizobiales > Xanthobacteraceae > Pseudolabrys. The sequence goes on along the minus strand of WGNB01000006.1, from coordinate 72,174 downwards.
GTTTCCACCGCCGCCGTCCATTCGCCCGTATCGCTGTCCCAGGTGGGTAGCTTTCGGGTGCCAGTGACCGCGACTTGTCGCGCGCTGCGCGCGCTCACCGACGCTGTCGCGGTGATGGCGATTTGCAGTACGGTGCCATCGCCATAGACGTCGTCGCCGCCAATGCCGTCGCCGCCAAGAAAGCCGCGCAAGCCGGTCCATGCCAGGTCATGGCCAGCAAGCGACGACAAATCCTTGTCGTCGAGGCGTCGGCACCGGACCTGATATCGGGCCGCCGTCGGCATGGTGTAGCGATAGGATAAGGTCAACGGCGAGTTCATCTTACCGGTTGCGGCGTAGCCGCCACCCACGAACGTACTGGCGATGCCACTTTCCGGCGCGCTGGTGTTCGTCGCGGTCGGGTCGGAATTGAAGGTCTCATCGGCGACGGTGAACCAGTCGCCAGTGCCGGCGCCAGCGTCGTCGATCGCCTGGGCTTCTATCCGCCACTGAAACGTCTTCGGCGATAGCGTGCCGCCACTGCTTTGCAGAAAGCCGCCGCGCGGCAGCGAGATATCGATACCGAAATCGGCGGTCGCCTGACTGGGCGGCACGATTGTAAATGGCCCGTATATCCCATCGTCAGGCGCTACCAGATCGTTCGGCGCGGACAGAGGAATGCTGGTTACGTCCGGTGACTGATAGACCGCCGGCTGAAACAGGTCGGCGGTTTCACCGGGGCCGAAGACGCTATAATCGATCTCTTCGAAGCTATCGATCGACGCGCGGCCGAGTTCAATCTTTTCGACAACGACTTCGCCTTTGGACAGATACATCGTCTGGTAAAGCGTCTGCTTGCCATCGATCCATTCCCACCAGGCCGTCGCGGCCAGGTCGGGCACGACGCGGTGACGCCCGAACCATTCCGGCTTGGCGCCGCCCAAGCGCGATAGATTCTGCTGTGCCGACAAGGTGAAGGCGTATGTAGGCGCTTCGGAATCGACTGCCAGCGATGACGCCCCGGCGCCGATCGGATTTTGCTGCGGCAGCGGCAACAGCGCATTGACCGCATAGCTGCCAACGATCGAACCTCCTGCAATGATGAGTGATCCGGCGGTCGCACTGGAAATGCCAAGTGTGCCTCCCAACGCGGCGGCCCCGCCCAGCGGGCCTGCCACCAATGCAGCGACGACAATAACCGCCAACAGCGCAACTGTCCGACCGGCATTGCCACCGCGCGGCAAGACGACAAACTTGATGACGTCATTCGCACCGACCAGCGTATGGTGCCAGTCCTTTTTGTTCGCCGGATCGCGCTGCCTGACCCAACGTCCGTTGCGTTGTGCGATGATGGCGTCGCGGCGCGGGTCAAGGCCGCATCGCCGCGCCAGGGTCGATAGCCGCAACCGGCGGCGCTCGATGCGCACACGCGAGCGCGGGGCATCGGTCTCCATATTTGTCAGGATGTGAATTGTGGCCATCGGCTATACCTGCCAGCGCATGAATTGGACGATGGTGACGCCGTGCGCAGGCAGACTGGCGCGGCGCTGGAACACAACGCCGACCTTCTCATCGGCATGAAGAATGCCGCCAATCGGGTCCGGCTCAATCCAGAGACCGACGTGATGCGGGTCCTTGAGCGAGGTCATAAAGACGGCATCAAGTTCGATCGGCCGCGCGACCGCTAAGGCCTCGCGCGCAGAGTCGGAATAGCGTCCGTGCATCGCCTGACGAAAATTCTCCTTCGCGTCGAGCCGGACATCCGGCACCTCGATGCCCAGGCGCAGGCGCCAGCAATATTGCAAAAGCCCCCAGCAATCGAAGCCCTCAGGGTCTCGGCCTTGGCCCCGATAGGGCCGGCCGATCAGCGGCCAGGCCCAGTGTTGGGACGCCGGCTGCGCTTGGGCGTCAGCCGCTGCTAATGCCGCTGTGCTACGCATAGGCCAATGTCCTGAATTCATCGGGCCGGTATGTATCGGCCGGGAACGGCTTCTTGCCGATTGCCAAAAAGACCAGGCGCGCATCGACCGACGCGTTGGAACCGGTAGCGCCGACCATGATGAACCGGCGTGGCGGCAGCGATTGGGGGCCTTCGTCTTCGGCGCCGCTGCGATAAAGCCGGTAGGTGACCTCGATCTGTTTGCCGCCCTTGGCGGCGGCTTCAAGCAAGTCGTGGGATTCATGGCCGACGCTGTCGATGGACAGCTGCGCCGCCGCGACGGTTTCGGTGGTCATCGGCGCCGGCGTAATCACAAATGGGATTCCGAGCATGGTGATGACGGCGCCGGCGTTACGCGGCGCATCTGCCTCGATCCGCGCCACCAACAACGGCACCCCTTCCTCATTGACCGCGTGCGAATTGTTGCCGTCGAACAGATACAGCTCGGATGGATTGTCGTCGTCATCGACCAGACCGTCGTAATAGATCGAGATCGTATCGATCATCAGCTTGTCGGGCGATGCCGAGGCATAGGCTTCTTGCGTCACTTCATCGAGCGTGGGATCAGGCATCGGCCGGGAACTCCCATGCTTCGAAAGCTGGCGCCAGCGTAATGCCATCGAGCACAGCTGCTATGTCTTGCGCCCCGCGTCCACCTACCAGAGCGACCAGTTCGATGAATCCATCGGGCGCGATCAACGCGTCATGGATCTCGAACTCGATCGGACAATTCATCAATAGCGCGCCGGCCGACGCGCGCGCCGGAACGTCGGCGACGCGGGCCAGTACCTGGCGATAGCTTCCGCCTTCGAGGGGCAGATAGACGTTGAACCACGATGCGCCACGGTTCGCGATATTCTGAAGCCAGGCCTCGAAGACGACGACCTGGTCTTCGTCCCACTGGTAGACGACCGGCACCTTGGCCGTCGGGTTTTTGTTGTACAGCCGGCCGCGCGGCAAGCCGGAATCCATCGGCGTACGTTCGACCGACTGGTTGCGGCTGTAGCTGAAACCTTGGCGCAGAATGGAGCGGCCGAGCAGGTCCTCGGGGAAATTCTTGGTGGTCATCCAAACGACCTCCGCATGCCGTATTCACGGGTCAAGGTGGTGGTGATCGGCCCCTTGCCATCGGAGAGGTCCTGCGCGATGCCGTTCGAGATGCCTTCCAGCAGCACCGCCATGTCGAAGCCCGGCGGCCCCTTCTGCGCCGTTGCTTTGACCGGCGCGCCGGACTTGTTGTCGACGTATAGGCGGATTTCCGAAGTCAGCGTGATCGGCTGCTCCGACACCGCGCCGGGCGCGCGGCTGCCGAGTTGCGCTGGCCCGACATAGCCACCGCCCATATAGCCGGGGAACGCGCCGGCGTTGATATCCTCCAGGAGCGCACGGTGCTTGGCAGTCTGCCCGGCGTTGATGACAAACTCTTGGCCGTGCACGACGCCGGCGACAGCGCGGGTGCCGACGTCGCCGGTGTAGCCACCATCGCCGAACAGGCCGCCGAGGACGCCACCGGTGCCGCCAGCAGAACCGGTGCTGATCGCGCCGGCCGATCCGCCGGCGTCGAGCGATAACGGCGCGCTGCCGCCGCCGAACAGTCCACCAAGCAGCCCGCCAGCGCTATTGCCGCCGAAGGCCGCGCTCCACAAATTATTGAACGCCATCTCGGCCAGCTTGTCGGAGACCTTCTGCAAGGAATTCACGAGCGCATTGCCGAATGTTTCGCCTGCGGTCTTGCCCTGCTGAAGGTCGCTTAAAATACCCTTGTAAACGCCAAGGCCGATGTCGTGCGTCGACTGCAACTGCTGGTTCAGCCGCATCTGTCCGGCGATCGAGCCGTCGAGTTGCTTGGCGTAGTCATCGCCGTAAATGCCGCGCAGGCGCGAAGCAACCTGCTGCTCGTCGGAGGTGCGGCCGATCTGGGCGCGTTCGAACGACAGGTCGCGGATCGTCTGTTGCTCGGCCAGTTGTTGTTTGAGCGCGGCCTGCTTGTTGATCTCGTCTTCGAGCGACTTCAGGTGGCCGCGATCATAGGCCTCGCGGCTGCCGTTAGTTTGCAGCGACTGCTGTTCGAGCTGCTGTTTGGCTTGGAGGATCGAACGCTGACGTTCCTGCTCGATGCTGCCGCGACCGAGGATCGACAGTTCAAGGCCAGCCGCGTCGGTCGCCTGACGCGCGGTCAAAAGCGATTGAGCCCGCGCGTCGGCGATCTGTTGTTCGGCCTGGCGGCGCGCCAGCGTGCCGGTCAGTTCCGCCTGGCGTTGAGCGTCGGGCGAGGCTGAGCCCTGGCTCAATAGCGATTGCTGCCTCGCCAAATCGCCAAGCGCACCAGGCGATCGCTTGCCCACGGCGCCAATCTGCAATTCAAGTCCGGCGATCGCTCTGTCGTTACTCGATTTAAATGCGTCGACCTGGCCTTTTGCCTCGGCGATGGCCTGGGCCAGCTGCGCGTAAGATTTGCCCATCGCTACCAGCATTGGCGATGACTCACCGCCAGTGCGGTTGACCTCGGCGAGCGTCAACGACAGGTTCAGATAGTTGTTATTGAGATCGCGGAGTTGGGATATTTCCGGGAGCGCTTTTTCGACGGCAGCGGACTGCGCGAAGGAATCGCGCCTTTGCTGGGCACCTTCCACAGCGCTCCGATAGCGCTGCCATTCACTTTGTAACTCTTCGAGCTTCGCCTTTTGCCGCTCAAGCTCCTGCAATGTACCGGCAAATCCGGCGGCGCGAATGCCAGTCGGCGCTGGGCCGTTGTTGGTATCGTCGACGATCTTTTGCAGCTCGACGACTTTGGCCTTGGTGGTGTCGATCTGCTCATCGAGGCCTTGGGTAAAGCCGATGCCGGTCAGTCGCGACGCGCCGCGACCTAAGGCATCCCACGTATTTGAAATTGCGTTACCGATCGCGGTCCAAAAGCCTGCGCTCGAAGACAGCGTTTGACCGATGCCTTCGAGACCCGCCTTGACCTTGGGTTGCAGCAGCGCCTGTGCCTCGTAGAGGCGGTTCTGTGCTTGCAAATTTGTGATCTGGCGCAGCGTCGCGGCATCGAGAAAGCCGAGGCGCGCATTCAAGTCGGTCGCGCCCTTGACCGGATCGGCAAAGGCGTTGGCCAGCAACTTGGCTGCGCCGGCGGCGTCCTCGCCGTAGGCGATCGCGACGTCATGGCCGAGCGCGACGATCGGCGCGATGTTGTCCTTGCCGATCTTGCCGGTCGCGGCAAGCGCGGTGGCGAAGTTGCGCGCTTCCGACACCGACAGACCGAAGGTCGAAGCGGAATCCGAGGCGATCGCGTTGATGTCGGAACGCATGACGCCCGAGGCGCGGCCGATGCCGGTCAACGCCACTTCGATCTGACGTTGGGCCGCGCCGTATTGCGACGCTGCCGTTACAATGGCAGTGCCGATGCCGAGTATGGCACCGGTGACCAGCACCGTGGGCGTGAGGAAGCGCGCCGCGCCTGATACAGCCTGCTTGAAGAAATCGCCGACCGAGCGCTCCGAACTGGAGAACACGTCGAAAATCTGTGAGCCTTGCTGTACCAGCACCATGAAAGGCGACTGGCCCGACGCAAGGCTCACGCCAACATCCTGGGCTTGCCGGCTCAGGTTGATCATCTCGGCGCGCGCCGCGCGAGACGACCCGACAATCCCGTCGCCGAGGTTCTTTACCGCCGAACCGCTCGCGGCCGCGCCAGTCCTTATTATCGTGACCTGCTGCGTAAAGCTATCCTTGGTCCGCTGGATCGCCTCCGCGCGCACCCGCTCGTCGATCGCCCCGACACGCGCGGCGGCATTGATCTCGGTGAGCGCCTCTTTGTAGCGCATGCCGGCCGCAAACAGCGGGTCGTACTTGGCGCGCACCTGGTCGAGGGCGACACCGTAGGCGTCCACGTCCGTCTTTCGCGCGGCGGCGCCGAAGTCGTCGGTGACGCGCAGATTTGAATTGATGGCGGACGCATTGAACGCCGCCGGTTGAACCGTCGTCGAGCGCGCCAATTCATCACGGACGCGAGCGAGCGATACGACGTTGGCCTCGGCACTGGCCTTCAATGTATGCAGCGCCGCGCTGCCTTCGCTGCCAAGCGCCATCACTGCGGTTTTGGCCTCGACGGCGGCGGCTTTCGCGCCGCTGGCATTACCGTCAATGACGAGTGAGACCTTCAACGTCATCCGCTTATCCCATTGAGCGCTTCGCGCGCCGCTGCTTCCATCACGCGCACACCGGACCAAATGTCCGGCGTCAACTCGATCCCGGCCGCTTCTATGCCGGCGCGCGCGCCGGCATAATCGAGGCCGAGATAGATCAATCGCCCCGGCATCATGCCGCCGGCGATCGAAGCGACACGCCACTGGGTCTCGGCCGCCATGAAGGCTGCGACGGCCTCCACGTTCTCCGGCCAGATGCCGTCATGGCCGGCGATCTCGGCCCGCAAGCCGAGACGCGCGCGGATCGCGGCGATGACCGTTTCGGATGCGCCGAAGCGGCGCGCGTCGCGCAACGCTTCGGGCTCGTCTTCGGACACCGCATTTGAAAAGGCCGCGCCGCCCGTCGCCCAAAGCCGCGCGGCCCATTTCAGTTTCCCGTTTTGGCGCCCGCCATCCCGGCGAAATAGCCATCCGCCAAAGCGCGGCGCACGTAGGGAACATCGAGCAGCTCATCGCGGACCGCGTTGTTGTAGGAGACCGCCTTGCCAGCTTCGTCTTCGAGATCGTCGAGCTTGACGATGGTCGCCACCAGAAACGCGGTCGAACCGTCGGCGGTCGATAGATCGTACTGTTTTGCTTCGGTGGTCCCGATGACGCGATAGGTCGCCTTCATCGTTTCGTCGCTGAAGCCGCCATCGACCGGCTTCGATACCGTCACGTCGCGGGTGAAGGTCTGGTTTTTGCTGATCTTGAACATCGGTTAAATACTCCTGGTGGCTGTGGCGGAAATCAGGTGAGCACGATCGAGAACTGATCGTTGCCCTCGTCGGGCAACGGCGCGAGCGGCAACGGCCATTCCAGAATGTTCTGGTTCTGCTCGTAGCCGGTCATGCGTTTGACCTGGCAGGTCGGCGCCGCGATGGTGACGATGTTGCCGGCGGCGGTGCCGTGAACGATCGAAACTGCGACGCGCGTGCGGGCCTGCGCCAGCGCAAACGGATTGAGCGTTGTCAACGGCACCGCCTCGACGTTGCAGACCAGCTGTTCGGCGCGGTCGGGGATGATGATCTCCTCCCGGCCGACCAGCAGTCGCGGCTGAACGTCGTTGCCGAGCGTCAGCTTGTAGCTGCGCAACACCAGCGACACGGCGTTGACCGTGAAGGCCGGCGTGTTGGCCTTGGTCGCGATCAGCGGCTCCAGGAAGCTCGTCAGGTCCGGCGTCGCCGCCGCGCTCTCGGCCGGCAGAGTCCACAGCCCGGTGATGGTCCACGCAATGCGCGGGATGCCTTGCGCATCGAGCGTGATTTCAGCGGTGCCGCGCGCGCCAAGCAGGACGTGCTTGGTCGCGCCAATCCAGAAATAGACCGCAGCGCTCTCCATCGCCAACGAGATCGGCGAATAGGTTACCGACACCGCATCCTCGATCGTCTCGGCCAGCGCGCAAGCCCGCGCCAGCACGCCCCAGCCTGGCGCCTCGCCGGCGGTGCCGGAGCCCGCCAGTTCGGTCGAGAACGTGAGCACGCTGCGAAGGCCGGCCGGTATCATCTCCTGGCCGCCGAGATACGGCCGCTCCAACTCACGCGACACGTCTTCGCCTTCCATCGGCTGCAGCGTGACGTTGGTGGCAAGAATGGCGTCGGCCGCGCCGGTCGGCGTCGGATCGGTGCCGTAGGCGCTCTCGATCTTGACGAGGAGCACCTTGGACTTCCATTTGATCGCCTCAGGCATTGGTCTTGTCCTTTGCGTTGGCGCTCACCGGTGCGCCGTCTTTCCTGGCCGTGTCTTTATCGGCGAGGCCGGCGGCCGGCGCGGGCTTGCGCTTATTGGGTCTGCCGGCGGCGTCGTTGCCGGCGCGCGTCAGCGAATTGTCCTTCTCGCGGTAATAGCGACCGCCTTCATGCGGGTGTTTCATGGCGTTGTGATCCTCAGTTGATCCTGCAGGGCGAATTCGAGTTGATAAATGACGAGGCCGTTAGCGACCGACACCAGCCGGCCGCGCGTCGCCTGGAAGACGCCGATCGCGCCAGCCGGCGCCCAGCCGCAAATCACGGCGCACAGATCCCGTTCGAGCTGGTCGATGGTGGCGAGCGCCTTGCGCGCCTTGACGTCACCCGGCGCCTGAATGACCAGCACCACAGCAACCACCGAATTGAACGCCTGGCGATAAAGCCCTGTCACGACGTCGGCCTCGCCGCCATTGAAGCCGAGCGGCAGCACGAACGCCGCCGGCGACTGTTGCGGCAGTTGCCCTTCGCCGATCAGCGCCGCCAGATCGGCGGCTTCATCGACGGTGCGAATTCCGCCGACCGTTGCGACACGCCCTTTGACATCGGAGACGACGGTCATGGCTGCACCCCGCCTTGGTCCGCGTCCTGACCGGCGACGTAGCCCTCGGCGGTCCGGACGATCTCGCGCAGATCGTCGTCGTCGAGACCGAGAAAAGGCCGCGCCGGCATCCGCACGCTGTGGGCCGGGATTGTCACGTCTTCGGCAAAATTCGATTGGCTCTTCTTGACGAAACGGCTGGACAGCTCGTCCTCGCGGGGATCGTATTTGCGGTAGGTCGTGTGTTGCCGCGCGGCCTTCTGGATGACGCCACCGAACTGGTGGATCGCGGCATAGATGACGTTGGTGCCGACTTCGACGCCACCGTCAGAGGCGTTGGCTGTTTGCGACCGTTTCAAACCCTCCCTCTCGACCAGAGTCAGCCCGCCATGCTGGCGCACGCGCAATGACGGTGGCCAAGGGTTGCCGTCCGGCCCGCGACCCTGCTCGAAACGCATCAACGTCGAAGTCACGAGGGATTGACCGATATCCTCGTACATCGGAAGCGGATGATCGAGGCGCGCGACAATAGCCGAGAGCGTGGCAAGCGCTTCGGTGTGGCCGGCCGTGTCGACGCGATACCCGGCGCCCGTCATCAGACAAAGCCCTTCATGTTGCCGGGGGTCATGTCGCGGCATCGGTCGGACGTGCGCACGCTGGCAGCGCCACTCGACTCCGGCTCGACGCCTTCGACATCGAGACGCACGTCGCCGCGACCGATCTGCAGCAACACCCGCATGGCCGCGTCGTAGTCCTTGGCAATCTTGTCCGACGCCGTGTTGCGATGCAGCTTGTAGATCGCGATCGCCTGCGCCAGGTCGCGCAGCAGGGGCGGCGTCACGGCGAGCGGCAGCTTATAGCGGCCTTTAAGATAGCCATCGATCGCCGCGTCGGCGTCTTCTAGCGCGCGCGTCACCACGTCGGCATCGATCGCGCCGGTGGCCGGCTCGGCGCGGTCGGTCAAGTCGATCATCATCGACTCGCCGAAGCGCTCCGTCATGTCGGCTTGCGACGCATAGGTCATCGCTCGATGCCCCGCAGTTTATCGAACGCCGCATCGACAAAGCCAAGGACGAAACTCATTTCGCGACTTTCTTCGATGCCTTCCTTGGCCTCCGCCGCCTGCAGCGCCTCGCACATCGCGCGCAGCGACGCGCCGTTTTTGAATTGGCAACGGCCGCGCTGGTATTGCTCGTCGTCGATTTCCGGCATCGCATCCTCGCTTCAAGAGTGGAGCCCGTCGCGGCAACGGCCCGAAGCCGCGACGGGCAAGGCGGCGTTGCCGCCGCATGGTCCGGTCCCGCATCCGGTGGGCGGGAGCAGCCGGACGTTGGTTGCGGGGGCTGGATTCGAACCAGCGACCTGCTGGCTATGAGCCCGCCGCGCTACCTGCTGCGCCACCCCGCCAAGGACGTGTCACTCCGGCTCTACCAGCCGCAATGAAACGACGAGTTCCGGATCGCCCGCGATCGCCGCGCGCTGATCGTCGTCCAATTCGGCGAGCGAGATGGTCGTTTCTTCGCGCGAAAATTTGCGCCCGGCGCGCCACCGGCCGCGCTCCGGCTTCGCCTTGACGGCGAACAGTGCGCCCTCAAGCGCGGCAGCCGGCATGCCAGCCGGCGGCGGCCAGGCAATGTCCATCGTGTTGCCGCCAACAGCCACCTTGCCGGACGGAAGCGCGCCTTCGAACCGCCGGGCATTATTCGCTTGCGTGTCTGCGCCGGCCGCCGGTGCGAGCGCGCTGGCCGCCTTGATCCAGGCCGGCCAATCGTTACGGCCCTTGAAGTCGTTGGTGCCCTCAAGCGTAGCGATGCCGTCATCGTCAAGCGCCGCCAGCCTGGCGAAGCTATCGACACCGTGCTCCACCAACGCGGCGGCGAGCTTTTTGCCAATACCGTCGATTTTCGTGAGGTCGTCTTTGGCCATCGTCCGTCCCTTCGCTTTTCACCGTCGCTCTCCGGCTTGCCGCCGGAGAGCGCTAGAAAAAGGCGCGGGTATTACGCCAGCCAGGGCACGACGAGCAGCTCGGCCGCGCCCGCGTTCGGGTTGGTCTCGCCGCCATTGACCAGGATCGATTGCACGACGCCCGAGCCGGCCGATCGCAAGGACGGCGGCACGACGAGCACCGGCGTGCCGGTGAAGCCGAGCGGCCGTCCATGGTCGCCCTTCATGCCCTGCAGCGCCGCAAGCCCCGTTTCGAAATGCGTTGCGTCGAGAGTCTGCTTGGAGCCCCAGGCCTGTTGCCAGAAGCCGAAACCGACGTCGCCGCGCGCATCGGCGCCGTAGACGAATTCCTTATTATTGAACACGTTGTCGTCGGTGAGCTTGTCCTTGGCGACGAATTGAAAATCCTTGCGCTTCTGCAGGATGATCGGTTTCAGCGGCCGGTTGACGAACATCAAATACCACGGCGTGCCCGAGCCACCATCGGTGTTTGCAACGGTCGTGGGGTTGCCGTTCGCGTCGAGGACCGGATGGTCGGTGTCGAAGAAAGATTGGCCGTCGTAGCAGGCGGTGGAGAATCCAAGCGGCAGAATGCCGAAGACAAGCTCGTCCCATTTCGCGTTGGTCGAGGCACCCATTTCCTGGAACATCGGCGTATAGATGCCAAGGTTGTCGGTCTCGATGTCATCGCGGTCGACGCCGATCGTCAGCTCCCACGGCTTCTCGGTGATCGAATAGTCGTGCTGTTCGAGGTTATGCACCAAGCGCGGACCGATCCATTCGCGCACGCCCGGCATCTTGCCGAGCCAGCCGTATTTCTGGGTCTTCTGCGTGGCCGGAACAGCCGTCGCAACCCGCTGATACTGTGAGGGCGCCATTCCGATGCCCTGCTGATAAGCGGTACTGAAACCGACGCGCAGACTGTCGAGATTGCCGGCATTGACCAGCATGGCCACCGCGACGCCACCAAGCTCATGCGGCGACGGCGGGAAGATGAAGGACGCTGCGATGAAGCAGCCGGCGACGCTCAACAGTAGCGCCCATTTGAGACGTTCAGAAAACATTACAGTTTGCTCCTGGTTGCAGATGTTGGCTGCGCCGAACGTTAAGCCTCGGGCAACGTGATGCCGGCGAGATAGCCTTGCGCCGCCGCCTCGTCGAACTTGACCCAGACGCCGACGCTATCGACGGCATCGATAAAGCCGGCGATCGAGCGCGTTCCGGTCCCGTCGGTCTTGGCGACGGTCTGATCGTCGACTGCGTAGCAAGGCTTGTTGATGTCAGCGATGGTGATGAGATCGCCCGAAGCCGAGTTGGCGTAACGAAAGATGCCAGGCCGGACCTTGATCGGAAGATCCCCGGCGCTGCCGCCGGAATTATCGACGCGCTCTTCGGCGCGGCCGACGCCGACCAGGCCGGTCGCGGTCGCGCCTTTGACGGCATAACCGCTCGCATTGCGCATGACGATCGCGCCGGCATAGATGAGTTGCGCGCCGGCGCCGAGCGATTTGATATCGCCCTCGGCGCGCGGCGTGTTTCGGTCAGCGGACAAAGCGGTCATCGCGGTCTCCAGATTGTCGGGCTATCGGCCCGTGTTGCGTTAGTGCGCTAGCGCCGGATCAGGCGGCGGCGGCATTTTCGGCGGCGAGCGTCTTGGCGTATTCGACCGGGTCGATGCCGAGAATTTTCGCGGCGGTCATCTGCTCGGCATTGAGCGCAACCTTGCCGTCCTTGTCCGGCGCCGGCGGCGCGATGTGCGTACCGCTCGGGCCAAGCACCGGCATGGCGTTGATTTCCTTCTCGACGCGCGCAGGGTCGACCGCATGCTGGGCGATGTAATGGTCACGCAACGGCTTGACGCCGACGCGGCCGGACTTGATGGCGCCATCGACAAAGGCAGTCGCCACATCGGCCGCGCGGCCGGTCTTGAGCGTGTTGAGTTCAGTCGTCACGGTCTTGAGTTCGCTTTGCAGCGCGATCACCGCTTCGGCGCCGGGCGCGGACCTGGCACCGGCCGCGAGCGTCGTGACCGCGCCGATGACCGCATCGGCATCGGCGTCATCCTTCAAGCCGGCGGCCTTGGCGATCGGCGCGAGCGCGGACTGCAACGCGGCCTGCATCGCCGTCGGGGCGATCTTCGATTTCACCGATGCGATAACCGCCGCCGCATCGGCGGTGTCGGCGAGGCCAAGCTCTTTGCGCAGCGCGGCGAGCAAATCTTCGATCGTCATGGTCGACTCCTGGTGTAGCGCGGTCATGCCGCGCAGGTTCGGGGTGTTGGTGAGCGAGACGCGCAGTATCTGCAGTACCTGGCCGTCTTTGCTGTGAAGGAAGGCCGGCGAGATGCCGCGATAGGCATTCTCAGCGAGCAACTGCTTGCCGCTGGCATTCCATTCGACCTGGCCCCAGATGCCGTCAGCGCGAGCCTCCAGCGCGACAATCCAGCCGCGCGCCGGCGCGGATTCGCCGCGCGGCCCGGCCAGGTCGGTCGAATGATTTTCGTCGACCACCATCTTGCCGCCTGCGGCATGCAAGCTTTCGGCGGCAAGGCGCGCGGCATCGGCAATACGATAGGGACCGCGCCCGTCGATCGTGGTGATCGTGCCGGCCGGCAAAATATTGATCCACTCGGGTGCCCCGCCGGTTGCGCTCAGCGCGATCGCGACAGTGCTTGCCATTGCTTTCAACATGCGGCGACAATGGCCGCATCAATCCGGGAATCGTAACCCTGACAGGTGTCAGGCCCAGCTTCGGCTTATGCGAGTGGTGGCTGGCCGGGGCCGTGCTGCCGAGCGCGGCCCACAATTCCGCCGGCCGCCGGCCAGCGGCAAGCTCAAACCGAATCGTGTCAGCCCCATCCATAACCCGGCGATCGGCAGCCCGGCCACGGGGTAATTCGACCCGCGATTTTCTGTCAGCCTCCCGGGGGCGAGATTTTTCCTGTCAGGTCCGGTCGCCAAAGGCCCCGCATTGCCCCAGGGGAGCTTAAATTCGATCTTAAATAAATTTCCCGCCATATCGGGGGCTGCCGGCGGCTTCAAGGCCCTGTGTGGCAAAAACGGATTCCGGGAAAATCGGCCCTAAACCGCCCGATCGGCCAGGCCCTGGCGGATGGCATCGGCTGGCGGCGTTCCCGGCCGGTAGGCAAAGCCTGGATCGATCCCCTCCGGCACCCGGATCACACGCCGGCTCGCACCGACCATGCGCTCGACCCAATTGATCGGCGGCGCCTCGGTCACAGTTAGCTTGTAGCGAACGAGATCGCGCTCGTTCAGACTTTGCACCGAGCAATGGCACGACCAGCCATTCGGCGGGAAGTGCGTCTGCCACCACGGATGATCGACCGGCAGAACGGTATTGTGCCACGACCGATGCAGCGGACGCGGATGCCGCTGCGGGTCGAGATGGACGTACCGCAGGTAAGGCCGCGTCCTTTTCACGCGCTCGATCTGCTGCCAGCGGCCGGCGGCGTAAGCCATCCTCAAGTTCGTTTGAAAGATCACGCGCGAGCGCCAGTTACGCGAGCCATTATAGCTCCAGCCGTGGTCGGCGACGATGCGGTCGAAGTCCTTGCGGAATTCCTCCAGCGTCGTGCCTTGCTCAATCGCCTTCAGCACCGCGTCCTGAAAATCTTTCAAGAGCGCGTCCGACTGGGCGCCGGCGACCACAAAAGCGGCCGAGTGCATTTCCTGCCAGATGTCGGTCCACGTCGCCGTCGGCACGCGAAGCTTGTCGCGCAAGAACGCGATCGCTTCCATCGGTTTGACGTTGAAGCCCTCGACGTCGACCGCGTGCAGCGACGTTTCGATGCCGCCGCAACATGCGCAACCGACAAAATGTCGTTTCGTCATCCGATGGTCAATGCATGCATCGTCGGGCGCGAAGTAAGTTGAGTGAACCGCCTGCCAGCAGTCTCCGCGACCTCAATGCGTTCAATGCTGTCCGGTTCGTAGAGGTTGGCTTCGCCGTCCAACACAAGCACGGCCTCCTCTTGATGCGGGTAGGCTTGTAATTGGCGTATCAGATCGGCAACGGTCATCGTAATATCCCTCCTGAAGGTGAAACAATAGCCGCGCTATGAATCGGCCGCAATATCCGCGCGGCCCGACAGTTCCGCCATTGCCAGCGCGATCCGCATCAGACGGGTCAACTGCGCCTCCGGCATATTCGGCCTGGCTTTAACCAGGCTTTCCTGCACCGCCTGAAGCGACGTGGCGCCATCGACCAGGCCGCGAATGTAGTCGATCATCGCGTCAGTGCCGCCTTGCGCGATGTTCTCGGCCGCGGTCGCCAGCGCGTCGACCTCATCGCGCGTCGCAGGTCCGCCGCCCGGTGCGCGGCTATCAGACTGCAACGCTGGCCCGCCGATCGGCGGCGGCGGCGATGGCGATGGCGTGACGGGCGCGGCGAGCAATTCATCGGCCGTGTCGGGATCAGGAATACCGAGCTGATCGTTCATCCAGCTCTTGCTCACGCGCAAGCCCATCGGCACCAGGTCCTTAACGCCCTCGACGAGCTGCTTGACGTCGCGGTCTTCGGCGCGGCCGATCCGCAGCCGTGGGCAACCATCGACGGTTCCGTATTCCAGCAACATCCACACGCGAATCAAATCGCGATTGAGGATCGCCGACAGCGCCTTGGCATCGGCGCGCTCGATGTCTTCCTGCACCTGCCGGTGCTCTTTGCCCGACCCAAGACCGCCGGTGACCGCGTCGGTGGTCGCGGTCTGACCAAGAACGGCCTTCGAGATTTGCTGATCGAGCCAGTCGCAGCGCTTGAGATAAAGGTCCAGGTTAGCGCCGGTCGACTTCGACTCGATGAATTCGATGTTCATGCTTTCCGGCACGATCGCCGCGCAGTCGCCGGCGATATTGGCCACTGCGTTGAACAGCGTATCCTTGTCGGCTTCGGTTGCCCCGGCGCCGTATTTGCCGACCCGGATTGGCTGGCCGAAGGTCTGGGTGAAGATCGCCCAGTCGCGCAGCGTGAACGCCTTAAACATCCACGACCAGGTTGCGAGCCGCGCAATGCCGGAACGGATAGGCAGGCCCGACTTGGCGCGCATCACCGCGCAGATGAATTTTCCGCCCGGCAACGGTTCATCGCCACCGTCGCCGCGCAGCAACGGCGTCTTACCGTCATCGCGGCTAAAGCGAAACCAGCGCGGGTCGCGCCATTCCAGTTTTCCCGGACTCCACTGGCCCTGCGATGTGTCCCAACAAATCTCGGTGAAGCTCACGCCCTTGCCGATGGCGTCGAGTATGTCGAACACCTCGTCCTGCAACTCGTCGCGCGACAGCCAGGCGCGCACCATGTCGGCCTTGTCGACATCGGCCTTGTCATCGCTGGCGGCCTCGACTGTGACGTCGAGTTGCGAGACCGAGCGTTTGCGGGTCCCGAGCACACCGGCATAGTGCAGGTCGCGTTCCTCGATCTGCTCGGCCAGTTCGAGATAACGCAGCGGTTCGCCCTGATCGGCCTCGCGCAACAAGGCCGCCAGACGACCCGGATTGAGACCGTCGCCGGGATAACCGGTGATCGGCGAGCGAACGCCAGTGACGGTGGCGCGCGCGATCTCCTGCGTCAGCACATCGCGGCGGATCGGCTGGCCGTATTGATCGACGAGCGTGGGAGCATTGGCCATTACAGATTTCCTCTCAATCCAACGCCGAGCGGCTGTTTCCACCAGCCTCGCGCGTTGTCGTCATCTTCATTCGGACCGCCTATGGCCGCCGCGCGTTCGCTTTGCACCGATCGGTAATCGTACTCGCCGCCGTCCATGAAGCTTGCCGCGTAGGCCAACACCAGGCCGACGGCGAAGTCGCCATGGCGCTTCTTGCCGTCAGCGCTCTTGGTGCGCACCGGCGGGATTTGCGGAATGCCCGCGAAAGTCCGCACGAGATTGAGATCGCCAAGCAGGTCGTCGTTTGACGGGATAAGAATGCCGCCGTCTTCGAACGCCGCCTTGAGCTTCGGAAAGTTCTCAAGATACCAGGCGCTGGTGAGCTTAAGCTGTTCGATACGGTGCATGCCGTAACGCTGCGCCGCGACTTCCGCCAGATAAGCGCCGTTGCCGGTCGCGTCCATCTTGCCGCCGATCAAACGCGGCAGCCCATCGCAAACGTAGAACAAAATCTGGCGCTGCTGCTCGAACGGGATGTTGCGCAGCTCGACCACGAACGGCACCGTGCGCTTGAGCGTGGCGCCGATCTCGATGGGCACGATATCGGTCAGGTCGGAGACGCGGCCGAAATCCTCGCCAAAGGCATGGCAACGGCGCGGATCGAGCAACTTCAAAACCGGTTTAAGATTGTCCTCGCACCATTGCGCGACCTCGTCCTCGCGCCGGCTTTTCTCGAAGCCTGAAAACGCCGCCGGCTTTTCCAGCAAGAACACCGGCAGGTCCGGCAGCATGCGCGCTTCGATCAGCGCGCGCGGCAGATAGATGCCGCCGCCCTTCGACGGAATACAAAACAGCTCCTCGTCGCCGGCGTCACCATAATAAGCAATCGTCTCGGCCCGCCATTTAGCTTCGGTCTCGACCGACCACTCGATCCCGCGCACGAGACAGATGCGCTGATAGAGGCCATCATTGAGCGCATCGTCGAAGGTGACGCGCACGATGTTGTAAGGCTTGCGTTTTGCGCGAGCATCGTTGACCAGCTTATTGAAAGCGTTGTCTTCGCTGTAGTGCGTCGAGATCACCAGCACCTTGCCGCCCCAGATCAGAAGCGCCAATGCCGCCTGCATCAAGGCGTCAAGATCGTCATGGAAGGCCGCTTCGTCGATGATGACGTAGCCCTGCCGGCCGCGCAAAGAGCGCGGCTTGGACGACAGCGCAACGATTTCGAAGCCGGATGCGAACTTGATGCGGAAGGCCTGTATCTCCTTCTCACCGCCTTCGTCGTCCTGGTCTTTGAAGATGAATTCCTCGACGCCGGCGGCGGCTTGCGCGAAGGCGCGCGCCCACATCGCGCAGACGTCGACGAATTCGCGCGCCATGTCGAGGTTATAGCCGATGTAAAGCGTGTCCATGCCGCCGGCCGAACGCGCGGCGGCCGACGTCAGCACCGCATCGGCGCCAACGCCCCAGGTCGCGCCGATGCGGCGCGACTTTTCGCAGAGCGTGACGGCGTGCTGCGCGGTCGAGGCGAGCAACCGCTTCTGATAGCCGAGCAGCACGTCCGGGATCGAGCCGCCTTGCGCGGCGAGCGTCGTCGTCGCCAGCATGCCGGCGCGCCTGGTCTCGGCCCACTGCGCCTCATCGATCGCGCGCGGGGTGACGGGGTCGGTCATGACCCGGCACCGAAGAGATCTTGAGTTCTGTCCGCTGCAACGGGTACCGGTTCGGCTTTAGGCAACATCCATCGCGCCGGCGGGGGCACAATCGATGACGCCGCTGGCTTCCATTTGAAATAGCCAAGCGCACCGACAACCGGCATAAAATCGCACGGGCGCGGATCGGCGAGCACAAGCGCGCGCGGCCCGAAAAACCACTGGCTCTGGCTTTCCTTTATGACGCCGGTGACTTCGACACTTCCAATAATGCCGCCACGCCGAAGATCGGCCGGCGCGGGACACTCGACTCCCAATTCACGCATGAAGTCACGAGCGCTTTCGTATTCGTCGCGCGTCATACCCTTCGCGGCATGGATTGCTCGGCGACCTTGCAGCGGCACCATGAACGAAACCGCTTTCGCCGAGCGATTCTCAAGCGGCTTGCCGGCATAGATGATTGCCCAGGCCCAAGGCTGGCGCACTGATAAGGCAATATCGGGCAGATGCATGACTAGCGCCTTTCGATGCCCAAAATCTGCGCCTTGATATCGGCGACGGTTTCCTTGCTCAGCCCCTTGGCTTTCGCCACCAGGTCGACCGCCTTGCTGGCCTTATCGTTCAGCTCGGTCTCGATCTTCTTGCGGGTGTCGGACGAAATGCGTTTGGCCTGTTCGGCGGCGGCCAGCGTGCGCGCCGTGAACAGCAGCATCTCGGCGGTATCGCCATCGGCCTTCATCTCGTCGGCGTTCGACAGCATTTCGGCGACCAGAGACTTGATCGTTTCGGCAACCATCAGCGTGATCGAATTGTCGCCGGCCTGGTCGAGCTTGGGCGCCAGCACGGCGGCGATCTCGCGCGTCTCTTCAAGCCGCCGGCCGAGCAGCGCCAGCCGCAACGACGTGCGGTTGAAGGCAGAGCGCGAAATCTGCGGGCAGTCGGTCACGCCATTCGCGAGCGCGGCGACGCGAAGCTCGGCATTGAAGGTGTCGAGAATTTCGAGCTGCGCGAGCTTGCGTTCCTTCAGCGCGGTGAAGGCGTTGAACTTGGCTTCGTCCGCCCATTCCGGCAAAGTGTCGATCGCCGACAGCCGGCCGCGCATCGCTCTCGGATTCGTCCTCGGGTTGGCCCTCGCGCCGGCTTTCGCCATGCCATTAGGCCTCGCGCGGACTGGGGCGCTTGATGCCCTCGATGTTCAACCGGCGCTCGACATGATCGAGCCCCTTGGCCGTCGCGGACACCACCATGACCGAGCCGGCCAGAGTGATAACGACCGCGCCGAGGTCTTCCATGCGGCGCAGCTCCTCGCGCAGCCAATCGCGCGGCTTGGCGATCCCGAAGCCTTCGAGGGTCTGTTGCAGCAACGACTCGTTGAGCGAATAATTCGCCTGGCGGGCCAGTTCGCGCAAAATGATAAGGCGCGCTTCTTCGCGGATGATGTCGGTCATGTTTTTCATCGCCGTTCGGCTTGCTCCAGCAAAAATTCTTGCAGCCGGTCCGAGACCTTGGAGATCGGCTCGACACGCTCGGCGAGCGTGTTCATCTGACCGCGCATCTCAGCGCTCATGGTCGAGAGCTGGCCACGCAATTCCTGCAGCGTCAGCTCGATGCGGTATGCGGAGTCCTTATCCGGCACGTGCTTCATGTCGCTTTCGAGCCGGGTCGCACGATCCTCGACCGCGTCGACGCGCCGCTCGATCGAATGGACTTTCTCCGCCGTCGCCTTGGAGCGCGTGCTGACGATCGTATAGATCAGCGTGCCGGCGGAGACGACGACGGCCAACAAGGCCGGTATTTGTTCGATCATTCAAGCACTCTTCTAATTGATCGGCTTCCAGCCGCAGCGTTTCTCGCCGAACTCGTTGTGCGACAGGATATCCTCCGCCGCGCGTTCATCGTTCAAGATCAGATAGCCGACGGTCGCCGGCTTCAGCTTCACAGTATGAAACCCGTCACATTTGTTCGTCGTCACGCACCCAGCGACGCATACGGCGATCAAGATCAGCGGGGCCAAGATTCGCCACTTCGTCATCGGTTGCCTGCCTTTCGCGCATGTTGTCGAGCGACGCGCGGTCCTGCGCCGCGCGCTCGGATGCCTTGCCGGCGTTAAAGACTTTCAAGACCGCGATGCCGATCGCCAGCGCGAGCGCGGCCCCGGCGGCGATCGCGCGACCAGCCTTCGACGTCGCGAACCATGTGAATATGACGCCGAACATCAGCCGGCCGCCTTGTCTTTGACGGTCATGGCCTTGTTGACCGATGCGAGCGTCGTCGCGACCCGCTCGTAAATATCGAATTCGCAGCCGGGAGACAGCGTCGCGAGCGACACCGCTCGCTTTTCGGCCTTGGCATAGCTGTCGAAGCTCTCGAACTCACCGTCATTGCTCACAGACGTCGCCGCATTCTCATCAACAACAAATCGTTTCATCAGGCATATCCTCCACCGATTACCGGCACCTCGGCGACGATGCCGCCTTCGATCGCGGCGCGGGCTTGCTTGTTTTTGCGCGCGGCCCAGAAGCTGTAGACGACGCCCGAGACCGCGACGATCGCGCAGGCGACCGTGAGGCCGATCATCACCTTGGTCATGAAGCCGTCGCCATTAGCGACCTGCGCGACCTGCTGCCGGACACCTTCGAGCATCGCGCCGATGCCGCCTGAGCCGCCCGCGACCATGTTGCCGGCCTGCGGATCGAGCGGCGGCTGTTCGACGTCGCTGGCGTAGGCCTTGGCGTCGCCACCTTCCCGATGCGCGGCGACAGGCGGCGGGCCAACCGAGCCCATCGCCCAGGACTGCGCCACTTGAAGCACGTTTGAAATGCGCGCGGTCCAGCCGGCGCCGAACGAATTCCAGTTGCCGAGATTTTGCAGCATGCCGAGCCGCCGGCCGAGCATGTTGGCGATCAAAGCGTCATGATCTGGATGCGCCATGATGGCAGCCATCGTGCCGGCGCCGATATGGCCGTCGATCTCGCCCTTGTAGTACGGCACGAGCGCACGCTGCAGCCACAGCGCCGACTGGTAAGGGCCGGAATTGAGCGCGCCATCGAAGACCGCGAGGTCGACGCCGACCGGCAGACGATCGCCCTGGATCACGTCCCAGTATTGCCGTCGGAAAATGTCTTTCCACTCGTCCAATTCGAGCTGCTTGACGGCGCGGACGTTCAAACCCTTCGATCGGCGGTAGCCGTCATAGACGCGCTGCGTAACACCGCACATCGTCGGGCCGCCCTTGTCGGCGGGGTGGTTGGAATAACCGCCTTCGTAGACTTTTTCATAGCCGAGGATGGCGTCGAACGAGGTGTCCATCATTGCCCCACTTGCGCGCAGCGCGCGGTCGGGGGCACAGTGCTTGAGGGGTAGTCCCGTAATAACCCTGACAGGTGTCAGGGGCGGCAAGGCCTAAAGCTTCTCGCCAATGCCGCGAGCGATTCTCAGCGCCTCTTGGGCCTGCATATTAGCGGCTTTATCAAGGATACTGAGTGCAGCTTCGTTAAATCGCGAACCTCTTTGTAGGAGCGTCGCTGTTTCGTCGGAGAGTTTCCATTGCAAGGCGCGCGATGCCGCTTTTGCGCCAAATCCGTTTTGTACGATGCCCGCGGTGTCCGCGTCCGGCGCGCCATATTTGACCTTCAGGCCGGCGACGACATCTTCGAACAGCGGCTCGGGGAACCTCACATAGATCAAATATAGATGTTTTTTTCGAAACAAAAACTGCGCTTCTCCTTTAGCGCCAATGCCGACGCCCACTTCGTAGAGAAAATTTCCGCGTCGATAAAAATATGCGCATCGGCTGATTGCTGCCTTCCGATACTCAGGCGTACTGGCCAGATGATCACCACCGAAAATTTTTGCACCCCTAGGCAGCCTATCGCCGCTACAAAGCGAAATTAGGTTACCAAGGCCGGTCATCCATGGCTGACCTGCATCTGGATGAGACGTGGCCTTGAACTCGTCTTCTGTCATGCCGAGCATATAAGCGCGAAAGCCAAGATGTTTTTGCACCTCGGTGCCCACAACCGACGAGGCGACTAACATGCAGCCGGCGATTAAAGTCAATGTCTTCATCCGCGCGGCGTTCATTTGCTGATCCTCTGCAATCCGATATTTGGAATCACGAGGCGCACCGGACTGGCCCAGACAATTGTCACGTCCCGGATCGTTTCCGCCTCATCATTTATACTCTCTAGATTAAATAGTTTTGTCTTAGACCCGCGCGCTATCCGCTTAAGATAACGCCGGTGTGTACCCTTCTTGTCCCTTGTTCGAACTGCGGCGCGCAGACCTACCATGTTTTCCACGGCATATGGCTGCTCGCGCTCGACCACGACAATTTCGTTTTGCTCATAGGCCGGTGACATCGAATCGCCAACAACCCGAAAGGCGATCATGCCATCTGGGATATCGTAAGGTAACTGAATGATCTCTATGCCGCCTAGCGGCAACTGCTCGAAATCGGGGTCTATAGAAGCGCCGGCACCGATGTCGGCGACAACCGTTATCATATTGCGCGGCGGTCTGGCGTCATCGATTAAACCCACCTCCGAAGCCAGCGCCAAAAGCTTTTCTCTGACTTCCCCTTGCGGCTCACGCAAACCTGCATTCCATCGTGAGATTGCCGATTGGTGCACGCCAAGGCGGCGCGCTAAAGGCACCTGCCGCCAGCCCGCATCTTTCAACCCACTCAATAAACGTACCCAATCCATGGGCGCCGGTATACCGGCTGGCATATCCACAAGCAAATGACGAGTGGCATTTTTCATTTGCTAAGATATGCCAATTGGCATAATACAAGCTCATGACACCACTCCTCCATATTCGCCGGCATGTCCTCAAGGTGACACAGAAAGAAATGGCGGCGATTGCCGGCGTCAAACAGCCAACGATATCGCGCTGGGAGCGCGGCATCCGGCAGCCAGCGCTGATTCATCTCTCGCGCATTCGCAGCGAGGCAAAACGCCGACGCATCAAATGGAACGATCGCATCCTCTTTGATTCGGGGCGTGCGGCATGACTACCGCCAGAAAGATGGCGCCCCTCGTGCGAGCGCTTCTCGATGTCAACGGTTGGACTCAGGCCGATCTGGCGGCTCGCCTAGATGTAAGTCAGGTCACGGTATCACGCTGGCTATGTGGAACTGAACCGCGCGGCGACAGGCGCGACGCCATCCGTGAGTTGGCCGAGAAGTGTGACATCACAGCAGCGCCATCGGGGCGCGATGCGACCGAAAAGCGGGCGTGCCCTTCGATCTGGCGCGCGTCAATTACAGCCATTGCGCACGGTCTCCAGCGCGTTCTTAAAATTAGATTGGGGTCACACCGATGATCCCCCCGCCGAGATTAATCGTCATCGAGGGGCGCAGGCCATTTGATCTGCGTGATCCGGCAAGCATTCGCGTGCAACTCAACCGCGTCATACCGACTCAGTCGATGCAAATATCTGTAGCGCTTTGGCGCGATCGTCTTGGGTTGAGCCAAGCGACAGCATTAGCGATGACCGAGGCGAACAAGCCAGGCCATATCGTCTTCGTGACGAGTGACGGTCGACGCCACCAATTAGATGAAGCCGGCTTATACAGCGCCACTCGCTTTTATTATCGACCATTCGCCGATGGCTTTGTTTACCGCGAGAGCACCGTCAACGCTCTGCTACGTCGCGAGTTGCTGGAGCATCGTCCGGGACCACTTCATATCTTGGTCCCGACAGCGTTTGCACTTCGTCTCGCGCGGCAATTCGAACGAGCGGTGAGATGATGTCGCCACTCACGATCGCCCGCGATCTCGCCGTTGCCATCATCTTTGCGACTATTTTCGGCGCCGCGCTCAATGGGCTGTCGCGCCGGGCAGAGCGTCAAACTCCTCACGCCTATTTCGGAGTCGCCATCACATTCCACGCCGACGCCGATACTCACGGCGCCGCAGATGCCTGGAGGGCGCGGCGATGATGAAGCGCGTCCGTGAAAAATTCACTCACTGGCAGGATCGCAACCGGGCTGTCTCCACCGACCTCGCGGCCGCGCTGGAAATTCTTGACCTGAAGCTGATCCGCCACCGCGAAGCGCTCGACAGCATCGCCAACTCCATTGCCGCTTACGGCCACGCCGATCTGGCAAAGCAGCTGCGCAACGAAGCCGCGACGCTCACCAAAGATGCCTGACGTCTTGCGCGACCATTCGGGGACGACCACGTTGAAGAATTGGCTTTCAGCTTCCGAGATCGCCGCTTTGGACTTGCCGGGCCTGCCAACCGCGAAATACGCGGTCACGCGCTACGCGAAAGCGCAGGGCTGGGATTCGCGGGCCGGTCTCGCCAGGCCGCGCGTCGGTAAGGGCGGTGGTATCGAATATCATCTCGACCTGCTGCCGCCGCAAGCGCGCAGCGTTTACGTTGCCCGGCATGTCGCAGCGATCGACGTGCCGGCGTCGGTCGCGCGCGACGCAGCGCTTGAGGACAAGGCGGCGGTACTCACCGGCAATGCATCGGAAGCACGCGACGCGCGGCTGGCGCTGCTGGCGCAGACCGACCGCTACGCCGAGGCCGCCGCGCTAACCCGCAAACGGGCCGACCGTCATTTTTGCGACCTTTATAATGCCGGCAAGCTCACGGTCGCCGGCTGGATCAAACAGCAGGTCCGGTCCTTGACGCCGCGCACATTGGCGCGCTGGCGGGCTGAAGTGCGTATTGGCAATGCGTCGGGGCTGGCATTCGACCGCGCGGCGGCGCGGCGCGGCACCGGGCTGCTCGACCGCGCCAATGACGGCGAGGTTAAAACCTATCTGCTGGCGATGATCGCCAAACAACCGCAGCTGACCGCGCATCATCTTCGCGCCCTGGCGGCCGATCGCTTTGCCGATGGCATCACAGTCGGCGCGCGGCGCCTGCCGCTGCCGCCGATCCGCACCTTTCAACGGGCTTTAAAGATATGGCGCGACGAGTTCCGCAACGAACTTTCCGCTATTCGCGACCCCGACGGCTTCAAGAGCAAGGTCCGATTTTCGGCCCGCGTCGCCAACCCGGCCACGCGCCTCAATGAGGTCTGGCAGATCGATGCGTCGCCGGCGGACATGCTCTGCGTCGACGGCCGCAACAGCATCTATGCCTGCATCGACATTTACTCGCGGCGCGGCATCGTCCTGGTCTCGAAGACCCCGCGCGCTTCGGCGGTCGGATTGCTGTTGCGCAAGGCAATCATCGCATGGGGTGTGCCGGAGAGGATCAAGACCGACAATGGCTCCGACTTCGTCGCGCACACGACCAAACAATTGATCGCGGCGCTCGGCATCGAGCATGAACTCTCGGCGCCGTTCTCGCCGGAGCAGAAAGGCCACGTCGAGCGCTTCATCGGCACTTATCAGCGCGGCCTGGTCCGAACGCTTGAGGGCTATGTCGGCCATTCGGTCGCCGACCGTAAAGTGATCGAAGGCCGAAAAAGCTTCGCCCGGCGGCTCGGCGAAACCGCCGAGGACATGTTCGAGGTGACGTTGACGGCCGCCGAGTTGCAGGCGCGCAGTGACGAGTGGTGCTCGGTGAATTACGGGCATGCCGCCCATGCCGGGCTGAAAGGATTGTCGCCGTTCGCCGCAGCCGCCGGCTTCGCCGGCACGGTCCGCCGGATCGAGGACTTGCGCGCCCTCGACATGTTGCTGGCGCCGATCGCCGGCAAGGACGGCGTTCGCACCGTCACCAAGACGGGACTGCGTATCGAAGGCGCGCATTATATTGCCGGCTTCCTCAACGTCGGCGATACGGTGCACGTGCGCATGGACCCGGCCGATATGGGCCGCGCCTATGTCTACTCGGCGAATGCATTGATGTTCCTCGGCGAGGCCATCGCGCCGGAACTCCTCGGCATCGACCCAGCCGAAGCAATCGCACGCGCCCGCGCTCAACAGAAGCAGCTGATCGACGGCCGGATGGCGGATGCCAAGCGCGAAGCGCGCACGATCAAGGCGAAGGATATGGCGCCGGCCATTCACCGCCAGGCGCAGGTCGCCGCTGGCACGCTGGTCGAATTTCCACGCGCCGCGCAGGCGCACGACACGCCGCAACTCGCGGCGGCGCGGGCGTCGATACGCAACGATGACGCCGCGCCAATTCATGCGCCGGATATCGCGGCGATCGCGGCGGCGATGCGCGCCGAGAGCAAGCCGACGAACGTCCAGCCGCTGCGCACGCAAGAAACACCGCAACAGCGGTGGAAGCGGGCTCTCGCGCTGGAGGCCACGCTGGCCGAAGGCGGCGAAGTTTCGTCCGACGATCTGCTCTGGCTCGGCGGCTATCGCGAGGGGCCGGAGTATCGCGGCCTCGCGCTCACCTACGGCAGTAATGCGTCAACAACAAAGAGTCCCGTCACGGCGACGGGACAAGCCTAGAAAAAGAAGGAACGCATCCATGACGAAGCCCTTTTCGGTCAACGGCCCGGTCGCGCTGAAAAATGTCGCCGCCTTCATGGTGATGACACAGCGCTTGATCGACCGCGACCCGCATCTGCCCGGCATCGGCGTGTGCAGTTCGCCCTCCGGCTATGGCAAAAGCTATGCCGCCATCTACGCCCAGAACAAGACGCGGGCGATCCGCGTTGAGATCGGCGATTCATGGACGCGCCGCTCATTGTTGAAAGCCATCCTCGGCGAACTGCAGATCAAACCGCGTGGCCAGCTAACGGTTTCGGATATGGCCAACGAAGCAATCGCCGCGCTTGGCGAGGAGCCGTCGCGCCCACTGATCGTCGATGAGGCCGATAAGGCCGTCGACAAGGGCTTCATCGAACTTGTGCGCGAGCTGCACGAGCACTCCGGCGTGCCGGTCATTCTGATCGGCGAAGAGAAATTGCCGGGCAAACTTCTGGCGGTCGAGCGGGTTCATAACCGGGTGCTTGACTGGATGCCGGCGCAGCCATGCGATCTCGAAGATACGCAGGAGTTGGCGAAGGCCTTCGCGCCAAAGCTGGAGATCGCCGACGATCTGCTCGAATTGATCTGCCAGCAATCGGGCGGCCGCGCCCGCCGTATCGTCGTCAATGTCTCACGCATCGGAGAGGCGGCGCGCAACAAAGGCCTGAAGACAATCGACCTGGCCAAATGGGGCAATGGCGCTCTGTTCACTGGCGAGCCGCCGCTGCCGCGCCATATCGAGCAGTTCAAGCGCACGCGTCCGGTGACGGCATGACCGGCCGATCGACGCCGGAGCGGATCGCGCTCAACGTCAAGCTGCCGCGCGGCGAGCAAGGCTATTGGCGGATCATCCGCATGCTCGACGACAAGGGCCTTCCTTGGTCGATCCCGCAAATCGAGGCCGAAACCTGCGCCGATCAGGCACAGATCGGCGCCTATGTGCGCAAGCTTGTGAAGGCGGGCTTTGCCCGCGTCGTTGCCGCGGACTCGCTCAACAACCGACCGCTGGCGAAGGAATACCGCCTCCTCATGAACCCGAAGGAGGCGCCGCGCATTCGTGCTGACGGCACGGTGATCGTGTCGTCGCAGCAAGAGTGCCTGTGGCGGGCGATGCGGGCGCTTAAAGGCGGGTTTAATGTCCGCGAACTGGCCTACGCCGCGACAACGGACGGTGTCACGATCAAGGAAGTCGCGGCGCAGCGCTACGTCGAACTGCTCGCCGGGGCCGGCTATCTGACGATCGTGCAGCCGCGCCGGGGCCGTCACGGCATGAACACGTGGCGGCTCAAACCCGGCATGAACACCGGGCCGCTTTCGCCGACGATCTTCAAGGCCGAGGCGATCTTCGATCGCAACTTGCGCAAGATCATGGGCGAACCGGTGGCGCAAGAGGTGGCATCATGAGCCGCCTCAAAACCGACTTCGTCGCCAAGGCACGCACCGCCTGGCCCGGCGAGCCGCCAGCCTTCGTCGTCGTTCTGGCCGAAGAGGCAACGCGCACCTCGCTCGCGGCGACTGCGAAAAGGATCGGCTATACCGGCGGACTGGTCAGCAACATCATCGCCAATAAATATCCGGCCGGCTTCGAACGCATCGAAGCCAAGGTGCGCGGCGCTTTGATGAACGAATGCGTTATGTGCCCGGTGCTCGGCGAGATCGGCCGCGACCGATGTCTCGACGAACAGGCGATGCCGCGCCTCGCGACCTCGTCGATCCGTTCGAAGTTGTGGCGCGCCTGCCGCAACGGGTGCCCCCATTCGCGCATCAAGACGGAGGGCGGGCAATGAACAGAAGTCCGGTGTCGCTGTCGATGGTTTTGTCGTGCGTCTCGATAGCATTTGGCCCGAGCATCCGCGAACTGCGCTCGGCCAACCGCGCGAAGCCGATCGCAAGAGCCCGCCACGCCGCCTGCCTGATCGCCGATGAATTAACCGGCCTTCAAAAGACGACAATCGGCCGAAATCTCTCGGGCCGCGACTACTCAACAGTATCGCACGCCATCGGTACCGCCGCTGAGCTTTACCGTACCGACGCGGAATATGCGCTCAAGGTCGACACCGCGCGCGATGCGGCCCTGCAGCTGGGGCGTACCAGCGTGGCGTCACGGCTCGCCGATATCGATGCGACCGCCGTCGCTAATCGCATCTGCCGCGACCTGGCGCGCGAGCCATCGCTGGTTTCGTCCGATCAGATTATCGCCTTGGCGGTGCGGGTGCTCGATCTCGACGACGCCGCCGGCGCGACATGCCGGCTGCTCACCGAACTTGATGAATTCGACCGACAACTGACTGCCGCGAGCCTGGACGGTTCGCTCTGGCAGTCGATCAAAGCCATCACCGAAAGCCTTGCGAGCACGCTCGCTGCGCTCGGTTACAGCCAGAAGGACAACACCGCCAATGACAGCCACGACGACACAGCCGACGCCTGAACAGGTCACCAGCGCCGAGGCGCAGCTAAACGCGGTTGGCGACGGCATCATCGAAAGCGGCGGCAGCCGCTATATGACGGACGCCAAGGGGTCGCTAGTGCCGCTTACGGCGATCAAGCCCATCGATAAGTTGATGGACGATACCGTGCGCAAGATGATTGCCTTCGCCCGCGATCTATCGGCGCAGATCGACCGTTTCAAGGGCCATTGTTTCGATGACCTCGGTTCGTTCCAGGCGCTGATTGCGCAGGAATATGGCGCCAAGGTCGGCGGCCAAAAGGGCAACGTGCAACTGACCAGCTTTAACGGCTGCATGAAGGTGCAATTCCAGGTCGCCGACAACATCACCTTTGGACCCGAGTTGCAGGCGGCCAAACAACTGGTCGACGTCTGCCTCAACGAATGGAGCGCGACCTCACACGACTATATCCGTGCCATCGTTGGGCGCGCCTTTAACGTCGACAAGGAAGGCCGCATCAACCGTGCCGAATTGTTCATGTTGATGCGCGTCGAGATCGCCGACGAACGCTGGAAGGCCGCCATGTCCGCCATTCGCGATTCGATCCGGGTGATCGGCTCGAAAACATACATCCGCTTCTATGAGCGGCCCGCGCCAGACGCAGCCTGGCAGGCCGTTACCATCGACCTCGCTGCGGTCCGGAGCTAAAGCCATGAAAGCGATCAAACATGTAACGTCGAGCGCCTCCAAAAGCGTGGTGACGATAAAGATCGAGTGCCGGTCGCCCATCGTGGCGCGCAAACTGTTCGCGGATATCGCGGCGGCCGAACGCTTCGACCATTCGCCGCTTGAGACCATGACGCAGGCGATCGACGAGCTGACCGACCGGCAAATCGCCAACCTGCTGCATGGCCGCGACAAAGACGACAACGGTGAATTCACCGCATCGTCGATGGGCGCGGCTCAAGATGCGGCACACGAGGCGGCACATGACGTTGCTACGATTGTCGGCGTGGCGACGCCGGAGGTGGCGTGATGGCCGGCGGCAAATACAGCGGCAACAACCGGCGCGGCGAGATCAGCATTCCGGTGCATTGCCATCCATTGATCCGTGAGTTCGTCGAGCACGTGAACGAACAACAGACGACGTTCGCCGAGATATCAACCCGTAGCGGCGTTGGCGTCGACACCATGCGGTTCTGGCGGTCCCGTCATATGGCGCGCATCGACCTGCTCGACGCCGCGCTCAACGCGCTCGACCTCGAACTGGCCGTCGTGGCGCGCGGCACCCGCGACAAGCGGGCGCGGCGTCGGATGGCTCCCGCCACCGCAATGCAAGGAGCGGCATCATGAACGGCAGTGCGCTCAACGGACTTACGCCGACACTGATTAAGGTTCTCAACACCATCGTTATTTTAACAGCCCTTCACCAGCGCTCGCCGAGCTTGCAAGAGATCGCCAATATGCTCGGCCGCACGAGCAAAAGCGGCGTGACGACGCAAATCGGCCGGCTGGCCGAACGCGGTTATATTTCATTCACGCCGCGCCAGGCCTATTCGATCCGAGTCATCGATCGAACGCCGCCAGCGATGGCGTCGAGCCTGCCGCCAGGCATTCAGGCACTGCTCGACCGCTATTGCCGCCGCCACGACGAAGAGCCCATCGACGTGATTGCCGATGCGGTGACGCTATTCATCGACCAGCGTGAATGTGATGTCAGGCGAGACGACGTGGCGGTGCTATCATGAGCGCGACCGCCCCCCAAATCGCCGCCATCCATACGCTCGCCAAAAAGGCTGGCATGGACGACGACGTGCGTCGCGACTTCATGGAGCGCGAGGCCGGCGTCCGTTCGAGCAAGGCGCTAAGTGCCGGTGGGGCGGCGCGCGTCATCGACAAGCTCAAGGCGCTGTCGCTCGAAGCCGGCGTTGCTGGCGCCGTCGCCGGACTGACCAGTCCGGCGGCCAAGAAGATGCGCGCGCTCTGGATCGCGGCCTATGACCTCGGCCTGGTACGCGACCGCAGCGACCGAGCGATGCTTTCCTTCCTTGAGCGTCAATGCGGCGTCTCGCATACGCGATTTCTGCGCGAGCCTGGGCAAGCCACGTCCGCGATCGAGGCGCTTAAAAGCTGGTTGAAGCGCGACGGCAAAGTCGCATGGCCGGCTCGCGAGTCGTGGAAGAAGGACGGCAAAGCCGACGGTGACGAAATCGCCGCGTCGAAGCGCGCGGTGATCGATGCCCAATGGATGATGCTGGTCACGGCCGGCGCCGCACCTGTGGCGGCGATCGCTTCACCGCTGGCGGAGCTGGACAATTTCGCGGTCAAGATCGCCGGCCGACGGTGGGGCGACTTCGACCTGAACCATTACGACACGGTGCAGAAGGCGCTCGGCCGCAAGCTGCGTGCGGCTCTGGCAAAGACGGGAGCCGCCGCATGACCATCGCGCGCGCTACGGCTTTTTCAATCCGCACCTTCACACCGGCCGAATGTTCGTTCGCCTGCATAATCGCGCCGCGCCTCGAAATGGCCGGGGTCGATGGCGTTGCCTTCGCACAGGCCTGCCTGAGCTACCGCTGCTGGCGGCTGATCGAGAAGAACCTCAACAATGTGATGTTGGCCATGTCGCTCGGCGGCATGGAGATCACGGTCGAACTCTCAAAGGTGGAGGCCTGTATGGCGGATGATGACCTGCCGGCGGCAACCGGCGTGCGTGTGGCGTCGACCGCGGCCGGCGCGCCGACCATCGAATTCCTCGACGAGGACGGCAAGGCCTTCGCGGTCGCCGAGTTCACGCTCGATGTCTTCAGTCATTTAATCGGTGAGTGTTGCGATCTGGTCGAAATTATCAGCAAAGGCGGTCTCGCAACTGTCGCATGCAAGGGCTCGGCATGACCGAACATCGCGCCATTCTACCGGAAACGACGTTCGCGGAAATGGCGGCGATTTTGCTGCTCACGATCAATCAAGGCGTGATCGACGAGCGCACCGAGGCTTTCGTCGCCGGGATTAACGATAACGATTCCCGGCGTACTTTCTTGTTGGAGCTTGATCGTCTCCGACGGGATAACGCAGTGATGGTCGATCTCTACCGGTTGATTATCTCGCTGGAGCCGCATGAAGCGGCGGTGCGCGGGCTGGTCGATCGCCTTTCACTTCAACCCAATAGCGGCCGGCCGGTCGCGGAGCGCAGGAGTATTTGGCATGTCGTTAAATTATTCCGATCCTGGATGGACCGACGAGCGCGTCACAATTCTCAAACAGCTTTGGAGTGATGGGTTGAGCGCGAGCCAGATCGCGGCCGAGCTAGGCTATATCAAACGCAATGCCGTGATCGGCAAGGTGCACCGTCTCGGCCTTTCTAGACGGGCCAAGAGCCCATCCTCCGCTGCGCCGCGCCCCCGCAAGCAGCGCTCGGCCGGCCAGCCGATGCGCGTGCAGCGGCCGCAGCTGGGTGGCAATACCGGGCTGGCCTATGACTACGAGTTCGAGACCGATCCGGTTGAAGCACCGGAAATCATCATTCCATTCGCACAGCGCAAGCTGCTGACTCAGCTCACCAGCAATTCCTGCCGTTGGCCGGTCGGCGATCCGAGCGGCCCGGATTTTTTCTTCTGCGGCGGTGATGCAGCCGAAGGCCGGTCCTATTGCAGCTTCCACTGCTGCTTAGCCTATCAGCCGCCTTCTGACCGTCGGCGTGCCGGCAAGTGGGCACGCCGTGGCACAAGTGGCGGAACGTTCGCATGACCGGTAAGGCAATCGGCAAAAAAGAGGGAGGTGAGGAATGAGTAGCGCGGAAAAATTGCTGGCCGCGATACGTGACCGCTCCCACGAGCCGTTGGTGCAGCGCCTGATGCTTGCCGAGGCCGCCGCAACTTATGGCGACGGCCTTGCCGATCACCTCCGCGCGGCACTCGAACGCGATGACAAAACCAAGGGCCGCCGGAAATGAGCCGACAGCCCACCATCGTCGTTGATATCGAACGCATCATCGCTGGTGATGACGAGTTGTGCACGATCAACAGCGACTGGATCGAGCGCGGCTATAGGCGGTGTGGCGGTCGCGCCTGGATCGCACGCGACATGTCCATGTCGGTACGCCTGGTCTGGCGCAAGCGCGACGGAAATCCGTCAACCGTCACCTGTGTCATGCGCGGGGTGGTCGCGCCGTGAGAAAGCAGTTGCCGCCAACATTGCGTGAGATCGCCGATATCGTCGGTGAGCCGGCGGCTGTTCTGCTGGCGGCGCGGGTTGGCGGAACGCGGGTTTTTGTCCCGGCGAAGGTTTCGGATGGGCACTGGCTGGTCGATTGTATCGGCCGGCAGAAGGCCGAGCTGCTGGCGTCGCACTATGCCGTAGATGGGCGCGGGATGCGCATCGACGTGCCACTCGGCGGCGGCGGCGCGTATCCGCAGCTGCGGCGGACGATCGCCAAACGGGTGCACGACATGGATAAAAGCAACGCCTCGTCGCGGACCATCGCTCGCGATGTTGGCATCACAGCGCGGACCGTGCACCGGCACCGCGCGGCCCATAAGGGCGCGAAAAACAAGGATCAGGGATCGCTATTCTAGCCCCTAAAAGCCGCCTTTAACCGCTTTAAAATAGTGCCAGAATAGTGCCAGTTCCGAATGGCCCCGACTCCAAAAAGGCCCGGCTTTATTGGAATCCGTTCTGGCACACCTCGCTTTTCCCACCCCATAAATAGTGCCAGTTCGCCGGGCACCATCAATAAAACCGGCCTTAGAAGGCCGCTGGCAGGCTTGCCGGTGACATTTGATGTGTCGCGCCGCCGCCCGCCAAAATGCGCCGACGCGCGCTAGAAACCCTTACAGCACAGTCAAAACTCGCTCTTCCCTGATATTACCCGCTAATCCCGAATACCGACACCCGTTATGTCGCGTCACACGACCCCGCAGCCCTGTGTACGAAAGTGAAGAAGTACACAGGCAGTAGTCACCACGAAACCGCCGGTTCCCCGGCATTCCGCGCGCGGTGTTTATAGGTTTGCTCCGCATCGCCCCCGGTGGTCCCAACATTTCAGGCCCCCTTCGTTACCGAAGGCGAACCTAACCACCGCTGCGGGGCTTCCATGAACGCGGCGGGGAACTCCCTCGCCCTGGCGTTTCCCGAACCCTGGTATCGGGTCCGTTCAACGGCAAGACTTCAGCCCCTTGGCGCACGTGCATGTCCGCCCCAGTGACCGCCTGATGGGCGGCCGGGACGATGCGGCTTGGACCGCCGATGAGGTTGTTGCGTCGCATCTCCAACGCCCCCGCCAGCCACCGCTCCCCGCCCCGCGTCTGACGACGCTGATCAAACGCCCCTCGGTAACGGGACGGGATGGCGTGCTTATAGTCCTAACTAGGAATATTGTCAAGAGGCTTAATTCGCTGTCATTCCGGACGCCGCGATAGCGGCGATCCGGAATCCAGAAGCACATAAGGGCCCGTCCGGATTCCGGGTTCTGGCTTCGCCAGCCCCGGAATGACGAGCCGCCGCTATGATCCCGATCATCGCGCCGCCCGCGGCCGGCGGCTAGCGTCGCCGCCACGCTCGACCACCGACGACCGCGCCCGACGGCGCGGCCATGAAGGACCATGCCCCATGCCCCGCCTCACGATCGTCGCCGCGCCGGTTCTGCTCGGCCTGATCTTCGGTTTGATCGTCTCCCTGCTCCCGGATAGGGGCCGGGCGCAAGACGGCGCGGCGCCGGACAACCGCGAACTCGTCAAGCTGCCGCCGATGATGCAGGCGCACATGCTCGGCAACATGCGCGACCATTTGGCGACTCTGAACGACATTCTCGGCGACATCGCCGCCGAGAAATACGACGCCGCCGCCAAGGTCGCCGAAGCCCGCCTCGGCATGAGCTCGCTCAGCCTGCACGGCGCGGCGCATCTGGTGCCATACTTCCCCAAGCCGATGCAGGACATCGGCACCACCATGCATCACGCCGCGAGCCGGCTGGTGATCGTGTTGCAGGATGCTTCCGTTGCGCCGACGGCCGAGGCCATGCGCAAGATCAATGGCGCGCTGCATGAGGTGACCAGCGCCTGCGAGGCCTGTCATGCCGGGTATCGGTTGCGGTGAGCCGGTCGCTAGTTTGTAGCGCCTCGAAGGAAACGGCGGATTACGCTTCGCTAATCCGCCCTACGGGCCGGTGCCGTTCGTGTATTCGGATGCCTGCCCGTCCATGACCGCAGCTACGGTCTACGTGAACAGCGGCGGCTCGCGGCGGACGACCGCCGCCGAACGTCTCGTTGCACGAAAGCGTTCGGCGACGGCGTTGTCACCACCTAGCGATGATCGCTAACGTTGCCGCCCCATTGCGAACTGTTGTAGTGCGTGGCGCTGGTCCCGCGATGATCGGTGGTGCCATTGCCCCATCCGCCCGGATGAGGCCCGAAGCTGTGCGCCTGGGTGGGATCGTACACCACGACGCCACCCTGGCGGGGGCCGTGCAAACTGGCATTCGCGCCAGTATGACGGTGATCGCGCACGGTCGGGGCCGCAGTTGCGTGACTGTGGAAGCCGCCGCCTTTTCCACCACCGGCAAAGGTCGGCGCCGTTGCGATCATCGACACGGCAACGAAGGCCGCGGTCCTGAGGATCAGTGTCGTCATCTCGCGCTCCTGTCGACTGGGCGTTCAGACTTCAATGCCGGTGACCGCTGTGGTGCATGCCGCCGCCCGACATTGCGTTTGAATGGGCAGAATTCGCGTGAACGGGGCTTGCATGGAAAGAGTCTGCCTTGAACGACCTCACCTTGACTGTGCCGACCGTCACAGGATGGCGGTTTCGGCTGGAACCCGGCGATAGCTTGATCCCGCCAAAAGCCCCGATCCGGTCGCGCAATTTGCTGGTCCGCCGGGTGGGATGACATTGATGCGTTCCGTCGGGCGGGCATTCGAAGCAGGCGTGCAGGGAACAGCCTTGCAGCGTTCCGTCCTTCGCCGGGCCATAGGTGCAATGCGGGTCGCGTTCGCAGGCGGAGATCACCGTGGTGGCGTCGGCGCCTTTTGCGGAAGCGGAACTCGACGCGACCGCCGGAACCAGGACGGCAGAAGCAAAAGCAAGCATCAGCAGAAATTTTCGCATGGGAACCTCCTGTCATGGGGCGACGCCACGGGACATTGGCAGCACGCCAAACGGCGTCGGATGCCTATGGGTCGCCGGAGCCGGACGACAGGTTCAAAGCGCACGCGAATTTAGTTTGGAATTCCGGGCCTGATTTTGTTTGTCAAACAACGGGTCGCCTTGCACGCGCGCCGAAGCGCCCGTGCTACACCTTGGCCTTGGGCAAGCCGTTCATTCCCAATCTATCTTGTCCCTCACCGGCACGATGAGGACATGGCGCGCCGAAGGGCACTCCATCTCTCTGCCTGCGCCGTGGCGGGTGAGCGCAGGACCGATCTTCGACCGGCAATCGGGGCCGCGGCCAGTTCGCAAGGCGCGCCAGCAAAGCGCAAGAGCAAAGCGCCTCGCGCCAGGCAGCCATAACAACGGATTACGCTTCGCTAAATCGACCTACGGGCTGGGCGGGTGCGAGCGCTGCCCGCTGGTGACGGCCGACAGACGGCTGCTAGCGGCGGGCAAGAAGTTTAAGGGTGTTAAGATCAGGGCTTTGTAGGGCGCGTTAGCCGAAGGCGTAACGCGCCGGACATATGGAATGGCGGATTACGCTTCGCTAATCCACCCTACGGGCGGCGCTCACATCGCTTTGGCAAGGCGCGAGCATCAATCAAGCAGCACGACAATGTTGCCACCATTGATTAATACTACGCAATTGCGGCCATGATTATTGCGGCCGAACGAGCATCAGATTTATTTATTGAGTTGCTCCACATGTATCAGCTCGCCGAAAACAAGAGAAAAATTCTCGAAAAGACGCCTGACACTTTTTTCGCGAAAATTCGCCGTCATTAAATTCATACCGACGATCCAAGCTGAGTCCGTCACAATACTCACCTCGATGCTTCCGCCGGTTGATAGAGCCGCCTTAAAAAGAGAATTTAGCCGCAAGTTCGTCATTTGGCTCGGCCCAGGATTGCGATAATGAGCGAAGCGCCGCTGGATATTGTCCGTTTCACCAACGTAAACCGATTTCTTAAGATCAGAACGAGCTATGCAAAACCTATAGAGCCCTGCCACTGCCGACACATTCGGGAACTCCAATTTCCCGGATATATCAAGCCCTACGGGACCTATAGCTTTCCATATCATCCGCAAGCGGCCATCCATCATTTCGATCGAATCGTTCATCCTTTACACCGGCAAATTGTCGTGCTTCTTCCGCGGCACCTCGACATGCTTATTCTTCAGCATCGGCAATGCTCGCCCGATCCGCCTGTGGGTCGTGCGCGGCACAATCACGTGGCACTTTCGACTATCCCGCTGTAGGACGCCATTACGTCGGCCCGTCCCGACCAAGCCCGGCTCTTAGCATCCGGCAGCGCGGTCAAGGTGAACACCACACGCGCTGAATGAGCGTTATCGGTGTGTTCAATTCGGTAGCCCGTCACCAATGCGCCGAAGTAGCTTGGAGGCGCTTTCGTTTCATGAAAGCAGATCATTCCACCAACGATCTCTTTAGCCTCATCCTCCGAAATATCCCATGCGCGACTTTCAAAGTCAGGCATCTTGAGAACTGTAATGCCATCTCTATTTCGGCATATTAAATGTATTCGCTTCATAAACTTCCCTCTACACCGGCAAATTATCGTGCTTCTTCCTCGGCACTTCGACATGCTTGTTCTTGAGCATCGCCAGCGCGCGCGCGATGCGCTTGCGGGTCGCGTGCGGCATGATCACGTCGTCGATATAGCCGCGCTCGGCGGCGACGAAGGGTGACAGGAAGCGGTCCTCGTATTGTTTGGTCTGCGCCGCGATCTCCTCCGCCGTGCCGCCACGGAAAATGATCTCGACCGCGCCCTTGGCGCCCATCACCGCGATCTGCGCCGTCGGCCAGGCATAATTCATGTCGGCGCCGATGTGCTTCGACGCCATCACGTCATAGGCGCCGCCGAAGGCCTTGCGGGTGATGACGGTGACCAGCGGCACGGTGCATTGCGAATAGGCGAACAAGAGCTTGGCGCCGTGCTTGATCAGCCCGCCATATTCCTGGTCGGTGCCGGGCAGGAAGCCGGGCACGTCGACGAAGGTGACGATCGGAATGTTGAAGGCGTCGCAGAACCGCACGAAACGCGCCGCCTTGCGCGAGGCGTCCGAGTCGAGCACGCCGGCCAGCACCATCGGCTGGTTGGCGACGAAGCCGACGGTCGCGCCCGCGATGCGGCCGAAGCCGGTGACGATGTTCTTGGCGAAAGCCTGCGAGATCTCGAAGAAGTCGCCCTCGTCGGCGACCTTCACGATCAGTTCCTTGATGTCGTAAGGCTTGTTCGGATTGTCCGGGATCAGGGTGTCGAGCGACTCGTCGATGCGGTCGGCCTCGTCGAGCGACGGCCAGGTCGGCGGGCCCGCCTCGTTGTTCGACGGCAGGAAGTCGACCAGCCGGCGCATCTGCAACAGACATTCGACGTCATTCTCGAACGAACCGTCGGCGACGCCGGACTTGGCGGTGTGGACGGATGCGCCGCCGAGTTCTTCCGCCGTCACCACTTCGTTGGTCACGGTCTTCACCACATCCGGACCGGTGACGAACATGTAGGACGTGTCGCGCACCATGAAGATGAAATCGGTCATCGCCGGCGAATAGACGTCGCCGCCGGCGCAAGGTCCCATGATGACGCTGATCTGCGGCACCACGCCCGAGGCGATGACGTTGCGCTTGAACACCTCGCCATAGCCGCCGAGCGCCGCGACGCCCTCCTGGATGCGGGCGCCGCCGGCGTCGAACAAGCCGATGACCGGGCAGCGCGCCTTCATCGCCATGTCCTGGACCTTAACGATCTTCTGGGCGTGCGCCTCCGACAGCGAGCCGCCGAAAACGGTGAAGTCCTTGGAGAACAGGTAGACGGTGCGGCCGTTGATGGTGCCCCAGCCGGTGACGACGCCGTCGCCGGGGATTTTCTGCTTTTCCATGCCGAAATCGGCGGAGCGGTGCTCGACGAACATGTCGAGCTCCTCGAACGAGCCCTTGTCGAGCAGGAGTTCGATGCGCTCGCGGGCGGTCAGCTTGCCGCGGCCGTGCTGGGCGTCGATACGCTTCTGCCCGCCACCCAGGCGGGCCTCGCCGCGCCGCGCGTCCAGCCTGTCGAGAATGTCCTTCATGGCCGCTTTTTCACCCCTGATCGTCGTTGTCCGACGATGTTACCCGGTTTGATGCGGCGCAAAAGGAGTTTTCTCAAGCGCTCCCGCCCGCCCTTGGCATGGCGGCCCAAGCCTGCTTAGAACCTCCCCATGAACGAAAAAACGACCGAACAGACCGCCGCCGCCGGCCACCCGACCATTGCCCAGCTCCTGCAACAGGGCCTGTTTCACCACCGTCAGGGCGATATCCCGACGGCGATGGAGCGCTACGCGGAAGTCCTGCGCCTCGACGCCGAGAATACCGAAGCGCTGTATTACGTCGCCGTGGTCGCCTGCCAGGAAGGCCAGTTCAAGGAAGGCGCCGACCTCGCCCGCCGCGCGCTGTCGCTGGGGCCCGGCACCGCCAAACTGCACAACCTGCTCGGTCAGGCGCTCGACCGGCTCGGCCAGCCGCTCGAGGCGGTGAAGAATTTCGACAAGGCGATCGAACTCGACCCGACGCTGGCGGCCGCGCACGGCAACCGCGCCAATATTCTCGTCGATGCCGGGATGGCCACCGAGGCGCTCAAGAGCTTCAACCGCGCCATCGAGTTGAACCCGGCCTCGACGCCGGACCTGATCAACCGCGGCGCGCTGCTGGAAGAACTCGGCCGGCCCGAGGAAGCGCTGAAGGATTACGACACGGCCATCGCCACCGATCCGACCTATCCGGAGGTCGACGCCAACCGCGGCAGCGTGCTCAAGGACCTCGGGCTGATCGAAATCGGCCGGGGCGAGGCCGACAGCCCGCGCTTCACCGAAGCGATGGCGGCCTACGACCGGGCGATCAAGGCCAACAAGGCGCTGCACAGCGCCTATCTCGGCCGCGGCATTCTCAAGCTGACGCTGGGCGACTGGCCGGGCGGCTTTGCCGATTACGAACACCGCGCCGAGGCCGGCAAGCCCGGCTTCACGCCGCTGCCGGAGCCGCGCTGGGACGGCGCGCCGCTGCAAGCCGGCGACAAGCTGGTGCTGGTGACCGAGCAGGGTCTCGGCGACACCATCCAGTTCTGCCGCTTCGCCGCGCAACTGGCGGCGCAAGGCGTCGAGGTCACCGTGCTGGCGCGGCCGGCGATGGTGCCGCTGCTGTCGACGCTCAAGAACGTCAAGGTGATCGGCGACGCCGAAGCCCTTGCCGCGCCCTATCGCTGGGCGCCGCTGATGAGCGTGCCGGGCTTCATCGGCACCACGCCGGAGACATTGCCGCCGGACGTGCCTTATCTGGCCGCCGATCCCGCCCGCGTCGCCGCCTGGGCCGACAAACTCGGCGACGCCCCGTTCAAGATCGGCATCAACTGGGCGCCGGGCCATGCCGACAAGACCATGACTTCGCGCCGCGATATGCCGCTCGCCGCCTTCGCCAAGCTGGCGGCACTGCCCGGCGTCGAACTGATCGCCCTGCAAAAGGGCGCGCCGGCCGGCGAAGTCGCGACCGCCGGCTTCAAGGTCCGCACGGTCGAAGCCGACATGCGCGCGGACGGCGACTACTTCCTCGACACCGCGGCGATCATGGAAAGTCTCGATCTGGTGATCGGCTGCGACGCCGCCGTCGTGCATCTGGCCGGCGCGCTCGCCCGCCCGGTGTTCACCGCCGTTCCGGTGATTTCCGACTGGCGCTGGATGATCCGTCGCGACACCTCGCCCTGGTATCCGACCATGACGCTGTTTCGCCAGGACGCGACGCGGCATTGGGGCGCGGTGATGGCGCGGATCGAGGTCGCGGTGCGGGCGAAACTGGCCTGATCGACCGGCCAAAAACGTCATCGGATTGTCAGAAAACCGGAGCGGAACTTTTGCGGTTCCGTTCGATTGATATGGGGAACTCCGCTCGACCAATAACCGAAGGATCTTGCCCATGTCCGCGTCCAAGGCCACCCCGCGCCTGAAAACCCCCACCGACCTCGGCGGCAACGCCACCAAGGACATTGCCGGCGCGATCAACGCCATTCTGGCCGACACCTTCGCGCTCTATATGAAGACCAAGAATTTCCACTGGCACATCAGCGGTCCGCATTTTCGCGACTATCATCTGATGCTCGACGAACAGGCCGCCGAACTGTTCGCCACCACCGACGCGCTGGCCGAACGGGTGCGCAAGATCGGCGGCAACACGCTGCGCTCGATTGGCGACATCGCACGCAAGACCCGCATCGCCGACAACGACGCCGATTACGTCACCCCCGACGACATGCTGGCCGAATTGCGCGACGATACCCAGCGCACCATCACGGCAATGCGCGAGGCGCACGACCTGTGCGACGAACATAATGACGTCGCCACCGCCAGCCTGCTCGAGAACTATATCGACGCCGCCGAAAAGCGGGTCTGGTTCCTGTATGAAACCGGCCGCAAGGGCGGGCCGGACGGCCATTAGTCCAATCGAAGCCCTTGCATGAGGTGGCCGGGCTTGCCCCGGCCATTTCATTTCGGCAGCCTGCGCAGGCACATTGATATTGGGCGACCAGCAGGAGTGGCCGATGAGCGAACCCGCCGGCGTAAGCGGACTGCCCCGCATTCTGTTGCGGGCCGAAGGCGTTGCCGTCTTCGCCCTCTCGCTGTTGCTCTACGCGAAACTCGGCCCGTCCTGGTGGCTGCTGGTCGTGCTGTTTCTGTCGCCAGACCTCAGCTTCCTCGGTTATCTCGCCGGCCCGCGCATCGGTGCGCTCGTTTATAACGCCGCGCACACTTTGGTCGGGCCATTGGCGTTGGCCATCGCCGGACTGCTGTTGCCAGCCTTTATTCTCGTTGTGCT
Source organism: Rhodopseudomonas sp. (assembly GCA_016124795.1). Classification (GTDB taxonomy): domain Bacteria; phylum Pseudomonadota; class Alphaproteobacteria; order Rhizobiales; family Xanthobacteraceae; genus Pseudolabrys. Next base: position 30,785 of record WGNB01000006.1, on the reverse strand, counting down.
GGCGCTGATCTGGACCGCGCATATCGGCTTCGACCGCATGCTCGGCTATGGCTTGAAGTACGGAACCGGATTCGGTTTCACGCACCTCGGCCGCATCGGCAAAGCCTCAACCGACAGAACGTGAGCGGCCTTGTTCCGGCGAACCGACGCGGCCAGTCGACGCCGTCAGGCCACCGGCACTTCCGGCGCCGCCGGCCGATTGAATTTGCGCAAGACGAGCGCCACCAGCAGCATCGCCACGCCGCCGATCAGAACCGACATCGGCGTCGCGCCGAGCTTCTCGAACCATTGCGTATAGAAATGGATGGCGCCGAACACCGCGGCCGTATTGACCAGCCAGCGCCGGTTCGACCGCACGCCCCACAGCACCGCCGCCACCAGCAGCACCGCCCAGGCGACGGCGAAAGCCGCCGCCGGAATGACGGTCGCCTGCAACGAGGCCCGCGACACCTGCCCGCTTTCGCCGCGCAGCAGGATCAGGGGATCGCCCCATAGCGAGCCGATCCAGAATCCGAGATTGACCAGCACGATCGACATGCGCGACGCCGCCAGCGCAATCCGCTCGTAATCGGCGGCGAGCCGCTTCGACGCGACGAAGGCGACATAGGCGAGGGCTGAGAACAACAGGACGGTCAAAGCCGGCTCGAAAATCGCCAGCGAATAGGTGGCGTGGCTGTAGCCGGTGCGTGCGCCAAGGCAGCCCGACGCCGCCGCCACCGCGAATACCATCAACAGACTGGAGCGCGCCGCAATCGCCGCCAACGCCAGCGCCACGGTAATGACCAGCATCGAGGCGAGCGAGCCCTGACCGTAGGCGCCGACGCCGCCGCAGAACATCAGCGCGCCGACGATCAGGCAGATTTCGCCAAACACGAACCACGGCGTTTCGGGCTTGAGCACGATGCCGCACCCGGCGGCAAACAGGACGAGGCCCATCGCCACCGCCGTCATCGGCGACGGCACCAAAGCCACCGCGCCGGCGGCAATCGCGACGACACCGAAGCCGATCAGGATATTGAAAGCCAGCGTACCGACGTCGGACGACGCCAGACCTTTCAGCCGCTCGGCCTCCGCCGCCGTCAGCTTGCCCTCTTCCACCAGCTTGGTGACATCCAGCGTGATCTTCATCGGCCGCCCCCGGCGTGCCGGCGCCACAATCGGCCCGGCTCTCGCAGCGGCCTTGAGCTATCACGGTTCGCGCCCCGCCTGAACAGCCGCCACGCCGGCCGAACCTGATTCACCATCGCTACGGCGGATATCGATAAAGTTTTATTTTTTGCGTTTGCGAATAAAGCCGTTCAGGCCGCGTCCAACGACACGGTGCCGCACTGCAAAATTGCAGGTATCAAATTCAGATTATAGTATGTATAAAACGCGCGAAAACCTGCTATACAGCTCGGCAAACCTTGAGTGCGCCAGATGGACAGACTTGTCGCCCGTCTCAACATCGAGCATTACCGCAAGGCATTGGCCGCTGAAACGGACGATGTGAAGCGTCAGACGCTACGGCGTTTGCTCACCGAGGAAGAAGCGATTCTGGCGGCGCTGGAAGCGCCCGATAAGGACCGCAAAGAACGACTTTAGACTGTAATTTGGGCGTGTTTGCCGAATCATACCGCCCGCCTGTCGCAATCGATCCTCGCCGCTTCCGTTACATTCCCCTTCCTCGCCCCTTCCTCGATTATAGTTTCCGTTGCCGCCTAAAGCTTGTCGGTCCATTCCCGCCAATGCGTCGGGCGCACGTCAATCCGCGCGCCGGTGCCAACCTTCATCCAGCCATCCAGAATGCGACGGCTTGGAAACGCCAAGGCGTGCACGCCATCATAATCGATGACAGCCAGTTCGAGGTCACGGTCGAACGGCGCCGACGCCACCAATCGCCACGAGCCGTCTTTTTGCCAGAGTGCCGAAATCATGTTCCCTAAGTGCCGACGTCATGCCACATCATCCATACGTTTCATTTTTAGAAATGGATGACCGCCGACATTGATTCACATCAAGCACCGCGGTGGTAATCCGCACCGCAATGCGAGACGCGCCCACCCATCGACACCCATCAACGAAGCCCGATTAATGCGGCGCCGGGTCAACCGACCGGATCCCAATAAGGTTCCGGACCGAAGCGCTGGCTGAGAAAGTCGACAAAGGCCCGGACCTTCGGCGTCAGATGCCGGGCATGCGGATAGACCGCATTCAAAGTCATGTCCTGATCAATGAAGGGATCGAGCACGCTGACCAGCGTGCCGGCCTTCAATTCCTCGCCAACAATAAAAGTCGGCAAATGGACAAAGCCGAAGCCACGCAGCGCCGCCACCTTGAGCGTGTCACCATTATTGGCGGTCAGACGTCCGGCAACCGTGACAGGCCAGGGCTTGCCCTCCGCCGTCACAAACCGCCATTCGCGCGTCTGGCTGATGTTGGTGTTGCACAGGCAATCGTGGCCTTTGAGATCGTCGGGCGTCTGCGGGACACCGCGCGCCTTGAGATAAGCCGGACTGGCGCAGACCACGCGGCGAACGATCGCCAGCTTGCGGGCGATCGAACTTGAATCGACCAGACTGCCGATCCTCACCGCGACGTCGAAGCCCTCATCGACCAGATCGACAAAGCGGTCGTTCAGGGTGACGTCGACCTCGACCTCCGGGTAACGCGCCAGGAAGTCGGTCAGCGCCGGCGCCAGATGCAAAAATCCGAAGCTCATCGGCGCATTGACGCGTAACCGGCCACGCGGCGCGGCCTGCAACTGACTGACCGACCGGTTGGCATCCTCGAGATCGGCAAGGACCCGGTTGGCGCGCTCGAAATAGCCGCGCCCGGCCTCGGTCAAGGTGAGCGACCGGGTCGTGCGGTGAAACAACCGGACACCGAGATCGCTCTCCAGCGCCGCGATATGGCGGCTGACCGCCGATTTCGAGCTGCGCAGCCGCCGGGCGGCTTCGGAAAAGGACTGGGTTTCCGAGACTTTGACGAAGGCTTCGAGCGCGGCGAGCCGGTCCATGGTCTGTCTCTCAATTGTCCCGATTATCGCAACAGTATTGTTCTGATATGGCAGATTGTTGCGCAAATCAAGGAAGGCTAAATCAGCGGTCATGAGCCGGGGCACTGACCGCCCCGCCAACCCAACACCCAGGAGGCAACCATGTCCGTCACGACCCTTTCTTCCGCCAATAGCAGCGCCCGGCCGCTCATTCCGGCTTTGGCCTCGATCACCAACGCGTTGTCGCCGCTCGCCGAGCCGCTGGTCCGCGTCACTATCGGCCTGATGCTGGTGCCGCACGGCGCCCAGAAGCTGTTCGGCTGGTTCGGCGGTTACGGCGTCGAAGCCACCGGTCAGTTCTTCGCCACCAAGCTCGGCCTGCCGGCCTCGCTGGCGCTGCTCGCCGGCCTGATCGAATTCTTCGGCGGCCTGTTTCTCGCCGTCGGCCTGCTCACCCGCCCGGTCGCGGCGCTGGTCTTCGGCATGATGGCGGTCGCCGTCATCACCGTGCATATCCCGGCCGGCTACTTCTGGACCGACGGCGGCTACGAATATCCGCTGATGTGGGGCATCGTTGCCCTGGCCTATGTCATCCGTGGCGGCGGCCGTTACTCGGTCGATGCGCTGATCGCCCGCGAAATTTAACGGCGCGAAATAACACGACCCGATCGCGATGGGCAGGCGCTTCCGGCGCCTGCCCATTTTTGAGCGTCGATCAAATAATTCATGTATATTGAATAACGGCCGGCTAGGCCGGTCCGCAGGCCATAACTAGTTTATCCGCCGAGCGACCGCGACCGTTTCATCAAAGCCTGCCAACCACACCTCCCGACGTAAACCGCGCCCATCGCCCCGACCGGGCCATCGCCTGAAGAAATGGACGGCGCGGAAAAACCGCGCCGCGATATCCGCATGGACAATCAGCCACGATCGGGCCTGCGCGCCGACCTGACGGGCGGCCTGGTCTCGGCCGCGCTGTCGATTCCGCTGGCCGTCGGCTACGGCATGTTCGCCTTCGGCTCGCTCGGCAGCGGCTACTTCGCCGCCGGCGCGCTGTCCGGTCTTTATGCCGCGGTCACCGTCGGCATCGCCTGCGTCCTGTTCGGCGACCGCAGCACCACCGTCTATGCGCCGCGCGTCACCACCACCTTCTTTCTCGGCGCCCTGCTCTATCAACTGGTCCACACCAACACGGCGGTGCTGCGCGACAGCGACCACCACCTCACGGTGCTGGCCTTCTTCGCCATCATCTTTCTCGGCGGCGCGTTTCAGGCGCTGTTCGGACTGGTGCGGCTCGGTTCGCTGATCCGCTTCACGCCGCACCCGGTGATGGCCGGCTTGCAGAACGCCGCCGCCGCGCTGCTGTTCCTGGTGCAGCTCGGCAATGTCTGCGGCTTCGACCGCATTCTGCCCTTTACCGCCGTGCCGGCGCATTGGCTGGAGATCAAGCCGCTGAGCCTGGTCGTGGCCGGCGTCACCTTCTTCGTGATGTTCAAGGCGAAACTGATCACCAAGCGGATTCCGCCGCTGCTGGTCGGGCTCGGCATCGGCAGCGCGCTTTATTATGCGCTGATCGCGGCCGGCTTCGGCACGCATCTCGGCTCGACCATCGGCCTGCCCGACCCGGCTGAAACGCTGTCGCCGCTGCGCAATTACCGAGGCGGCGGCGATCTGGCGGCGATTGTCAGCCTGCTGCCGGTCATCGTCAGCGGCGCGCTGGCGCTGGCGGCGGTCGCCGCGCTCGATGCACTGCTCTGCGCCAAGCTGGTCGCCCCGCCCGACGCGGCGCGGGTCGACGGCAACAAGCTGCTGATGCGTCTCGGCCTCGGCAACATGCTGTCGGCAAGCGTCGGCGGCATCACCAGCGGCCTCAATATCGGACCCAGCATCGCCAACCGCGCCTTCGGCGCGCGCAGCTACGTTTCGGTGCTCATCAACGCCGCCGTCCTCATGCTGGTGATCGGCGTTCTGTTCCCGGTGGTCAGCTACACACCGCGCTCGGTGCTGTCGGCGACCATCATGGTGATCGCGGTCCAACACATCGACCCGTGGTCGATCGACCTCATTCGCCGCATCCGCGCCAGCCGGTCGCGCCATCGCGGCTTCATGCTGCTCGATCTCTTGGTGATCGCGGCCGTCGCCATTCTGTCGGTCACGATCAACATCGTCTTTGCCGTCTTCCTCGGCATCGCCATCGCGGTCGCGCTGTTCATCGTGCGGGTCAGCCACTCCAATATCCGCCGCGCCTATCGCTGCGACACGATCCACTCGCGCAAGACCCGCACCCCGGCCGAAGCCGCGCTGCTGGAAAAGCGCGGCACCGAAATCCTGGTGCTGGAATTGCAAGGCGCGCTGTTCTTCGGCAGCGCCGAGACCCTGAGCGAAGACATCGAACGACGGTTCGATACCGCGATGCGCACGCTGATCCTCGACCTGCGCCGCGTCACCGAAATCGACGCCACCGGCGCGCGCATCCTCAACGATATCCGGCAGGCGCTGGCGCGCCGCCATCAGCATCTGGCGCTCAGCATGCGCAAGGGCAGCGAGGTCGCCGCCAACCTGACCGATTCCGGTCTGCTCGCCGCGCTCGGGCCGGAATGCCAATTCGAGGACGTCGACCGCGCGATCGAATGGGCCGAGGATGAACTATTGGCCGGCGCCGTGACCGCGGCAGCGACCGACGAAATCAGCTTCGAGGCCATCGACCTGTTCTCCGGCCTGACGTCCGACGACATTCAGGCGGCGCTGCGCCACACCCGGCGGGAGACCTTCGCCCGCGGCAGCACGCTGTTTCGCGAAGGCGACCCGGGCAACAAGCTGTTCATCATTACCAAAGGCCGCGCCAGCGCCTATCTCAGCCAGGCGGACGGCGGCGCGATCCGGCTGGTGACGTTTGCCACCGGCACGATCTTCGGCGAACTGGCGATCCTCGACGCCGGGCCGCGCTCGGCCTCGGTCGTCGCCGACGACGACATCGTCGTCTACAGCCTGAGCGATACCGACTTCGCCGCGCTTGGCGCCCAGGAGCCCGCGGTGGCGATCAAGCTGCTGGCGGCGATCGGACGCGAACTCTCAGGCCGGCTGCGGCGCGCCAACAGAACCATTCATCATCTGGAAAGCTGAGCGGCCGGCTTAAGCCGCCAGCCTGAGGACCGCCGCCGCCGCGTTGAACTCGGCCTGCCGGTTGGCGCGGCGCTGTTCGGCGAGCGCATCGCTGCCCCATTGCGAGATCTGCCAGTCGTCATCGACATGCGCCGCGGCCCAGACCGTATCGGCGTCGAAGACGCCGGCATTCAGGGCGAGCGCCAGCAGCGCCGAGCCGGTGATGGTGGTGATCGAGGCAACCGCGCCGAGCCGCCAGGCATCGGTCGGGATGGCCGCGCTCGCCGCCGCCAGCGCGGCTTCCGGCTGCGCGGCAAAGACAATGCCCTCGATCAGCACAAAGCGCGCACCGAGCGCTTCGCGTGCCCAGTCGAGCACCGGATTCCATAAATCGTTCTGGCGCCCGACCAGACCGGGCGGACTGTCGGCGCGATAGCACAACAGATCGGTGCCGAGATATTGCACGATCTCCTCGGTCACCGGCTTCGGCGAAGCGGCGACGCCATCGATAATGACGTTGGCGAGACGGGTCAGCGGCATCGTCGCCGGATCGATCACGTCCGTCTGCGCCTGCCATTCCTGCGCGATCCGCTCGGCCAGCGCCGCGGTCGGCGCGACCAACGCATGACGGGCCGGCGTGAAGACCTGCTTGCCATCGAGCCGCAGCGGAAAGCCTTCGCCAGTGTCATCGCCGATATCGGCGCGCTCGTAGAATTTCTTGCGCAGATTGACGCGCGCACCCTGACGCGCCGACACCATTGGATCGAGCGGCTGGTTGACGAAGATCTCTTCGATGAATTCACGCATCGTCGGCAACCATGGCTGGAGATGAAGCGGTCGCGCCTGAACCTCGCGGCCACAGGCGGTCGAGCGCGGACGGCAGGGCATCGAAACCGTCGAGGACGTCATGCGCACCGGCGGCCTGCAGGTCGGCGACCGGATGATAGCCCCAGGACACGCCGAGCGCGCTAGCGCCGGCCGCGCGCGCCATCTGCATGTCGAACGCGGTATCGCCGACGACCACCGTGTCGGCGGCCGCGACGCCGGTCTCGGCCATCGCCTGCAACACCATGCCGGGATGCGGTTTCGACGGCGACGTGTCGGCGGTCTGAATGGTGACGAAGGTGTTATCGAGCTTGTGCATGTCGATCATCGCGGCAACGCCGCGCCGCGACTTGCCGGTGGCGACGCCGAGCAGCACATCGGGCCGCCGCCGCAAGGCGTCGATCGCGGCGCGCGCGCCCGGGTAAAGCGGCACCGCGACAGTGCCGGCCAGACGCAACGCCTGGAACGCGGTCTTGTAACCTTCCACCAGACTGGCCACCGGATGGTCGGCGCCGGCCGACAACCGGCCGACCGCTTCGGCCAGGGACAGGCCGATAATCGCGCGCACCGCCGCCGCCGGCGGACCAGCCAATCCGTGGTCGCGGTAAGTCCGATCCATCGCCGCGCAGATCATGTGCTGGCTGTCGATCAGGGTACCGTCGACGTCGAATAAGATCAGCTTGGGGTCGTGCATTCAGGTCTCGCTCAAAGGGGCTCGCCCGGAAGCCTTGCTCACAAGGCATGTTAAATTCGTCGTTACCGCATCCGGCATTGTGCGCTGCAATAGCACTCGCCTTGCCTAGCCTGTGGCGCCGCCGCTGTCGAGAACGGGCCTTTGCCCCCTTAAATAAGCCGAAATCCGGCCAACGCCAGCGCCGCTTTCAACGTGCGAAAGCCGCATGTTCATCGGCGGATAATCGATGTCAGACGCAAGGATAAGTAGCCTAAAACCATTCTGATCAATAATATCCACCTCAGGAGTCGGCGACATAACAAAGCCGACCCGCAGGGAGAGACCGGCCGCCATCGGCTGTGGCGCGCGACCGCGAGGCAAGCGACCTCCAAGCGAGATCATTGTCCCGGCGCGTTTCGAGGACGCAATGCAGAATACCGACATTTCCGATCCGCATTACTTCCACAAGGTCGTGGACTGCCAATACGCATGTCCGGCGCATACGCCGGTTCCGGAATATATCCGGATGATCGCGGCCGGACGCTACAGCGACGCCTACATGCTGAACTGGAAGTCGAATGTCTTTCCCGGCATCCTCGGCCGCACTTGCGATCGCCCGTGCGAGCCCGCCTGCCGGCGCGTCCGCGTCGAAAAGGAGCCGGTCGCAATCTGCCGGCTCAAGCGCGTCGCCGCCGATTTCAAGGATGACGTCAGCGCGCGGATGCCGAAGCCGGCGACCAAGAAGAACGGCAAGCGCATCGCGCTGGTCGGCGGCGGGCCGGCTTCGCTGACCGTGGCGCGCGATCTGGCGCCGCTCGGCTATGACTGCGTGGTGATCGATCAGGACCCCAAAGCCGGCGGCATGATCCGCACCCAAATTCCGAAGTTCCGCCTGCCCGACAGCGTGATCGACGAGGAAACCAATTACATCCTCGATCTCGGCGTCACCTTTCAGGCCGGCCGCCGCATCGACTCGCTGAAGGCGCTGCTCGCCGAAAATTACGACGCGATCTTCGTCGGCACCGGCGCGCCGCGCGGCCGCGATCTCGACATTCCCGGCCGCAAGGAAGCCGCCGCCAATATTCACATCGGCATCGACTGGCTGTCGTCGGTGTCGTTCGGCCACATCAACAGGATCGGCCGCCGGGTCATCGTGCTCGGTGGCGGCAATACGGCGATGGACTGCTGCCGTTCATCGCGCCGCCTCGGCGGCGAAGACGTGCAGGTCGTGGTGCGCTCGGGCTTCGACGAAATGAAGGCCTCGCCGTGGGAAAAGGAAGATGCCCAGCATGAAGGCATCCCGATTCACAATTACCTGGTGCCGAAAGAATTCACCCACGACAACGGCAGACTGACCGGCATTACCTTCGAGAAGGTCAAGGCCGAGTACGATGCCAAGGGCCGCCGCAAGCTGGTCCATGCCGGCGAGCCGGATCAGCACTTCCCGTGCGACGATGTGCTGGTTGCCGTCGGCCAGGAAAACGCCTTCCCGTGGATCGAGCGCGATGCCGGCGTCGACTTCGGCGAATGGGATATGCCGAAAGTCGACAAGGTCACCTTCCAGTCGACCCACCCCAAGGTGTTCTTCGGCGGCGACGCCGCTTTCGGCCCGAAGAACATCATCTGGGCGGTGGCGCATGGCCACGAGGCCGCGGTTTCGATCGACAAGATGCTCAATGGCGAAGACATCGCCGACCGCCCGCTGCCGGCGGTCGAGCAGATCAGCCAGAAGATGGGCATCCACGAGTGGTCCTACAGCAACGAGATCGAGCCCGACCAGCGCTATAAAGTGCCGCTGCGCGACAAGGTACAGGCGCTGAAAGATATCAAGGCCGAGGTCGAACTCGGCTTCGACGCCGAACTGGCCTTCAAGGAAGCCGGCCGCTGCCTGAACTGCGATGTCGAAACGGTGTTCTCGGCGCAGCTTTGCATCGAATGCGACGCCTGCGTCGACATCTGCCCGATGGACTGCATCACCTTCACGCCAAACGGCGAGGAAGCCGACTTGCGCAAGCGCCTGACCGCGCCGGCGCTCAACCTCGCCCAGGACCTCTATGTCCAGACCGGCCTGAAAACCGGTCGCGCGATGATCAAGGACGAAGACGTCTGTCTCCATTGCGGTCTCTGCGCCGAACGATGCCCGACCGGCGCCTGGGACATGCAGAAATTCTTTCTTGAAATGACCCATGCAGGGACGTCATGCCGACCAGCCAGCCCGCGCCGATCAGCCGCGTAAACGATTTCGTCATCCGCTTCGCCAACGTCAACGGTTCCGGTTCAGCCAGCGCCAATGAGATGTTCGCGCGCGCGGTGATGCGCATGGGCGTGCCGGTGGCGCCGCGCAACATCTTCCCGTCGAACATTCAGGGATTGCCGACCTGGTACGAGGTTCGCGTCACCGCCGACAACCACCTCGGCGCGCGCGGCGGCATCGACCTGATGGTGGCGATGAACCCGCAGACCTTCGACAAGGACATCGCCTCGATCGAACCGGGCGGCTATCTGTTCTACGATTCGACCAAGGAACTGCCGGCGTCGAAGTTCCGCAAGGACATCACCGTCATCGGCGTGCCGCTGACCGCGATCTGCAATCGCGAATACACCGACCCGCGCCAGCGCCAGTTGTTCAAGAACATCATCTATATCGGCGCGCTGACCGCGCTGCTCGACATGGACGTCGCGGCGGTCGAGCAACTGATCGGCGAGCAGTACAAGGGCAAGGAAAAGCTGATCGCGCCCAACATCAAGGCGCTGCACATCGGCCGCGACTACGCCATCCTCAACCTCGCCTGCCCGCTCGGCATTCGGGTGCAGAAGGCCGACAAGGTCGGCGACCGGATCTTCGTCGAAGGCAATGCGGCGGCCGCGCTTGGCGCCGTCTATGGCGGCGCCACCGTCTGCGCCTGGTATCCGATCACGCCGTCTTCGTCGCTGGCCGACGCCTTCACCCGTTACTGCGCCAAGCTGCGCATCGATCCGCAGACCAAGCAGGCGAAATACGCGATCGTCCAGGCCGAGGACGAACTGGCCTCGATCGGCATGGTGATCGGCGCCGCCTGGAACGGCGCGCGCGCTTTCACCGCGACCTCCGGCCCCGGCATCTCGCTGATGCAGGAATTCATCGGGCTCGCTTATTTCGCGGAAATCCCGGCGGTGATCTTCGACGTTCAGCGCGCCGGCCCGTCGACCGGCATGCCGACCCGCACCCAGCAATGCGACATAATCTCCTGCGCCTACGCCTCGCATGGCGACACCAAGCATGTCTTGCTGTTCCCGGAGAACCCGGCCGAAGCCTTCGAATTCGGCGCGCTCGCTTTCGATCTGGCCGACCGGTTGCAGACGCCGATCTTCGTGATGCTCGATCTCGACATCGGCATGAACCATCATCTGTCGAAGCCCTTCGCCTGGGACGACAGCAAGATCTATGACCGCGGCAAGGTCATGACGGCCGCCGAACTCGAGGCCGGTCGCGAATTTGGCCGTTACCTCGACGTCGATGGCGACGGTATCCCGTACCGCACCTATCCGGGCACCCATCCGACCAAAGGTTCGTTCTTCACCCGCGGCACGTCGCGCGACCGCTACGCCAAATATACCGAGGAAGGCGCGCCTTACGTCGACAACATGCAGCGGCTGGTGCGCAAATTCGATACCGCCAAGGACCTGGTGCCGCGGCCGTTGCAGGCGAATTCGACGAAGCCGACCAAATATGGCGTGGTTTACTTCGGCTCATCCGCGCCGGCGATGGACGAGGCCATCGCCATGATCGAGGCGCGCGGCCACGCGCTCGACCGGATGCGGCTACGCGCCTTCCCGTTCCATTCGTCGGTCAACAGCTTCGTGGCCGATCACGACTTCATCTTCGTGGTCGAACAGAACCGCGATGCCCAGTTGCGCTCGCTGATCGTCAATGAATGCGGCATCGATCCGGTGCGGCTGGTTCCAATCCTGCACTACGATGGAACTCCGATCACCGCGCGCTTCATCTCCAAGGCGATCATCGACCATCTCGATGCCTTGCAGATCGCGCCGGCCAAGGCCGTGCTATAGCACCACCACGGGCTGTATATCTTAACAAAATTTTAAGCCCCTGACGGCTACGGTTTTCACGTAGCACACCACATATTCTGTTGTGACGAGACCAGTTGCGTGCACCGCAAGCGCTGCGCCGACGGCGTGGCGCGCGTAGCGGCTGTTGTTGCGTATTCGCTGTCGCGCAATAAGGTTGACGTCGATGATGAAGAGAATCGCCAGTGTGGCGGTATCTGTGGTTCTGGTTCTGGGGATCGTGGCCTTCGTCCTGCCATCCTCGACGCCCGCGGCGCTGACCGCGGCCTTTTCGGCACTCGCTATCCCCACCCTGATCGTTGCTGTCGCCTGCCTCACCGGCGGCGTATTGCTGTCCGCGCTGCGGCTGAAATATATCGCCGCCGATATCGGCTTTTCGCTGAGCCTGCGCGACGCAACCGCGACGCTGAGCGTCGGACAACTCGCCGGCAACCTGTTCTTCCAGTTCGCCGGTCAGATGATCGGCCGCACCGCCATGCTCGCCCGACGCGGCGTGCCGGCCGCCGCCAGTGTCATGATCTCCGGCTACGAGCGCATCTTCGCCCTGTTCATGTCGTTGACGCTGGCGGTCGGCGGCGCGCTCTATCTGTTCGGCCGCTTCACCTTCGATCTTCAGGGCGGCGGGCTCGATCTGATCAAGCTGATGCTGGGATTGACCGCCGCGACCGCGGCCGGCGCCGCCTATGCCTGGGGACCGACCGCGCTCGCCTTGCTGCGCCAGCTGACGCCGGCGATCGGTTGGCGGATGCTGCGCAGCGCGGCGATTTCAATGGCGATCCAGCTCACCACCTTGGGCGCCTATGTCGTGACCGCCCGTACTCTTGCACCGCACGTCGACTACGGCCCGATTATCGCGGCGTCCTGCCTGATCATGTTCGCGTCCAGCCTGCCGATCAGCCTCGGCGGCTGGGGCCTGCGCGAATTAAGCGCGGTGGTCGCGCTGAAGGCGATCGGCATGTCGAGCGCCGCGGCGCTGGTGGTCGGTCTGGTCATTGGCGCGCTGTCGCTTTCCGTCGTCGCCCTGGCCGCCGCCGTGCTGGTTGTCGGCAAAAGCCCGACCCCGGCGCCACGCACCGCCGCCGGTCTCGATTACGGCCTGCTGCTCGACTGGGTCATCCCGATCGCCTCGGCGACCGCGGTGTTCTTCCAGATCTATATTCCGGTCGGCAGCGGCCAGCTCAACGTCAACCTCGCCGATCCGATGGTGATGATCGGCGCCTGTCTGTTCGGCCTGCGCCAGATCGGCCACGGCTGGCCGGCCTGGCGGGTGCCCAGCTTCCACGCCATGCTGCTCGCCGCCTCGGCGGTGATCGGTCTGTCGTTCCTGCACGGCCTTACCGTCTTCGGCATGACCGACTGGGCCTTCACCAGCCGGTTGATCGGCTGGCCGCTGTTGCTGTGCTATGGCGCGACCGGCGCGCTGATCGTGCGGCGCGCGGGCGACGCCGGCCTTGAGATTCTGCTGCGCAGTTTCGCCGCCGCCGGCGCGGCGCTTGCGGTGCTCGATGTCGGCATCGTGATCCTGGCCGAACTGGCGGGCCATCCCCATTCGGTGTTCGGCGACCGCGTCGCCGGCTTCTCGCAGAACCCCAACGCCTTTGCCTTCATCCTGCTGATGGCGCTGGCCGCTGCGTTGACGCTGCGCGCCAGCGACCGTGGCCGTACCGCCGTGCTGGCCGCGATTTTCGCCGGCCTGTGGTTTGCCGGTTCGCGCGCCGGCTTCATCGCCATTCCCGTCGTCCTGATCGCCGCGCTATATGCCGGCATCGCGCTCCGTCCCGTCGCCATCGCCGCGCTGTGGGCGTCGACCGTTCCGCTTGTTTTAGCTGCAATGCACAATCTCGGACCCGGCTTCAGTTTCGACGGCCTGACCAACGCCATCGCCTTGCTCGGTCAGCCGCAAACCGGGTCCGACCGTCAGCACATCGAAACCGTGGTCGACGGTCTGCGCATGTTCATCGCCCATCCGTTATTCGGCGCCGGGCTTGGCGCTTACATGGCGAACCAGATCAAGACCACCGGCGTGCCGCTGGTCATTCACTCGACGCCGGTCTGGCTGCTCGCGGAAACCGGGCTCGCCGGCCTCGCCGTGTTTGTCATTTCAGGATGGAAAATTTTCAGTCAGGCTTTGCAAAACCGGACCACCATGGCCGGTACGCTGATCGTGCTGACCATCGTCGCCTTCGCGACGATGGCGGAAGTCCATGAGCTGTTATACCAGCGCGCGCTCTGGCTGCTGCTGGGCGCGGCCCTGGTGCTGCCGATCGCGTTGCCGGACGATGCGAAGACGCCCGACAAAGCCTGACCGCCCGCCGAAAGCGGCCCGCGTCGCCGGGGACAACGCAGCGCCCTCTTTAAAAGCCACCGGCTCTGGGCTAGGCTTGACGTGTCATGACATATCTCGCCAAGCCGAAATTCCATCATCCCGGCCTGCCCAAGAACGATCTGGGCTATACCCACCGCGATTATGAGGGAACGGTTTCGACCTTGTGCGCCGGCTGCGGCCACGACTCGATCACCGCATCGATCATCCAGGCCTGCTTCGAACTGTCGATCGAACCGCACCGCGTCGCCAAGATTTCCGGCATCGGCTGTTCGTCAAAAACCCCGACTTATTTCCTCGGCAATTCGCACGGCTTCAATTCGGTGCACGGCCGCATGCCGTCGGTGCTGACCGGCGCGAACCTGGCCAACCGTGACCTGATCTATCTCGGCGTCTCCGGCGACGGCGACTCGGCCTCGATCGGCTTCGGCCAGTTCGCCCACGCGCTGCGGCGCGGCGTCAACATGGCCTATATCGTCGAGAACAACGGCGTCTACGGCCTGACCAAGGGCCAGTTCTCGGCGACCGCCGACCGCGGCTCGAAGTCGAAGCGCGGCGTCATCAATACCGACAACGCCATCGATCTGGCGGCCATCGCCTTGCAGCTCGGCGCGTCCTTCGTCGCCCGCTCATTCTCCGGCGACAAGCATCAGCTGGTGCCGATCATCAAGGCCGCGATCACCCACAAGGGCGCCGCCTTCATCGACGTGATCTCGCCCTGCGTCGCCTTCAACAACCACGCCGGCTCGACCAAGAGCTTCGATTTCGTGCGCGAACATAACGAGGCGGTCAACCGGCTCGACGTGATTTCGAGCCGCATGCCCATCGAGGTCAAATACGAGCCGGGCAGCGTCGAGATCGTCGAACAGCATGACGGCTCGAGCATCGCGTTGCGCAAGCTGGCCGCCGATTACGACGTCCACGACCGCACCGCCGCGCTGGGTTTCCTCCAACATCATGCCGCCAAAGGCCAGATCGTGACCGGCTTGATGTATATCGACAAGAACGCCGACGACCTGCACGGGCATCTCGACACCGTGGGCGTGCCGCTCAATTCGCTCGGCGCCGAAGACCTGTGCCCCGGCCAGGCCGCGCTCGACGCCTTCAACGCCAGCATGCGCTGAGCCCGGATCAGGCCGCACGCACCCCGAGGTCGGCCGGCGTCTCGCCGACCTTGATCGGGTCGATCTTGAACAGATCGATTTTGACGTCTCCGGCCTTGACCTGATTGCGGCCGGCGGCCTTGGCGGCATAGAGCAGCTGATCGGCGAACTCGACCAGTTGATCCGGTTGTCCGAATGGCTGATGCAGGGTGGCGGCGCCGATACTGATGGTCAGACGCGGCCCCGCCGGCGAGCGCGGATGCGGAATATTCGCCCGTTGCAGCGCCACCATCATCTTGTTGGCGACATTCAAAGCCCCGGCGCCGCCGACATCCGGCAACAGACAGACAAATTCCTCGCCGCCATAACGCGCCGCCAGATCGCCCGGCCGCCCGACAATGCCGACCAGCAATTGCGCGACCTGGCGCAGGCAGGCGTCGCCCTGCGGATGGCCATGATAATCGTTATAGGCCTTGAAGTGGTCGACATCGATCATCAGCAGCGACAGCGGCGCATGAGCGCGCTGGCAACGCCGCCATTCGCGGTCGAAGGCGGCGTCAAAACAGCGCCGGTTGGCAATGCCGGTCATGGCATCGGTCGACAGCAACTGGCGGAGCAGCAGGCTTTGGGCGAACTGGGCGCGCTGGCTGCGTTGCAGGCCGTTGGCGGCGGCAAAGCCGAGCGCGTTGGCCAACAGCACCCAGACCAGGCCGCGAACATACAAATCGACCGGCAGGGCATCGCCCTGCACCGCCCACCACCAGCCCGCCGCCACGCAGGAAAATACGACCGCGAGAACAGATGCGACGGTCAGACGGATCGGCATGAACAGGTAGATGACGAAGACGATGCCGACCATCAGCGTCATCCACATGTCGGTGAGGTCGGAGTGGAAGGTCAAAACCGACAACCGGACGGCGGTGCCGACGACGACAAACAGCACCATCGTCGCTTCCAGAGCGCGCGGCGACTTCATGCGTAACAGGATGAAACAGCCCAGCAAGGGCGACCCGATCGATACCGACAGCGCCACCACCGCGTTGAACGCCGCCGCGTCATGCCAATAGGCGTAAAACTCGACGACAAAGTTGAGAAAGCTGGCAACCGTCACCAGGCCGATCAACAGCAAGGCACGCAGGCGGTCGGCGGCGAAGCGGTCGAGCAGATAGTCGTGTTCGGTTTGTGGATCGGCCAGACGCGCGCTCCACCGCGTCACCGGCACCGGACTGGCGTCGATCAACGGCCGATATGGCGGCCGCACGGCCGGTTGGCCGGCCTGCTCAGCAGCATCATCGTCATGGTTCAAGTGCGTGACAGCCAGTGGCAAGCCAATCTCCCGGACTTCCGGTATAGGAGGAAGCCGTTGACAAACTACTAGCAAAAGACGGCATTAGGAACGACGCGCGACATGGTGAAAAATATCGAAATGCGAAAGCCGGCGACGATGGCCGGCGGTCCTGTCCGCCCGCCATGCCATGCCTGAAAAGTAGCGCGGCCGATAAAACTCAACCCTTCAACGCCGCGACTGCCGCCAGCATCTCGGTCGGGGGCGCCATCGCAATCGATAGCGGCCGTCCGGTCTCCAAAAGGCTTTTGAGGCTGGACAAGATCGCCGGCCAGCCGGCGCGGCCGCCGGACAAGATCGCGTCCGGCACGTCCCACTGATGGGATTCCGTCATGGTTAAACGAACGCTGTCGCCGGCCTGCTCGATATCATAGGTAACAAGACACGGCGGCAGCGCGTCAAAGCCCGGCATCCCGACGACCGTCCAGGTGCAGGAAAACCGATCCGGCGGCCACCAGTCGACCACCACGCCCTGGATGTGCACGCTGCCATCCGGCGCGCGCAGCCGGTAGGCTCCGCCGACACGGCCATCGACCTCAACCGCAAAGCCCGAGAAATAGGCCCGGGTGAATTCGGCCTCGGTCAACGCCGCCCAGACTTCTTCTCGTGTTGACGCGATGTAGATCACATAGACGGTTTTCGGCTTGAACCGGGTGACATCGATCCGGCCGGTTTCGTTCATCACGATGCCTCGCCGGCGGCGCACCGGGCCACCACCTCATTCCACGATGACGGCAGACCGCGGCCGGTCTCAAGAAAGCTCTTCAGGCTCGACAACACCGCCGGCCAGCCATTGCTGATCTTGCCGAAGATCTTGCTGCCTTCGTCAAAGCCGTCATGCACCACGGTCAGCCGGGTCTGGCCCTTGAAGGCTTCCAGTTCGAAGGTGACGCGCGACGGCCGCTCGCCCTGCATGTCCTTGAAAAGCGGCTGCCAAGCATAAACCAAACGATGCGGCGGATCGCTTTCAATGATCGGATCGTCATGGGCCTGCTGACCGGCCGGACTGAAAGCCGTCATCCGGTCGCCCGCCTTGCCATCGGCGGTGACGCGATAACCGAACCAGTACTGCTCGGTCAGATCGGCCTTGGTCAGCGCCTGCCAGACTTTTTCCGGCGCCGCCGCGATATAGGTGACATAAACAAAGCTTGGCTTACTCATGACGTGTCCCTTGTCAGGCCGTGTCGTTGCAAGCGGCGGTGCCGCCGACCGGCCGCATAAAATGCAGCCAACAGTCCGGCTTCGCCGTCTGTTAGAAATCGGGCTCGTTCGGATTAGGCATGCCTTTTCCGGTTTCGAGATATTGCTTGAGGCTGAACAGGTAAAAGCCCCACCGCGTCGTCGCGCTGGCGTATCGCTGATCGGCCTGCGCGAATCCGCGGTGCGCGAAATTCAACCGGGTGTGGCGATCCTGCGCGACCAGATCGAATTCGATCGTGTCACCGGGCCAGGCCGCATTGCTGACCCGCCATGTCATTGTCGAAAGCGGCCCGAACGTTACGATCTCCACCGTGGCGACGAAGCGGCGGCCAAAGAAGCCGAACGTGCCGGCGCCGCCGAGCCGCGGCTCGAGCGCGGCATCGCCGGTCCACCAGTGACGAATGCCATCGGCCGTAGCGATGGCCTGAAAGACCGTTTCAGGCGGCGCGTCAATTTTGAGGCTGTGCATGATGTCCGGCATACGCAAAACTCCCAGAGGGACGAGGTCTCAATCGCGCGTTCAAGTGGCACGACGCCCGGGGCGCCCATGGCAAAGCATAACGGCGCCGGCAGCATCGTCGGTCAATGCCGACACTGCTATCGAAGCGAAACCCGGATCACGCATCACCCGCCTCCAACGCTGCCTTCAATGCACTCAGGGCATCGAGCCGTGAGCGTTCGAACTTTCCGATCCAGCGTTCGGCGATCTCGTGGATCGGCACCGGATTGAGGTAATGCAGCTTCTCGCGGCCACGCTTGATCGTCGCGACCAGATTGGCCTCTTCCAAAACACCCAGATGCTTGCTCACCGCCTGGCGCGTCATGCCGCCAAGGCCCGCGCACAGCTCGTTTAAGGTCTGGCCGTTGTCGGCCCGCAGCCGGTCGAGCAGTTCCCGGCGGCTGCCGTCAGCCAGCGCTTTGAACACCGCATCCATGATGACAATATGCAACCATTTGGTTGCCTGTCAAGCCGCCTTTGGCCCGGTTCCCGCCATGGAACCGGGCGGCCAGGTCGGACGTTGTTATAACGATGCTTCTCCCAGCAGGCCCTCAACAATGACCAAGAGACCGACAACGGCGGCCGCCCGGCAAGACGGCCGGACCGTCAAGAAAGGCATCAGCCGGCGCGAGGTCGAAGACGTCGAGGAGATGTCGGCGCCGCGCACGCCGGTCATTTACGAAGTCGTGCGCCGGCTCGGCGACGAGGAAATGGAGCGGCCGGCGACCTCGCTATGGTGGTCCGGCATCGCCGCCGGCCTGTCGATCAGCTTCTCGCTGCTGGCCGAGGCCATCCTCGAAACCCACCTGCCGGACGCAGCGTGGCGACCGCTGGTCGCCAGCTTCGGTTACAGCGTCGGCTTTCTGATGGTCGTCCTCGGCCGCCAGCAACTGTTCACCGAAAGCACGATCACGGTCATGCTGCCGATGCTCGACACCATCACCGCCGCCAAGGTCGTGCGCGTGGCGCGGCTGTGGGGCATCGTGCTGGCCGCCAACCTGACCGGCACTTTGTTCGCCGCGCTGTTCTGCACCTTCACGCCGGTGCTATCGCCGGAACTGCTGGACGGCATGATGGCGGTCAGCCGGCAACTGCTCGAACTGAGCGTCGCCGAGATGTTCCTGCGCGGCATCGCCTCGGGCTTCCTGATTGCCGCGATGGTGTGGATGATCCCGAGCGCCGAAACCGCCAAATTCGCCGTTGTCACCTTGATGACCTACCTGATCGCGGTCGGCGGCTTTACCCACATCATTGCCGGCAGCATGGAAGGCTACCTTCTTGTGCTCTCCGGCGTATGGCCGTGGTGGCAGATGATCGGCCAATTCATGCTGCCGGTTCTGATCGGCAATATCATCGGCGGCTCAGCGTTGTTCGCGGTGATCTCCTACGCCCAGGTCAAGGACGAGATCTGACGCGCGCGCCTATTGGCCGATGCAGGTATTGATATAGACATTGCGGTCGCCCGCCGCCTGCCCGTAGACGCCGGCCTGATGCGCGCAGCGCAGCGCGCGGTCCTGCGAGGTCTCGGCGCCGCCCGGGCCCGCGCCCGGCAGCGCCGGCAAATTCGGCAACAGCCGCCCGGTCTGAGGCACATAGATCGGCGGCGGCACGTCCGGCGCGCGCGGCGGAACGTAAGCCGGCGGATGCGACCGGGTAATGTGCTGCCGGGTGCCGCGTGGCGACTGGTATTTCGGCAACAGCCAAGGCTCGGGCTGAGGCTGCGGCTTGTGCCCGCGCTTCGGCTCCGGCGCGATAATGTTGTAATTGCCGTCGACATCCTGCGCCCGCGCGCATGAACCTGGCACGAGCGGCGTTACGGCGGCCAGCGTCATCGCGACCGACATCAAAATCAACATGACAGGCAAAGTGCGCGGCAGCATGTCCCTCACATGGCGATGCCACCAGCCGCCGTCTAGTCCTCGTCCGGGGCTTCCACGATCGGATCGTAGCCGGTCGCGTCGAGGCCGAGCAGATTCCAGGACTGCTGCATATGCGGCGGCAGGGGCGCCGACACATCGATGGTGCCGCCACGCGGATGCGGCACGATGATCCGCCGCGCCAGCAGATGCAGCTTGTTCTGGATGCCGCCCGGCAGCTCCCAGTTTTCGATGTTGAAGTATTTCGGATCGCCGACGATCGGATTGCCGATATGGGCCATGTGGGCGCGCAATTGATGGGTGCGGCCGGTCACCGGCTTCAGCGAAATCCAGGCGAGCTTCTGCGCCGAGGTCTCGACCACGGCGTAATAGGTCACGGCGTGAACGGCGTCGCGCTCACCATGGGCGGCGACCCGCATAAAACTGTCTTCCTCGTCCTCGTGCTTGGCGAGGTAGGTCGAAATCCGGCCCTGCTTCGGCTTCGGCACGCCGGCAACCAGCGCCCAATAGATCTTGCGCGCCGCCCGGGTACGGAAGGTCTTGGCGAGCGCGGCGGCCGCGAAACGGGTCTTGGCGACCAGAATGCAGCCGGCGGTGTCCTTGTCGAGGCGGTGCACCAGGCGCGGCTTCTGGGCATCGACGCCCGGTCCACGCAGGGCTTCGAGCAAGCCATCAAGATGCCGCGTGGTGCCGGAACCGCCCTGCACCGCCAGCCCCATCGGCTTGTTCAACACCAGCACGTCGTCGTCTTCGGCCAGCGTGATCGATTTGAGATAAGCACGGTCCTTCAGGACCTGCGGCGACTCGTCACGCACTCTCGGCGCGGCGAGTTGCAACGGCGGAATCCGCACCGATTGCCCGGCCTCGAGCCGGCTCTTCGGTTCGGTCTTCTTGCCATTCACCCGCACTTCGCCTTTGCGCACGATGCGCTGAATATGGCTGAACGACAGGCCGGGAAACCGCGCTTCGAAGAAGCGATCGACACGCATACCGTCTTCGTCCGGCGTCACGGTCACGGTCTGGACCTTGGTCGCCTCTTTCAAAGCCTGCGAGATCACCGGCGCCGCCGGCACCAATCCGCTCGCCGGATGCTCGGCAAAGCGCTCGTCGCGCGGCGGCCGCGATGCCAAGGCACGGCCCTGATCCAGCGGACGACGCTCGGCAGCGCGCGGTTCACCGCGCCCCCCGGCGAACTTGCCGGCGGCCGGTTTACCACGACCGCTACGCGCGCCGGCCGCGCTCGGCCGGCCCTTGCCGCGAATTTCCCGATCCTCGCCCGGCACCCGCTGGCGGTCCTTGCGGCCGCCGCGACCGGCCGGGGTCGGCTTGCCTTTGGGCGGTCCCTTGCGCGGACCCGCCATCTGTTTGCCGCCGCCGGGCTGGCGCGGGCCGCCTTTGCCGCCGCGTTTCATGAGCGTGCCGCCAAAGCCGCGAGGACCGGATCGAGCCCATCAAGCTGATCGAGCCGCAGCTTGAACAGATCGGTCAGCGCATCGCGCATTTCACCGGCGCTCTTCAAAATCGTTTTCTCCGTACCGCCGCCCATGCTGTGAACGGCAAGCTGATTGTCGCGCAAGGCGTAACGCTTTCCCGATTCCGCGCGCGCGCCCATCAGTCCCTTGACGAAAATGGACTCAGGATGCGTCGAGGTGAACCAACTCCCCAATTCGAAGTCGACCGGATGGGTCTCCGAGAAATCGAAGGCATAGAGCGGCTCCCAATCGTCCTTGAGCTTCGCCTCCTGAACCAGACGCTCATTTTCCTCGACCAGACGGAACATCTCGTGCGGCGTTGTCTGCGCCTCGCGCGACGACAGATGCAACGGGGCGGTCAAAACATTGCCGCCGAAACCGACATCGGCGAGATAGCGCTCGCCTTCCGCTTCGACGAACAAGAGACAATGTGTGCGCGGCAGCGGCTCGCCGGGCGGCGCTGCCCAGCGCACGCGCGCCGTCGCCTCGGTCACCGGATAGCCGAGCTGACGCAACACGTCGGCGAACAACGTGTTGTGCTCGAAGCAGTAACCGCCGCGGCCGCCGTCGACCAGCTTGGCCTGCAACGAAGCCGCGTCGAGCCTGACCGGCCGGTTGAGCAGCGGGTCCAGATTCTCGAAGGGAATGGCCTGCGGATGCAATTCATGCAGGCGGCGCAAGGTGGCGGCCGAATTATCGCGCGGCCCGTCGTAACCGACACGGGCAAAATAGGCGTCAAGGTCGATACCGGGCGCGGTCATGGCCACCTCAGGGACAGCGTTGCAGGTCGGCGTGTCGGGCACGATCCCAGGTCACCGCCAGACGATCGCCGTGCGGTCGCAAGGCCACCGGAATGGAACGCTGTCCGGCGTGGTCGAAACACAAAGCCTGCATATGAACGGTGTCGCCAGTCTTGTACATGCGCGCGATCCGGCAGGCATCGTCGCGCCAGCGCATCGCGGTAACGGTAACGACCAACGGCGCGCGCTCGGCATCGGCCGACAACGCGGAACAGGCCAGCGCGTCGGCGGCCCAACGGCCGGTGATGGGCTCGTTGGACTGGGCCGCCGCCGGGCCGACGAGGCCAGCCGCGAGCGCGACACCCGCGAGCACCGTCGCGCCGATTGAAGACCTCATTCCCCGCCCCGCTCTTTTCTCAGCCTGGCCCAATAGTCCAAACGCTTGCGAATCTCGCGCTCAAAGCCGCGTTCCGGAGGGTTGTAGAACTGCTGGCGCGGCATTTCATCGGGAAAATAGTTCTGCCCGGAAAAACCTTCGGCGGTATCGTGGTCATAGGCATAGCCGCGGCCATAGCCTTCCGATTTCATCAAATTCGTCGGCGCATTAAGAATATGCTTGGGCGGCAGCAAGGAGCCCGCCTGTTTGGCGACCGCCATCGCCGCGCCATAGGCTTTATAGCCGGCATTCGACTTCGGCGCGGTCGCCACATAAATCAGCGCCTGGGCGATCGCCAGTTCGCCCTCCGGGCTCCCCAGAAAATCATAAGTCTCCTTGGCGGCATTGGCGATCACCAAAGCCTGTGGATCGGCCAGACCGACATCCTCGATCGCCATCCGCACGATGCGGCGGCACAGGTAGAGCGGCGGCTCGCCGGCGTCGAGCATCCGGCAGAAATAATAAAGCGCGGCATCGGGGTCCGACCCGCGTACCGATTTATGCAGCGCCGAGATCAGGTTGTAATGGCCGTCCTGCGCCTTGTCATAAATCGGCGCGCGGCGCTGCACGATCTCCTGCAACTTAGCGGCGGAAAATACCTCTTCCGGCCGCGCCGCCCGCCAGATTTCCTCGGCCAGCGTCAACGAGGCCCGGCCGTCGCCATCGGCCATGCCTGTCAAAGCCTCGCGCGCCTGCGCGTCGAGCGGCAGCGGCTTGCCCTCCAGCGCCTCGGCGCGGGTCAGCAGTTTTTCAATCGCGGCGGCATCGAGCGGCCGAAACACCAGAACACGGGCCCGCGACAGCAACGCCGCGTTCAGTTCAAACGACGGGTTCTCGGTGGTGGCGCCGACCAGCACGATGGTGCCGTCTTCCATCACCGGCAGAAACGAATCCTGCTGGGCGCGGTTGAAGCGATGGACCTCGTCGACAAACAGCAGCGTACCCTGCCCGAGTTCCTCGCGGCGGCGGCGCGCTTCCTCGAACACTTTCTTCAGATCGGCGACGCCGGTGAAGATCGCCGAAATCTGCTCGAAGTAGAGATCCGTCTCCTGCGCCAGCAATCGTGCGACCGTGGTCTTGCCGGTGCCCGGCGGACCCCAGAACACCAGCGAGCCGAGCGACCGCGTCGCCAGCATCCGGGTCAGCGCGCCGTCGGGACCGAGCAGATGATCCTGGCCAACCACTTCGTCGAGCTTGCGCGGACGCAGCTTGTCCGCCAGCGGTCGCGGCGTGTCCTTATCGAGGCCCGCCGCGGCAAACAAACTCGGACCGCTGGCTTTGGCGCGCGGCGTCATGTTGCGCTGTGTCCCCTCTCCGCGCACGGAGGGAGAGGGAAAGCTGTCGGTGTCCGGCCCGCCTTATCCACCGAACACCGCCGAGATCTTCTGCCCGTGGCGCAGAATGACGATGCGCCAGGCGTTGCTCGGCGTCCGGCTGGCGCGGTCGAGATCGCGGGTCTTGGCAATTTTCTCGCCGTTGACCGCCTCGATCACATCGCCGCGCTGAAACCCGAGATTGCTGGCGTAAGAACCGTTGTCGACATCGAGAATGACGACGCCTTTGTCGACGTTCTGCAATTGCAATTCATCGGCAAGCGCTGGCGACAGATTGGCGATCTTGGCGCCGGAGAACGGCGACCGCGACCGGATGGTGATTTCTTCACGCGGCAGATCGGGCGCGGTCTGCAAAGGCACGGTGGCGATCAATTCGCGGCCGTTGCGCAAAATCGCGAGCTTGGCCTCGCCGCCCAGCGGCTTGGTCGCGAAGCGATAATCGAAGGCATTGGTATCGTCGACCGTCTGGCCGTCGACCGAAACGATCAGATCGCCGGGCTTCAGGCCGGCACGCGCCGCCGGTCCATCCTTCATCACACTGGCCACCAGCGCGCCAGCCGGTCGCTTCAGGTTCATGCTGTCGGCGATGTCGGCGGTGACCGCCTGCAACGTCGCGCCGAGCCACGGCCGCTTGACCGCATGGCTGCCCGACTCCGCCGAGGCGACGACCACTTTGACCATGTTGGACGGGATCGCGAAGCCGATGCCTTGCGAACCGCCCGACCGCGAGATGATCATGTTATTGATGCCGACGAGATTGCCGCCGAGGTCGACCAGCGCGCCGCCGGAATTGCCGGGATTGATGGCGGCGTCGGTCTGGATGAAGAACTGGTAATTGCTGGAGCCGACATCGGTGCGCGCCAGCGCCGAGACGATGCCTTGCGTCACGGTCTGGCCGACGCCGAATGGATTGCCGACCGCCAGCACCACGTCGCCGACTTCAAGCGCATCCGAATTGGCGAATTGCAGATACGGGAAACGCTTGCGGCCATCCTTGATGCGCAGCACGGCGAGATCGCTGCGCTTGTCTTCAAGCACGACAGTGGCCTCGAATTCCTGCTTGTCGGTGAGCGCCACCTTGATGTCCGTCGCGCCGTTGATGACGTGGACATTGGTGACGATCAGGCCGGACGGATCGACGATGACGCCGGAGCCAAGCGAACGCTGGACCTGCTGGCCGAGGCCGCCGGGCACGCCGAAGAAATGGCGGAAAATCGGGTCGTCGAACAGCGGATTGCGGTTCTGCACCACCTTGGCGGCATAGACGTTGACGACCGCCGGCGCGACCCGCTTGACCACGGGCGCATATGACAGCCGCAACTCGCCAGCCGACGGCACGCGGCGCTCCAGCTGCTGGGTCTGCGCCTGAGCCAAAGTCTGGGCCTGAGCGGCCGGCAGAGCAGCGGTCAGCGCCAGCGCCGCGATCGGGGCCGCCGCCAGCAGGAAAAATCGGGCAAACAATCGCACGTTCAACTTCATCTTGTTCTCTCCGGCCTTCGCGCCCCCGATATAGGCCCATGACCGGGCCGATTGAAGGCATCGGACCCGAATCGGCCGATTTTACGTTGCGATTCCACCATTGCTGCATCGTAACCGAAATCCCGCCGGCTGGCGGCACGGCCCCGGACATTGGACCCCGGGCGATCCGCCAGCCCGTGCTCAAGCCATTGCCCCGGCTCTTGCGCCAGCTCTTGCCTCAGCTCTTGCCATTGGCCGACCGTCGCGCCATGTCGGCACGACAACCCGCCAGGAGCGCCCCATGAAAGCCGTCGGCTACCTCAAATCGCTGCCCATCGACCAGCCGGATTCGCTGTCCGATATCACCCTCGACACCCCCGTCCCGGCCGGTCGCGACCTGCGGGTGGCGGTCAAGGCGATTTCGGTCAATCCGGTCGACACCAAGGTGCGGATGCGCGCCGCTCCGGCCGCCGGCGAACCGGCCAAGGTGCTCGGCTACGACGCTGCCGGCGTGGTCGACGCGGTCGGACCGGACGTCACGCTATTCAAGGCCGGCGACGAAGTGTTCTACGCCGGCTCGATCGCCCGGCCCGGCACCAATGCCGAATTCCATCTCGTCGACGAACGCATCGTCGGCCGGAAGCCGAAAACGCTGTCCTTCAGCCAGGCCGCCGCCCTGCCGCTGACCGGCATCACTGCATGGGAAATGCTGTTCGACCGGCTCGGCGTCAAACCGACCAAGACACCGGACGGCCGCGCCTTGCTGATTATCGGCGGCGGCGGCGGCGTCGGCTCGATCATGATCCAGCTCGCCCGCCGCTTGACCGGACTGACCGTCATCGCCACCGCGTCACGCGCCGAAACCCGCGACTGGTGTTTCAAGCTCGGCGCCGATCATGTGATCGACCACTCCAAGCCGCTGGCCGAGCAACTCAAAGGCATCGGCCACCCGCAAGTGGCGATGGTCGCCGGCGTCACCGGCACCGATCAGAGCGGACCGCAACTGGCCGACATCATCGCGCCACAGGGTCAGTTCGTACTGATCGACGACCCGAAGGCCTTCAACGTGATGCCGTTCAAGGGCAAGTCGATTTCGGTGCACTGGGAATCGATGTTCACCCGCTCGTTGTTCACAACGCCCGACATGATCGCCCAGCACAAGCTGCTCAACGAAATCGCGGCGATGATCGACGCCGGGCTCATCATCACGACGGCGGCACAGGAACTGTCGCCGATCAACGCCGGCAATCTGCGCCAGGCTCATGCCCAGATCGAAAGCGGCACCACCATCGGCAAGATCGTTCTCGCCGGCTGGTAATTCCAAATGCCAGTCCGGATCGTCCGCGGAGCGGGCGACCCGGAATAGAGATACGATTTCATCGCTGACGTCCGGTTTCCGGGACGCGGCCCAACGGCCGCGCCCCGGAACGGCAGTACAACTACTCCTTGGCCGGGACCGTACGGAGATAGGCGATCAGATCGCCGAGATCCTTGTCGGTCATATGGCTGTAATAGGGGAAGCCCATCGGCGGCTTGAGATGGTTGCCATCCTTGTCGACGCCGGTGGTGATGACAGTCTTGATCTGCGCATCGGTCCAGGTGCCGAGCCCCTTGGCCTTATCCGACGTAATGTTACGCGACACCGATACGCCCCACGGCCCCGGGAACTTGAACCCGCCGGTGCCGAGTTTGTCCCAGGGGTGATGACCCTTTTCCATCGGCGTATGGCATTCCATGCAGTGACCGATGGTGGCGAGGTAGAAACCGTTCTTCACCGGGTCCTTCAGCATCGCTTCGGTGTAAGGCTTTTCCGACCCAGGCAGCACCTGCGCCGCCGCCGGGAAACGATAGACCGGCGCCGGCACCGTATTCTTGATCGGCTTGATCGTCCGCAAATAAGCGACGATCGCATCCATGTCGCGGTCGGTGATGATACCGTAAAAACCGACCGGCATCACCGCCGCGATCGGCACACCATTCGGCCGCTTGCCGGTACGCATCAAGGTCTTGATATCGGCATCGCTCCAGTTGCCGATGCCGGTTTCCTTGTCCTGCGTGATGTTCGCCGCCGTCACCTTGAACGGCGGCTCATCCCAGGACAACCCGCCGGAGAAAGCCTTGCTGAAGTCCGGTCCCTTCGGACCGACCGGCGTATGGCAGTTCTGGCAGGTCATGATGGTGTTGACGAGATAGCCGCCGCGCGCGACCAGGTCGGCATTGGACGGCGATTGCGCCTGCACGGCGCCAAACGGCAACAACGCGGACATAGTAATCGCGAGCGCGGCGCTGAACGCAAGCCGCGCGACGGTAAAGCGGATCATGGAATTCTCCCCGAAAATGGTGCGCCATTTTTTGGCGGTCGTCACCGATATCAGTTTACCGACAGGCCGATGTGACGGCTATCACAAGGAGAAGGATATCTAACAAGTTTGCTCCGGTTGCGACGGCGTGAAAACAACGATGCCGCCAGACAAGGGCCACGGACGCGACGTGCTCGACATCGATTCCACCGCTATGGAAATCGCCGACGTCTAAGCGCCATAAAAAAAGGCGGCCGATACGGCCGCCTTTTCATTATCGTCGATTAATTAGTTGCGCGCGCGACCGATTAGGCCGCCGCGTTCTCGTCTTCCGACTTCCTGGCTTGCACCGGACCGGAGTCCTTGCCCTTGGCATCGACGTCGCGATCGACGAACTCGATCACGGCCACCGCGGCGTTATCGCCATGACGGAAGCCCGCCTTCATGATGCGGCAATAGCCGCCCTGACGGTCCTTGTAACGCGGCGCGATCACATCAAACAGCTTGCGCACCATCGCCTCGTCGCGCAGTTCCGAGATCGCCTGACGGCGGGCGGCGAGATCGCCCTTCTTGCCGATCGTGACCAGCTTCTCGACGATCGGGCGGAGTTCCTTGGCCTTCGGCAAGGTCGTCACGATCTGCTCGTGCTTGATCAGCGACGCCGCCATATTGGCGAACATCGCCATACGATGCGACGAATGTCGCCCCAACTTGCGATAAACTTTCCCGTGACGCATC
This sequence comes from Rhodopseudomonas sp., assembly GCA_016124795.1. GTDB lineage: Bacteria > Pseudomonadota > Alphaproteobacteria > Rhizobiales > Xanthobacteraceae > Pseudolabrys. The sequence goes on along the minus strand of WGNB01000006.1, from coordinate 2,315 downwards.
GCGAAACTCCCTGCCTCTATCCTGTATATCCCCGGGACCATCCCGGGAACGCCGCGGAAGGCGGCTTAATCCGGTTCGCCGGAGCTTCATGCCCGGGCCAACCCATCGACGGCCAGACGCGAGCCCGGCCGAAAAAACACTGCGCCCCGGCCGGTCGCGGCCGGGGCGCAGACGTAAAGCCTAGTAGTGGTCTTCGAAGCGCTTGGCGAGTTCTTCGATGTTTTCCGGCGGCCAGCCCGGCACTTCCATGCCGAGGTGGAGGCCCATCTGCGCCAGCACTTCCTTGATTTCGTTGAGCGACTTGCGGCCGAAGTTCGGCGTGCGCAGCATTTCGGCTTCGGTCTTCTGAACGAGATCGCCGATATAGACGATGTTGTCGTTCTTGAGACAGTTGGCCGAACGCACCGACAGCTCGAGTTCGTCGACCTTCTTGAGGAAGGCCGGGTTGAACGCGAGATCCGGAATGGTTTCGGCAGCCTGCTCCTTGCGCGGCTCCTCGAAGTTCACGAAGACGTTGAGCTGGTCCTGGAGAATGCGCGCGGCATAAGCCAGCGCATCGTCGGGCGACAGCGCGCCGTTGGTCTCGATCGTCAGGGTCAGCTTGTCGTAATCGAGGATCTGGCCCTCGCGGGTGTTCTCGACCTTGTAGGACACCTTGCGCACCGGCGAATACAGCGAGTCGACCGGGATCAAGCCGATCGGCGCGTCTTCCGGACGGTTACGCTCGGCCGGGACATAGCCCTTGCCGGTGTTGACGGTGAATTCCATGCGGATCTCGGCGCCTTCGTCGAGCGTGCACAGCACCAGTTCCGGATTGAGCACGACCACGTCGCCAACGGTCTGGATGTCGCCGGCGGTGACGGTGCCGGGACCCTGCTTCTTCACCACCATGCGCTTGGGGCCTTCGCCCTGCATCCGGATGGCGATATCCTTGATGTTGAGGACCATATCGGTCACGTCCTCGCGCACGCCGGCGATCGAGGAGAATTCATGCAACACGCCGTCGATATGCACCGACTGCACGGCCGCGCCTTGCAGCGACGACAAAAGAATGCGGCGCAAGGCGTTGCCCAGCGTCACGCCAAAGCCGCGTTCGAGCGGCTCGGCAACGACCGTGGCGAGACGCGCCGGGTCGGACCCGGCGGTCACCTGCAGCTTGTTCGGCCTGATCAGTTCCTGCCAATTCTTCTGGATCACATCTTCACCCGTTGAGCGGCGCTGGATTTAGCCAGCGCACCCCACCCGCCACGTGGGGGGAAAAATTCGGCGGCAGCGGATGCGGGCGGTTAGCGCATCCGCTTCACAGAGCAATCAGACGCGCCGGCGCTTGCGCGGGCGGCAGCCATTGTGCGGGATCGAAGTCACGTCGCGGATCGAGGTGATGGTGAAGCCGGTCGCCTGCAAGGCGCGCAGCGCCGACTCGCGGCCCGAACCGGGGCCCGACACTTCGACCTCGAGGGTCTTCATGCCGTGTTCCTGAGCCTTCTTCGAGGCGTCTTCCGCGGCCATCTGGGCGGCATAGGGCGTCGACTTGCGCGAGCCCTTGAACCCCATGGTGCCAGCCGACGACCAGGCAATGGCGTTGCCCTGCGCGTCGGTGATGGTGATCATAGTATTGTTGAACGACGCATTCACATGCGCCACGCCCGACGCGATGTTCTTGCGTTCGCGCCGGCGGACGCGGGTGGCTTCTTTCGCCATGGTCAGTCCCTTCAAAGGCCCGCGCGTCTCAACCAGCCGTCTGGCGCGACACGGGCTTGTGTCAAAAAATTACGCGGTCTTCTTCTTGCCGGCGATGGTCTTGGCCGGGCCCTTGCGGGTGCGCGCATTGGTATGCGTGCGCTGGCCACGGACCGGCAGGCCCTTACGGTGGCGAAGGCCCCGGTAGCAGCCCAGGTCCATCAACCGCTTGATGTTCATGGTCGTCTCACGGCGCAGGTCGCCCTCGACCAGATAGTCGCGGTCGATCAACTCGCGGATCTGGAGCACTTCGGCGTCGGTCAACTGCGACACCCGCCGGTCGAGCGGCAGGTTGAGCTGGGTCACGATGTCCTTGGCGATCTTCTCGCCAATGCCATGAATGTACTGAAGCGCGATGATGACGCGCTTGTTGGTGGGCAAATTAACGCCCGCGATACGTGCCACGGATGGTCACTCCTATTGATCGGCCGATAGCGCTGGATGCGCCGAATTGTTGTGTCCTTGCAAGGGAATAGCGCAAAGCGTAACACGACACCCGCCCCCGCCCTTTGGGGGACCGGCATCGCGTCAAAACTCTGAATACGCTACCTATTAAGGGATTTGTCACGCCTTCG
>WGNB01000020.1 GCA_016124795.1 Rhodopseudomonas sp. | reverse complement strand
TTTGTTCAGTTCGAAAGAATTCATCGAAATACGGCTCCCGGGAGGGACGCAAAGCGGCTCAGGGTGGGTCGCCGCCGAGGTCACGACGGCGGCGGACAGATACCGGTTTGCCCGGCCTCTGGCAACCCGTATAAGCGCCAACAGAGCCCCTTGAAAGCCCGACATTCGTCCTGCCGGGCTGGACCACGTCATCCGCCCCAAGCCCCATGTCCGACACCCTGATTTTGATCCCGGCCCGCATGGCGTCGACCCGCCTGCCGGGCAAACCTTTGGCCGATATCGACGGAATTCCGATGATCGTGCAGGTCCTGCGGCGCGCCGAGGCGGCCAGGATTGGCCCGGCGGTGGTCGCGACCGATTCGCCCGAGATCCAGGCAGCGGTGGAAAAGTCGGGCGGCCGGGCGGTCATGACCGCCGGTTCGCACCAATCCGGCTCCGACCGCATTTTCGAGGCCCTGCAGGCGCTCGATCCGCTGCGCGAGGTCAAATTCGTGATCAACGTGCAGGGCGACCTGCCGACCGTCGATCCGGCCGATATCAAGGCCGCGCTCGGTCCGCTGTCCGATTCGGCCGTCGACATCGCGACCCTGGCAGCCGTCATCCGCGACCCGGCCGAACTCACCAACCCGAACGTCGTCAAAGTCTCAGGCCCTCGCCTGGGCCCCGGCCGCATGCACGGCTCGGTCTTCACCCGGGCCGACGCGCAAGGCCCCGGTCCGCATTACCATCACATCGGACTTTACGCCTATCGTCGCGCGGCGCTGGAGCGCTTTGTCGCCCTGCCGCCGTCGGTCAACGAGCAACGCGAGCGCCTGGAGCAATTACGCGCGCTGGATGCCGGCATGCGGATTGACGTCGCCATCGTCGACAGCGTGCCGCTCGGTGTCGATACGCCGGAAGATCTCGACAAGGCACGAGCGATTTTGGCGCAATCCTCATCCTGAAGGCCAACCGGACAACGGGCGCTACCAGGATGAGACGGTCTGGATTTGACTTGCCGCTTCGGTCTGTCCAATGACTGCTGCAACAGACGAGGATCAGGTCATGGCAAAGAAGAAAATCGTTTTTCAGGGCGAACGCGGCGCGAATTCCGATCTCGCCTGCCGAGAAGCCTATCCCGATTACGAGCCTGTGCCCTGCCCGACCTTCGAAGACTGCTTCACCGCGCTGAGCAATGGCGATGTCGACCTCGGCATGATTCCAATCGAGAACTCGGTCGCCGGTCGCGTCGCCGACATCCATCATCTGATGCCGACCGCCAAGCTGCACATCATCGGCGAATGGTTTCTGCCGATCCGCAATCAATTGATGGCGCCGAAGGGCGCATCGCTGCAGACCATCGAGTCGGTGCAGAGCCACGTCATGGCGCTTGGCCAGTGCCGCAACGTCATCCGCGACTTGAAGCTCAAGCCGATCGTTGCCGCCGATACCGCTGGCTCGGCGCGTGAAGTCGCCGAAGCCAACGACCCGACGCGCGCCGCGATAGCCTCGCGGCTGGCCGCCGAGATTTATGGCCTCGATATTCTCAAGGAAAATGTCGAGGACGAAGCCAACTCGACCACCCGCTTCGTCGTGCTGTCGCCGGAAAAGAAATGGGCCGAGCCCGGCAATGGCAAGGTTGTCACCACTTTCGTATTCAGGGTGCGCAATTTGCCGGCGGCGCTCTACAAGGCGATGGGCGGCTTTGCCACCAACGGCGTCAACATGACCAAGCTGGAAAGCTATATGGTCGGCGGCAATTTCTTCGCCACCCAGTTCTATGCCGACGTCGAAGGCCATCCCGACGATACCGCGCTGGTTCACGCGCTTGAGGAACTGGCATTCTTCTCCAAGGAATTGACCATCCTCGGCGTCTATCCGGCGCACCCTTACCGCGACACATTCACGGAAGAGGAAGACTGATCGCTATTCCGGGCCGGCGCGCAAGCGCCAGGCCCGGAACAATCGATCAGGTTTGCGCTATGGCGTCATCCGGTCTTCGGCGTTGAAGTATTTGCGCGCATGCGCGACCAACTGGCCATCGGTCGGATGGTCGACCGTCTCGACCCCCTTGATCAGCGCTTTCAATTTCGGATCGTGGTGTTCGACGTGGGCCACCAGTTCGTTCTTGGCGCTGCCCGCGCCGGTGATCAGCACCGCGCCGGCATCCGCGAAGGATTGGGCCACCGCGTGCAGGAACTCATGGTCGGCCGTGGTGTGGCCACTGCCGATCGAGCCGGACTTGTGGTGGATGTGCTTGGTCGGACGATCGGGATGCAGCACCAGCTTTTCGACTTCGGTCGGGCTGAAGTGAAACACCTTGGCCTCGCGGTGATCGATCCAGACGACGGCGTGATAGTGGCTCATTAAACGGGTCCTCTTTCGGCAAAGAAACGCATCAGGCGAAACGCACAGGGCGCGCCGTTACCGGCGCCGCCGATCGGCAATTTGCCCCAGGCCGACCTCAGGCTCTTTGATCTAGCGCATGTCCCGCATCCGACGAAACCCGGGTCGAGCGGGGCCAGACGGCCGCAAACCCGCCGCCGGGCTTGATCCGGGGCGATTAACCGTCATTCTGGCAAAAACCGGAGCAAAGCCCAAGGGCTTGCCTCGCCCGGACGGCCAAGCAGGCTTCAAAAGATAAACGATCGCATTTCGCCTGAACCGGCGAAGGGGGGAATAAAAATGAATGCCAAGCAGCATAAAGTCGCGCTGGTCACGGGGGCCGCACGCGGCATCGGACTGGCCACCGCCAAGAAGTTTCTTGCCGAAGGCTGGCGGGTTGCACTGCTCGATATCAACGCCGAGACGCTGCACCGCGCGCACACCGAAATCGCCCGGCCCGACGACACCATCGCGATCGAATGCGACGTGTCGCAGCCGGACGCCGTTAGTCTGGCGCTGGAGACCGTCGCCAACCATTTTGGCCGGCTCGACACGCTGGTCAACAATGCCGGCATTGCGATTTTCAAGCCGATCCTCGACGTGACTTACGAGGACTGGTGCAAGGTGCTGGCGACCAATCTTACCGGGCCATTTCTATGCACGCAGGCAGCGGCGCCGATGATGCGCGACGCCGGCGGCGGCGCAATCGTCAACATCACCTCGATCTCGGGCTTGAGGGCATCGACCTTGCGCACCGCCTATGGCACCAGCAAAGCCGGGCTCGCGCATCTGACCAAGCAGCAAGCGGCGGAACTCGCCGCCCTCGGCATCCGCGTCAACGCCGTCGCGCCCGGCCCGGTCGATACCGCGATGGCCAAGGCGGTGCATACGCCGGAAATCCGCGCCGACTATCACGACCACATGCCGCTCAACCGTTACGGCCTCGAAACCGAACTGGCCGAGGCCATTTTCTTTTTATGCAGCGACAAAGCGAGCTACATCACCGGACAAGTTTTGTGCGTCGACGGAGGGTTCGATTCGACCGGCATCGGCCTGCCGACTTTGCGCGCGGAAATGAGAAACGGCTGACGGCGCGCCGGGGAAACCGCAAAGAGCCATATCGCCATCGCCTCAGGCCCAGGCCTCTCCAGCCTTGCGGGCGGCAAAAAACAACTCGCCGCCGGCAAGATCGTCAAGGCGCGCCAGTTCGGGCGAGGCCGGCAAGCCTGCCTCGCTCACCGGCGAAGAACCGACGACGCGCGGCGACGACCGAAAATTGTAATCGAGAAAAACGTCATCGATGAAATTGGGGTGGACCTCGCCCCACAATTTGCTCCAGTCGGACGACGCGGCGCGATGACCGGCGCTGCCGTTCGGGGTGAACGACACGAACAGTCCGCCGGGCTTCAACAGCCGCATGGCATGGTCGAAAGCCCGCGCCGGCGACGGCACATGTTCGATGACATGCGCTGCGAAGAAACAATCGAAGGTTCCGGCCAAAGCCGCGATACAGCGGCCCATATCATCGACGACACGAACGGCAAGCTTGTCGCGGGCATACCGCCGCCGGCTTGGCGCGACTTCATAAGCCGCGACCTCATAACCGGCGCGCGCCAATTGATAGCTGCCATAACCCCACGAACAGCCGAAATCGAACAGCGAGCTGCCCGGCGCGACACCGAGCCGCGTCAAAACGCCAATGTAATAAGCATAGTCCTTTTCGCTGCCGGCGAAACCACGCTCCATCATCACGGCGAGCGCGGCATCGTCAGGAAGCGATGTCGTAAAGCCCTGCACGTAATCATTTTCATAAAACGACGCATTGCGGAGCGGATCATCGGTCGGCGTCCGAAACAAAAGCCGGCATGTCTGGCAACGGCGCAACTGGGTGACGCCATATTTGCGATCGACCACGTCGTTACCGCCGCCGCCGCAATTCGGACAGTTGAATCGCGCGGCGTCCATTTGCGCCACCAGGCTCCGCCATAGATATGACGCCTTGCCCATTCAAACCCCTGCCGCCGCGCCGGAAAGCCTATGTCGGCGACCGGCTAAAATCACGCGCCTCGTATTGCGCCACGAAGCGCGGCGACAGCTTGCGCAGACGCTCGATGTCGACCCGACCTGAACGGGTAATATAGCTCATCGCGAAATCGGCCGGCGGCATTGTCATGTGCGCGGCGAAGCTCTGATACCAGTCGGCGCTGCCATTGGCGCCGGCCACCAGCTTTTCCAGAATCGGCCGACGCGCGCTTTCATAAGCGTTCAGCGCCGCGCCGATCTCGCCAGGATGCCCGGCCAGCGCCTTGTCGAGCGCGATGGCATCCTCGAGCGCCAGCCGCGTGCCGGATCCGATCGAGAAATGCGCGGTGTGCAGCGCGTCGCCGAGCAGAACACAATGGCCGCTCGACCAGCGCGCATTGTGAACGATCGGGAACTGCCGCCAGACCGATTTGTTCGAAATCAGCGGATGACCATCGAGCGCGTCTGCAAATACGGTTTCGCACAGCGCCCGCGCTTCGGCTTCGGGCATGGCCGCGAAGCCGGCGCGGTCGAAGGTCGCGGCGTCGACCTCGACAATGAACGTGCTCTGCCCCGGCGCGTAGCGATAGTGATGCGCGTTGAACGAACCCAGCTCCGTCCGAACGAAAGTCTGGGTCAGCGTCTCGAACCGTTTGGTGGTGCCGAACCAGGCGAAGCGGTTGCTGAGATAGCCGACGCTGGCGCCGAAGCCGGCCTCGTGAGTACGCCGGACCAGCGAATTGACACCGTCCGCGCCGACCACGAGATCATATCCCGACAACTCATCCAGCGCGGCGATCGTCCGATCATAGATCAGCTTGACGCCGACCGAGCGCGCCCGCGCCTGCAACAATTGCAGCAGCTTGAGCCGACCGATGGCGGCAAAGCCGATGCCGTCAATGACGATGCGCTCGCCTTTCAGATTCAGGGTCATATCGCGCCAAGATTCCATATGCGGCACGATCGCCGCATAGGTCGCCTCGTCATCATCGGCCAGGAATTCCAGCGCGCGGTCGGAAAACACCACGCCAAAGCCGAACGTAGCGTCCGGTGGATTTTGCTCGATGACGGTGACGTCAGCGTCGGGCTGGCGACGCTTGATCAGAAACCCGAGATAAAGGCCGGCCGGACCGGCGCCAAGAATGACAATGCGCATGAAATTATCTCGACCGCCCTGATTCCAAGGAGTATTGCGACGCAACGTATCTCGGAGGATGGGGCTGTCACATGCTTCGAGATGCGCCCCATCGGGGCACTCCTCAGCATGGGGCCGATAGGGGCCAAAAATCAAATGGCCGTCGTCACTTTGTGCTAGCCTTCCGGCTCGCACCCCAGAGAGAAAGCCTCGCCATGCTCACCACCGCCTTTGCCCTAGTTCTTCACATCCTCGGCGCCACGATCTGGGTCGGCGGCATGTTCGCGGCCTATGTCTGCCTGCGGCCGGCGGCCGGCGCGCTCGACGGTCCGGCGCGGCTGACGCTATGGCGCAATTTCTTCGCCAAATTCTTCCCCTGGGTCTGGGTGTCGATCATCGCGCTGCTGGCCAGCGGCTACTGGATGCTGGTGACCAGCTTCGGCGGCTTCGCCCACGCGCCATTCTATGTCGATCTGATGCAGACGCTCGGCCTGCTGATGGTGGTGCTTTTTCTGGCGCTCTTCCACGGCCCCTGGCTGAAGTTCAAGCGCGCCGTCGATGCCAAGGACTTCGCCACCGCCGGCCCGCAACTCAACCGCATCCGGCAAGTCATCATGGTCAATATGCCGCTCGGCCTGTTGGTCGTCGTGATCGGCGGCACCGGACGTTATTGGGGAATGTAACCGGCCTCATCCCGGCATGCCGCTAACGCAGTCTGTCCGACGATGAACCGCTCCTGATCGAAGCGGATGGTTCAGGACGCGCAGCTTTGCCGCGCGTCCTGCCAAAAGGCCGCAAAATCAGATCGTCTGGTTGTAAGCGCCGACTTCCGGGTAAGTACGCAGCACGCCGTCGACCGATTTGAACATCTCGCGCATCCGCGCGTCCGACACCGGGCTTTCGACCACGACAACCAATTCCGGCTTGTTCGACGACGCCCTCACCAGACCCCAGGTGCCATCCTCGACCGTCACCCGCACGCCGTTGACGGTCACCAGATCGCGGATCGGCTGGCCGCAGAATGTCTCGCCAGCCTTCTGCATCGCCTCGAAATGCTTCACCACGCCGGCAACGACGGCGTATTTCTTTTCATCGTCGCAATGCGGCGACATGGTCGGCGAGCCCCAGGTCTTGGGCAGCGCGTCCTTCAATTCGGACATCTTCTTCCCGGAATTGCGATCCATCATGTCGCAGATCGCCAGCGCCGAAACAAAACCGTCGTCATAGCCACGCCCGAACGGCTTGTTGAAGAAGTAGTGACCGGACTTCTCGAAACCGGCGAGCGCGCCAAGTTCGTGGGTGCGACGCTTCATGTAGGAATGACCGGTCTTCCAGTAATCAGCTTTGACGCCGTTCTTCTGCAACACCGGATCGGTGACATAGAGGCCGGTCGATTTGACGTCGACAACGAAAGTCGAGCCCGGATGCAGGGTCGACATGTCACGCGCCAGCATGACGCCGACCTTGTCGGCGAAGATTTCCTCACCGAGATCGTCGACGACGCCGCAACGATCGCCGTCGCCATCAAAGCCGAGCCCGACATCGGCCTTGTTCGCCAGCACCGCGTCGCGGATCGCGTGCAGCATCTCCATGTCTTCGGGATTGGGATTGTATTTCGGGAAAGTGTGGTCGAGTTCGGTGTCGAGCGGCACGACCTCGCAACCGATGGCTTCGAGAATCCGCTGCGCGAAGGCACCCGCGGTGCCGTTGCCGCAGGCCGCGACGACCTTGAGCTTGCGCGTGATCTTCGGCCGCTTGGTGAGATCGGCGATATAGCGCTCGGGGAAATTCTCCTCGAACACATAAGAGCCGCCGCCCTTGAGATCGAATTTGGCGCCGAGCACGATGTCCTTCAGCCGGGTCATTTCATCCGGGCCGAAGGTCAGCGGCCGATTGGCGCCCATCTTGACGCCGGTCCAGCCGTTATCGTTATGCGAGGCAGTGACCATGGCGACGCAGGGCACATCGAGTTCGAACTGCGCGAAATACGCCATCGGCGTGATCGCCAGGCCGATGTCATAAACCTTGCAGCCGGCCGCCATCAGGCCGCTGATCAGCGCCATCTTGACCGAAGCCGAATAGCTGCGGAAGTCGTGCCCGGTGACGATCTCCTGCTTGATGCCCATTTCCCTGATCAGCGTACCGAGCCCCATGCCCAGCGCCTGGACGCCCATCAGGTTGATTTCTTTTTCCAGCAGCCAGCGCGCGTCATACTCGCGAAAGCCGGTCGGCTTCACCAACGGCGACGACTCGTATTCATAAGTATTGGGAACAAGCCCGGATTTCGGTGTCGGAAACATCAGGTCCTCAAAAAATGGCGTGCTGCGGTAGTCTCATAGCCTAACGCCCGAGAACCGCAAATTGTTGGACGACGTCACGCGGCAACCGGACCTTGCCGGTTATTGTTCCATCACCAGCCGGCCATCGGCCACTTCAAAGCGCCGCAGCTTGGACAGAAACGACATGCCCAGCAGGTTGCGCGACAGCGCCTGGTCCGACAATACCAGCACCGGCACATCATATACGGTAATACCGTCAAGTTCGATACGGTCGAGTTGCGCCGGCGCCGCCATGATCCGGCCATTGGCGGTCGAAACCGCCGCCGTGAAATCGCTGCGCATCGGACGAATGCCGACGCTGGCAGCATCGGACTGCCGCAGGATCACCAGCGAGGCCCCGGTGTCGATCATGAAATCGACGTCACGCCCGGCGATCCGGGCATCGACCGAATAATGACCGTCACGCCCGCGATCCAGCGTCAAGGTACGTCCGGAATGAACCGGCGCGCGCGGCGCGTCGGCCGGCACGACCACCGCCACCGGGGTTTTCGCCTGGGCCTTCAACGCCTGATCGAGATAACGCACCGCGGAGCCGCCCAGGACAAGAACGGCGACAGCGACGATAAGAAACAGACGAATCATGATGCGAGTCCGGATTGCGACGGCGGCCTTACCGCATCGATGTTCCATGCCCGGACCGAAAACGGCCTTAACGCCCGCTGTCACACAATGCCGCTTTTCAGGCATGGTGAGCGGGCCGTTAAGCATCCGCTTCAATTTGCAATCAAGTGCCGCGCGGCTTGGCGCGTCGGGTCGGTGCGGCGTTGGCCGGATCGTCCGGCCAGGGATGGCGCGGATAACGTCCGCGCAGATCGGTGCGGACGTCGGCATAACTACCGCGCCAGAAGCCCGGCAAGTCGCGGGTGATCTGCACCGGCTTGTGGCCGGGCGACAGCAGCTCGATGACCAGCGCGATCCGTCCGCCGGCAATACTCGGATGCTGGGCCAGACCGAATAATTCCTGTACCCGGATCGACACCGTCGGGCCCTGCTCGGCCTCATAATCGATCGGCACCGACGTCCCGGTCGGCGCGGTGAAATGAGTCGGTGCTTCGGCCTCCAGCCGGCGGCGCAGATTCCACGGCACCAGATTGCTGACGGCATCGAATAATTCGCCGGACGACACCTGACTGCGCCCGGTCTTGTCTACAAGCAAAGGCTCCAGCCAGTCGGCCACGCTCGCGGCAAGACCGGCTTCGGACAGATCGGGCCATTCGTCGCCTTCCGCCTGACGCAAGAATTCGACGCGATTGCGGAATTGCAGCGCCGCCTTGCTCCATTCGAGTTTGTCGAGCCCGGCGCCGACAATGCCCTGCGCCAGAATACGCGCCGTGCCGGCGTCAGGTGTCACCTGCTTGACCTGTTCGGCCAGCACCAGCGAACCCAGCCGCCGCGAGCGGCGCGCCCGCAGCGACGCGGAGCCGGCGTCGAACGTCACCGCGTCGCGTTCCTCGATCCGGTCGGCGAAGCGCGCATCGATCTCCTCCGGCGTTATCGCCGCCGCCAGCACGATCCGGCTCGAAGCCGCCGCCCCGGTGAGTTCGGCAACCGCGAGAAACGGCTGCCGCGCCAGCGCCGAGGCCGGATCGACCTGGCCGCCGCGACCGTTGGCCAATAGGAAAGCCCCCGTGCCGCCGCCGCGATTCTTCGCGATCCGGTCCGGATAGGCCAAGGCAAGAATCGCTCCGGGGGAAAGGTCGTCGTCATTCCGCGACGCTTCCGGAAGGGCGCCCCCCCACCGCTTCACCATGGCGCGGGCATCCTCGGCCCGGCGGGAGCGATCGCGGCGAAACTGATCGAGCCGGTGCGCCAGATCGACATCGTCGCCGCCTAGACCCCGTTCGGTGAGAATCGCGGCGATGGCCGCCGCCTCGACACCCGCGCCCTGTTCGCCGGCATCCACCACCATGCGCGCCAGCCGGGGCGGCAGCGGCAGCGCCCGCAGCTTGCGGCCTTCGTCAGTAATGCGGCCCTGTTCGTCGAGCGCGCCAAGTTCGGTTAGCAGCGCGCGCGCCTCCTTCAAGGCCGGAGCCGGTGGCGGATCGATGAATGCCAACCGTGTCGGATCGGCTTCGCCCCACTGCGCCAAGTCGAGGACGAAGCTGGTCAGATCAGCGGAAAGAATCTCCGGCCGCGTATAGGCATCGAACGAACCGGTCTGGCCTTCGTCCCACAGCCTGTAGCAAATGCCCGGCTCGGTACGGCCGGCACGGCCACGTCGCTGATCGGCGGCGGCGCGCGACACCCGCACCGTTTCCAGCCGGGTCAAACCGACATCCGGCTCATAGCGCGGCACCCGCGACAATCCGCTGTCGATCACCACCCGCACGCCTTCGATGGTCAACGAGGTCTCGGCAATCGAGGTCGCCAGCACCACCTTGCGGCGACCAGTCGGCGCCGGCGAGATCGCGCGGTCCTGATCGCGGGCTTCAAGTGCGCCGAACAACGCAACGATATCGACATCGGGATCGCGCACCTGTTCCTTGAGCAAGGTTTCGGTGCGGCGAATCTCAGCGGCGCCAGGCAGGAACACCAGCAACGATCCGGGATCGGCGCGCAGCGCCCGGCCGACGGCATCGGCAACCGGGCGTTCGATCCGGTCGCGCGGATCGCGCGGCAGGTATCGGGTCTCGACCGGAAAGGCCCGGCCTTCGCTTTCCACCACCGGCGCATCGCCCAGCAACGCCGCGACCCGCGCACCGTCGAGCGTCGCCGACATCACCAGCAGCCGTAAATCCTCGCGCAGGCCCTGCTGGGCATCGCGCGCCAGCGCCAGCCCGAGATCGGCATCGAGCGAACGCTCATGAAATTCGTCGAACAGCACGGCGGCGATGCCATCCAGCGATGGATCGTCAAGCACCAGCCGGGTGAACACGCCTTCGGTGATGACCTCGATGCGGGTGCGTTTGGAGACCTTGGAGCCGAAGCGCACCCGCAAACCGACGGTGTCGCCGACCTGCTCGCCCAGGCTCGCGGCCATGCGCGACGCCGCGGCCCGCGCCGCCAACCGGCGCGGCTCGAGCAACAGAATTTTCTTGTCCTTGGCCCAGGCCTCGTCGAGCAGGACCAGCGGCACCCGGGTGGTCTTGCCGGCGCCGGGCGGCGCCACCAGCACGGTCGCATTGTTGTCCCGCATCGCCTGAGCCAGCCGAGGCAGCGCGTCGTCGATCGGCAGCGGTGACGAAAAAGACTTCATGGAAAGCCGATTTTTCTCGATAATTTCCCGATCGGGAAAAGAAACTGAATTCCCGCTCGGGAAATGCCATTTCCTGGTTACGATGACTCGCGGCAAGGCAGGCCGTCAGGGGTAGCTTTCAACCGGCCACGATGTAAAGAATTCCTCCCTCGCCCGACACCCGCCGGACCGGCATGACCCATTTCCTTCACAGCGACGCCGATTTGCACGCCGGACTGGCTGAGCTCATTCGGATCGATCCGCGGCTGGTGCCCGTCGCCGAGAAAGCCAGCATCTTCAAGGTCCGCCGTCGCGAGGGCGGCTTTGCCGGGCTGTGCGCCATCGTCTGCGGCCAGCAATTGTCGGTGGCCAGCGCGGCTGCGATTCGCGACCGGCTGTTTGCCGCCTTCGACCCGTTTCACCATGACGCCGTGGTCAAGGCCCGGACCGACAAGCTCAAGCGGCTCGGCCTGTCGGACGCCAAGATCAAGGCCATCAAGGCGATCGGCAAGGCGGTCGCCAACGGCGATATCGACCTCAATGCCGTCGGCAACATGGCAGCCGACGACGCGCATACGCGCCTGACCGCGTTGCATGGCGTCGGTCCCTGGACCGCCGATATCTACCTCTTGTTCTGCCTTGGCCATGCCGATGCTTTTCCCGCCGGCGATCTCGCGGTGCAGGAGTCGGCCCGCATCGCACTCGGCTTGCGCCAGCGCCCTGACGCCAAGGCGCTGACCAAGCTGGCGGAAGCCTGGCGGCCGTGGCGCGGCGTGGCGGCGCAACTGCTATGGGCCTACTATCACGTCGTTAAACGGCGCGACGGCATTGGCCTTCAGGATCCGGCGAAAAAGTCCGAACCGGCCGGCAGGAAGAAAACCGTCAAGAAGTCTGTCGCCCGGAAATCCATCAGGAAAAAAGTGAAAAGGAAGAAGCGCAATGGCTGATCTCGACGGTCCGCGTCTGGAACCCATCTCCGGTCATGCCCGGCAATTGGTGGTGTTCCTGCATGGCTATGGCGCCGACGGCAACGACCTGATCGATATCGGCAAGGCTTGGCAGGGGCTTCTGCCGGACGCCGCTTTCGTGTCCCCGCATGCGCCGAACCCCTGCGGCCAATCGCCAATGGGGCGCGAATGGTTTCCGCTGACCTTCCGTAATCCGAACGAACGCTGGCTTGGCGTCAACGCCGCGGCTCCGTCGCTCAATGCCTTTCTCGACGCCGAACTTAGCCGCCGCAATCTGCCGGCCTCGGCGCTGGCGCTGGTCGGCTTCAGTCAGGGCACCATGATGTCGCTGCATGTCGGCTTGCGCCGCGCCGTCGCGCCGGCGGCGATCGTCGGTTATTCCGGCATGCTGGTCATGCCGGAAAATGCCAGCTTCGAAGCCTTTGCCGCCGAGGTGACCAGCAAACCTCCCGTGCTGCTGGTGCATGGCGACCAGGATCAAGTGGTCCCGATCCAGGCGCTGATGCACGCCGGTCAGGGCCTTGGCGCGCTGGAAGTGCCGGTGCAATGGCATATCTCGCAGGGCATCGGCCACGGTATCGACCAGGATGGCCTGCGACTCGGCGGACAATTTCTGGCGCAGCAATTCGCCGCCCGGACCTGAAACCGCCGTTGGACGAGCCCGCCCTCCGCTTCACAATCCCGTCACGCTGCACTATTAGTAGTTAATAGGCCGCGTGGCGGCGGCTGTCCTAGGAGGTTTAAGGAGCGGCGCTTGAACGTGCACGTTTCGCCTGCCGGGTATCCGGCCCTCGTCCTCAACGCCGACTTCAGGCCGTTGAGTTACTACCCGTTGTCCTTGTGGTCCTGGCAGGACGCGATCAAGGCGGTGTTTCTCGATCGCGTTAACATCGTCGCCAATTACGACCACGCGGTTCACAGTCCCAGCTTTGAAATGAAGCTGCCGAGCGTTGTTTCGCTCAAGACCTACGTCAAGCCGTCGACTCATCCGGCCTTCACCCGCTTCAACGTCTTCCTGCGCGACCGCTTCGCCTGCCAGTATTGCGGCGACCGCGAAGACCTCACCTTCGATCACATCATTCCGCGCGCCCGTGGCGGCATCACCTCATGGGAAAACGTCGTCGCCGCCTGCTCGCCCTGCAATCTGCGCAAGGGCAGCATGACCATGGCGGAAGCACGGATGTATCCGTCGCAGATGCCGTTCCAGCCGACAGTGCATCACCTGCACCGCAACGGCCGGCTGTTTCCGCCGAACTATCTGCACGAAAGCTGGCTCGACTATCTCTATTGGGACACCGAGCTGGAACCGTAAGCGCGACGTTGCCCCTCGGGCGGTGCATAGCGGGCACAACATCCCCAACCGCTTGACACGACCCACCCCAATCGCCCCATATATAGTTGTCATGGTTCTCCAGATCGCAAGGTCTGGAGCTAAGAGGGAATTCGGTCACGGCCTATCCGGGCTTAATCCGAAGCTGCCCCCGCAACTGTAAGCGGCGAGCCGATGTCCATGTAGCGTCACTGGAATCGCGAGATTCCGGGAAGACCGGACGAAGGCAACGACCCGCAAGCCAGGAGACCTGCCCTGACAGAAGATTCGTCCACGGGCGGGGTGTCCCG
Organism: Rhodopseudomonas sp.; assembly: GCA_016124795.1. GTDB lineage: Bacteria > Pseudomonadota > Alphaproteobacteria > Rhizobiales > Xanthobacteraceae > Pseudolabrys. Next base: position 57,914 of record WGNB01000020.1, on the reverse strand, counting down.
GAAGGTCGTTGCCGAAGCGCGTGCGCGCTCAACGCACGTCGTCACGCGCGTCCATGATCGGCCCCGCTCCCAAAACCTGGGGTGCCGCCGATGTCCATCGTCATTCAGTCTTCCGTTTCGCCAATCATCCCGCTCGGCACATTGCCGCAGCCGCGGCACAATCCCGAACCGGCCTATCAGGTTATCCGCCGCAACGGCGCGGTGACGCCGTTCGATGCCGCCAAGATCACGGTCGCCTTGACCAAGGCTTTCCTCGCCGTCGAAGGCCAGAGCGCCGCGGCGTCGCGCCGCATTCACGAGGCGGTCGCTCAACTGACCGATCAGGTGGTCGCCGCCTTGATGCGCCGCGCTGGCGACGGCCGCACCTTCCACATCGAGGATATCCAGGATCAGGCCGAACTGGCGCTGATGCGCAGCGAGCACCACAAGGTGGCACGCGCCTATGTGCTCTATCGCGAGGAACGCGCTCAGGCCCGCGAAGCCGAACGCGCCATCGCTGCAGCCGATGCCGCACCCGCCATGCGCATCAAGCTTGCCGACGGCCAGTTGCGGCCACTCGACATGGCCGCTGTCGCGTCTTCGATCGAGACCGCCTGCGCTGGCTATGACGGCACCGACGCCGGCGCCGTCATGATCGAGATCAAACGCAACATCTATGACGGCATGTCGCAAGACGAACTGACGCTGGCCAAGATCATGGCCGCGCGCGTGCTGATCGAAGCCGAACCGAATTACGCTTATGTCAGCGCCAATCTGCTACTCGACAAGCTGTCGGACGAGGCCCACGCTTTCGTCCACCGGACCGCACTGTCAGGGCGCTTCGATTATGCCGGCTATTTTCCGGCTTACGTCAAACGCGCCATCGACCTGCAACTGCTCGACCCGGAACTGGCGCGCTTCGATCTGGCGCGTCTTGCCGCCGCCATCGAACCGGCGCGCGACCGCGCTTTCCAGTTCCTCGGCCTGCAAACGCTGTACGACCGTTATCTGATCCATAGCGGCGAAACCCGCTTCGAGATGCCGCAAGCCTTCTTCATGCGGGTCGCGATGGGGCTCGCTGTGCGCGAGATCGACCGTGAGGCACGTGCCATCGAGTTCTATCGCCTGCTGTCGTCGTTCGATTTCATGTGCTCGACACCGACCTTGTTCAACGCCGGCACGTTGCGGCCGCAGCTTTCGTCGTGCTTCCTGACCAGCGTGCCGGACGATCTCGATGGCATTTTCAAGTCGGTCAAGGACAACGCGCTGCTGTCGAAATACGCCGGCGGCCTCGGCAATGACTGGACCCGCGTGCGCGGGCTCGGCGCCCACATCAATGGAACCAATGGCGCATCGCAAGGCGTCGTGCCGTTCCTGAAAGTCGCCAACGACACCGCCATCGCCGTCAACCAGGGCGGCAAGCGCAAGGGCGCGGTCTGCGCCTATCTCGAAACCTGGCACGTCGACATCGAGGAATTCCTCGACCTGCGCAAGAACACCGGAGACGACCGCCGCCGTACCCACGACATGAACACCGCCAACTGGGTGCCCGACCTGTTCATGCAGCGCGTCAAGCAGGACGGCGTCTGGACCCTGTTCTCGCCCGACGAAACGTCCGATCTGCACGGCCTCTACGGGCCTGATTTCAAGGCGGCTTACGAAAACTATGAAGCCAAGGCCGCGCGCGGCGAGATTGCAGTATCCAAGCAGTTACGCGCGGTCGACCTGTGGCGGCGGATGCTGACCATGCTGTTCGAAACCGGCCATCCCTGGATCACGTTCAAGGACCCCTGCAACATCCGATCGCCGCAACAGCATTGCGGCGTGGTGCACTCATCGAACCTGTGCACCGAGATCACGCTCAATACCTCGGATGACGAGGTCGCGGTCTGCAATCTCGGTTCGGTCAATCTGGTCAACCACGTCACGCCGCAAGGGCTTGACCGCGACAAGCTGGCCGCCGCGGTGAAGACCGCGATCCGGATCCTCGACAATGTCATCGACGTGAACTTCTACACCATACCGGAAGCACGCCGCTCCAATCTGCGGCATCGCCCGATCGGACTCGGCCTGATGGGCTTCCAGGACGCGCTGCAAATTCTGCGGGTGCCGATGGCGTCGGACGCGGCGGTGCGTTTCGCCGACGAGAGCATGGAGGCGATCAGCTATCACGCCATCGCCGCCTCCTCCGATCTTGCCACCGAACGCGGGCGCTATCCGTCATTCGAAGGCTCGTTATGGAGCCGCGGCATCCTGCCGATCGACTCGGTCGACATGGTCGGCGCAGCGCGCGGCACGCTCGACCTCAACAACACCTCGACGCTGGACTGGGCGACCTTGCGCAAACGCGTCGCAAGCCAGGGCATGCGAAATTCCAACACCATGGCAATCGCGCCGACCGCGACTATCTCCAACATCTGCGGCGTGTCGCAGTCGATCGAACCGGCCTATCAAAACCTCTACGTCAAATCGAACATGTCGGGCGATTTCACGGTAGTGAACCCTTACCTGGTGCGCGATCTCAAGGCGCGCGGACTATGGGACGAAGTGACGATCAGCGACCTGAAATATTTCGACGGCAGCGTCGGCCCAATCGACCGCATCCCTGACGATCTCAAGGCACTTTATGCCACCGCCTTCGAAATCGATTCGGCCTGGCTGATCGAAGCCGCCGCGCGCCGGCAGAAGTGGATCGATCAGGCGCAGTCGCTCAATCTTTATATCGCCGCGCCGAACGGCCGAAAACTCGACCAGCTTTACCAACTGGCCTGGGATCGCGGCCTGAAGACGACTTATTACCTGCGCTCACGCAGCGCGACCCATGTCGAGAAATCGACGCTCAAAGGCACCGACGGCAAGCTTAACGCGGTGTCGACCGCCCCAGTCGCATCGACGTCCATGTCGTCGGCACCGATCCTGATCGAAGGTCAGGCTTGCCGGCTCGACGATCCGACCTGCGAAGCCTGCCAGTAACCTTCCCTCTCTCCGTCATGCCCGGCTTCAAGCCGGGCATGTACGACCTTCTTGCCGCTTCAATGCGTGGATGGCCGGACAAGCCCGGCCATGACGAAATGCGAAAACAGGAATACGAATGATGCTCGATTGGTCAGAACCGGCTGCCCGAAGGACCACCGCCGAACAATTGTCTGTCGCAACGTCTATCGTGACAACTGACGACGACCATGCCGCCGGCCTCGGCGTCATCGAACGCTCAGGCGGCCGCGTCAGCGTCGATGAAAAGGCGATGATCAATTGTCGCGCCGACGTCAATCAACTGCTGCCGTTGAAATACCGCTGGGCCTGGGAGAAATATCTCGCCGGCTGCAACAATCATTGGATGCCGACCGAAGTCTCAATGCAGGCCGACATCGCGCTCTGGAAATCGCGCGACGGCCTGACCGAGGACGAGCGCCGCACCGTCAAACGCAATCTCGGTTTCTTCGCCGCGTCGGAATCGCTGGTCGCCAACAACATCGTACTGGCGATCTACCGCCACCTGACCAATCCGGAGTGCCGGCAATATCTGTTGCGACAGGCTTTCGAGGAAGCGGTGCATACCCACACTTTCCAGTACATCGTCGAAAGCCTCGGCCTCGACGAGGGCGAGCTGTTCAACATGTATCGGGAAGTCCCCTCGATCACCGACAAGGCGGCCTGGGCGCTCAAGCACACGCAGCATCTTGACGATCCGAGCTTCAAGACCGGCACGTTGGAAACCGATCAGGCATTCCTGCGCGACCTGATCGCATTTTATGTCGTATTCGAGGGAATGTGGTTTTACACCGGCTTCGCGCAGATTCTGTCGCTTGGCCGGCGCAACAAGATGGTCGGTATCGCCGAGCAGTATCAATACATCTTGCGCGATGAATCGATTCACCTGAATTTCGGCATCGACGTTATCAATCAGATCAAGATCGAGAACCCACGGCTCTGGACCGACGCCTTCCAGGCGGAAGTCCGCGCCATGCTGGTCGAAGCCGCCGAACTGGAAACCGCCTACGGCCGCGACACCATGCCGCGCGGGCTGCTCGGCCTCAACGCCGGCCTATGCGAGCAATACATGCACGTCATCGCCAACCGGCGCTGCGCGCAGCTGGGTCTGGCACCGGTCTTTGCCGACGCCGAAAATCCGTTTCCCTGGATGTCGGAAGCGATGGACCTGAAGAAGGAAAAGAACTTCTTCGAGACCCGCGTCATCGAATATCAAAACGGCGGCGCGCTGGCCTGGGATTGATCGTCAATGCCGGAGACGGGACGCCGCCGTGGCGGCGCCCCGCGATGACCGCCGGCTCAGTGGCCCGGCAGCATCCGCTTGAGCACACCGTCGTGGCGGACGAAGTGGTGATAAAGCGCCGCGACGACATGCAGCCCGACCAGCGCCAGCAGCAGATAGTTCGACAGCAAACCGTGCAGGTCGCCGGTGAACTGCCAACCGGCGGCACGAGGCGCGATCAGCTTGGGCATTTCGAACAGGCCGAACAGCGAAACCGGCATGCCGCGCCAGTCGGCGTTAATCCAGCCGAGCACCGGAATGACCAACAGCAGCACATAAAGCAGCCAGTGGACGATGCTCGACAAGGTCTCCTGCCAGGCCGGCACGCCGGGCTCCTGCGGCGGCACGCCGTTGAGCAGACGCCAGACCAGCCGCACCACCACAACGGCCAGAATGACGACGCCGAAACTGAAATGCAGACCGATCAGGGTCGAAACCGGCGTATTGCGACCGATATGCGGCATCGTCCATGCGAAAATGAATTGCGCGATCAGCAACGCGACGACCAGCCAATGCAGGGTTTTCGCCGTGCCCGAGTAATGTGAAGCGGTCGTTGTCGGTGCCATGATGGTTTCGTCTCTTTCTGTGTCTAGTGCAGCGTCTGGTTCAATGCCCTGCCACGACTTGCGGCAGGGCCTGGGCGACCCCATATGGGGGTCAGCGACGATGTCGAGACTGGGCGCGCGGCAGGATTGGCCGGCTCAGGCTCCGTCACCGCACCGCGAACGGGTCGTCAGGACCCGGATCGCAGTGGACGGCCACGAAAAACGGGCGACGCCGGATGTACGCGCGCCTCTCATTCGTGGCCGTTATCGTTTTCCGGGCTTTTGCTCACCCCAAACCCGGTCACCGTGTCTTTTATTAGAATAATTATAATCTGAAAAGCCCGCTTTGCGGTGGGTCAATGCTGGCGGCCAGACGGTCCCGAAAGGCGGATTCTGCCCGTCAACCTCATCGTCGACACGAGGCCGCCCGGCTTTCGTCCTTCGTATTCCGCGTCGCCGTCTAGGCCGGCTCCTGACGCGCCATCGCAACCTTGGCCCCCCAACCGGCGACCAGGCAAAGGCCGAGCGAGACCAGAACGTCGTAGCCGGCCAGCGAAATACCGAACAAACGCCACGCCGCCTGATCGCAGCGCACGATGTGAATGCTCTTCAACTGGCTCAGCAGACTACCAGCCGAGCCGAAACCATTGATCGGCCCCGAACAGTCAGTCGGCCCCGGCCAGAATTTCCATTCGACCCCGGCGTGAAAGGCCGACAGGCCGGTATTCCAAAGCATGACGGCGGCAATCGCCAGGAAACCGAGAATCAGCACCTTGCGGGCCGCGCCGAAATTGGCGCCCAGCCACAACAAGGCGGCCAGCGGCACGCCCGCATAAAACGCCATGCGCTGGTCGAGGCAGAGCGGACAGGGCGGATAGCCCAGCACGTATTGAAAAAAGAAAAAGCCGCCGATGGTCAGTCCACCGCCCAGCACCACGATCGCGGCCGCGACCGACACGGGATCCTTGCGAACCAGATTCAAAATATAAGTCATGCAATACTCCACATACCGAGCGCGCCCATGGCCGGCAGGCCATCTCTCGACAGCGCTGTTGTCAAATTCATGGCGCACGCCGCCGGCCGCCGCGCCCGCCTTCATAAGCCAACCGATGCCGGCGCATTGGCGAAAACTCAGGCGCGCACGAAAATATGATCGGCGGCCGAGCCGGCGCGATACCGCTCGGCCATGGCTTGATAAGCCGTCTCGACATGACGGGTATAGGCGGCCGTATCGAACAGCGGCGTGGTCAGCAAATTGGCCGCCAGACGCGCCTTGATCGCGGCCAGCCGCGCCGGGTCCTTCGCCAGGTCGATCGCCAGCTTTTCATAGGTTTCACGCGACGGGGTCACCAGTTCGAGCAGACCGACCGCATTCAGGAGACTTGCCGCCACACGGCCAGCGAAGGATTCGCCGATCTGGGTCAGCACCGGCAAACCGGCCCAGAGCGCATCGCAGGCGGTGGTGTGGGCATTATAGGGCATGGCGTCGAGGAACAGATCGGCCAGGCGATGACGCGCCAGATGGTCGAGCGACGATGGCATGCGCTTGGCAAAGATCAGACGGTCCGGGCTGACACCGGCCGCGACGGCCTGTTGCCGCAGATTGTCCGAGGTCGCCTCGCCGATATAGGTGAGCCACAAGACGCTGCCATCAACCGCCTTGAGGATTTCCATCCATTTGCGGAAGCCATAGGGGTTGATCTTGTAGCCGTTATTGAAGGCGCAAAACACGAAACCGTTGTCGGGCAACCCAAAGTCGGCGCGACTGAAAGCCCGCCCGCTCAGATCGCGACTGCGGTAATCGTTCGGCAGATAAGTGTCCGGCAGATAAACGATCTTCTCGCGGTAACAGGCACGCTGCGATTCCGGAATCACGATCGGATCGCCGATCATGTAATCGTAATATGCCGCGCCCATGGTGCCGGGATAGCCGAAATTATTGACCTGCACCGGCGCCGGTCGCATCGCGAAGACGCCGGTGCGGCCATGTTCGGTAAAGCCGGTCAGGTCGTTGAGAATATCGATCTCCTGCTCGCGGACCGCCTGGGCGATCTCACCATCGCTGAGCATCTGGGCGTCGATGAAGGTATCGCAGGCATTCTCAAGGCGCTTGCGCACGGGCGAACCGTCGTTCGGCCCGATCGAAATGCCGACGATCTCGAACCGCGACCGGTCATGCAGATCGAGCACGCCGGCAACGAGATCGGCGACCGGATGCTCGCGATAATCGGCCGAGACAAAGCCGAGACGGATTTTGTCGTGCGCATAGATCTCGCCGCGCCAAACCGGCTCGGCGGCGGCCGGATAATTGGCGGCGATCCAGCCGGTCGCGCAGGTATATTGCGACGCCGCCGACGGATTGATGCTCAGGAAGGCGAAGGGTGTCGAATTGGCTTTGCCGCTGGCAATCGACGCCGCCAGATGGCTGCTTTCCGCGTCGAAATCAGTCCAGTCGGCGAGAAACATCTTGGCATGCAGGCGGGAGCCCTCGGCGCCGACGAAATCCGGCGCCAACGCATAGGCGCGGTCGAAATCGGCAAACGACTTATCCTGCCTGCCGAGATGTTTGTAGACGGTGGCGCGGCCGCTGTAGGACTCGGCGATCTCGGGCTTGAGCGCAATGGCCTGATCGTAACTGGCAATCGCCAACTCGAATTGCTTATTGTCCCGCAGGGCAACGCCACGATTGCTGAAGGCCTCGGCGAAATCCGGCTTGAGCGCGATGGCCTTGTCATAATTGACCACCGAAGACTCGAGCCGCCGCAGATCCTCCAACGCATTGCCGAGATTGAAATATTGTGCGGCATCGTTCGGGTTGAGCGCGATGGCCCGCTCGTAGCTCGCCACCGCATCGTCGAACCGCCGCAGCCGCATCAGCGCGTTGCCGCGATTGTTATGGATGCCGGCATCGTTTGGATTCAGCGCGATGGCCTTGTCGTAACTGGCCACAGCCTCGCCGAACCGGCCCAGTTCATACAGCGCGACGCCGCGATTGTAATACGCCAGCACATTATCCGACGCGATCGCGATCGCCTTGTCGTAACTGACGACCGCCTCCGGCAGCCGGCCGAGCTGCTGCAAAGCGATGCCGCGATTGCCATGGGCATTGGCATAACGCGGGTTAAGACGGATCGCCTTGTCGTAGCTGGCGACAGCCTGATCGAACTGGTCGAGCGCCTTTTGCGCGTTGCCACGATTGAAGTAGGCGTCGGCATTGCTGGAATTGATGGCAATCGCCTGATTGATCAGGTCGACCGCCAGCTGATGATTCTTCATCTGGTCGGCGATCACGCCAAGCAAGTGGATGGCGTCAAAATGCCGGGGCTCGACGCGCAGGATATCCGAGTACAGCGCGATGGCCGGTTCGAGCTTACCCTGCTGGTGCAGGCCGACGGCCTCGTCAAGCTTGGCCTTGAGCAAAGGCGACGCCACGGCGCCAGCCAGTTTCGGTTTGCCGCGGTTCTTGATTTTCAGCGCCATGCCCAGCCTTGGAGTGTCGGAAAAGACTACGCAATGACTAAAAACCTAGGATACGCCGACACTAGCCGTGTCGATGATTCGGATCAACGCGGCCGGTCGCACGCTGCGGCCGGCGAAGCCTACATGTATGGGCGACGAAAAGCGTAGGGCGGGGCCGAGCCGCCGCCCTCCGGCGGTCGCACAAAGCCGTCGTCCGGCCGACAACGGGCCAACTTTGATTTATCTTATTGAAAATAAGATGTTTTTCATCTCCCCGCGAACGAGGAGGTGGTGCCCCTGGCCGGACTCGAACCAGCACACCTTGCGGTACCTGATTTTGAGTCAGGCGCGTCTACCAATTCCGCCACAGGGGCATTCCCACCGGCCTTGGGCCCGGCCCGAAGAGGCCCGACCGCCGGTCAGCGCCGGGATAATAGCGGCGCAAAACGTCCGGTCAACGGCAAGCGACAATAGTTTTGCCATTCGTCGGGACAGCGCGTTGCGGCCATGGCCACGATGCGCCTGAAAACCGTCGCGACACCGCTATGGCGCTTCGGCGCCCATCGGCGCTAGACCAGCCGGCGAGCCGCACCGAACCGCCGTCCGGTTGCAACCATTCCGTCAGCCAGGAGAACCGCCGTGAACGAAGACGTCCTCAACACCTCGATGCGCAAGTTCCTCAAGACCGTCGGCGTCACATCGCAACGCGAAATCGAAAAGGCGATCCGCGACGCCGTCGCCTCCGGCAAGATCAAGGGCAACGAAGCCCTGAAAGCCCGCATGGTGCTGACCATCGACGCAGTCGGGCTCAGCCACACCATCGACAGCACCATCGAGACCGAATAACGGACCGAACGCGCCGCACCATCGGTGCAATAATACTAGCGCGGCAACAAACCGCAGCGCTGCGACATTTTGTTCGAAACCCTCGCGTCGCTCGGCACTTAACCCAGTGCTTACGAGCGACGAGAGGAGAATTGATTAATGAATCGAACAATGATCTTCGCCGCGCTGGCCGCCGGCGCGCTCGCGCTGTCAGCGCCTATTCCGGCGCAAGCGGCCATGGCCAATCCCGGCCTCCAGCAATCCGTGCCGTCGTCATCGCTGGTCCATAAGACCCAATATCGCCGCGACTATCATCGGCGTCATTGGCGGCATCGTCACCGTTATCGCCACTGCTGGAATCACCGCATCCGGGTCCGCCATCATCACCACTGGGTATGGCGCACGGTCCGGCGCTGCGGCTGGCGTTGGGGCTGGCGCTAGCGCCACCGTCTCGGCTTTGCGAATTTCTGGATCGATGAGGGCAGCGCGCCGGCGCTGCCCTCGATTGCTTTAAGAAGCCGCTCCGTCACGCCGCCGCGTTAGCATTGCGGCGGCCGAATGCCGCTTCCATTTCGCGTCGCACCTTCACCGCGGTATCGTCGGCGTCATAAACAACATCCGACCATTTCAGCGCCGCGCCTTCGGCGATGTCGTTCTTGAGCTTGACGTTATGCGCCAGACCGAGCGGCAACAGTCCGTGGTCGAGCGACACGTCGGCAGGGGTCTGCTTGCCCCAGACGCAGAAGCCGCCCTCGCCGTCCAGTATGGTGCCGGCCTTGAGCGGTTGCTTCGCGGTTGCAACGACATCGGAACGGAAACCGGTCGGCGCCCCCGTCGGCTCGTGACGCAGCGCGCAGCTTGCGACCGAAATTCCAAGCTCGAGCCCGATCATGTGGATCGGACGGTACAAGGCGGCGTACTTGCCGCTCTTGTCCGGCAACATCGCGTATTCCTTGAAGCATCGACGGGCATAGTCGGTCTCGCCCTCGAATACGACGTAGGTGCCCAACGCCAGATGGTGCGGCACGTCGCTGCCGTCGCGATAGACCGATGACGTGACTTCGGTGACGCCCTCTTTCTCGAGCGTCCCACCCTCACTTACAGGCTTGCAGATATCGGCGAGTTCGAACCGCGTCGCCGGCGGAAAATGCAAGCCATCCGACTGCGGCAGCAGGCCGGTCGCGTTGCATACCGCCGTCATCTCGATGCCGGACTTGGTACCGTCAACGAAGGAATTGAACATCTTCGGATTGATCGACTTGCGATCCGTGATGTTGAGATATTTGTCGAGAATGTCCCAGACATTGTCGGGATTGGACTTGTGATAATGCGGCTCGTAGCGAGTGCCCTTGCCCGCCGAGATCACCTTGAAACCGGCGGCCCGCGCCCAGTCGACCTGCTCACAGATCAAGGCCGGCTGATCGCCCCAGGCCAGCGAATACACCACGCCGGCGGCCTTCGCCTTGCGCGCTAACAGCGGGCCGGCTACCGCGTCGGCTTCGACATTGACCATGACGATATGCTTGCCGTTGGCGATGGCCTGCAGACAATGATGGATGCCGGCGCCGGGCACGCCGGTCGCCTCCACGATCACCTCGATACGCGGATCGGCGATCATCGCATCGGCATCGTCGCCGACGAAGGTCGTGCGCCTGGCGACGGCATCGTCGAGCGAGGCTGCGGCATAAAGCGGGGCCGGCCAACCGGCGGTGTCGAGTTGACGGCGCGCACGGCCGACATCGAGATCGGCGACGCCGACGACATGCATGCCGGCGGTCAAGCGCGCCTGCGACAGAAACATCGTGCCGAATTTGCCGGCGCCGATGACGCCGACCGTGACTGGATGACCGGCCGCTTCGCGTTCGAGTAATTTGGAATGAAGATTCACCGGCGTCGCGCTCCCTGTTGGCCGCCGGTTGTTATCCGGCTTTGACAAAAGGGGACCACAGGCCAGGCGTTGAAACAAGCGTCCGCGCCGCGGTGTCGGAACAGGCCGGAAACGCCCAGTGGCCCAAGTCTATTGGCAGAGCGCGCGGGACACGAAGGTTTCGGTCCGGCACTCAGGCCCGCTGTTGCGGCCGGCAATATAAACCGATGGCGGGCAAACCACGGCGGTGGTCATATCGGCGCTCTTGCCGCTCTCGAAGCCCTTGGCCTTGCAGATTGCGGTCGCCGCAGCCACGCAATCGGGCGCGCCATTGGGTGCGACGCGGCATTTCTCATGACCGCTGACCACGCGGGCGCGCACCATCGCATCGGCCGCGTCCTTGGCGCCTTCGACCGTGGACTGGGCGGCGCTGCCGGCTTCCTTGCCCAGAGACTGCACCTGCTTGCCGGCATCCTTGAACGACGAATTGAGATTGTCGGCCTGGTCCGACAGCCATTTGCCAAAAGCATCGAGAAAACCGGGCGGATCGCTCTTGACCGGCGGATTCTGCGGCGGCGCGGCCGGAGCCGTCGTCTGGCTAAAGGCCGAACCCGTCATTATGCCGGGAGATATCGCGCAACCCGCCGCGAGCAGCACGACGCAAGCGAGCCGGCGGCGACGCGCTGTCGCGACAGGCCGGTCAATCAAGATCGCTGCATCGTCCAAATTCTTCGTGCGCATTGCCCGCCTAATTTGGCCTGCCCGATCGGGCCGCCCCATTCGACCGCCCCGTTCGGAGCCCGCTCGAATTCATTTTCATGTCGCCGCCGCAGAACCGCTCTGCTGCCGCAAGGCCGCGCCCCGGCGATAAACGCCATACGGGGCAGCGGCGGTAAGGACTGACCGACAGGTTAGATCAAATAGATCGCGATCACCAGACCGAGCACGATGACGGCCGCGCCGAGCGTGACCCAGAGGCCAAGTCGCTTTTCAATGATGTGCCGGGCCTGTTCGCCATAACGGTGCAGCAGGAAGGCCAGCATGAAAAAGCGGCCGGCCCGAGCGATCACCGAAAACACGATGAAAAGAACGAAATTATAGCCGGCGAAGCCCGAGGTGATGGTGACGATCTTGTAAGGGATCGGCGTCAGGCCTTTGAGCAGAATGATCCAGGCGCCCCATTGCGCGTAAGCAGCACGGAAGGTCTCAACCTTATCGCCATAACCATAGAGATGGATCAGCCAGGCGCCGACGGAATCGTAGAGCAGCGCGCCAATGGCGTAGCCGACGACACCGCCCAGCACCGAGGCAACGGTGCACCAGACCGCCATCACGTAAGCGCGCTGCGGCCGCGCCAGCGCCATCGGGATCAACATCACGTCGGGCGGAATCGGAAAAAACGAGCTTTCCGCGAAAGCGATCGCGCCCATGGTCCACATCGCATGCGGTTTATGGGCGGCTTCCACGCACCAGTCGTAAAGACGGCGCAGCAGGTTGCGCGACTGTGTGGCCTCAAGGGTCATTCGGCACTCATGGGGACTATGTGACGGGAAATTGTGACGGATCGGCGACGGAGTTTATCGGCGCGGCCCGATGACGCAATTCAGCGTCGTTTGGGCGCACGCCGACCTTCCAGCGGCACGACTTTCCGCCGTGACGTAGCCGGGACCGTGTCTTTTGGCAATTTCTCGGCAATGCCGAGCATCTGCTCGCGACGGTTCATCTCGGCCCAGACGTCGTCGGGATTGATCCCGGCATGGACCCACAGCACCACCAGATTGTAGATCAGGTCGGCGCTTTCCCGGACCACGGCCTCGGTCTGGCCATGCATGGCGTCGATCACGACTTCGACCGCTTCTTCACCGAGCTTTTTGGCGATTTTGGCACGGCCGGACCGCAACAAACGCGCGGTGCGCGATGTCGTCGGATCCGCGTCCCGCGCGGCAATCACGGCAGCATGAAGCCGGTTAACCGAATCAGCCATGCCAAACTGTAACCGATCCGGTTGCAAAAGCGATCAATGCCGCGTCCGGCGAGCCGAATTCGACGATCCTCGATCGTCGGTCAGGGCATGGTTACCAGTGGCGATGGTGCCAATACCGGTGCCGGTAGTAATAATAACGCGGCGCCGGCGCGTAGGCGTACGGGCCGCCATAATAAGGACCGGGGCCGTAATAGTAGTAGCCATCGCGATAGCGGTCCCGCGCGGCCAGCGCCGCAATGGTGCCGAACACGCCAAGGACGGCGCCGAGTGCCGCCGCGTTAGCGCGGCTGTGATGATGGCGGCTGCGGGCTTCGGCGGAGTTCACCCCGACCGAACCGAGCAGCACCGTGGCGGCCAGTCCGGCGGCGATCAGACCCTTAAAATGACGCATGACGATCTCCCTGGGTTCGGAGCCTGAAGTATAAACGTTTCGTAAACGCCACCCCTGCGCTGGAACCCGACATTGCGCCAATGCCGCGACTCTATGTCGCGCAAGCCCGTGCGCACCGAGATCCGGACATCGACCGTAAAACCGCCGCGCCAACGCCCATTCGCCTCCCGCCGATGGCGGCCAATTTCTCAGTCATACGGGCAGACCGGCTCAGTGTGCCCAAGGATGCGGCAATGTGCGCCACCGAAACGCTCATGCCTACATATTGCGCTTCGATATCTTGCTCTTTGAAGCGGCATGTTCTTTGCTGGAGTTCACCGTGGCTTGGCGGTGCCGCAAGCCCCTCAATGCCTCGGGATTAGGCGGCATGAGATCATCGGCGAACAATACCGGTCGAGACGCACGGCAAGGTGCGCGGACCGCAGAAAGGAAGAGAGTTATGCGGGTTTTTCGCGTCGGGCGGACGGCAATCGCGGCGGTATTCACGGGCATCCTGGCGACCGCCACGATCGCCGGCAGCGCCTCGGCGGCCGAAACCATCATCAAGTTCAGCCTCGACTTCAAGTTCGAGGGACCGTCGGCAACCTTCCTGCTGCCGCTCGATAAGGGCTACTACAAAGCCGAAGGCCTCAACGTCAGCATCGACTCGGCGGCCGGCTCAGTTGAGCCGATCAACCGGGTTGCCTCCGGCACCTATGACATGGGCTTTGCCGACATCAATTCGCTGACCCGGTTCCGCGACGCCAATCCGACGGCGCCGGTCAAGGCGATCTTCATGGTCTACAACAAGCCACCCTTCGCCATTGTCGGCCGAAAGAGCCGCGGCGTCATCAAGCCGAAGGACCTCGAAGGCAAGAAACTCGGCGCGCCGGCGCCGGACGGCGCTTACGCGCAATGGCCGATCTTCGTGCAGGCCAATGGCATCGACGCTTCCAAGGTCACCATCGAAAACGTCGGTTTCCCGGTGCGCGAACCGATGCTGGCGGCCGGCCAGGTCGACGCCATCACCGGCTTCTCGTTTTCGTCCTTCATCAACCTGAAGGACAAAGGCGTGCCGGTCGATGACATCACCGTGCTGCTGATGGCCGATTACGGCGTCAATCTCTACGGTAACGCCGTCATCGTGAACGCCAAATTCGCCGCCGATCATCCCGACGCGGTCAAGGGCTTCCTGAGGGCTTATCTCAAGGGCCTGAAAGAGACCGTGAAGTCGCCGGCGACTGCGGTCGACTCGGTGCTCAAACGCAACGACATCGCCAAGAAGTCGACCGAGCTTGAACGGCTGAACATGGCGATCCGCGACAATATCGTGACCGCCGAGGTCAAGGCCAACGGTTACGGCGGCGTCGACGACGCCCGTCTGGCCAAGGCGATCGATCAGATCGGCCTGACCTACAAGTGGAAGAACGCCAAGCCGAAGCCCTCCGATGTCTTCGACGCCTCGTTCCTGCCGCCGGCCGCAGACCGGAAGTTCAACTAGACCGTGACCGATTTCGTCACGCTCGATAATGTCAGCCACGGCTATGCCGGCGCGGGGTCCGCGCTGGCGGTCGAGGGTCTGTCGCTGACGGTGCGAAAAGGCGAATTCGCCGCCGTGGTCGGCCCGTCCGGCTGCGGCAAATCCACCCTGATGAAGCTCGCCACCGGCCTGCAGTTTCCGCATCTCGGTAGCGTCACGGTGGCAGGCACGCCGGTGAAGGCGCCGGTCAAGATCGCCGGCATGGCCTTCCAGGCGCCGACGCTATTGCCTTGGCGCACCACAATGGAAAACCTGCTGCTGCCGCTCGAAATCGTCCCGCCCTATCGCGGCGAAATCCGCCGGCGCAAGGCGGAGTTTCGCGAGCGCGCCGAAGCGCTGCTGGCGTCGGTCGGGCTGGCCGGCCAGAGCGACAAATTTCCGTGGGAATTGTCCGGCGGCATGCAGCAGCGCACATCGTTATGCCGGGCGCTGATCCACGAGCCGCAACTGCTGATGCTGGACGAGCCATTCGGCGCGCTCGATGCCTTCACGCGCGAAGAATTGTGGTGCGTCATTCGCGACCTGCAAGCGGCGCGCAAGATCACCGTCATTCTGGTGACTCACGACCTGCGCGAAGCCGTATTTCTCGCCGACCGCGTCTTCGTGATGTCGTCGCGGCCGGGCCGCATCCTCGTCGAGCGCCAGATCGACTTGCCGCGGCCGCGCGATCTCGAAGTCACCTTCACGCCGGAATTCACCGACACCGTGCATGAATTGCGCGGCCATATCGTCAAGGCCCGGCAATGACGCGCACCAATCTTCTCATCAAGGCATCGCCCTGGCTGTTCACCATCGGCCTGCTGGCGGTGTGGGAAGGCGCGGTACACTTCTTCAAGATTCCGGTGTTCTTCCTGCCGCCGCCAACCGCCGTGGCGCAAGCATTCGTCGATTACGCCATCCCTCTGGCGCGCAACTCCTGGATCACGCTGGAAACCACGCTGATCGGTTTCGGCATGGCGGTCGGCTTCGGTCTGTTGCTCGGTTTGTTGATCGGCTGGTCGCGCGCGATCTATGCCGGCCTCTATCCCTTGATGATCGGCTTCAACGCCATCCCGAAAGTCGCCTTGGTGCCGATTTTGGTACTTTGGTTCGGCATTGGCGCGGTGCCGGCCGTGCTGACCGCGTTCCTGATTTCGTTTTTCCCGATCGTCGTCAATGTTGCGACCGGACTGGCGACGATCGAGCCCGAACTCGAGGACGTGCTGAAGGCACTCGGCGCATCAAAGCTCGATATCATGCGCAAGGTCGGTATCCCGCGCACCCTGCCTTACTTCTTCGGCTCGCTGAAAGTCGCGATCACCCTGGCCTTTGTCGGCTCGGTGATCTCGGAAAGCGTCGCATCCAATTACGGCATCGGTAATCTGATGTTGCAGGCACAGGCACAGTTTCAGGTGCCACTGATCTTCGCCGGCCTGGTCGCGCTGGCGATCGAAGGCATCGTCATGTACGCCGCGATGGCCATCCTGGAGCGACGAATGACCGGCTGGGCGCAACGCTCCGGTTTCGCGCAAAGCTGAACCGCGACGGTTACGCGACGACGCCTAACACGGGCGACGAACTATGCCGCCGAATCGTTCTCGCGGACCAGCCCGATGGACGGCATCGTCTTGGCCGAACCCGCGCGCTTGCCATCGAGCGCCACCGCAATATCGTCGGCCAGTTGCTCGTAAGCCGCCCGCGCGCCGCCTTCGCGAATATAAATATTGCGATAGAGGTCCGGCAATTTCGGCAGCGGCGCGTCTTCCCAGATGGTAAAGCCGGCGGTCTTGGCCCGCCGCCGCGACATCGCCAGCACGCCCAGTCCAGCCGCCACCGCGCCGCTGAGGCTGGTCATGCTGGACCCGGTGAACACCACTTCCCATTCCATGCCGGCCGATTTCAAAGCCTTCACCGCCACCTTGTGGTGGACGCTCGGCTCGCCATAGGACACCAGCGGCACCGGCGCTTCCTTATCGATGCAGGTGTCGGGACCGCGCACCCAGACCATGTCTTCCGGCCAGCTATAATGCGCGTCATGCGGCGCCCGCATCGACAGGCCGACCAGAATATCGATACCGCCGGCATGCAGGGCGCGGGTCAGCGGCTCCTCGTAATCGGTGCGCACGATAAAGCGAACATCCGGCCAGCAGGCGCGGAAATCGGCCATGATCCCGGGCAACAGCGAAGCCACGAAATCGCTCGGCGTGCCGACGCGAACCACCAGTTCCGGCCGCGGACCGGCGCCGCCGAGATGAACGATCTGATCGTTCAACGACAACAGCCGGCGCGCATAGCTGATAACAACTTCCCCATGCTGCGTGAGGCTGACGCCTTGCGTGCTGCGGTCGAAAATATCGTCGCCGATCAGAAACTGGAGCCGCTTGATCTGGGCGCTGACGGCCGGCTGGGTGACCCCAAGCGATACCGCTGCCTTGGTGAAACTGCGCATATCCACGACCGCGACGAATGTGCGTAGCAGGTCGGTAGGAATGTTGATCATGATTGCCCCGTCACCTTTCCGCCACCGGCAAATAAGTTTGCCCCCAAACCACAATTTTTATTTCTGCATTGTAACTGGTCCAATCACGCGATCAATTTGAAGTTATGCTCCGTTTATAAGCACCGATCGAGTTGCACAGCAGCATTTGCTCGCATAAGTGGCGACCTCGCCCAAACCGGGCTTCAATCGACGATTATTTGATGCGTTCGAGGATGCTGACGTAATTGGCGACCGCCGTTCCGCCCATATTGAAGATGCCGCCGAGCTTGGCATTCTTGATCTGAAGATCGCCGGCGTCGCCGGTAAGTTGCATGGCCGTCATCGCGTGCATCGAAACGCCGGTGGCGCCAATCGGATGCCCCTTGGCCTTCAAACCGCCGGACGGATTGACCGGCAACTTGCCATCCTTCTGGGTCCAGCCTTCCTTGATCGCGCGCGCGCCCTGTCCTTCCGGAGTGAGGCCCATCGCCTCGTATTCGATCAATTCGGCAACGGTAAAACAATCATGGGTCTCGACGAAGGACAGATCGTCGAGCGTGACGCCGGCCTGCGCCAGCGCCCGTTTCCAGCCGAGCGCGCAACCGTCGAACTTGAGAACGTCGCGCTTCGACATCGGCAGAAAATCCGACACATGTTCGGCAGCGCGGAACGCCACCGCGCGGCCGAGTTTGAGCGCGGTTTCGACATCGGCCAGAACGACCGCCGCCGCGCCGTCCGACACCAGCGAACAATCGGTTCGCTTCAGCGGACCGGCCACGAAGGGGTTCTTGTCGCTCTCTGTACGACAAAAGTCGTAGCCGAGGTCCTTGCGGATCTGGGCGTAAGGGTTGCCGACGCCGTTCTTGTGGTTTTTGGCGGCGATCATCGCCAGCGCGTCCGACTGGTCGCCGTATTTCTGGAAATATTTAGCAGCGATCTGGCCGAAAACGCCGGCAAAGCCACCGTCGATGTCGGCTTCCTCGCGAACATAGGAGGCTTTCAGCAGGTTCCGGCCAATTTCCGGTCCCGGCGTCGCGGTCATCTGCTCGACGCCGACCGCCAGCACGATTCGCGCGGCCTTGGCCTCAATCGATTTGATGCCCTGATGGATCGCCGCCGAGCCGGTCGCGCAGGCGTTTTCGACCCGCAGCGCGCGCTTGAAGCGCAGATCGGGCGAAGCCTGAAGCACCAGCGACGCGGTAAAGTCCTGCGGTGAAAAACCGGCGTTGAAATGGCCGAGCACGATCTCGTCGACGTCCTTGGCCTCAATGCCGGCATGGGCCAACGCATCGGTGGTCACCTTGACGATCAGGCTCTCGACGCTTTCCCCGGAAAGCTTGCCGAAGGGGCTATGGGCCCAGCCGACGATGGCCGCAGTCATGATGTGTCCTCCTGCCGAACTTTGGTCGCATTAAACCGCGATCTAGGGTTTTTACGCTTGGGGAAGGTAATCTTATTTAACCGGGGCTGGCCAGTCGGCTTTGCGTCAGGTCAAAAGCTTCGATAGCTTAGCGCCACGGCCCAAGGAACCCAAACGCTTCCTGGTTCCATTCCCCGGCCCGAACAGCAGACCGGACCGCCATTTTGAACCGTTTTTCACGTCGTCTCACCCTACGCCGAAGCGCCCTGATTCTCGGGCTCGCTGCCATAAGCACGGTATGGCTGGCTTCGGCCAACCGCGCCCATGCCGAAGCCCAGCTTCTGATCGACGCCGCCACCGGCAAGGTGCTGCATGCCGAAAACGCCACGTATCCGTGGTATCCGGCCTCGGTCACCAAGCTGATGACCACCTACACGGTGCTGCGCGCCATCAAGGAAGGCAAAATCACCTTCAACACCCTGCTGACCGTGTCGAAAAACGCCGTCGCGCAGCAGCCGACCAAGATGGGCTTTAAACTCGGCACCCGCGTCACCGTCGATAACGCACTGAAGATGCTGCTGGTCAAATCGGCCAACGACATCGCGGTCACAATTGCCGAAGGGGTCGGCGGTTCGATCGACGGCTTCGCCGACATGATGAACGCCAACGCCCGCCGGCTCGGCATGTCGCAATCCAATTTCGTCAATCCGAACGGCTTGCCGGCTGAAAATCACGTCACCTCGGCCCGCGATCTCGGCATTCTCGCCCGCGCGCTGATCCAGGAATTCCCGGAAGACGATTTCTACTGGCACATCCATTCGATCAAGTACGGCAACCGCATCATCCATAACTACAATACGCTGCTTGATCGCTATCCCGGCGCCGACGGCATGAAGACCGGCTTCATCTGCGCCTCCGGCTACAACCTTGTCGCCTCCGCCACCCGCAATGGACGCCGGCTGATCGCCATCGTGCTCGGCGCCTGGTCGGGCGGCGCGCGCACGCAAAAGGCGGCGCAGCTTCTCGAACGCGGCTTCAATGGCGGCAGCCTGGCCTGGCTGACGCCCTCGCTTGGCACCGTCGACGCGCTGGCGCCGATCGACGCGCAACCGCCCAACCTGCGCGACGAGATGTGCGGCAGTCATCGCCGCAAACCGCCGTCGGAAGCAAACGACGAGGACGAAGAGGAACCCGCCGTGGCGGCCGCCGGCGAAGGCGGCGGCCAAGCCTTCATGTTGTCGAGCCTGAAGCCATCGCAAGGCAAGTTCGTGCTCGGCCCGCCGGTCGATACCGAACCGCCGGTCGTGGTCTTTACCGGCCCGGCCGATCATCCCGACACGATCGCCAAGACGGTCACCGCCACAAAGAAAGTGCGGAAGAAGACCGCCAAGAAGACCAAACCGGCCCACGACGGCAAACCGCAAGCCAAGCCCGAAGCCAAGGCTCAGGCGAAGCCGGCGCCGAAAGCCAAGCCGAAGCTGTCGTCAGCGGCGCAATGAGCGACACCGCCCTCAGCGCCGGCACCCGGCCGGACCGCCGCCAGCCGGCGGTGCCAATTCCGTTGACTTTGCTCACCGGTTTTCTCGGCGCCGGCAAGACGACGCTGCTCAATGCCTTGCTGAAAGACCCGGCGCTGGCCGACACCGCCGTCATCATCAACGAATTCGGCGAAGTGTCGCTCGACCATCTGCTGGTCGACTACGTCGGCGACAACATGGTGCTGCTGCAATCGGGTTGCCTGTGCTGCACCTTGCGCGGCGATCTTGTCGATGGGCTCGAAAAGCTGCTGCGCGATCTCGACAATGGCCGCGTCACGTTCCGCCGTGTGCTCCTGGAAACCACCGGTCTCGCCGATCCCGCGCCAGTGCTACAAACCGCGATGGCGCATCCTTATCTGGTTAAACGCTTCCGCCTCGACGGCGTCATCACCGTCGTCGATGCCGTCAATGGCGAAGCGACGCTCGACCAATATGCCGAGGCGGTCAAACAGGCCGCTGTCGCCGACCGCATTGTCCTCACCAAGACCGATATCGCCGAAGCGCAGCAGGCCGACGCCTTGCGCCGGCGGCTGCATACGCTCAATCCCGCCGCGCCGATTCTCGACGCCGCCAAGGGCGAGGCAACCGCCGAACATCTGCTCAATTGCGGCCTCTACGATCCGGCGCGCAAGATCCCCGACGTGACCAAATGGCTGGCAGCCGAAGCCTATGCCGACGCGCATCACCACGATCATGAGCATGGCCATGGACACAGGGATGAACACGGGCACGACCATGACCATGGTCACGATCACAGCCACAAGCACGGTCACGGCCATCACCACGACGTCAACCGACACGACGACCACATCGTCTCATTCGTCCTGACGACGGACAAGCCGATCCCGGCCGGCACCCTCGATATGTTCCTGGAATTGCTGCGGTCGAGCCACGGCGCCAAACTGCTGCGCGTCAAGGGCATCGTGCAACTCGCCGAGATGCCGGACAATCCGGTCGTCGTCCATGGCGTGCAGCACGTCTTTCATCCGACCGCGCGGCTGGAGCGCTGGCCGGACGACGATCACCGCAGCCGCCTTGTCTTTATCACCCGCGACCTGCCGGAACGCACCGTGCGCGACCTGTTCGAAGCCTTCATCGGCGTCGCCGCGCCCGACCGGCCCGACCGCGCCGCCCTGGTCGACAATCCGTTAATTCCGTTCGGCGGTCAGGATCGCTGATCGCCCACGCCGAACCTCCCGGCGACGGCTTTTCGTTCACGCTGTGATGTTAACGCCCGACGGCGTGCCTTGCAGGCTTTGCAACGTCGTCAGCAAGCCGGTCCAGTCGGCGTAGCCGGATTTCGAATTGGCGGCGCCGCCGGTCTGCTTCAGGTAATCGACCGCGCCCTGCAATTTCTCGATATAGTTCACCGGCGTGTTGGCGAATTGCGTCCTCTCGGCGTCGGTCAGCGGCATGAATTGACCGTCCGGCCCCACCTTGCCCAAGGGCATGCCGACGGTTTGCAGCTCCAGGAGCTGATTGAGATCAAGCTTGCCGGAACCGGCAAGGGTCGCCGCGACGCTCTTCATCTGGTTGGGCGTCATATTTGTGAAATCGTAAGTCGATACGCCACTGCCCGACCGGTTCGTTGCCGTCGCTGACGACACGCCGGCGGCTGTAGAATCTTCTGCCGATACGCCGGCAATATATGCCTGGGTCTGGGCAACCGCGTTTTTCGCGGTCAATGCCGAAATTGAACTGCGATTGGTATAACTTACGGCGGCAATCATCGGCGGGCCCCTTCGCGTTCTCCGAGGTGACAGGCCCTGGCGGTGCAACCGCCATGCCAGCAAGCCCCGAAAATCGCGGGTCTTGCACGCCTGCTCGACTCGCACGATGCTGCGCTCGAATCGACGGCGAGACTCATACGATCCGACGGCAATTGGGGAAACGTTATGGAACGGATCTGGCTCAAGCATTATCCGCCAGGCGTGCCCGCCGATATCGACCCGTCGCGCTATACGTCGCTGGTGGCGATGTTCGAGGAAAGCTTCCAGGCCCATCGCGGCAAGGATGCCTTCATCTGCATGGGCCGAACCATCGACTACGACGAACTCGACAGCGCCTCGCGTGACTTCGCCGCCTGGCTGCAAGGCAAGGGGGTGCCGCGCGGCGCGCGGGTTGCGATCATGCTGCCCAACATCTTGCAGAATCCGGTGGCGATGGTCGGCGCCTTGCGCGCCGGCATGACGGTGGTGAACGTCAATCCGCTCTACACCCCACGCGAGCTGGAGTTCCAGCTCAGGGATTCCGGCGCCGAAGTCATCGTCGTGTTGGAGAACTTCGCGCATCATCTGGCCGAAATCATCGACAAGACAAACGTCAAGCACGTCGTCATCGCCAGCATGGGCGACATGCTCGGCGCGCTGAAAGGCGGCATCGTCAATCTGGTGGTACGCCGCGTCAAGAAAATGGTGCCGCCTTATTCCTTGCCTGGCGCTAGCCGCTTCAATCAGGCATTGGCGCAAGGTCGGGGGCTGACGCTGCAAAAGCCGACGATCACCGCCAACGACGTCGCCTTCCTGCAATATACCGGCGGCACCACCGGCATCGCCAAGGGCGCGACGCTGACCCACCGCAACATCGTCGCCAATATGTTGCAGGCCGATGCCTGGCTGCAAACGGCGCTGATGGCCGAGCCGCGCGTCGATCAATTGTTCATGGTCGCGGCCCTGCCGCTCTATCATATCTTCGCCTTGACCGCCTGCGCGCTGATGGGCGTGCGGCTCGGCGCGGTCTGCCTGCTCATTCCGAACCCGCGCGACCTTCGCAACCTGATCGCCGAACTGTCGAAATATCAGGTCAGCTATTTTCCGGCCGTCAACACGCTGTTCAATGCGATGCTCAATCATCGCGACTTCGGCAAGATCGACTGGAGCCATCTCAAGTCGGCAATCGGCGGCGGCATGGCGGTGCAGCGCGCGGTCGCCGAGCGCTGGCTCAAGGCGACCGGCAAGCCGATCATCGAAGCCTATGGCCTGTCGGAAACCTCGCCCGGCCTGACCGCCAATCGTTGCGACATCACCGAATGGACCGGCACCATCGGTCTGCCGTTCCCGTCGACCGAAATTTCGATTCGCGGCAACGACGACAAGGAAGTACCACTCGGCGAGGCCGGCGAGATTTGCGCGCGCGGCCCGCAAGTGATGATCGGCTACTGGAACCGGCCGGACGAAACCGCGCGGGTAATGACCCCCGATGGCTTTTTCCGCACCGGCGACATCGGCGTGATGGACGACAACGGCCAGACCCGGATCGTCGACCGCAAGAAGGACATGATCTCGGTTTCCGGCTTCAAGGTGTTTCCCAACGAGGTCGAGGACGTCGCCATGATGCAGGGCGGCGTGATGGAATGCGCCGCCATCGGCGTGCCGGATGTCCATTCCGGCGAAGCGGTCAAGCTGTTCGCGGTGAGAAAATCGCCCGAGCTGGACGAGACCGCGTTACGCGACTATTTGCACGGCCGGCTCGCCGGCTATAAATTGCCGAAATACATCGAGTTCCGCGACGAACTGCCGAAAACCAATGTCGGCAAGATCCTGCGCCGGGCCTTGCGTGACGAGCCCGGCGAGCCGGCGGCCTAGGCCGCGCCATCGACGCGGTCTTATTTTCAAGCTCGCCCGAGACAGAGAGAGCCAATCCTTATGACCTTTGACGCTTCGCCGGCGACCGGCGCACTGACCATCGGCACCGCAGCAATCACGCCGGCCGAAATCGTGTCGTTCTGGCGCGACGCCGGTCCGGACGCCTGGTTCAAGAAGAACCCGGAATTCGACGCCGACATTCGCCGCCGCTTTCTCGCCATTCACGAGGCCGCCGCCGAAGGCCTGCTGAGCGATTGGGAAACCAGCGCGGAAGGCGCGTTGGCACTTCTACTGCTGCTCGACCAGTTTCCGCGCAACATGTTTCGCGATCAGCCCCGCATGTTCGCCTCCGATCCGCTGGCGCGCGCCATCGCCGCCGGCGCGATCGCGCGCGGCTTTGACATGCAGACAGCGAAGGAACTGCGCGCCTTCTTCTATCTGCCGTTCGAACATTCGGAGGACCCTCAGGATCAGGCACGCTCGGTCGAACTGATCGCGGCGATGGACGACGCCGATCTGCTGAAATGGGCGAAACTTCACGCCGATATCATCACGCGCTTCGGGCGTTTTCCGCATCGCAACGCAATCCTCGGCCGCGCCACCACGGCGGAAGAACAGGCCTTCCTCGATGACGGCGGCTTTCACGGCTAACGGCGAAAGATCAAGCGCAGCATGGCCGATCTCGTCATCAAGGATCTGAAGCTCAGCCTCGGCCAGCATGAGATTCTCAAAGGCGTGTCGCTGACGCTGTCGCCCGGCCAGGTGGTCGCCCTGCTTGGGCCATCCGGCAGCGGCAAGACGACCTTGCTGCGCGCCATCGCCGGCCTGGAAACGCCGAGCAATGGCTCGATCGCGCTCGGCGACAGGATATTTTTTGACGCCGCGTCCAGCACAGACTTACCGACCGAACGACGCGGACTTGGCCTGGTGTTTCAGTCTTATGCGCTATGGCCCCATCGAAGTGTCTTCGACAATATTGCCTCGGGCCTGGTGCTGCGCGGCGTCGCCGCCAGCGAGATCGCAACGCGGGTCGGTCAGGCGCTTGATCGCATGGGGCTCGGCGATCTCGCCGATCGCTTTCCGCCGCAGTTGTCCGGCGGTCAGCAGCAACGCGTCGCGATTGCCCGCGCCGTGGTCTATGAATCGCCGCTGATCCTGCTCGACGAACCGTTGTCCAACCTTGACGCCAAGCTGCGCGAGGAAGCCCGCATCTGGCTGCGCGACCTGATCGTCACGCTCGGCCTGTCGGCGATCCATGTCACCCATGACCAGGTCGAGGCGATGGCGATCGCCGACCGCATCCTGCTACTTGATCGCGGCGCGGTCGCGCAGGAAGGCACGCCGACGTCGCTTTATAACGAGCCGCGATCCTTGTTCGCCGCGGAATTCATGGGCGCCAATAACCGGCTTGACGGCGTCTTGCTCGACGCCAGCGAAGGCCGCGCGACCATCGACGTCAGCGGCGCGCGCCTCACCGGCACGCTGTGCGGCGACCGCCGCGCGACGGCCGGGACAAAAGCGACCGGCATTATCCGGCTCGAACGAATGCGGATCGCCGACGCGCCCGGCCCCAACCGCATCGCGATGCAATTGCAGCCGCCGATCTATCTCGGCGAGCGCTGGGAACTGGTGTTCAAACGCGGCGATCTGGTCGTGCGAAGCTATGCCGATACGCCGCTGCCGCCCGGCGATCAGTATGCCGAATTTCCGCCCGAGGCCTTGTGGGTGTTTTAAGGCCTTGTCATGCCGGAGCGTGACGTTAGAACCTGGCAGGATCGATAAACGACAACAAGACATTGCCGACAGGGAGCGACAGACCGCAATGACAACGAGCAAGAAATTCCACGGCGTCTATCCCTACCTGGTGTCACCGATTGACGGCCAGGGCCACATCAAGACCGACGTACTCGGCAGGCTGTGCAGCGATCTGCTTGACGCCGGCGTCCATGGCCTAACCCCGCTCGGCTCGACCGGCGAGTTCGCCTATCTCACCCGCGAGCAGCGTGAGACCGTGGTGGCCTGTACCATCGAAGCGGCCGGCAAACGCGCGCCGGTGATCGCCGGGGTCGCCTCGACCTCGACCGCCGACGCCGTGGCGCAGGCCAGGCTGTATCAGAAGATGGGCGCGGACGGCATTCTCGCCATTCTCGAAGCCTATTTTCCGCTCAAGGATGGTCAGGTCGAAGCCTATTTCCGGGCGATCGCCGATGCCGTCGATATTCCGGTAGTGCTTTATACCAATCCGAATTTCCAGCGCAGCGATCTGACCCTCGACGTCATCGCACGGCTGGCCGAACATCCGCGCATCGAGGCGATCAAGGATGCCTCGACCAACACCGGCCGGCTGATGTCGATCATGAACCGCGCGCCGGGCATCAACGTATTTTCGGCTTCCGCGCACATTCCGGCCGCCGTCATGCTGATCGGCGGTGTCGGCTGGATGGCGGGGCCGGCCTGCATCGTGCCGCGCCAGAGCGTCAAACTCTACGATCTGTGCCGCGCGCAGAAATGGCCGGAAGCGCTCGAATTGCAGCGCGAGATGTGGCGGATCAACGAGGCCTTCGCGCGTTTCAATCTCGCCGCCTGCATCAAGGCCGGCCTGCAAATCCAGGGCTACGCGGTCGGCGAGCCGGTGCCGCCGCAGTCGCCGCTGAGCGCCGAAGACCGCAAGACGGTGGAGGCGCTTCTGGCGTCCTTGCCGGCCTAGCAGGGCGGGCGCCGAACCGATTCTTAACGCTTCCTTGCTAACCGGAAGCAATGTCCTCGTCCTCGACCGGTCCCGTCGCTTCGTCGCCGCCGCTCACGCCGGCAGGCGCTTTCGCGCGCATCAAGGCGATTCTGGCCGAGCGCAGCGACAGCCGCATCGCGCAATTGATGGCCGGCAAGGTCTTTCTGGTGCGGGTGGTAAATGCCGTACTGGCGCTGCTCAGCCAGGTGCTGCTGGCGCGCTGGATGGGCTCGTTCGAATTCGGCATTTATATCTATGTCTGGACCTGGGTGCTGATGATCGGCGCACTGTCGGACATGGGGCTGTCGTCGGCGGCACGCCGCTTCATCCCGGAATATACCGAACTGAAGGCCTTCGACCGGTTGCGTGGCTTTCTCAGCGGCAGTTGCTGGCTGGCCTTCGCTATCGCCACCGCGATCGCCGCTGCCGGCGTCGTCGGCGTCTTCTTCGTCACGCCGTGGCTCGATCATTTCGTCGTCATCCCGCTTTACATGGCTTGCGTGATGATCCCGATCTACGGCGTCGCACAGGTCGCATCCGGCATCGCGTCGTCCTACGACTGGCCGAATCTCGCCTTTCTGCCGTTCTACATTATCCGCACCTCGGCGATCATCGTGCTGATGGGCGCGGCCTGGCTGGTCGGCGCGCCGACCGACGCCATCACCGCGCTGATCATCTCGATCCTGACGATCTACGGCATCACCATCGGCCAGATGCTGGTCCTCAATCGGCGGCTGAGGACCAAGGTGCCGTCCGGCCCGAAGACCTACGAGGTCAAGACCTGGCTGGCGACCTCGCTACCGATCTTCGTCGTCGAAGGCTTCTATCTGCTCTTGACCTATGTCGACATTCTCACGCTCGAACATTTCCGTTCGCCCGACGAAGTCGCGGTCTATTACGCCGGCGCGCGCCTCCTCGCCATCGTCGCTTTCGTCTATTTCGCCATCGCCGGCGCGACCACGCACAAGTTCTCCGAATATCACGTCGCCGGCGACAAGGCGCGGCTTGCGTCGTTCTTTAGCGAAACCATCCGCTGGACGTTCTGGCCGTCGCTCGCCGTCTGCGCCGCGATCCTCGCTTTCGGCAAGCCGCTGCTGCATCTGTTCGGCGCGAACTTCCAGGATGGCTATCCGGTGATGTTCATCCTTTCCATCGGCATGCTGGCCCGCGCCGCCGTCGGCCCGGCCGAACGCCTGCTCAACATGCTTGGCGACCGCAAGAAATGCGCCGCGGTCTATGCCGGCGCCTTCGCGATCAACCTCGTGCTGTGCATCGTGATGATCCCGCCGCTCGGAATCGAGGGCGCGGGCATCGCCACGTCAGCCGCGCTGGTCGTCGAATCGATCTTTCTTTATGTCATCGCCCGTCGACGGCTCGGGCTGCGCGTTCTTGGCGCGGCCAATGGCCAGCCCGACGTCTAGCCGCGATCGCGCAACAGCCGTCGGATCACCTTGCCGGTTGTCGTCATCGGCATGTCGTCGATAAAGGCCACCTCGCGCGGATATTCATGGCCGGACAGCCGCGTCTTGACGAAAGTCTGGATCTCGGCAGCCAGCGCATCAGACGGCGCGTAACCGTTCTTCAATACGATAAACGCCTTGACGATCTCCTGCCGCAGCGAATCGGGTTTGCCGACCGCCGCCGCCAGCGCCACCGCCGGATGACCGATCAGGCAATCCTCGATCTCGCCGGGACCGATGCGGAAGCCCGATGAGGTAATCACGTCGTCGTCGCGACCGACGAAGGTGAAATAGCCGTCTTCGTCCAGCGTTCCCTGGTCGCCGGTGGTCATCCAGTCGCCAATGAACTTCTCGCGGGTCGCCTGCGGCCTTCCCCAATATTCCAGGAACATCACCGGGTCCGGCCGCTTGACCGCGATCTGGCCGACTTCGCCCGGCTTGCAGGGGTGGCCGTCGCGATCGATCACCGCCACGATATGGCCGGGCACCGCCTTACCCATCGAACCGACCCGCAAGGCGCCAAGCTGATCGCAGGCGCCGATCACCAGATTGCATTCGGTCTGGCCGTAGAATTCGTTGATGGTCAGGCCGAAAGCGTCACGTCCCCATTCCAGCGCCTCGACACCGAGCGACTCGCCGCCCGAACCCATGCTGCGCAGTTTGAAATCATAACGGCCGCGCGGACTGGGGCCGGCCCGCATCATGCGCAGCGCTGTCGGAGGAATGAACGCATTGCGCACGCCGGTCTTCTGCATCAGCGCATAGGCTTCTTCGGCATCGAACTTGTCGAACTTGCGTGCCACCACCGCGACGCCATGCAACAGACTCGGCAGCAGCACATCGAGCAAGCCACCGGCCCAGGCCCAATCGGCCGGGGTCCAGAACAGATCGCCGGCCAGGGGGAATGGATAATGCGACAGCTCGACGCCCGGCATATGACCGAGCAACACGCGATGGCCGTGCAGCGCGCCTTTCGGCTGACCGGTCGTGCCCGAGGTATAGATCATCATCGCCGGATCGTCGGCCGCGGTATCGACAGGCGCGAAGCCCGATGCCGCGCGCGCAATCTCACCGTTGAAATCGGCGACGCCGTCCGCCTCGCCATCAACCGACAATACACTGGCGAGGTCCGGCGCCTGCGCGCGAATGTCATTCAGCTTGGCGACGCCGGCGGCATTGGTCAGCAAGGCCCTGGCGCCCGAATTCTGCAACCGATACGCCAGCGCATCCGGCCCGAACAGCACCGCGATCGGCAGCGCCACCGCGCCGAGCTTGTAGATCGCCATATGGGCGGCGGCGACTTCCGGCGTCTGCGGCAGAAAGATCGCCACCCGGTCGCCGCGCTTGACGCCTTTCGCGCGCAATACATTAGCCAGCCGGTTCGAGGTCTCGCGCAGCCAGCCGAAGCCGATGCGGTCCTGCCGGCCATCGGCATGAACATGCAAGATCGCCAGTCGATCCGGGTCTTCCTCGGCCCATCGATCGCAGGCGGCCACGCCAATATTGAAGCGCGCCGGAATATCCCAGCGAAACTGTCGGGTCAGTGCGTCGAAGTCTTTGGCGTCCGGCAACATAGGACGGGCAGGCTAGTCGGCCCGTTGGACAAGGTCCAGCGCAACTTGCTTCGTGCCGGCCGGCCGACGTCGCGTGACGTTCAGCTCGTCTCTGCGACGCCAATGCACCGCTTACGTGACGGGCGGCGTCGAACCGTAGGCGATGGAATTTGACGCGGCGCGGAACTTGCGCATCATGACGGCATTACAGCAGGGCAAGGTCGAGATCGCATCCGACCCGTGGCCAGGGCCGCTTCGCGCGATCCTGGCCGCTGCCCGCCAAGCCGGAGGAAACCCGATGACAAAATACCTGATCGCCGCCGCCGCATTGCTGACATTTACGGCCTTCAACGCGCCTTCGGCCCGCGCCGAAGTCCAATATCCGTGGTGCGCCTATTACGGCCATTTCGGCACACAGGCGACCAATTGCGGCTTCACCACGTTGCGGCAATGTCAGGCGACCGTGCATGGCATCGGCGGTTATTGCGAACGTAATCCGCGCTATCGCGCGCCGCGCAAGCACCGCCGCTAGTTGCGGTCATCCGGCTGGGCGATGATCATCGCCCAGTAGACTTTATACTTTGACTTCGGCGTATAGACCGCGGCGATGCCGATGCGGGTCGCGCCCTTCAGCAGCATGTTCTCGCGGTGCGGCGGCGAATCGCGCCAGCCGGAGAAAGCCTCGGCCAGCGTATGATAGCCGGCGCCGATGTTTTCCGCCGCGACCTTGGCGTCGTAACCCGCCGCCTTCAGCCGCACGTTGAACGGCTTGCCGGCGGCGTGGTCGAGCTTGTCGCGCTTGGCCATGATCTCGGCCTGGCCCTGCGCCATGCGGGTAAGGTCGGGATCGAGCGACACCGCCGTCAGGCCGTTATTGGCGCGATAGCCGGAAATCATCGAGACCGCGGCCGCCTCGTCGAGTTGGGCGCCGGGCTGCGCCAGATTGCGGTAGAAACTCGGCTCCGCCTTCGGGACGTAGACTTCGGAGTCAGCGCAACCGGCCAGCAGGCATGCCAGCGCGACGGCGGCGGCCAGCACACCCGAACGAACGGCTATCATAGGAAACTTCTCCGAATCGGGACCAATGGGGCGCAAACTGACCGCAGACCGTGACCGAACGATGATGCGCGGACAAATTCCTCTACCCGCGGCGCGCCAACAAGACGTTAATGGATACCGGCCGCGGCGAATGGGCTCGCTGTCCGGCATGGCTGCCAGTTAGACGCCCAGATAGCGATGCTGCACATCCGGCTGGGCGGCGAGTTCCGCCGACAGGCCCGACCACACCACGCGGCCACGTTCGATCAGGAAGTGCCGATCGGCGACCCGCATCAACGCGCCGACATTCTTGTCGATCACCAGCACCGCCAGGCCCGAGCTTTTCAGCCGCGCCAGGCAGCGCCAGATTTCCTGGCGGATCAGCGGCGCGAGACCTTCGGTCGCCTCGTCGAGAATCAGCAGCCGCGGATTGGTCATCAGCGCCCGGCCGACCGCCAGCATCTGCTGTTCGCCGCCGGACAGTTGATTGCCCATGCTGGCGGCGCGTTCCGACAGACGCGGGAACAGGTCGTAGACCCGCTCGAGCGTCCAGCCGCCATCGCGCGTCACCGCCGTCGCCAGCAAATTCTCGCGGACCGACAGATTATGAAAGATCTGCCGGCCTTCCGGCACCAGACCGATGCCGCGCTGCGCGATCCGATAGGCTGGCAGACCGCGAATGTCGGCGCCCTCGAATTTGATCGTGCCAGCGCGCGCCGGGGTGAGCCCCATGATCGAGCGCACGGTCGTGGTCTTGCCCATGCCGTTGCGGCCCATCAGCGTCACCATCTCGCCGGGCGCGATGGTCAGGGCGACGCCGAACAACACCTGGCTCCGGCCGTAGCAGGTCTCGACGCCATTCAGTTCCAGAACGTTGCCGGTCATGACACGACGCCTTCTTCCGCGTCGCCGAGATAGGCCTCGCGCACCTGTTCGTTGGCGCGAATATCGTCCGGCGCGCCCGAAGCGATGACGCGGCCGTAAACCAGCACGGTGATCCGGTCGGCGAGCGCGAACACCGCCTCCATGTCGTGCTCGACCAGCAGGATGGTGAATTTCGCTTTGAGCGCGCGCAGCATGTCGACCATGCGCGAAGACTCCTCGGGGCCGAGCCCGGCCATCGGCTCGTCGAGCAGCAGCATGCGCGGCTTGCCGGCCAGCGCCATCGCCAGTTCAAGCAGCCGGTGTTCGCCATGGCTGAGCGCGGCCGCCGGCCGGTCGGCGCGATCGATCAGACCGACCTGCTCCAGCGCGGCGCGCGCCGGCTCGCGAAGAGCGGCATCGCGGCGGGCATTGCCCCAGAAGCGGAACGAATGCCCGGCATGGGCCTGCACCGCGAGCGCGACGTTGTCGAGCACGCTGAGATCAAGAAACAGCGAGGTGATCTGGAACGAGCGCGCCAGCCCACGCCGGTTGCGCTTGTACATCGGCAAGGCGGTGATGTCGCGGCCGTCAAAGCGGATATGCCCGGTGTCGGGGCGAAGCTGCCCGGACAGTTGCGCGATCAGCGTCGTCTTGCCGGCGCCGTTCGGGCCGATAATCGCGTGCAAGTCGCCGGTGCCGACTTCAAGCGACAGATCGTCGGTCGCGACGATGCCGCCGAAGCGCTTGGCCAGCTTCTCGACCTTCAGCAAAGGCGCGTTCATGACCGCACCTCATCATCTTGCCGACGCCCGACCTTCATCAGCAGGCCATCGATGCCGCCACGCGCGAACAGCACCACCAGCAACAGCAGCGGCCCGAGAATGATCTGCCAATATTCGGTGATGCCGGACAGCGTTTCCTCCAGCACCAACAGCGCCACCGCGCCGATCACCGGCCCAATCGCCGAGCCCATGCCGCCGAGCACCACCATGATGATGAGATCGCCGGAGCGGGTCCAATACATCATCGCCGGCGAAACGAAGTCGGTATGGTTGGCAAGCAGCGCGCCGGCCAGCCCACACAGCGTGCCGGCGATGACGAAGGCGGTCAGTCGGTAGCGATAGGTCGGGAAGCCGATCGCCCGCATCCGCAATTCGTTCGAACGGATGCCCTGCAAGGCCAGGCCGAACCGCGAATTGATCAGCCGCCAGACCAGATAGATCGCGCCGAACAACAGCACCAGACAGACATAATAGAACTGCGTCTTGTTCGACAGATCGAGCGGTGCGACGAACTGGCTGCGCTTGTAGATCGTCAGCCCGTCGTCGCCGCCGTAGCGCGCGATGCCGGAAACGACATAATAGGCCATCTGCGCGAAGGCGAGTGTGATCATGATAAAATAGACGCCGCGCGTGCGCAGCGACAAGGCCCCGATCACCAGCGCGAACAAGGCGGACGCGCCGAGCGCGACGGGCCATTGCACGAAGCCGGAATAGACATGCTCATGCGCCAGCATGCCGACGGCATAACCGCCGATGCCGAGATAGGCGGCATGGCCGAAACTCATCATGCCGCCGAAGCCGAGAATGAGATTGAGGCTGACCGCCGCCATCGCCAGGATGACGATACGGGTGAACAGCGTCAGCAGGAAGCGGTCATGCGCCAGTTGCGCATAGAGGGGCAGTAAAGCCAGCGCGACCAGCAACACGGCGACAACGATATTGCGAACGGTGAGCGCGGGCATCATTTCTGCCCCGCCGCGAACAGGCCTTCAGGCTTCACGATCAGCACCACCGCCATCAGCAGATAGATCAGCATTGACGACAAGGCCGGCGCCGCGGTCGAAGCCGCCTCCGGCGACAGTATCGCGTTAAGAATGTTCGGCAGGTAAGCGCGGCCGAGCGTGTCGATGAAACCGACCAGTAAGGCCGCCACCAGCGCGCCGCGCACCGAGCCGATGCCGCCGATCACGGTGACGACGAAAGCCAGAATGAGGATATTCTCGCCCATGCCGATCTGCACGGTCAGGATCGGCGCCTGCATCAGGCCGGCGAGACCGGCGAGCGCCGCGCCGAGGCCGAACACCAGCGTATAGAGCAGCTTGATGTTGACGCCGAGCGCGCCGACCATTTCGCGGTTCGACGCGCCGGCCCGGATCAACATGCCGATGCGGGTCCGCATCACCAGCGCATAGAGAAAGCCCGCGACCACCAGTGTCACCACGATGATCGAGAATTTGTAAGCCGAATATTGAAAGCCGGGCAGAATCTGGATCGAACGGTTAAGCCACGACGGCAGCGGCAGGCTCAAACCCTCCGGTCCCCAGATCAGCCGCACCGCCTCGTCGAAGAACAGGATCAGGCCGAAGGTGCCGAGTACATGGTCGAGATGGTCGCGGCCATAGAGCCGTCGCATCGCGATCACCTCGACCGCCATGCCGACCATCAGTGTCGCGCCCAGCGCCAGTATCGCGCCGAGCACGAAACTGCCGGTCCAGGCCGCGAAAGTGGCGGCGAAATAGGCGCCGACCATATAGAGCGAACCGTGCGCCAGATTAACCAGGTCCATGATTCCGAACACCAGCGTCAACCCGGCCGCCAGCATGAAAAGCAGCAGACCGAATTGCAGGCCGTTCAGACATTGTTCGATGAAAAGGGTCATGGTCGCTCAGATGTGATGCAATTGTCGTGCAAACTTGGCGCCGTCATTCCGGGGCGCGAGCGCAGCGAGCAAACCCGGAATCCAGAACCAAACACCGTTCCAGTAATCTGGATTCCGAGTCCGGCCCTTTCGGGCCGTCCCGGAATAACCGGCGTGAAAACCAAAACGGCGGAAACGTTCCCGCTTCCGCCGCCCTGGCCGCAACGCCACCCGGTTATTTCATCGGGCACTTGTCGTGGAAGCTGTCCTGGTTGTCCTTGACGATCGTGGCGACGGTCTTGAGCACGAAGTCGCCCTTGGCGTCCTTGACCACGTCCTGCAGGTAGAAGTTCTGGATCGGCATGTGATTGTTGCCGAACTTGAAGTTACCGCGCACCGATTTGAAATCGGCCTTCTCCAGCGCCTTCTGCACCTTGGCCTTGTCGGACAGGTCGCCCTTCACCGCGTTGACCGCCGAAGCGATCAGATTGGCGGCGTCATAGGACTGCGCGCCGTAGAACGACGGCTTGTGGCCGGGATACTTCTTGATGAAGTCGGCGACATATTTCTTGTTGGCATCGTTCGGCAGGTCGTTGACCCATTCCTGCGCACCCGGCACGCCGAGCGCGAGATCCTTCTGCAAGGGCAGCGACAGTTCGTCGATGGTGAAGGCGGTGTAGAGCGGGATCTTGCCCTTCAAACCGGCCTGGGCGTATTGCGCCAGGAACTGGACGCCGGCCTTGCCCGGATAGAACACGAACACCGCATCGGGGTTGGCGGCCTTGGCCTTGGCGAGTTCGGCCGAGAAGTCGAGTTGCGACGGCCAGGTGGTGAGGTCCTGACCGACCACCTTGCCCTTGAAGGTCGACGCGACGCCCTTGAGCATGTCCTTGCCGGCGGCATAGTTCGGGCCGATCAGATAGACCGATTTGACACCCTTCGAGTTCATGTAAAGACCCATGGCCTGCGGCGTCTGGTCGTTCTGCCACGATGTCGAGAACACCGTCGGTGAGCACAGTTCGCCGGCAACCTGCGACGGGCCGGCATTGGCGATCACCAGGAAGGTCTTGGAGTCGACGATCGGCTTCAGCGAAGCCAGCAGCACGTTCGACCAGATATAGCCGGCGATGAAGTCGACGTGATCGGATTCGATCAGCTTCTCGGTCTTCTGCTTGCCGATCTCCGGTTTGAAGCCGTCGTCTTCGTAAATCACTTCGACCGGCAGACCGCCCATCTTGCGGCCCATGTGGTCTAGCGCCAGTTCGAAGCTGTCGCGCATGTTGTTGCCAATGACGGCAACCGGTCCGCTGAAGGTCGAGACAAAACCGATCTTGATGGATTTCTTCTGCGCCATCGCCGGGCTGATGACCGGGCTCGCGGCCAGCAGCAGCGCCGCGCCCGCGGCGATAAGGGTCTTATGCATTATAGTCCTCCCCGTGGGCTCTTTGGCCCCTATTGCTTTAGGTCGTTAATCTAACGGGTTTATTGCCGGCAGGTCCAGCCGCGCCCGCACGCCGCCCGCCCTGAACCGTCCCGTCAACGGCTCTATCCGGTCGCCTTCGGACTGCGAAAGCAGCCTGCGCCGGGGCGGAAAAGCCATGCAACAGCAGGCATTGACCGTCCGACCGCCGCCTCGGCAATCTGCCCACCACGGCCCTCAAGAGGGCCGCAACGAAATATAATTCGGGAAGCGCTTGAGGAGCCCAGACGTGATCAAGACCGGACAAAAGACGCTCGAAAAAACTTACAACGGAATCATTATCGGCGCCGGTCATCACGGCCTGATTCTCGGCAGCTATCTGGCCAAGGCCGGCCTCGACATTCTGCTGGTCGAGCGACGGCTGACTTACGGCGGCGGCCTGTGCACCCGTGAAATGACGCTGCCGGGCTTCTATCACAACCTGCATTCGATCAATCATTTCCACATCAGCGAGACGCCCTGGTTCAAGGACCTCGAACTCGGTAATACCGTCAACTACATCACGCCGCGCTACGAGTTCGGGCAGGCGCATCTCGACGGCACCGCCCTGGTGCTCGGCCGCGATCTTGAAGAATCGCTCGCCAATATCGCGCGCTTCTCCCGGAAAGACGCCGAGACGTTCCGCGAATGGAACCGGAAAGCGGAAAAGATCACCGCCGAAATCTTCATGGCCGAGCGTTACGCCGAGCCGCTGCCGCAGGCGGAACGCGAGGCGCTGCTGAACCAGACCGAACTCGGCCGTGAATTTCTCGCCGTCGCCAATCGCCAGCCGCTCGATATGGTCGGCGAACTGTTCGAGAACGAACACGTCCAGTTGCTGTTCCTGTTCAAGGTCTCGCTGTTCGGCACCTGGCTGACCGATACGCTGTCGAAGACCTCGCCGATGGGCTCGCTGATCCGCGCCTTCGATCTCGAAAGCGGCTATCAGCTTTGCGAAGGCGGTTCGTTCAACCTGGCGCGCGGGCTGATGGAAAGCTTCATCGCCAATGGCGGTCACTTCCAGCCGCAAGTGAACATCGACAAGATCGTCATCGAGAACGGCCGCGCCACCGGCATTCAGCTCGTCGACGGCCGCACCGTGCGGGCGCGACAGTTTGTCGCCTCGACCCTCGACGTCCACCAGACCTTCGAGAAGCTGGTCGGCCGCGACCAGTTGCCGACCGCCTTCCTCAACAAGATCGACAATTTCCAGTACACGCCCTGGAGCCTGTTCGGCCTGCATCACGCGCTCAACGAAAGTCCGCGCTTCGCCGCCGAGAGCTTCGACCCCAACATCAACCGCACCCTGAAATGGTCGATCGGCGCCGAGACCATGGAAGACCTGTTCGCCGCCCACGAAGACGTCAAGGCCGGCCGGGTGCCGCAGATCGTCCAGTTCGGCTCGGGGCCGTTGAGCCTGCTCGACCCGACGCAGGCGCCGCCCGGCAAGCACACGACTTATTCATGGCATGTGATGCCGCTCGATCCGGCGATCGGCGACCGCTCCTACGAGACCTTCAAGGAAGAGTTCTCCGACCGGATCGAGGAGGTCTGGCGGCGCTATTGCCCGAACATGACCAAGGACAACATCCTTGGCCGCTATATCTACACCGGCCGCGAATATACCCAGGAACTGGTCAACATGCGCGGCGGCGACATTTTCATGGGCGCCTTCAATGCCGAGCAGGTGATGTACGACCATTTCGGCTATCGCTCGCCGATCCCGAACCTGTATAACGCCGGCTCGGCCGGTCACCCCGGCGGCGCGATCTCCGGCGGTTCGGGTTACATCACCGCCGGCATCATCGCCGAACAGCTCGGCATCAAGCCGTGGTGGGTGCCGGCCAATGCGCGCGAGGCGCTGGAACGACACGTTAGCAACGCAAAAACCGCTTAGATCCTGAAGACCGAATTGAGACCCCCGTCATTCCGGGGCGGCGCGAAGCGCCGAACCCGGAATCCGGATAAGACATTCCGAATCCCGATCCGGGTTCCGGGTTCGCCGCGCTGCGCGCACGCCCCGGAATGACAGAGAATGAAAGGCACGCCATGACCCCCGACCTGCAAAACATCGTCTTCCCGTCGCACAAGGACCGCGTCGTCATCATCACCGGCGGCGGCCAGGGCATCGGCCGGGTCTTCGCCAAGGCTTTCGGACTGGCCGGAGCAAAGGTCGTGATCGCCGAGCGTAACGAAGACAGCGCCGCCAAGGTCTCGGCCGAGATCATGGCGGCCGGCGGTCAGGCGCTGGCGGTGACCACCGATGTCGCCGACGAAGCCTCGATCAAGGAGATGGTCGAGGTCGCGACCGACGAATATGGCCGCATCGACGTGCTCATCAATAATGCCGGCATCTTCTCGACGCTGGCGATGCGGCCCTTCGACCAGATTCCGGTCGCGGAATGGGAGCAGGTGCTGCGCGTCAACCTGACCGGCCCGTTCCTCTGCGCCCGCGCCGTGCTGCCGGCGATGCGCAAGGCCAAATGGGGCCGGATCATCAATATCGCCTCGGGCGCGGTCCGGCTCGGCCGGCCGAATTACCTGCACTACATCGCCACCAAGTCGGCGCTGATCGGCATGAGCCTGTCGATGGCCCGCGAACTCGGCCCCGACAACATCACCGTCAACGCGATTTTGCCGGGCGCGACCTTCACCGAGATCGAGCGCAAGACCGTCACGCCCGAAC
The DNA here is from genome assembly GCA_016124795.1 of Rhodopseudomonas sp. GTDB lineage: Bacteria > Pseudomonadota > Alphaproteobacteria > Rhizobiales > Xanthobacteraceae > Pseudolabrys. The sequence goes on along the minus strand of WGNB01000020.1, from coordinate 19,704 downwards.
AGAAGGAGCGCATCGTCGCGGCGCAATGCATCGGCCGACCGGAAGTGCCGGAAGACCTGGTCGGCGCGGTGATGTTCCTGGCCTCGACCGCCTCAGCCTTCGTCACCGGCCAGAGCATCAATCTCGACGGCGGCGTGACCGGGTCGTAAACAGAAGCACCGGCTTTCGATCGTTCGCCAACGTGGAAGTTTCAGCATGACCCTGTCAGTCGCCGTTATCGCACCGGGCAATATGGGCGCCGGCGTCGGCCAGCGCCTTGCCGAATACAAGGTGACGGTGCTGACCTCGCTCGCCGGCCGCAGCCAAGCGACCGCCAAACGCGCGACGGAAGCCGGGATGCAGGCGGCCGACGACAGCGACCTGGCGCAGGCCGATCTGCTGCTGTCGATCGTCCCGCCCGGCGAGGCGCTGGCTTTGGCGCAACGGCTGGCGCCGGCGTTGACGGCCGCTACGAAGAAGACGGTCTATGTCGATTGCAACGCGATCTCGCCGCCGACCGCCATGGCGGTGGCCGCTGTTATCGCGGCAACCGGCTGCCGCTTTGTCGATGCCGGCATCATCGGCCCGCCGCCGAAGCCGGGTTCGACCAATACGCGGTTCTATGCCTCGGGTCCGGACGCCCAGGCGCTCGCCGCGCTTAACGATTACGGGCTGGACGTGCGGCTGCTCGACGGTCCACTGACCGCCGCCTCGGCGCTGAAGATGTCTTACGCCGGCATCACCAAAGGCTTCACCGCGCTCGGCGCGGCGATGATGCTGGCGGCGACGCGTGGCGGTTCGGCCGAGGCGCTGAAAGCCGAGATGGCCGAGAGCATTCCCGGCCTGCATGGCTTTCTCACCCGACAGACGCCCGGCATGTATGCCAAGGCCTATCGCTGGGTCGCCGAACTCGATGAAATCTCCACCTTTGTCGGCGCGGATTTTCCCGAACACGCGATGTTGTCGGCCGCCGCCCGGTTCTACGAGCGCATCGCCGCGGATTTCGACGGCGACAAGACCGAGATCGCCATGATGGATGCGTTCGTCGGGAAGTGACCGGGCTTGTCCCGGCGATCCCCGCTGGGATAGCACTGCGAACCCGCTCGCGGGCCGGCCGGGACAAGCCCGGCCATAACACGCTTTTGCCTTCGCCGGAGCCGACCCCATGACCGCCCCCCTCGTCCTGACCCAGCTCGAAGTCGGCTATCGCATTCTCACACTCAACCGGCCCGACAAACTCAACTGCTTCAACGATGCGATGCATGCCGAGCTGCGCGCCGCGATCGATGCCGCCGAGGCCGATGAGGACTGCCGCGCACTGATGATCACCGGCGCCGGCCGCGCCTTCTGCGCCGGACAGGACCTTGCCGACCGCGTGCTCAAGCCGGGCGAAGCGCCGGTGCCGCGCGACTCGCTGGAGAAGCTTTACAATCCGCTGGTGCGGCGGCTGCGCGCCCTGCCCTTCCCGGTGGTCGCCGCCGTCAACGGCGTCGCCGCCGGGGCCGGGGCGAATATCGCGCTCGCCTGCGACATCGTCATGGCCGGCAAATCGGCGAGCTTCATCCAGTCCTTCGCCCGCATCGGTCTAGTGCCCGATTCCGGCGGCACCTGGTTTCTGCCACGGCTGGTCGGCGACGCTCGCGCCCGCGGACTGGCGATGATCGCGCAGGAACTGAAGGCCGAACGCGCCGCCGAATGGGGCCTGATCTGGCGCTGCGTCGCCGACGACGCGCTGGTCTACGAATCGCGGCGGATTTGCGAGCATTTCTCGATCGCGCCGACGCAAGGCATCGCGCTAATCAAGCAGGCGCTCAACGCCTCGTCGACCAACGACCTCGACACCCAGCTCGACCTCGAACGCGACCTGCAAAAACAGGCCAATATGCTGCCCGATTATGCCGAAGGCGTGCGCGCCTTCATGGAAAAGCGAAAGCCGAAATTCCAGGGCCGCCGGAAATCCTGAGGCCGGCGGGGGCCGGCCACCGTCGCCCTCGTTGACTCCGGCGCGGCGAGATCGTTAGCATACAAGCGATTTCAGGGGACGCGCGCGATCCCGAAAAGTGGCCTTCCGGTTTTCGGACCGGATCGCGCGCCAGGAAAAAAGCCTATGAAGCCCGCGCCCTTCGTCCACCATGTGCCGCGCACGCTCGACGAGGCGCTGGCGATCCTGTCGCAGGTCGCGGGGCAGGACGGCCGGGTGCTGGCCGGCGGCCAGAGCCTGGTGCCGATCATGGCGTTCCGGCTGGCCAAGCCGGCGCATCTCATCGACATCAACGCCGTCGAGGGGCTCGACAAGATCGCCAACGACGGCACGACGCTGACCATCGGCGCACGCGTCCGCCACGCCGCCTTTCACAAGCCGGTCACCGACAATCCGCTCGGCGCGCTGTTGAGCTTCGTCGCCCGCCACATCGCGCATTATCCGATCCGGATGCGCGGCACTTTCTGCGGCAGCCTGGCGCATGCCGACCCGTCGTCGGAATGGTGCCTGACCGCCGCCACGCTCGACGCGACGATGGTCGCGCGCAGCACGCGCGGCGTGCGCGAGATCGCCGCGCCGGATTATTTCGACGGCATCATGTCAACGGTGCTGGAAGAAGACGAATTGCTCAGCGAAGTGCGCCTGCCACTGCTCGCGGCCGACGCCAAATTCGGCTTCAACGAATTCAGCCGGCGCGCCGGCGACTTCGCGATGTCGGCGTCGCTGGTCACTTATCGGCTGGAGGACGGCCGGATCGCGGAAGCCCATGTCGGCGTCGGCGGTGCCGAACCGTCGCCGCGCCGCATTCCGGAAGCCGAAGCCGCGCTCAACGGACAAACGCCGGGCGATGCGGCATTCCGCGCCGCCGCGCAGGCGGCGAGCGAAGCGATCGATCCGCTCGAGGATCATCAGACCGATGCCGCCTATCGCCGCGATCTAGTGCGCGCCGTAGTGCGCCGCGCGCTGGAACATGCGGCGGCGTAACGATCCAGCGCTCTCTTTTAGTCGGCCACGGTCGCGACGCCGCCATGCGCCTTCGACCAGCCGGCCGGATCGTCGATGAACTTCTCGACCTCGGCGAGCATCTTCGGCTCGAACTTGTCCATGGTCTTGGCGACCGCCAGCACGTCGCGCCAGGTCGTCAGGTAATGCATGGTGACGCCGATATCCGACAGAATCTTACGGCCTTCCGGATAGATGTCGTAGAAGAACAGCACCGCGCAATGATCGCAGGTGCCGCCGGCGTCGCGGATCGCATTGATGAAGTTGATCTTGCTGCGGCCGTCGGTGGCGAGATCCTCGACCAGCAGCACGCGCTGGCCCGGCAGCATCCGGCCCTCGATCTGCGAGCCGCGGCCGAAACCCTTCGGCTTCTTGCGCACGTACTGCATCGGCAGATTCATGCGGTCGGCGACCCAGGCCGCGAAGGGAATGCCGGCGGTTTCGCCACCCGCCACCGCGTCGATATTGCTACGGCCGACGTCGCGCTCGATGCCCGCGACCTGGAAGGTCATAAGGGTCGAACGCACGTCCGGAAACGAGATCAACCAGCGCGAGTCGTTGTAGACCGGGCTCGCCCAGCCGGACGTGAAAATGAACGGCTTGTCGGTCATGAACCGCACCGCGCCGGTGTCGAGATACATCCGCGCGGTCAGTTCGGCGATGGTCTTCTGGTCGAGGAAATGGGCGTCTGAACTCATGATGACAGCTAAGGCCTCTCCGCCGTCATGCCCGGCCTGATGCCGGGCATCCACGTCGCGGCCGATAAAGCAAGACGGGGCTGGCCGGGTCAAGCCCGGCCATAACGCTCTGCACAATGGCCGCGAATCGCGTTTCCGACGCTAGAGCGGCCCGAAATCCGGCGGTGGAATGCGGCGTTTCGAGGCCGCCTCGTAGGCCGCCGCGATCTCCAGCAGCACGTCCTCCTTGCCCGGCTCGGCGCGGAACACCAGCGAAAACGGCAGTCCCGGCGCCTTGAGTTGGGTCGGCTTATCGGAACCGGCCGAGACATAGGCGGTCCGGTCGGCGTTGAGCGTGAACACCGGATCGTAGGCGGTATCAACATAGCCTGCCGGGATCAGCACCTCGGTCAGCCCGGCGTTCGGTCCGTAGAGCGACTCCATGGTCAGATTGGAGCGGAGGTTATATTGCCCGGCGCCGCCGATGATGCCGGGCGGGAACGGCGTGTGCAGGCGCACCAACGCGTCGAGCTTGTTCTCGTGCATCACCATCATGTCGACCCGGCGCAGCAATTCACGCAGCATGATGCGCTCGTTGACGCCCTGGCGCTGACCGAGCGGGTTGCGCATGTCGGTCATCTTGTCCCAGTTCTCGAATTCGGCGCGCTGGTCGTCGCCCCAGAACTTCGAACGCTTGTTGAGTTCGGTGAAGTTGACCAGCGTTTCGGTAATGCCCTTGGCCCGCCAGTCGACGGCGCGGCGCGACAGATACTGGTTGATGTGGAATTTGTAGGCCGGCGCATGCGCCTGCTGCTGTACGGCGCCGATGTCGAAATTCGACGGCGGCGCGATGCGCCCGTCCACCAGTGCGACGAAGTAATCGATCGGCAGCATCGTGCCGGTGCCGAACACCTTGCCGGGCGCGAATTCGGTCGGCACGATCGCCGCCGCGAAATCCGGAAACAGCGGTGTGCCCGCAGGCGTTAACCGGAAGAACACGTCCGGCATCAGCACCGGCGCGAGACGGCAGAGCGCACGTGTGAAATCGACCGTCATCAATTCGATGCTCGGGTCGCGCGGCCACAGCGGATGCGACGACTCGACCAGCGTTACGCCCAGTTTGCCGCCGAGCACGGCCTTGATTTCCTTCGCCGCCGCCGTGACGTTCGGAATCTCCGTCTTCGAGCCTTTCGGCACCGTCATCGACTCGCGCACAATGCCGATGCGCAGGCCCTTGAGCGAAGTCCGCGCCGCGCCCGCCGCCGTATAGCGGGCATAAGAATCGAGGATCGATGAACGCGGCACCGTCGTGTGAGGATCACGTTCGTCGTAATAGCCTTTGTCAGCGTCCTTGAGTGCGTCGAGCACCTTGGCGGCGTCGCCGACCTTGCGCGCCAGAATGCCGGTGCGGTCGACATAGATATCCGCGCCGATGGCCCCGCCGTTGAAACCGAGCAGCGACTTGTGCGGCAGGATCAACGCCACCGAATTGTGGTTGGCCGGTCCGCGGCACGAGGCGCGGGTCTCCTCGCCGAGGCTGCACATGACGAGGTTGGCGCTCACCGACACGCCGGAACCGGAGCTGGAGCCGAGCGAGGCGGCGCGCGTGGTGTCGTAAGGATTGGCCGGATTACCCGCCCAGGTGCTGCGCTGATAGCCTAATACGGACGGCAGCACCTTGTCGGGCTTCGAGCCGCCGTCCACCGGCGTCGGCGCCTCCGGCCGACCGTTATATTCGGTGTTGATGGCCTTGGCGAAAATGATCGCGCCCTTGTTGCGCAACTGTTCGACCAGGATGTGATCGCGCGCCGGGAAGTCGGCGTCGTAACGCGCGTCGCCGGCACCGGTCGAGCGCATATCCTTGGTGTCGAACGGATCCTTGAATGAAAACACCACGCCGTACATCGGCATTTTCTTCAAGTCGGGCTTGCGGCCGTATTTCTTGTCGAGCGCCGCCGCCGTTTCAAGTGCGTCCGGCATGCGCCGCAGGATTTCACAGACGGCCGGCGCACCTTCGGGCAGCGGGCCGTCATCGGGGTGGCGGTCATAATCGCCGCGGCATACCACCGAGCGCTCACCGCGAATGTTGAGTGTGGCCAGCGCGTTGAGCTGCGTCCCATTCGGAATGCCGGCGATCATGCCGAACTGCTGCTGCACATGCGGATCGGAGGCCGTCGGCTCCATGCGGCCGAATTCGAGTGGCGGGCCCCGATATTGGTCGAGATCGGGCAGGACTTCAGCGGCCCTCACCGTCCCGGTCGGGAACTGCAACGGCGCGCCGCCGCGCAACGTGCCCGGCGACGCCGCGACGGGCTTGCCGTCTTCGGTCACCAGCACGCTGGCGACGCCGTTGAACTTCCGCACCCGGTCGATGTAATGCTGGACGACCTTAACGACCGTCGTCTGCCCGCTTTGAATCGCGCGATGCAGATCGTCGATGGTCGCTTCTTCGAGCTGGAACGGCGCGACACGAGACTTGACGCGCGACTTAACGCCAGCCTTGCCCCCCGCCTTGGCATGCGACGTGACACGCGATCCGCCGCGCGGCTTTTTCCGGGTCTGACGCAGCGTCGCCTTGACCTTGCTTTTGACTTTGCGGCGTTTCGCCATGGCGTCCTGGCTCCGGATTTATTCGGGTTTCGGTCCGACTTTCTTGTACCAGTCGACGATCTGGCTACCTGTCCAGAACAGCACGTCTTTCTTCTTGGCGATTTTCTGGAAAATCTGTCGGAAATATTTCGCCCGGTGCGGCGCGCCCATGATGTAGGGGTGAACCGAGATCGCCATGACCCGCGCCGAATCCTTCGAGTCCTTGTAGAGTTGCTCGAACTGATCCATCGCGCGCTCATAGAACTCGTTGGCCTTGTGATGCTGGATCAGCATCATCGCGACGTCGTTGCATTCCTGCGTGTAAGGAATGTTGAGGATCGGCTTGTGCCGCGTCTTCATCCAGACCGGCTGGTCGTCCATCACCCAGTCGGCGACATAATCGTAGCCTTCCTCGGACAGGATATCCGGCGTCTCCCAGGTTTCGGTCAGGCCCGGCCCGAGCCAGCCGCGCGGCTTCTTGCCCGTCGCCTTCTCCAGCACCTCGGCGCTCTTGCGAATATCGGCGCGCTCGTCCTCGACCTTCTGCATGTTGCGCTGGGTGAAGCCGTGCCCGACGAACTCCCATTTGCGCTCGACGCAGGCTTTCATCATTTCCGGCATCGCATTGACGGCAACGCCGTTGACGTTCATCACGCCAGGAATCTTGAATTCATCGTAGACCTGCAACAGCCGCCAGAAACCGACGCGGTTGCCATATTCGTGCCAGCACCAGTTCGGAATGTCCGGCATCGGCGAGCCGCCGGCCGGCGGCGTCAGCACCGTGCGCGGCATGGTCTGCGTCGGGTCCCATTCCTCGACATTGGTCACCGTCCACACCACCATGCGTGCCTTGTTCGGCAGCTTGAGCGGCTTGCGGTTGACGATCGGCGAATAGGCGATGCGATCGTTCGGCAACATGCCGACGGAAGGCTTGGGGTAGTCCATGAGAAATTTCCTTTTGTTATCCGTCACCCTGAGGGGCGACCCCGGCCTCTTGAGCCGGGGGAGCCTCGAAGGGTGACGGCCCATGATTCCAGGGCCGCACATCCTTCGAGGCTCGGCCTTTGGCCGAGCACCTCAGGATGACGGGTTGAGTCCCTGATACCACTCCAGCATCTGCTCCCCGTTCCAGTGCAGCACGCCGTCATGGCGATTCACGTAGTCGTAAATCTGTTCGAGATACTTGATCCGGTGCGGCTGGCCGCTGATGTAGGGATGAATGGCCAGCGCGCAGAACTTAGGCCGCGTCGCACTTTCCTGATAAAGCCGGTCGAACTGATCCTTGACCAGATTGAGCAGGTAATCGCTGTTGTGATGCTGCACCAGCATGACCGGAATGTCGTTCAATTCAATGGTGTAAGGCAGCGTCACCAGCGGGCCATTCGTCGTGCGGATCGTGGTTGGCTCGTCGTCATAGACCCAGTCGCCGATATATTTGACGCCGGCCGCCGTCAACAGGTCCGGTGTCTCCAGCGTCTGCGTCAGGCCGGGCCCGAGCCAGCCGACCGGCCGCTTGCCGGTGAACTTCTCCATGATGTCCATGCTGCGGTTGATCATCGCCGCCTGGTCCGGCTCCTTGTGAATCGGCCCCTGCTCATAGGCATGCCCCATGAACTCCCAGCCGTCGTCGCGCGCCTGCGCGGCGACGCGCGGATAGTCCTCGCAAATGCGGGCATTGGCCGACAGCGTCGGGCGAATACCGAGCTTCTTGAACAGATCGAAGAACCGCCAGCAGCCGACGCGCATGCCGTATTCGTGAAAGCCCCAATGCACCACGTCCGGCATCAGCGCCGCGCCGGTCGGTGCCGGCAGCAGTTGCCGCGCCATCGGCTTGTGAATATCCCAGACCTCGTAGTTCACGATGGTCCAGAACACGATGCGGGCGTCGCCCGGCAATTTCATCGGCGGACGATCGACGATCGCCGAATAGTCGGCGCGGTCCTTCGGGATCATGGGATTGGACATCGTGAAAATCCTTCCTCGTTATTCCGGGGCGCGAGCGTAGCGAGCGAACCCGGAATCCAGAAATGATTTTTGCACGTATATCTGGATTCCGGGTTTGCGCTTACGCGCGCCCCGGAATGACAGAATAACTACACGGTGGCGTCGACGCGCAAGCCGACCAGCCGCTCGAGCGTCGCGGTGTCCTTGGTCAAGGCCGGCGACGCGGCGCGATGCACGACCGCGCCACGCTCCAGCACGATCGCGTCGGCGGTCAGTTCCAATGCGATCTCGGTATGCTGTTCGACCAGCACGATCGCGATCTTGCGGCCGGCCAGCATCCTCTGCACCGCCGCCGACATTTCATCGACGATCACCGGCGCGAGGCCCTCGAACGGCTCGTCGAGCAGCAGCAGCGCCGGATTGGTCATCAGCGCGCGCGCCATCGCCAGCATCTGCTGCTCGCCGCCCGACAATTGGTTGCCCATGTTGCGGCGCCGCTCGTTGAGCCGCGGAAACAGGTTATAGACCGCGGCGAGGTCCCATTCGCCGGCGCGCGCCGCCACCGTCATGTTCTCTTCCACTGTCAGCGACGGGAAGATGTCGCGCTCCTGCGCCACCCAGGCAATGCCGTTGCCGGCGCGCCAGTGCGGCGGCTGCTTCGAGATATCCTTGCCGCGCCAGTAAATGTGACCGGCGCGCATCTGGGTGAAACCCATGATGGTCAGAAGCAGCGTCGATTTGCCGACGCCGTTGCGGCCGAGCACCGCCAGCGACCCATGCTCCGGCAGTTCGAGCGAAACGTCGTGCAGCACCACGGCATCGCCGTAACCGGCGGTGACCTGTTGCAGTTTCAACAGCGGCGCGGGTTCAGCCAAGACGATCACCCATGTTTGCGCGCTCCGAGATAGACTTCGCGCACGCCCGGATCGGCGGCGATCTCGGCCGGCGTGCCTTGCGTGAAGACCGCGCCGCCGACCAGCACAATGATATGCGTGGCGAAGCGGAACACGACATGCATGTCGTGTTCGATGAACAGCAGCGTCAGATCGTCGGACAGGCCGGCGACGACTTCGAAAATGTCGCCGCTCTCTTCCTGCGGCACGCCGGCGGCCGGCTCGTCGAGCAGCAGCACTTTCGGCTTGGTCGCCAACGCCAATGCGATTTCCAGAAGCCGCTGCCGGCCGTAAGGCAGTTCACGGGTCGGCTGATAACAGCAGTCGCCGAGCTTGAGCTTGACCAGGATCTCGTAGGCTTCCTCGATGGCGTCCTTGTTGACCGCGATGTTCTGCCAGAACCGTCCGGTAACGCCACGCCGCTCGCAGACCGCCAGCGTCACGGCCTCGAGCGCGTTGAGGCCGGCGAACAAGGTATTGATCTGAAATGTGCGGGCCAGCCCGCGCCTGACCCGCTGTTGCGGGGCGAGCGCGGTGACGTCGTCGCCGCCGAGGAAGATCTGGCCGCTGTTCGGCGCCAGCATCCCGGTCATCAGGTTGATCAGCGTGGTCTTGCCGGCGCCGTTCGGGCCGATCAGCGCGTAACGCGCGCCGACCGGCAGATTCAGCGCGATGTCGTTGGCGACCGTCAGCGAGCCGAAGGATTTCGACAAGCCGCGCGTCGACAGCGCATTCTGCCGGCCGACCGTCGGGTTGGGATTTGCGGCGGCGTTCATCGGCGGCTCCAGCGCGCGAAGATTTTCGACAGGCCGCCGAGAATGCCGTTCGGCAGCAACATCACCACCACCACCAGTAGAATACCGATCCAGAAATACCAGTATTGCGGCGCGATGCCGGAGAACTGATCGCGCGCGATCATGAAGACCGCCGCGCCAATCAGCCCGCCGTAAAGCCGTCCGGCGCCGCCGAGCACCAGCATCACCAGCACGTCGGCCGACCGCTCGAAGCTCAGGGCTTCCAGCGAGACGGTCTGCGTCGTCTGCGCGATCAGCGCGCCGGCCACACCGGCGAGCGCGGCGGAGATGGTGTAGACCTTGCGGATATGACTGTTGCTGTCGGCGCCGATCGCCGGCATGCGCACGAAGTTCTCGCGAATGCCGCGCAGCGCCAGCCCGAACGGCGAATTGATCAGCCGGCGCGCCGCCAGGAACACGACGAACAGCACGCCGAGCGTATAGGAATAAGCGGTGACGCCGTAGAGATCGAAGCTGAACAGGCCGGCGACCTTCCACACCTCGATGCCCTGCAAGCCGTCGGAGCCGCCGGTCAGCCAGCCCGCGCTGTTGGCGGCCTCGTGCAGCAACAGGCCGAGCCCGAGCGTGATCATGATCAAGGTCAGGTGGCGGAAGCGCGAAATGATGAAGCTCGACGCATAGCCGACCAGCGCCGCCACCGCCGCGCCGGCGATCAGACCGGTGAAGACTTCGCCCCAGACATAGATCGAGAACAACCCGGCGGTATAGGCGCCGAGCCCGAAGAAGGCGGCATGGCCGAGCGAGACGACGCCGGCATAGCCGAGGATCAGGTCGAGCGACAGCGCGAACAGCGAGGCGACGGCGATCTGGCTGGCCAGCGACAGATAATCCGGAAACAGCCAGAACGGCAGCAGCGTCGCGAGCCAGAACACGATCTCGATCGGCCGCCAGCGCGAACGCGATTGCAGGTAAAGCTGCGGAGCGACGGTCGGAATGTCGGTCATGCGCTACCGCCTCCCGAACAGGCCGGCCGGCCGCCACATCAGCACCGCGACCATCACCAGATAGATCAGGAAGGCGCCGAGCTGCGGCGCGTAATACTTGCCGGCGATATCGCTGACCCCGATCAGGCAGGCGGCAGCGAACGATCCGCCGATCGAGCCGAGGCCGCCGACCGACACGATGATCAGCACGTAAACCAGATACGTGAAGGCGAATTGCGGATCGAGCCCGACGATCTCGATCGCCAGCGCGCCGCCGAGGCCGGCCAGCCCCGAGCCGAGCGCGAAAGTGATGGCGAAGGTGCGGTCGACGTCAATGCCGAGGCCGCGCGCCATGCGCTGGTTGTCGACGGCAGCGCGCACCTGGGCGCCGAAACGGGTGTGCTCGACCGTCACGATCAGCATCACGGTGACGACGATGCCGATGGCGATCAGGAACAGGCGGTAGGCCGCGATGTTCAGCCCCATCACGTTGAACGAACCGTGCAGGTAAGACGGCAGCGTGATCGGCTGCTGCTGGGTGCCGAAAAACCAGGCGGCGATCGCCACCGAAATAAAGGCGAGCCCGATGGTCAGCAGCACCTGGTCGAGATCGCTGGCGCGGTACAGCCGCCGGTACAGGATGCGCTCGACCACGATGCTCAGCAACGCGGCGGCGCAGAAAGCCATCGGCAGCGTCGCGAAAAACGGCCAGTGCAGGTCGCGCATCAGGATGACGGTGACGTAGCCGCCGAGCATGGCGAAGGCGCAATGCGCCAGATTGACGAAATTCATCAATCCGAGCGTCACCGACAATCCGACCGACAGCACGAACAGCAGCATCCCGTAGGCAATACCGTCGAACAGGACACCGAAGACTGGAGGCAGCATGGAGGGGCGGTTACCTTTGCACGGCCGGCGCGAGGCCCGGCTTTGGCCAGGAGCTCCGGCCAGGAACTTTGGCCAGGAGCTTTGGCCAGGAGCTTTGATGTTGGCTCGGGGTGTTGGTGCGAGCCGGCACGCGGACTTTACCATATGACGGATGGGACGACCCACCGGAATCGTCCCATCCATGGTAATGACGGGATGTGCTCCTATTCGGCGTGCACGCCCTTGACCGTGTCGAACTCGACGTTGACGATCTTGCCGTCGACTTTTTCGACCCGCCGGATGTAGATGTCCTGCACCATCTCGCGCTTGTCGTCGATCGCCACCGGGCCGCGCGGGCTTTCCCACTTCATGCCCTTGGCCGCCGCGATCAGCGAGTCGCCGTCGGCCTTGCCGCCGGTCTTCTTCAGCGCTTCGTAGATCAGATGCATGCCGTCATAACCGCCGACCGCGAAGAAGTCCGGGTTGCGCTTGAACTCGGCATTGAAGGCCTTGACGAAGTCTTCGTTGACCTTCGAGTGGTGGTTATAGTCGTAATGCCAGCCGCTGATGCGGCCGAGCGCCAGATCGCCGAGCGCCTTGACGGCGGTCTCGTCGACGGCTTCGCCGGTCGACATGATCTTGATCTTCTTCGGGTCCATCTGGCGTTCGGCGAAAGCCTTGCCGATCGCCGCCGGCTGGGCGCCGCCCGGCACGAAGACGAAGATCGATTCAGGGTTGAGGTCCTTAGCGCGCTGCACGAAAGCCGAGAAATCCGGATTGGCCACCGGCATCCGCACCGAGCCGACGATTTCGCCGCCGGCCGCCTTGAAGCCCTTCTGGAAATACTGTTCGGCGTCGATACCCGGGCCGAAGTTGCTCACCATCGTGTAGACCTTCTTGACGCCGCCTTTCTTGACGGCCCATTCGGCCAGCGTGTTGGCGACCTGGTTCAGCGTGAACGAGGTGCGCACGATGTAAGGCGACTTCGTGGTGATGATGCCGGTGGCGGCGTTCATGTCGACCAGCAGCTTCTTGGCTTCCGCCGAGACCGGCGCCGCGCCGAGCGCTTCCGGCGTCAGCGTGAAGCCGGCGAGAATATCGACCTTGTCACGCACGATCAGCTCTTCAGCCAGACGCTTGGCGACGGCCGGGTTCGGACCGCCGGTGTCCTTGCGGATCAGTTCGATCTTCTTGCCGGCGACGGTGTCGCCATGCTGCTTCATGTACAGCTTGATGCCGTTGTCGATCTGGTTGGCGGTGTCGGCGAACTGGCCCGAATAGGCGCTGATGATGCCGATCTTGACGGTGCCTTGCGCCTGCGCGCCAGCCGGCAAAAGCGCCATCACGGCCACTGCGACGCCGGCATATAAGGACTGCTTCATCGATAACCTCCCCGAGATATTGGTTTTTTGCGGTTGCTCGCGGGGAGAATGCCTGACCTTTCGGGCAAAGAAAAGCACCACGGCCGTTTCCGGCCGCGGCATTTTCGGAATTGCGGTTGACGCGGCCGGCCCGCAAACCGGGTCGGCCGCTCAGTCAACCTGACTTGACCGGCGTTGCCCGGCCTTGCGGGCGTCAATCAGCCCAGCGACAGCGTCGCACGCTCGTATTGGCCGCTGCCCATCCCGCCTTCCGGGAAGATGCCGTGGGCGGCAATCCACTCGAACGACTCCTCATACACTTCTTTGGTATAAGGCTCGAACACCAGCCGCTCGCCGGGCCCCCAGCGCCGCGTATCCATCTGGGCATGGAAGCGGTCGGGGAATTCGTTCTTGTAATAATGTGTGTAGAGCTCCGGCCGCAGGTCGATGTCGCGTTGCGCCTTGCGCAGCGCCCGGAAGAACTTGCGCAGGTCGTCGGCGTCCGGGTTGCCATGAATCATGGTGCCGATCATGAAGGTGGCGTCGATCACCTTGCGATAGCCGAGTTGCTCGGCGAAATAATACGGCCCGTTGAACAGATGCACCGCCGGCGCCGTGCCGTCGAACAGGTGCTCCATCCGCTTGAACAGCATCCCGGTCTCGTAGCGCAGGTTGATCTGTTCGGGCTTAAGATAGTTCTCCAGCGCCTGCACGGTCGCATAGTGACTGCCCGACTGGTAACCGACCGAGATCGGCACGCCGGCCAGATCCGCCGGTGTCTTGATGGCTGAATCGGCCGGCACGAAGATGCCGGCGGTCGCCACCGAATAGACATCGGTCAGCATCCGGCCATGACCGTTCGACGCCGCGACATTGACGGTCCAGTGACAGGCGCAGGAGACGCTGGCCGTGCGGCCCTCCTCGAAGGACTGGAACGCGCCCTTCGATCCCTTGTCATGCTGCTTGCCGTCGGTCGAACGCATCAGCTCGCGGAACTCGTAGTCGAGCCCTTCCTGCGCGAAATAGTCCTTCTCCTCCGCCACCCATTCCTGCAGGCGGAAATGCGGTTCGATGATGAATTTGGCCATTGGTTTCTCTCCCTTTTTGTTGTCAGCGTTCTTGTCAATTCGTCAGCTGCTTGTCGGCTTTCGATTGCGTCCAATCCGTCACCCTGAGGTGCGAGCGCAGCGAGCCTCGAAGGGTGATGGCCCCGGCCGCTCATCCTTCGAGGCTCGCCGCTATCGCGGCTCGCACCTCAGGATGACGGGTCTTGCTCTCAGCAACACGAGGCTTCCTCCTCATGCGAATGCCCGTGCTCCGCCACGCGGCGGGCGCGGATCATCTTGACGTGGTCGTTCATCAGCGCGCGGGCGGCGGCCGCGTCGCGCATTTCGATCAGATCGACGAGCCGCGTATGTATCTCGACGATATGCGCGGCAAGTTTCGGCGTGGTGGTGGCGTTGCGGCGCGGCCACGAGACATGTTCGAGCGACAGCAGTTGCACGACGATGACCCGGTTATGCGAGGCTTCGGCCACCGCGAGATGGAAATCGCGCGACAGTCTGGTGAAGGCGTCGGCATCGCCGATTACATCCTGCGCCTGCTGAACAAGCGTCCGCAGATGCGCAATGTCGTCGGCGGTGGCGTTCTCGGCGGCGAGTTCCGCGCCAAGCGTTTCGATGGCGCGCTGCGTATCCATGATCTCTGCGGCGGTGACGCCGGTGAGGTCGAGCTGGACGGCAAGCGCCTCGGCGAACAGCCGGGGATTGCCGTGGGCGATGCGGGCGCCGCCGCCCTTGCCCATACGGATCTCGACAATGCCGAGCGCCTCGAGCGTGCGCAGCGCGTCACGCGCCACGATCCGGCTGGTGCCAAAGCGCGCCGCCAGATCCTTTTCGGTGCCAAGAAAATCGCCGGGCCGAAGCTTGCGGGCGAACAAGTCGTCACGGACCTGGGCCACCATCTGCGACGACAGCGACGCGGCGCGGCCGGAAAACATGATGCGGGCGGCCAACTCGCCCGTCATCTTCACCGGCTGGCGGCTGGCTTTCAACGCGGTCGTGGTGCGGGGCATGGGCCGTCGATCCTTGGCGTTTCCTGGGCTTTTCCCGGTCTTGTTGCCTCCAGTATGACGCCGGGTCAGTCGATAGTAAAGATACTATCTTTTGGAAACGCCAGCCGCGGTCGGCCTTGCCATCGGCCTTCGTCGCCGGACATTGTTGACAATAATCCTAGATTGGATTATATTCACTTTGTCTCGTTCAACAGAGGGCGTCTTCGCGAGGCGTCACGACGACGGAACGAGGCGCGGTGCCCGCGGGCCCGAGGAAACGCACCTCGGACTCCCGGGCGGCGCCGGGACTCCGCCCGCAGGCACTACGACCTGCCGCGAGGAGCTCGCTGATGGTGCGCGCTACCCGCCGACGAAGCGGATCAGCCGCCAGAAGCGCGGCCCGGCACCGTAACGACACCGCGATGGAGCGCCGCGCGGCGCAGCGTCCTTCGCCAAAGGACGCTCGCACCGCCAAGGTGCGATACAGATGTGGCGCCGTGCGGCGCTCCATCCCCTCGGCAAGACCGGAGTCTTGCTGACGGGAGCCGAAGGAAGGCCGGCGTATCCCGCGCCGTTCAAACAACAGGGACAATGACGCGCGCCTCGGCAGCGCCGCCCGCCTTCGCATTCCATAGACCCAGCCTTGCACAGTCACGCATTGTCGAAGGCCGCACCTTCGCGCATGGTCGCGCGCTCCGCGACGAAAGGAAGCCCGGTGGATTCACATTCTATATTGTTCGCGATTGCCGGCGTCTTTCTGTTGGCCGGTTTTGTCAAAGGCATCATCGGCATGGGTCTGCCGACCGTCGCCATCGGACTGCTCGGGCTGATGATGACGCCGGCGCAGGCCGCGGCGCTGCTGGTGGTGCCTTCGCTGATCAGCAACATCTGGCAATTCACCACCGGCGGCAACGTCATCGAAATGGCCAGACGGCTATGGCCAATGCTGATCGGCATCTGCATCGGCACGTTTCTCGGCGCGGTCTATCTGCCGCATAGCGGCAGCGGTCAAGCAACCATCGGTCTCGGCCTCGCCTTGATGGCCTATGCCGTACTCGGTCTGGTCAAGGTCGACTTCTCGGTGCCGCAACGCCACGAAACCTGGCTCGGGCTGCTCGCCGGCATCGCCACCGGCGCGATCACGGTCTCTACCGGCGTCTTCGCCCTGCCCGGTGTGCCTTATGTCCAGGCGCTGCAAATGGACCGCCACCGGCTGGTGCAGGCCCTGGGGCTATCCTTCACGGTGTCGACGGTGACGCTGGCGATAGCGTTGCAGCATGCCGGCGAGATCAACACGACCTTGATCTGGCCATCGCTGATCGCGCTTGTCGTCGTGCTGATCGGCATGCAGGTCGGCCAACGGGTCCGCGGCATGGTCGAGCCGGGAACTTTCCGGCTGTTCTTCTTCATCGGTTTGCTGGTGCTCGGCGGCCATCTGGCGCTGCGCGGATTGTTATAACGAACGCGCCGCGATCGCATCAGGCGTTATCAACAGACCCAAACCGTCGGCGGTGAATGGAACCGCAATGATGGAACTTTCTCAGCGCATGCATTCTT
Organism: Rhodopseudomonas sp.; assembly: GCA_016124795.1. Lineage (GTDB taxonomy): Bacteria > Pseudomonadota > Alphaproteobacteria > Rhizobiales > Xanthobacteraceae > Pseudolabrys. The sequence goes on along the minus strand of WGNB01000020.1, from coordinate 3,063 downwards.
CCTCTTGAATACAACAATCATTTAAAGACGTTGCGACCAAACACGGCGCGCGATGGAACTTTTTCATTCAACGCTGACAATCGACGCCACAACGACGATGAAACTATCGATAAACAATCGTCGCGCGAAATAAGCTTCTGACAATTATAAACAATCAAGCCGGCCCCTATCGACGGCGCGCGTGTTGAAACGATCGATCGACGCGATACGGTGTCGAACGACGACGATGTCGAACGCAACTTTTCCAACGCTTGCAAAGAATCGACACATGAAAGGCAAAAGCGACTCGGCGCGTTTTGGATTCTGCCTTATGCTTTTGTTTGAGTTGTTAATTGTGAGGGGGCGGTTCCAATGCGTATCAGTGTCGCGTTAGTAACAAGCGTAGGCTTATCGATTGCCAATGCCGCATGGGCCCAGACGCCAGGCGAGCGGACACCGCCTCCCGAAGCAACTCAAGGCTGGACGCCGACAACACCGAAAACCGCCGAAACAACAGACCAGAAGATCGCCACCGACCCATGGCAGCAATTCAAACCGATCGCGCCCGGTCTTCATTATGGTGCAATGACGGTCTACCCGTCGGTTACCGCCGGCGCTTTCTATGACGACAACGTCTTTGCTTCGAGTTCCAATCGACAGGGATCATGGGGTGGATTTGTTCGACCCGAATTGGGCCTGACCGCGACCGGATCCAACTACACGGCCGAGGCACGCGGTTACGTCGAACGAAAATGGTATTCGAAGTTTTCGAGCGAAGACCAGACCAATGGCGGCCTCGGACTGGCCACCACCGTCATGCCGGACTCCAACACGCAATTGATCGGCAAGGTTGGTTATACCCGCGCCCATGAGGACCGCGGCGGCGGCGAGGCGCTGATTTCGGCCTTTGACAAACCGGTCGGCTATAACAACTGGGAAGCCTCCGGCGCCATCAACAAGCGCTTCGGCCGTTGGTGGACCTCGCTCGGTCTTGCCGGTTCATGGACGAAATACGACACGCCGACGCTCAACGGCACCGGCGTCAACCAGGATTATCGCGACGGCAGAGTCGGTGTGCTATCGGGCCGCGTCGGCTATGTCGTCGCACCGTTGACCAGCGTCTTCGTCGAGGTGGCCGGCAATCGCCGCGACTTCGAGGTCGATACATTCGACTCGCGCGGCTATCGCGTGGTCGGTGGCGTGCTGCTGGAACCGGGCCAGGGCGCATGGGTCAAAGGCGAGGCCTTTGCCGGCTATATGCACCAGGATTATGACGGCATCACCTTCAACACGATTTCGACCTTCACCTATGGCGGTTCGCTGGCGATGTTGCTGGCGCCGCGCTGGACCGGCGTGGTCGAGGGCCGCCGCAATGCGCTGGAGTCCGGCCTCAACGGCGGCGTCAGTCTGATCGAAAGCGTCGGCGCGGCGCGGCTCGATTATGCGCTGTTGCCGAACCTGATCGTCGGCGGCGGCGCCAGCTACCTGGTCGACGAGTTCCAGGGCGCCGGTCGCACCGATCGCTCGTTGAGCCCGCTGGTATCGGTGAAGTATCTGATGAGCCCGAACGTCACGCTCGGCTTCGATTACCGAAACGTCGCGTTCGATTCCGCCGGCACCGGCGTGCCGAGCTATTACCGCAACGTCTTCCTGTTCTCGGTCAACGGCCGCATCTGACGCGGATGGTCCCGATAAGGATGGCCCGAATAACGGAAAGCGCCGGCCCGGAGGCCGGCGCCTTGTCCTGATGTCCGCGGACGCCCCGTCAGGATCAGCGTTGCGACTGCCGTTGTCGCGGGGCTTTCTTATCCTCACGATGGGTGAGCCGCCAGCAACGATCCCAGACCTTTCTGGTGTAGTGCTTGCGGTCGCGGAACACCCTTGCGCAATAAGCGCGCCAGTCTTCGGTATAGGTGCCGCTGAAGCCGCCGATCGCCACGCTGCCACCGCCGCCACCCGAGGCCTGCGCGTTATCGATATTGGTGGTGTCGCCACCGTTTGTCGTCGTATCGCCGCCGTTATTGGTAACGTTGGTAACAGTATCGCCGAGCGCGGTGGTGACGCTGCCGAGGTCGACATTGGCATCGACGGCGGTGTTGCCCGGAACGCCATTATCGTGCGTGACGTCCGCGGTGACCGGACCGCTGTCGCTCGGCTCGGTCGTCACGTTGACATCGACGGTGCCGCTGCCGGTTGTTGCGCCCGACGGATTGAGCACGCCGACATCGCCACCGACCGCGCCATCGGTTCCATCGCTGCCGGAACTGCCGGTCGACCCGTCGTTGAGCACGGCCGTGTTGAGGCTGGACACCGTCGGCCCGCTGACCGAACCGTCTCCGGCATTGCCGGTGCTCGAATCGGCGGCATTGAGCACTGCGAGGTTACCGGCAGTCAGCGCATTGCCGGTGCCGCCTGCACTGTCGCCGGTCGAACTATCGGCGCCGTTGAGCGCGGCCACATTGTCGGTCGTGAGTGGCGCAACCGCGGCCGCTGGGCTGTCGCTTTGACCGGTCGTGCTGTCGCTGCCATTGAGAACGGTAGCGTTGGTAGCGGCAAAGCCCAACGGCCCGGCATTCCGATTGTCGCCCGTTGTCGCACCGGCGCCATTCAAGAAGCCGACATCGGTCGATGTCGCGCCGCTGTCGCCGCTGTTGTCGGTCTGACCGGTGGTGTTACCGGCCAGGTTGGCAATGCCGGCGTTGGTTGCGGCCAACCCGGCCGTGCCCGCGTTGCCGCTGTCGCCGGTTGCCGTGCCCGGACCATTGAGTACGCCGGCGTCGGTCGAAGCGAGACCGCCATCGCCGCTGTTATTCGTCTGCCCAGTGGTGTTGCCAGCCAGGTTCGCAATGCCGGCATTGGTTGCGGCCAATCCGGCCGTGCCCGCGTTGCCGCTGTCGCCGGTTGCCGTGCCGGTGCCATTGAGCACGCCGGCGTCGGTCGAAGCGAGGCCGCCATCGCCGCTGTTGCCTGTTTGACCGGTGGTGTTGCCGGCGAAGTTCGCCACACCGGCATTGGTTGCGGCCAATCCGGCCGTGCCGGCGTTGCCGCTGTCGCCGGTTGCCGTGCCCGGACCATTGAGTACGC
>WGNB01000036.1 GCA_016124795.1 Rhodopseudomonas sp. | reverse complement strand
CCCGCTTTCGCTCGGCACCGGGTTTCTGTTAGTTTGCGGCGCGTTTTTAAATCTCAAGCCTTATCCCGGCGAGATATGCGGCCCCGCGCCGTTTCCGGGGCCACGGAGTAGCAATGGCAACCGCAGTTCAAGACAAGCCCGCCAATCTGCCTGACATGAAGGTGTCGATCCGGCAGGTGTTCGGCATCGACAGCGACATGGAAGTCCCGGCCTATTCGAAGCCGGACGAACATGTGCCGGACCCCGATCCGGATTATCGCTTTGACCGCGCGACGACGCTCGCGATCCTGGCCGGCTTTGCCCGCAACCGCCGCGTGATGGTGACCGGTTATCATGGCACCGGCAAATCGACTCATATCGAACAGGTCGCGTCGCGGCTGAACTGGCCCTGCGTGCGCGTCAACCTCGACAGCCACATCAGCCGTATCGATCTGATCGGCAAGGATGCGATCGTCGTGAAGGACGGTCAGCAGATCACCGAATTCCGCGACGGCATCCTGCCCTGGGCGCTTCAGAATAATGTCGCGATCTGTTTCGACGAATACGATGCCGGCCGTCCGGACGTGATGTTCGTGATCCAGCGTGTGCTGGAAGCCTCCGGCCGCCTGACGCTGCTCGACCAGAACCGCGTGATCAAGCCGCATCCGGCGTTCCGCCTGTTCGCCACCGCCAACACCGTCGGTCTCGGCGATACCTCGGGCCTCTATCACGGCACCCAGCAGATCAACCAGGGCCAGATGGACCGCTGGTCGATCGTCACCACGCTGAACTATCTGCCGCATGACAATGAAGTCGAGATCGTGCTGGCCAAGGCCAAGCATTATCAGAACGAGCAGGGCCGCGACATCGTCAACAAGATGGTGCGCATCGCCGACCTGACCCGCAACGCCTTCATGAACGGCGACATCTCGACCGTGATGAGCCCGCGTACCGTGATCACCTGGGCGGAAAACTCCGAGATCTTCAGCGATATCGGCTTTGCGTTCCGGCTGACCTTCCTGAACAAGTGCGACGAACTCGAACGTCCGATCGTGGCCGAGTTCTATCAGCGCTGCTTCGGCATCGAATTGCCGGAGAGTTCGGTCAACGTGGCGCTGAGCTGATCTGTCATTCCGGGGCGCGAGCATCGTTCGCGAACCCGGAATCCGGATTGATATTTCAGGCTTTGCGTTTTGGTTCTGGATTCCGGGTTCGGTGCTGCGCACCGCCCCGGAATGACGGGAAGAAAAATGGCCTCCAACAGCAAATCGAAACCGACGCCGAAGGAATCCCCGGCCGAGCCGTTCAAACGGGCGGTGTCGGGCTGTTTGCGCGCATTGGCGCGTCAGCCCGAACTGGAGGTGGCCTTCGCCGCCGAGCGTCCCGGCCTGATGGGCGGCAAGGCGCGTTTGCCGGAGCCGTCGCGCAAACTCACCAGGGCGGAAGCGGCCATCGTGCGCGGCAATGCTGACTCGATGGCGTTGCGATTGGCCTGTCATGACGCCGCCGTGCATCGCCGGCTGCAACCGGCCGGTCAGCAGGCGCGCGCGGTGTTCGAGGCGGTTGAGCAGGCGCGGGTCGAGGCGATCGGCGCCCGTCGCATGGAAGGCGTGGCGATGAATCTGACCGCCATGCTCGACGACCGTTTCCATCGCAATAAATTCGACGACGTATCCGACCGCGCCGACGCGCCGATCGAGGAAGCCGTGGCCTTGATGGTGCGCGAGCGCCTCACCGGTCTGGCGCCGCCGCCGGCGGCGCGCAAGCTGGTCGAGCTGTGGCGTCCGCTGATCGAGGAACGCGCCGGCGAGGATCTCGATCGTCTGGAAGAACTGGTCGAAAACCAGCGACAGTTCGGCGACGTCGTTCACGACCTGCTCGAGTCGCTGGAGATGGGCGAAGACCGCTCTTCGGAGTCCGAGGAAGAGGACGAGGAAGGCGAAGAGGAACAGAAGAAGCAGGAATCCGGCGAGGAAGGCGAAGGCGCCGACTCCGACGACGAGCAGCGTATGTCGTCCGAGGACACCCAGATGTCCGCCGAGGACATGCCGGACCAGGCGTCCGAATCGGCGGAGTCGCCCTCGGCCGATATGTCCGACGACAGCGAGATGGGCGATTCCGAGACGCCCGGCGAGCCGCAGCGGCCGCGTCAGTTCGGTCAGAACGAACCGCGCGGGCCGGACTATCGCGCCTTCACGCCGAAATTCGACGAGACGATTGCCGCCGAGGATCTGTGCGAGCCGGAAGAACTCGACCGCCTGCGCGGCTATCTCGACAAGCAATTGTCCAGCCTGCAAGGCGTGGTGTCGCGTCTGGCCAACCGGCTGCAGCGCCGCCTGATGGCGCAGCAGAACCGCTCCTGGGATTTCGATCTCGAAGAAGGCATGCTCGACCCGGCGCGGTTGACCCGCGTCATCATCGACCCGATGCATGCGCTGTCGTTCAAGGCCGAGAAGGACACCGAATTCCGCGATACCGTGGTGACCTTGCTGCTTGATAATTCCGGTTCGATGCGCGGCCGTCCGATCACGGTGGCGGCGACCTGCGCCGACATTCTGGCGCGCACGCTGGAACGCTGCGGCGTCAAGGTCGAGATTCTCGGCTTCACCACCCGGGCCTGGAAGGGCGGGCAGTCGCGCGAGCACTGGCTATCGGCCGGCAAGCCGGCCAATCCCGGCCGTCTCAACGATTTGCGCCACATCATCTATAAGGCAGCCGATGCGCCGTGGCGGCGCGCGCGCAAAAATCTCGGGTTGATGATGCGCGAAGGCCTGCTCAAGGAAAACATCGACGGCGAGGCGCTCGACTGGGCGCACAAGCGCCTGCTCGGTCGTCCCGAGCAGCGCAAGATCCTGATGATGATTTCCGATGGCGCGCCGGTCGACGATTCGACGCTGTCGGTGAACCCCGGCAATTATCTCGAACGCCATTTGCGCTGGGTGATCGAGGAGATCGAGACCCGGTCGCCGGTCGAGCTGATCGCGATCGGTATCGGCCATGACGTGACGCGCTATTACCGTCGCGCCGTGACCATTGTCGACGCCGAGGAGTTGGGCGGCGTGATGACTGAAAAGCTCGCCGAATTGTTCGCCGAGAAGGCCGTCGCACCCGAGCGGTCGGCGGGAGGCCGCCGCAAGCGCGTGGCGTAACGGCGTCATTCGCCATCCCGATCCGGCGGCGCGGGTTACGCGCATCCGGATTGCGGACGGCCGGTCGCGCCCGTGCTAGGGTCCGCTTACCGGACTGTCGCCGTGAGTCGCCCGAAACGACATAAGCCATCTATTCGGACCACCTATGAAGCTGTCACGCCGCCGCTACGTCGTCGCGAGTCTTTCGCTGGCGGCGACGGTCGTTGTCGGCGGTTCGCTGGCGATTGCCGACAGCGTGTTCCGGGTGGCCGTGCCGACCCGCATCGCCGTGCAGGCCACGCCGATCGTCGCTTTTGACAATCGCGATCCGACCCGGATCCGTTTTGGCGCGCTGGAATTTAGCGGCGGTCTCGCCCTGACCTCGGATACCAGGGCTTTCGGCGGCCTGTCGGCGCTGCACATCGAACCGGATGGCAGTCATCTGCTCGCGGTTTCCGATAAAGGCTCCTGGCTGCGCGGCCGTATCGTTTATCGCGACGGCAAGCCCGAGCGTCTGGCCGACGCGGAAATGGCGCCGATCCTCGGTCCCGATGGCAAGACGCTGGCGTCGCGCGGCTGGTACGACACCGAGTCGCTGACGCAGACGGGCGGCCAGTTTTATATCGGCATCGAGCGCGTCAACCGGATTGTCCGTCTCGATTATCGGCGCGACGGTTTCAGGGCGCGCGGTCGGCCGATTCCGGTGCCGGACGATTTCAAGACCTTCAGCTATAACAAGAGTCTCGAATGTCTGGCCGCGCCGCCGAAAGGATCGCCGCTCGCCGGACATCTGATCGCGGTCGCCGAGCACAGCCTCGATAAGAACGGCAATCATCGCGCCTATGTGCTGGCCGGCAGTTCCGGGGACAGCAAGGTGGTGCGCTTTTCGGTCAAGCGCAGCGACGATTTCGACGTCAGCGATTGTACGATTTTGCCGCCGGGCGATCTGCTGTTGCTGGAGCGCAGTTTTTCATTTGTCCGTGGCGTCGGCATGCGCATTCGCCGCGTGCCGTTGGCGTCGATCAAGGAAGGCGCGCTGGTCGATGGCCGGATTCTGATCAGTGCCGATCTGGCCTATCAAATAGATAATATGGAAGGCATCGCCGTTCATCGCACCGCGCGCGGTGAGACGATGATAACGCTGATCTCGGACGATAATTTTTCGGCGATCCAGCGCAATCTGTTGTTGCAGTTTAAGCTGGTCGAATAGGCGCGGCCCATCCCGGCGGGTGAAGTCGTCGGGGGGGCGGACCAATAAAAAAACGCCGCCTTTTCAGGCGGCGTTCGAAATCGATAAGCCGTGACAGCGACGCTTAGCTGGCCTTGGCTTCCGGCGCGGTCTTGCCGATCTTCTTGACGATCTGGCGCTTCAGTTCGAGCATCTTCGGCGCGAGATCGGCATCCTTGGCCTTGAGCATGAAGGCGTCGAAGCCGCCGCGATGATCGACGGTCCGCAGGGCGTTGGTCGAGATGCGGGCGCGCACCGAGCGGCCGAGCGCTTCCGAGATCAGCGTCACGGTCTGCAAATTGGGCAGGAAGCGGCGCTTGGACTTGATGTTCGAGTGGCTCACTTTGTGGCCGGAGAGCGGCTTCTTACCGGTCAGATCGCAACGCCAGGACATGGCACATTCCTCAAAAAGCACGTTGCCCGCACCGATCTGGCCGCAGGAGCTGCGCCGGTCCGGTCCGAGCATGAAAGGGTAGGACGGGGGCACGTATAGAGAGAGGTCGGGAGGGCGTCAAGCTTTTACGATTCCGCTCGGTTCCGGTCCTGGAATCGCAGTCAAAACCGGCCTTTACCGCTATAACCATCACAGATTCGGCGCAATCCGCGCCGACGAGACGAGATGGCGCCGCCCGTCCCCGTCGGCCGGTCCGGGCGTGCGAGAGGGTCAGGTTTCGTGCTGTCGTTGCAAAAAGTCCTTCGATTGCGCCGGTGGGCGGCGGGCGCGGCCCTGAGTCCGGCATCGGCGGCCGTCGTTATCCTGTCGCTGGTGGTGGCCACGCCCGGCGTGGCGTCGGCCCAAGGGCGGCTCGAGGCGCAATATACCGCGCGGCTGGCCGGGATCCCGATCGGCCGGGGTACTTGGGTCGTCGATATCCTCGATAACCGCTACACGGCGGCAATCAGCGGTGAGACCACCGGTCTGATGCGGGCTTTCACCGGCGGTCAGGGCACCAGCGCCGCCCGCGGCACCTTGCAGGCCGGCAAGCCGGTGTCGTCGATCTACGACGCCACGGTCACCACCCGGGACTATACCGACGAGACCCGGTTCGCCATCGCCGATGGCACGATCAAGGATCTGATGCTCGATCCGCCGCAGAAACCGGACAAGGAGCGCATTCCGGTCACCGAGGAAAACCAGCGCGGCGCCCTCGATCCGATCAGCGCCTCGCTGTCGCCGGTGCCCGGCATCGGCGATCCGATGTCGCCCGAGGCCTGTCAGCGCCGGACGGCGGTGTTCGACGGCAAGATGCGTTACGACCTGCAAATGGCGTACAAACGGATCGAAACGGTCAAGGCCGAGAAGGGCTATGCCGGTCCGGTGGTGGTGTGCGCGGTCTATTTCATGCCGCTGGCGGGCTATGTGCCGTCGCGTGCCGCGATTCGCTATTTGTCGCGGATTCGCGACATGGAAGTCTGGCTGGCGCCGATCGCCGGCACACGGCTGATGGTGCCGTTCCGGATTCAGGGGCCGACACCGATCGGCACCGCCGTGCTGGAGGCCGATGAATTCGTCTCAGAGGCCGCGCCGATTGCGGCCGGGGTCAAGGCGGCGAGGCCGTCGGCGCATAAGCCGGATACGGTGACCGGGGCGAAGTAGCTTCGAGCGCGTCGCGCCGGTCTGGCGCTTGACTCTTCGGCCGGTTGGAGTCCGTCGACAGCGCTGAAATCGATGGCCGCAAAAAGCTCAATGATTCGCCGTTTAGGCACCTGATCTGGTGGCTAACGGGTGCGGGCTTTCTAGATATTGCCGTGAACGAAGCCGCATTGCCCCCGAGTCAGCGATTCGGGCGCGGTTCGTTCCAGAGTCGTTCCAGGTCTTAATGATCGCGTCCCGCGCCTGTCGCGTTATGGGACAGCCGTCACAGTGGCGGCGTCGAACGTCGCGCCGACGTCGGTTCGACGGGCTCGCTCCGAAATGGGACAGCCGCATATCGGGCGTTAATCTTTGATGCGTCGCCGGCGATGGTACGGGTCAATCGGTGCCGCCGATCTGGTGGCAGGGTGTCCCGCCCGCACCACATATCGTCGTGAACGAAGCCGCACTGCCGATCCATCAGTGATTCGGGCGCGGTTCGTTCCAGCCCCGTTCTGAAACTTAACGGCAGCCGCTTTCGTGGTGCGGTTGTGATAGAGAACGGCTCCGGTTATGCCCGACCGGACCGGATGCCGCCGGGGCCAGGCTTGAATTTGCCGATCTGCTCCTCAATTCTGCGTCTAAGTTGGAAGCGTAATGGCCATTTCCTTTTCTCCCGCCGTCAATCGCCAGCAGAAGCCGCGCGGTGCCGGCGTCACGGCGGTGCTCGGTCCGACCAATACCGGCAAGACCTATCTGGCGATCGAGCGGATGCTGGCCCATTCCTCCGGCATGATCGGCTTGCCGCTGCGCTTGCTGGCGCGCGAGGTCTACAACAAGGTCGTGGCCAAGGCCGGCATCGATAGCGTCGCGCTGATCACCGGCGAAGAAAAAATCAAACCGCCGCACGCGCGCTACTGGGTCTCGACCGTCGAGGCGATGCCGCGCGACCTCGACGTCGCATTTATTGCGATCGATGAATGTCAACTCGGCGCGGATTTCGAGCGCGGTCATGTTTTCACCGACCGGATGCTGAATCTGCGCGCCCGCGAGGAAACCCTGGTGCTGGGTGCGGCCACGATCCGGCCGATGGTGGAAAAGCTGCTGCCCGGCGCGAATATCGTGCAGCGGCCGCGGCTGTCGATGCTGACTTATTCCGGCGCCAAAAAAATAACGCGGCTGCCGGCGCGTTCGGCGATCGTCGCGTTCTCGGCCGCCGAGGTCTATGCGATCGCCGAATTGATCCGGCGCCAGCGTGGCGGCGCTGCCGTTGTTCTGGGCGCGCTTTCGCCCCGCACACGAAATGCCCAGGTCGCGCTCTATCAGAATGGCGATGTGGATTATCTGGTGGCGACCGATGCCATCGGCATGGGTCTCAATCTCGATGTTGACCATGTCGCATTTGCCGCCGACCGCAAATTTGACGGTTACCAATTTCGCAAGCTCAATCCGGCCGAACTCGGTCAGATCGCCGGCCGTGCCGGTCGGGCCACCCGTGACGGGACGTTCGGCACCACCGGGCGCTGCGATCCGTTCGAGCCCGAACTGGTGCAGGCGCTCGAGAGTCACACGTTCGAGCCGGTCCGTATGCTGCAATGGCGCAATTCGGCGCTCGATTTCGCGTCGCTCGGGGCTTTGCAGGCCTCGCTCGCGATGGCGCCCGGTGAGCCGGGGCTGACCCGTGCGCCGGTCGGCGAAGATGTTCTGGTGCTGGAGCACGCCGCGCGCGACGAGGACGTGCGGGACCTGGCGCGCAACCCGGCCGCGATTGAAAGATTGTGGGATGCCTGCCAAGTTCCTGATTATCGAAAGATCGCGCCGGCGACCCACGCCGAATTAGCGGTGACCCTCTATGGTTTCTTGATGCGAGAGGGTAACATCCCTACAGATTGGTTTGCCCGTCAGCTCGCTCACGCCGATCGAACCGATGGCGACATCGACACTCTCTCCAACCGGATCGCTCATGTCAGGACCTGGACTTTCGTTGCCAACCGGCCTGATTGGCTCGCCGACCCGGAACACTGGCAGGGTGTCACCCGCGCAATTGAGGATAAATTGTCCGATGCGCTGCACGAGCGCCTGGCCGAACGCTTCGTGGACCGCCGCACAAGCGTGTTGATGCGGAGGCTACGAGAGAACGCGATGCTTGAAACTGAAATTGGAAAAACCGGTGATGTGACCGTCGAGGGCCATGTGATTGGCCGCCTCGATGGCTTTCTGTTCGCGCCCGACGCCTCGGCGGCGGCAGGCTCCGAGGCCAAAGCGCTCAATGCCGCAGCGCAGAAAGTGCTGGCGGGCGAAATTGAGAACCGCGCCACCAAGCTGTCGCAGGCGCCGAACGAGCAGATCGTGCTGGCCAATGACGGCGTGTTGCGCTGGACCGGCGAACTGGTCGGCAAGCTCGCCTCCGGCGACGACACCTTGCGGCCGCGTGTGCGCATTCTCGCCGACGAACATCTGACCGGGCCGGCCCGCGAACTGGTACAGACGCGGCTCGATCTCTGGCTCAAGAGCCACATCGAGAAATTGCTGGCGCCGTTGTTCTCGTTGACCGCCGCCGAGGACATCACCGGCATGGCGCGTGGCGTCGCGTTCCAGCTTGTCGAGTCGCTCGGCGTCCTGGAGCGTCAAAAAGTGGCGGAAGAGGTCAAGGGCCTCGATCAGCCGTCGCGTGCGACGTTGCGAAAATACGGCGTCCGTTTCGGCGCTTATCATATCTATTTGCCGGTGCTGATGAAGCCGGCGCCGCGCGCGCTGGCGACGCAGCTCTGGGCGCTCAAAAACGAAGCGCCGGACGCCAAGGGCGTCACCGAATTGTTGCATTTGGCGGCCAGTGGCCGAACCTCGATCCCGATCGACAAGGAAACGCCGAAAGCGTTGTATCGCACCGCGGGTTATCGGGTGTGCGGCGAACGCGCGGTGCGTGTCGATATTCTGGAGCGGTTGGCCGATCTGATCCGGCCGGCGCTGTCGTGGCGCGACACCATGACGACCCCGAAGCCGGATGGCGCTTTCGATGGTCGTTCGTTCATGGTGACCGGCGCGATGACGTCGTTGACCGGCGCGTCGGGCGAGGACTTCGCCTCGATCCTGCAATCGCTCGGCTATCGCATGGATCGCAAGCCCAAGCCCGTTGAGAAGCCCGTTGAGAAGCCGCCGGAAGCTGCCGCGTCCACGGCCGACGATGCGACGGCCAAAGACGAGTCAACCGGCGACGATACAGCGAAGGACGAAACAGCGGTCGCGACCGCCGACGATCTGGCCGAAGCCGGCGCGGCTTCGACCGCCGAGGCGTCGGCTCCCGAGACGACTGAACCGGAAGTGACGGCCGAGCCCGCCGTCGCGGCGGCCGCTGGCGACGAACCGACGGTCGCCGAGGGTATTGAAGCGGCGCCCTCGCCGGCCGGTGACGGCGCGGTGGCGGCTCCGGCGAGCGAAGCCGGTGAAGTAGCGGTTACAGCCGACGTCGCTGAGGCGAAGCCCGCTGATGCGACGCCGGCCGAACCCGAGATGGTCGAGGTCTGGCGTCCCGGCGGTCACGCCGAACGGCGACCGCATCGGCCGCGTCCGCATCGCCGTCCGCAACAGGCTGAAGGCGCGAGTGCGCCGGCCGCCGGCGCTGAAGCTGGCGAAGCATCGGCCGCGCCGACGCATGACCGCAAGGATGGTCCCAACCGTCAGCAACGGCAGGATAGGCACGAACGACAGCAGCGCATGGAGCGTCAGGCCAGGAGCTTCGGCCAGCGTAACGAGGGTGCCGGTCAGGCGATCGGCAAGCCCGGCATGACGCCGCATCCGAACAGCCGGCCCAACCAGCCGGGCGGTCGGCCGAACAGTCGTCCGGGTCAGCCGGGTGGGCGCGGCGATCAGCGCGGCGGAGGACGTCCGCGCCGCGACCGTGGCGATCAGGTCGAGCGCGCCGAGCGCGAGCAGTATTACGCCAAGCCGCATGGGTCGGGCTCGGGCAATCGCGACAAGGCGCCGGATCCGAATTCGCCCTTCGCTAAACTGGCCGCACTCAAGCAGCAGCTCGAGGGCAGCAAAGAGTAGTTCCGCGAGATCGGTGAACCCCGGCTTGGATCGGCAACGCATCGACAAATGGCTGTGGCATGCTCGCGTGGTGCGTACCCGCAGCGATGCCGCGGCCCTTGTCGAAGCCGGTCACGCGCGGATCAACGGCAACCGGGTGCGGGCGCCGGGCCATGCGTTGCGGATCGGCGATGTCGTCACCGTCGCGCTCGATCGCAGTGTGCGGGTGATCGAAGTCGCCGGCTTTGCCGAACGCCGCGGCGATGCCGCCGCGGCCCGCGTTCTCTATCGTAATCCTGACGTCAAATAGGTAATGACACACCACGTCGTCTGGACGCCGGGGTGTTTATAATTTTTTTTTGTTACGCTCATTGGCGTCGGGTTGGTTGGAACCGAAGGTATCTTCTTACAAGATACAGGTATCTTCTTACAACAAACCTCGCGCCGGCGATTCAAAGACGATGTTTGTTCACTGTGAATTTGATTTTTTGCGGCCATCGCCGTTTAGGATGCTCGGTTATTTTATGAATGTTTAAATGAATAATGCAACCTTCCGTTGAGCCTGCCATTCTCAACGACGGGGTCTCCTTTATGAAAATCGCGACGCGCCTTGGAATTGCTATCTCCGTTCCGCTTGTTGTGTTTGCCCTGCTTGAGACAAGGGATATCTATTATACGTGGCAGACCCAATCCAACGCGGCCTTGTTGAACCGGTTGGCGAAAGGCGTCATCGAGACGAGCAAGTTCGTTCATGCCTTGCAGCGCGAGCGCGGCATGACCGTCGTGGTATTGGGCACCAAAGGCGCCCAGATGGCGAGCGAACTGACGGCGCAACGCAAGGCGACCGATGAAGTCGAGGATGCCGCCGTGAAGTTTATCGGCACGCTCGACGACAAGGACTTCGACGGCGATGTCTCCAAGGCCCGGGCCGCCATTGCCAAGATCGCCGACATGCGCAGTCGCGTCGACAGCTATTCGGTGACCGTGCCGGATGCTTTCGCGGTCTATACGACGGCCGTGACCAGTCTGCTTGAAGTCGCCAGCGGCACCGCGAAATTCGCCGAACATGGCGAAACAACCGGCGCCATTCTGGCTTATGTCAATTTGCAGGAGGCCAATGAGCGCGCCGGCCAGGAGCGCGCCGGCATTGCCGGCGGGCTGTCGAAAGGCAAATTCGCCCCTGAGATATTCGCGCGGGTGATCGGCCTGCGCGCCGCACAGGAAAGCTATTTCGATTCATTTCTGGCCGCCGCGACGCCGAAGCAGCGGACGTTTTTCCAGCAGACGATGGCGGGGCCCGAGACCAAGGTTGTCGAACAGATGCGCGTCATCGTCGACGATGGCGGTATGACCGGCGCGCTCAAGGGGCTGGACGCCAAAACCTGGTTCACCGCCGCGACTGGGCGCATGGAGCTGATCACCAAGGTTGAACATCACGTCGCCGGGGATCTCGTCACACTCACCGATGGCATCGCGAGTGAGGCGATGCGGAACATGATGATCTTTGCCGGCGGCGCCTTGACCTGCTTTGTGCTGACGCTGGTGGTCGCGACGCTGATTGCGCGCAGCGTCACCGGACCGCTGAACAAAACGCGCGAAGGCATCGTCGAACTGGCAAGCGGCAACTTCACGGTCGTCATCCCGAACATTCATTTCAAGGATGAGATCGGTCAGATCGCGCGCGCCGTCGATCTGATCGTGAAGCAGCTCGGCGACACGATCCGCAAGGTTAAAGGGGCCGCGACCGAGGTCACCAGTGCGTCGCGCGAAATCGCCGCCGGAGCCGACGATCTGTCGCATCGCACCGAGGAACAGGCCGCCAGCCTTGAGGAGACTTCGGCGGCGATGGAAGAGATGACGTCGACGGTCCGGCGCAATTCCGATAATGCGCGCGAGGCCAGCGGTTCGGCGAGCCGCGCCGCCGAGATCGCCGAGCGCAGCAGCCGGATCGTCGCGGACGCGGTCGGGGCGATGGCGCGGATCGAGGGATCGTCGCGCAAGATCGCCGACATCATCGTGGTCATCGACGAGATCGCGCGGCAGACCAACCTGCTGGCGCTCAATGCCGCCGTCGAAGCGGCGCGCGCCGGCGAGGCCGGCCGTGGTTTCGCCGTGGTGGCGACCGAGGTGCGGACCCTGGCGCAGCGCTCGGCGCTGGCCGCCAAGGATATCAATGGCCTGATTTCGGCCAGTTCCGATCAGGTGAAGGAAGGCGTCGAACTCGTCAACAATGCCGGCGCTGCCTTGAGCGAGATCGTCGAGGCGATCGATACGGTGGCGTCGACCGTCGCCGATATCGCCCATGCCAGTGCCGAGCAGTCCACCGGTCTCGAGGAAATCAACAAGGCGCTGATGCAACTCGATACCGCGACCCAGCGCAATTCGGCGCTGGTCGAGGAAAGCGCGGCGACCGCCAAGACGCTGGAACACCAGGCTGACGGTATGAGCGCGCAGGTGGCGGTGTTCCGGCTCAACGAGACCGACGCCGCGGGCGCGGCCGGCGCGGAATCCGCGCCCATGGCTTCGCCGGCCTACCGCGAGGCCCTAAGCGCGCCGCAGCGGGCCGGGCGGCCGAAACTGGTGGCGTCCCGCTAGGGCGCCGCCAGCTTCGCACAGCCCCCGAAAGGCGGCATGGCGGCATTGGGATTTGCCGGTCTTGCGGCTTATATAGCCATGGGATACGCAGCGTATCAGTTTGGGCCTGAGGCGCGGCTGGAGTGCGGAATGACCTATATCGTCAATGAGAGCTGCATTAAGTGCAAATACATGGACTGCGTCGAAGTCTGTCCGGTGGACTGCTTCTACGAGGGCGAGAACATGCTCGTCATCCATCCTGACGAATGCATCGACTGCGGCGTCTGCGAGCCGGAATGCCCGGCCGATGCGATCAAGCCAGACACCGAGCCGGGCATCGAGAAGTGGCTGGAGCTGAACGCCGAATACGCCAAGACCTGGCCGAATATCACGGTCAAGCGCGAGCCGCCGGCGGACGCCAAGGAATGGGACGGCGTTCCGGACAAGTTCAAGAAGTTCTTCTCGCCGGAGCCGGGCGAGGGCGACTGAGTTCGGGCCTCGACCGGGACTGATTCGCATAGGCGGCCGCGCGTTGGGCGCGGTCGAGATCGCTGCATTTTTAGTTTTTATTGTTGCCTATTTTATAGGCGCATCGTTAACCGAATCGGCCTTATTGCTGAATTGCAACAGCTGAATTGCCATTTTGTTACGTCTTAACGCTTTGATTTAGCCCAAAAATGTGCTATAAAACGCACAAATCCGATGAAGATTAAGAAAACCGCCACGGATGTGCTCCCCGGCCATCGGGAGCCTAATTTGCGGTCCATCCCAAGGTCTTCATAGAGGGCGTGCGATCCACGCGTTAGCAGTGGCAGGAAAATCGCGTCAAAAGCCGAAGAAGGGTTCCACCGGCAGTAGCCGAGGACCGAAAAAGCCCGCCGTCGCCCGGCGAGCCTCGCCTGCCACGCGCGGCTCCACCCGCAGCGCGGCACCCGCAGCCAAATTGGCCGGCAGCCGAAAAGTGGCGGTCGGTGAAGGAGTTTTGCCCGGAATGACTACCAGCAGCAAGAAGACCACGCAGCGCCAGGGCTTCAAGACCGGCGAATTCATCGTCTACCCGGCCCACGGGGTCGGCCAGATTCAGGCGATCGAAGAGCAGGAAATCGCCGGCGCCAAGCTCGAGCTGTTCGTCATCACCTTCATCAAGGACAAGATGACGTTGCGCGTTCCGACGGCCAAGATCGTGTCGGTTGGCATGCGCAAGCTGGCCGAGCCGCCGCTGGTCAAGCGCGCGCTGGAGACCCTGAAGGGCCGTGCCCGCGTCAAGCGCACCATGTGGTCGCGCCGCGCCCAGGAATACGAAGCCAAGATCAATTCCGGCGATATCGTCGCGATCGCGGAGGTCGTGCGCGACCTGTTCCGCTCCGAAACCCAACCGGAACAGTCTTATTCCGAGCGCCAGCTTTATGAAGCGGCCCTCGACCGTTTGTCGCGCGAAATCGCCGCCGTGCAGAAGGTGACCGAGACCGAAGCGGTCAAGGAAATCGAAGGCGCGCTGGCCAAGGGCCCGCGTCGCGGTCCCAAGCCGACCGAGGAAGCGGCCGCGGCCGACGATTCCGAGGAAGAGGCGGCCTGAAAGGGCGGCGACGACGACTTGGCCTGAGCCAGTCAAGCCAGGCGAGTTGCCAAGACGAACACGAAAAAGCCCGGCGGAAACGCCGGGCTTTTTTGCAATTTGAGATAAGCGTTTGCTTTGTGCTTGATCGGCGTTGCGCGTCGGAATAATTCGCGAGGATCATGCTAACCACGTCTCTTCACACGCGAAGCGTCAATTCAAGCATGTTCAACGGTTGTCTGTTATCGTTGATTTCGGGCGTATGCTTAGCCCGTACTGCTTCGCGCGTGGTGTCCGCTTCGGGACTAGTAGGGTGGCGATAAGCATTTCCGCTTGCTTGACTTTGACGAACGTCTCATGCGTCTGAGCATAAGTGGCAAATAGTCAGCCCAAATTGTATGCACAGTAAATGCATGAGGTGGTGCAACAGCCAAGCGATAACTAAGTATCTTTATTCTTCATCGCGAAATATTCATCCCAGCGGCCAAACATAAAAGCAAAAAATGGACCTTCCCTTAGGTCGGCTTTCTGATTCGCAAAATCGGTGCCGAATAAATGATCCGTGGGTTTGCACGCCTGCATGAATTCAGTTCCAAGCTCAGTAAATCCCCAAACCGTGATCTTGTGCCGTCGCCAAACATCGCTTCCATATTGCTTTTCAACCTCGCCATCTGGGTCGAACATAGCCTTTGGTCCCACGGTGTCGCTGCCTACAAAATCCAAAAGATTGAGAGCCTTGCAAACGTCAATAACGGGATGACTGATTGGATATGATCGAGAGCTGCAAGATATTTCGCTGTCCAGAAAGGACACGCGAACGCTCATTCCTAATTCGTCCCCCCACATAGCCGCTTGCTCTGCGAAGGCGCGTAGACGTTTCCTTGCCTCGAGCGGGCGACTTTTTCCCTTTAGCTCGAGATTATCGAGAAGGATTTGGCGAAGCATGCCAAGCATTGGTGTAATTAAAATGCTTGGCCTCGCCTTTTGATAAACCATGCCATATTCAGTGCGGTCATAAATTGCAATTCCTCCATTGCATAATGCCGACCACCGTTCGTCTAAGTACTCGGCTTCTTCGTCGCCGATCTTGGACATCAGGTCGACCAAATAAGGCCGCACTGGCCCTTGCGTTGCGCCTGCGACCAAGAGGCCTGCCCACCAATCGACGAGTGGTGAATTAGGCTCTTCCAATGAACAACTTTCGAGAAGACGGGAAAGAAATTTCGCCGGCATGGGCTTTATGGATTGGGCCTCGGCTTCGATGCGCTCGCGTGCCAGCTTGACAACGCGAACGGCCACCTCCTCGCGTTGCAGTCGGATTAGATCGGCTTTAAGGCCGCGCTTCTCGGTAAACGGCCGAATAATATCTGTAAGCGCCTCCACAAGCTTGCCAGTGGCGGCGGACGGAATCTCGGCCTTTACTTCAAGGCTCGCCTTTGCGCCGAAGTCGATCGAGACCGATGGCTTTTGTCTAGGCTCGTCGTTCATAAACGAGAAGGACTCCCTAGCCGTTTCCGCTATAGGCTTCCGTATTTGACTGTCGTGCGCAAGTCTTGAATCCCCGTCATCGGGACGAATATCAATTCGCTCAAGAAGGTCGCATGTACTTACACGATAGCGCGGGCAATGGGTGTTGGCTTGGTGAGACGGACATGCCTTTCGAGTCGTCGGCCCCCAAAAGCTGAGGCTTGACGCGATCGAGATTTAGGACTATATTCTAAACCTCTTTCGCTCCTCCCACTGCCTTCTAGAGGCGGCATGAGGAGCCGGTGGAGCGCCGGGAGGCGCGGCCCCTTTGCGCAAAAAGGGGCGCGCGCCTTCGCACGGCGCGCGGTGGGCCCGATCGCAAGGGCTCGCCAAAGGGGCCTCGCAAGCCCCTTGGCGCCTCCCGGCGCTCCATCCCCTTTTGGGGAACGGAAAAAGGGACCCCGGCGCCCCCGCGTCGTCAATAACAGGGGCGACCGCGCACGCTCGGGCCAAATCTCATTTCTTTTTGCGCGGCGCTTTCTTCCCGCGCGGCGATGTCTTGGCCGCCGTGTCCGGTTCGCCCTGTTCGAACGATAACAGCAGCTTGCGGAGCACCCGCGCGATGGTCTTGCGTTCGTCGGCGGTGAGAAGCCCGGCGATCTCCGTGGCGCGGGTTGAATGCTCCGTCATTGCCTTTTCGGCAAGAGCCCGGCCGCGCTTGGTCAGCGCAATGCGCACCGCACGGCCATCGTCGGGATCCGGACGGCGGGCGGCGTAGTCGAGCTTCTCGGCCCGATCGATCCGGTTGGTCGTCGCGCCCGACGACAACATGCAGGCTTCGTAGAGATCGGTCGGACGCAGGCCGCTTTCGTCGCCAGACCGGCGCAGCGACGCGATCAGATCGAACATTTCCCAGGTTACGCCGAACGGCGCCAGCCAGGCATCCATCCGTTCGCGCAGATGCGCCGACACGCGCAGGATGCGACCGATGGTCGCGAGATAATCGAAATCGAGGTCGGGCCGCTGCCGGCTCCATTCCGCCATGAAGCGGTCGACGGTGTCGCCACTTTGCTCATTGATCGGGAGTTTCGCCTTATCCTTGGGCATCGCGCGCATTCCATTTTATCTTGACTTGAAGATAATTGCTCAGCAAGCTTGAGGGCAAGCAAAGACTGTTCTCGCCGGGCTTCCCTTATCGATATTCAGCGGAGCACACTATGTCGAGTTTAAGCCGAAGACATCTGATGCAGGGCGCGGCCGCGATCGGCCTCGCCGGAGCGCTTTCCGGACGCCGCGCCTTCGCGCAGGAACCGAAGACAAAAATTCGCATCGGCGTCGTGCCGCTGATTTCATCGGGTCCGATCTTTCTCGCCAAGGAAATGGGCTTCTTCGAGAAGGTCAATCTCGACGTCGAGCTTGTCTATTTCAAAGACGGCGTGCTGGCGATCCCGGCGCTGGTGGCCGGCGAACTCGATACCACGGTGTCGACGCTCAGCGCCGGCCTGTTCAACGCGGTCAGCAAGGGCGCGCCTTACAAGCTGATTCTCGACCGCGGGTCGGAAAAGCCCGGTTCCGGCTCGATGGCGATTGCCGCGAGCAATGCGATGGTCGCCGCGGGATTGACCGGCCCGGACAAGATGGCGTTGCTCAAAGGCAAGCGCATCGCGCTTCAGGCGCCGGGCGGCATCGATCAGTTCCTGCTCGGTCGCGGGGTGCAAAAGGCCGGCCTCGACCCGCGCACCGACGTGATCTGGAATTCCGGTCTTGGTTATCCCGACATCGTCAAGTCGATGGGCGCTGGTCAGGCCGATTGCGCCAACATTCCGCTGCCGCTCGGCTATCTGGTCGAGAAGAACAAGTTCGGCAAATTGATCTGCGCCGGTTACGATATCGAGCCGGGCGCGCAGCTCGCCTGCTGGGCGATGTCGTCGAATTTTCTGGCCGCGAACAAGTCCGCTGCCATCCGCTTCGCGATGGTCCATACTTACGCCGGCCGGCTTTACAACAAGGCGGCGGCCACCAAGGACCCGGCGATTATCAAGATCATTTCGGACGCGACCAAGGTGCCGCCGCCGTTGATTCAGGCCGCCGCGCCGCGCTGGACCTGGTTCAATGAAGACGGCATGCCGAACGTCGATTCCTGCATGGCCCAGGGCAAGTTCTGGACCGACACCATGAAGCTGGTGACGGGCTCGGTGACCAAGGATCAACTGTTTGATCTGTCGCCGGCGGTCGAGGCAAACGCGCGGCTTGCCAAGTCGAATCCGTTTGCGTGATGGATGAGAGGATAACGGCGTGAAGTCTCCGAACGTTGCCATCGAACTGGAAGGCATCGGGCTGACCTTCGCGCCGGAATCCGAAACGCCGACGATCGCACTCAATGATGTGCATTGCCGCATCGAGCCGGGCAAGGTCACGGCCCTAATCGGCCCGAGCGGATGCGGCAAGAGCACGCTGTTGCAGATCGCGCGGGGGTTTCTCAATCCCTCGCGCGGTCAGTTGCGATTTGTCGAAGTCGCGTCCGGAAAGGTCACCGGCCGCCCGGCGATGGCGACGGTGTGGCAGGCGTTCAATCTGTTCCCGTGGCTGACGGTGATCGAGAACGTCGCCTTCGGGCTTGAAGTCGCCGGCGTGTCGAAGCAGGAGCGCGAGGCAAGGGCCCGCAAGGCGATCGGCGCCGTCGATCTGGCCGGCTTCGAACGGCATTTCCCGCGTCAGCTTTCCGGCGGGATGCGTCAGCGCGTTGGCATTGCCCGGGCGCTGGTGATGGAGCCGGAAGTCCTGCTGCTCGACGAACCTTTCGGCGCGCTCGATGCGCAAACCCGGCTGGTGTTGCAGGAACAGCTATCCAGTCTGGTCGAGACCAGCGGCACGACGGCCATCCTGGTGACCCATTCGATCGAGGAGGCAATTCTGCTCGCCGACAAGATCGTCGTCATGTCGGCGCGTCCCGGACGGATCGTCAGTGAGATCGCGGTCGGTCTGCCGCGTCCGCGAACCTTCGCGACGACGCAAGATCCTGAATACGCGCAATTGTTCGATCGCATTTACGGCCTGCTGCGCGATGAAGTCATGCGGGCGATGATTATCGAAAGCGAAAAGGCTGACACGTGAGTCCGGCAGGTCCCCTCGCAGAGCCGACGACCAAGGCGGCCGCGCCAGCCCGCAAGCGGCGCGTCTGGGTCTGGTATAACGACGAGCGCGTGCTGGGCTGGGGCTCGGTCGCGCTGGTGATTGCGATCTGGGAGGCGGCGGCGCGGTTGTCCGGCGTGTCGCCTCTGTATCTGCCGCAGCCCAGCCAGATCGTCGTCGCGCTGTTCAAGATGTTCGCGACCGGCGGTTTGGCCATCGATCTCGGCTGGACCCTGTGGCGGATCTTTGCCGGATTTGCCTTGGCGGTTGTCATCGGCGCGGCGCTGGGCGTCTGGATCGCGACCTCATTCCGGGTCCGCGCCATCGCCGACATGTTCATCGCGATGTTGTATCCGCTGCCCAAGGTGACGCTCATTCCGCTGCTGATTATCTGGCTCGGCACCGGCGGACCGTTCATGCTGACCATCAGCTTCCTCGGCGCGATCTTCCCGATCGTCATCAACACCGTGCTGGGCGTTCGCCAGTGCGATCCCGGATTGGTGCTGGCGGCGCGCGATCTTGGCGCGACGCCGCAGCAGATCGTTCGCAAGGTACTGGTGCCCAGCGCGATCCCGTCGATCTTTGCCGGCATCAGGCTTGGCCTCGGGGTGTCGATTATCCTGGTGGTCGCCGCTGAAATGGTGGTCGGCAAATACGGTCTGGGTGCGAGGCTTTATCTGTCGGGTCAAATTCTCGAAACCGAACAGGTCTTCGCGGTCCTGATCGTGCTCGCGGCCCTGGGCATTATCGTCACCAAGGTCCAGGATTATATCGACATCAAGCTTGGCCGTTGGCGGCTTGCCTGAGTTTAATCGTCACTTCAACCGTTATCGTTGCTGGAGCATCCGATGAGCGACAAGACGCTTTCCAACGCTTATACCGTCGAAACCGTACAGCCGAACCCGGCCCGCGCCGATGAAATGCCTTATGCGCCGGCGGTGCGCATCGTCGGCGCCTGCGATCTGATGTTTGTCTCCGGCGTCACGCCATCGCCGCTTTATCACATCCATCCGCATATCGACGCCGATCACCAGCATCCGATCGACATTACCGAACAGACGAAGCGCGCCATGGCCGGGGCCAAGGAAGTGCTCGACAGCGTCGGAGCGTCATGGCGCGATGTCGTCAAGATCACCAAATACCTGACCGACATTCGCGATGCCGACGGCATGCACGCGGCGATGCGGCCTTACTTCGGCGACTGGAAGCCGGCGAGCACGATGATCTGCATCAACCAGCTGTCGTCGCCCGGCGCGCGTGTCGAACTCGACATGATCGTTGCCATTCCGAAGAAAGCCGGCTGAACCGGAGCCGGACAGCTTCTCCGAAATTCAGTCAAGTTGGCCCGCGCCGCCGGTTGAGCCCGGCGGCGCGGGCGATCTTGCGGCGCGCCTGCCGCACAGCTGCGAGAGGGGACGGCTATCGACAAGAAAAAACGAATGATTTAAACAGAACTATCTGTTGGATAGATCAAACGGTCCGGGCGATATGTCAGCGGTAATCCTTTGGAGTGCCCCGATGTCGCCGATTGCCGAAACCACCATTGCCGCAAATCAGGTCGCCGATCAGCCCGCCCAGCCGGCGGCCGTCCGTCATCATCCGACCCTGGCGGAGCGCCGGTCGCTGTCGCACCACCTTGCCGCGGTCACGCCCGGTCTGCTGCTGACGAGCGCGGTCGCCGGCCTGGCCTTCGCCTTGCGGCTGCTGCCCGGCGTCGCGACCTTTAGTCCGCTGATCCTCGCCATTCTCGTCGGCATGGCCTTCCATAACATCGTTGGCACGCCGATCTGGGCCAAGCCGGGCGTCACCTTCAGCCTGCGCCGAATCCTGAGGCTGGCCATCATTCTGCTCGGCCTGCAACTGACGGCAGCGCAGGTGGTCGAGGTTGGACCTGTCGGCCTCGGCATTATCGTCGCGACCTTGCTGGCGACATTCGCCTTCACCACCTGGATGGGCCGTGTACTCGGAGTGGAGCCCAAACTCGCGCAATTGATTGCCGCGGGGACTTCGATCTGCGGGGCCTCGGCGGTGATTGCGACCAATACGGTGACCAAGGCGCACGACGAGGACGTGGCTTACGCGGTGGCCTGCGTCACGGTGTTCGGGTCGATTGCGATGTTCGTCTATCCTTTGTTGCCCGGCTTGCTGCACCTCGATCCGCATGCTTATGGCCTGTGGAGCGGCGCCTCGATTCACGAGATCGCCCAGGTGGTCGCCGCCGCGTTTCAGGACGGTCAGCAGGCCGGCGAATTCGGCACAATCGCCAAGCTGTCGCGCGTGATCTTGCTGGCGCCGTTGGTGATCGGCCTCGGCCTGATGGCGGCGCGCGCCACCAAGCGGACGGGCGCGGGTGAGGGTAGCAATACCGCGCGGCCGCCGTTGCCGTGGTTCGTGCTCGGCTTTGTCGCGCTGGTGGGATTGAACAGCGTCGTCACCATTCCCCATGAAGCCAAAGCCGGACTGGTGCTGTTGACCACGTTTCTTTTGTCGGTCGCGCTTGCCGCGATGGGTCTGGAGACCGATATCCGCAAGGTGGCCGGCAAGGGGATGCGGCCGGCCATTCTCGGCGCGCTGGCATTTCTGTTCATCGCCGGCTTCAGCCTGACGTTGATCAAATTGATCGGATGAGCCGATGATGACCTTGGAGCAGCTTCGAATTTTCGTCGCGGTTGCCGACAAGGAACATGTCACGCAGGCTTCGCGTCAATTGAATTTGACGCAATCGGCCACCAGCGCCGCGATCGCGGCGCTGGAGGCACGTTACAACATCAAATTGTTCGATCGGGTCGGGCGTGGCATCGCGCTGACACAGACCGGCCGGACTTTTCTTGTTGAGGCCCGCGCCGTCCTGGCGCGCGCGAAGGCAGCCGAGCAGAGCTTGCAGGAACTCGCCGGCTTGCAGCGCGGCACGCTGGCGATATCCGCCAGCCAGACCGTCGGTAATTACTGGCTGCCGCCGCGACTGGAGAAATTTCAGGCCGCCCATCCGGGCATCGAACTTCATATCCGGATTGCCAATACTGAAACGGTGGCGCGCGACGTTCACGAAGGTCGCGCCGACCTCGGCTTTGTCGAAGGTGAAATCGACGATCCCATTCTGTCTGCCCGCAAAATCGCCGGCGACGCGCTGATCGTGGTCGTCGGGATGACGCATCCCTGGGCGAAGAAACGGCGGATCGCGCCGGCCATGCTGGTGGAGACCGGCTGGGTGCTGCGCGAGCCCGGCTCCGGCACCCGTTCGATGTTCGAGGCCGCGCTCAAGCGTTACGGCCTGAAGCTTGCCGACCTGACGATCAAACTCGAACTGCCGTCAAACGAAGCTCTGCGCTCGGCTGTCGAAACCGGCGCTCATGCCACCGCGATCTCGGATCTCGTGGTCGCGCCGTCGCTCGCGGCCAGGACCTTGCATCGCGTGCAGATCGAATTGCCGGGGCGGTCGTTCTACGTGTTGCATCATAAAGAGCGTCATCCCAGCCCGGCCGAGCAAGCATTGCTGCGCGCCTTCGACGCGACTTAGGTTGTTGTCGCGCCGCGCGATGGCCACGGCCACGACGTTAGCCGCCGAACAGTCGGAACAGGAAAAAGGTCGAGTGACGGGGTTCCGGCTGCAACTCGGCGACGGAGCCGCCGCCTGCGTGGTGTTCCGCCATGTGGGCCGGCGATTCGGTCGCCGCCTTGGCGGTCGCTTGGCGAACCGGAGCGGCTTTTTTGATCTCGGCATTCAGCGCCGCGACCATTTTGGGGTCGACGATCACCCGGTGGTGCAGAACGGCGAGCGGCATCCGGGCCACGTCTCGTTCGCCGATGATCGGACTGTTTAACAGCGGATCGCTGTCGGCCAATGGCGGGTTGTCATAAACCTGCGGCCGTGTCGCGTAATAGACCGGGATCGCGAACGCGGCGAGCGCGCCGACCACCATCCCGGCGTATAGCAACATGGACAGGCCAAGGCCTTCGGCTTCGGTTCGGGTCATGCCGGTTTAAACCGCCGGTGGCGGCAATGGTTCCTGGGGGAACCGCAAGGCGGGTCATATTCCGGCAGGCGAAAGGGTTACGGCCGGTGGGCCGGGGCCTGCGCCCATTGTCGCCTTAATTCAGGCCAGTCGCGGCGATGAAGTGGTTTGCGCCGGTTTGCAGGCGGCGTATGATGCCGGAAATCACCCGATTAAGAGTCTAGGGAGCTGGGAATGACCGCCATCCAAGGTTACGTGCCGCCGACGACCGAATCCGGAGCGCTCGGCGTTCACTCGCTTGATCAATTCGTTCTGGCGGTGCCGGATCTGAACGTCGCCGATGAGTTCTACACGAATTTCGGACTGAACATGGTGCGCAACGGCAATACGTTGCAGCTCAAGACCTTCGGTCATGACCATGCCTGGGGCTCGGCGGTCGAAGGCAAGACCAAGGCGCTGCATCATCTGTCGTTCGGCTGCTATCCCGAGGACATTGCGCGGCTGAAGGCCCGTATCGAAGGCGAGGGCATCAAGCTGATCGATCCGCCGCCCGGCTTCGAGAGCAACGGTTTCTGGTTCCGTAACCATGAAGGCGTGCTGATGGAGATCAAGGTCGCGCCCAAGGTATCGCCGGATCAGAAATCGGATAGCGAATGGGTCACCGTTGGGCCCGGCAAGGCCGCCGCCGTGGTGCGGGCCCAGGCGCCGGCGGTGCGGCCGCGCCGGCTGTCGCATGTGCTGATCTTCACCAGCGACGTGCTGGCCTCAATCAAGTTCTACGAGCGCACGCTCGGCCTGCGCCTTTCGGACAAGGCGTCCGACCTGGTCGCCTTCATGCACGGCATCCACGGCAGCGATCATCACATGCTGGCGCTGGTCAAGTCGTCGGCGCCGGGCTTTCACCATTGCAGCTGGGACGTGGCCAGCGTCAACGACATCGGTCTCGGCGCGATGCGGATGCATGACAAGGGCTACCAGAAAGGCTGGGGTCTTGGCCGCCACGTGCTCGGCTCGAACTACTTCCACTACATCATGGACCCGTGGGGCAGCTTCTCGGAATATTCCTGCGACATCGATTATATCCCGAAGGAAGAGCGCTGGCCCTCGGCCGATCACAAGCCGGAAGACTCGTTCTATCTGTGGGGACCGGATGTGCCGCGCGAATTCACGCTCAACTGCGAAGCCGGCGAAAGCTGAGATGATTGCCGCCGTCCCCGTGTAAACGGGGGCGGCGGTTCCGCATTGCTTATTCCGCCGGCTGAATGCCCGGCGCATCCGGCGTTCCGCCGTCACGCCGCCGCTTGATGAAGGTCGGCAGCCGGCCGCCAAGCTTGAGATGCAGCTTGTCGAGCCAGAGATAAATCACCGGCGTCGTGTAAAGCGTCAGGACCTGCGATACCAGCAGGCCGCCGATGATGGTGATGCCGAGCGGACGGCGCAATTCCGAACCCGGGCCGACCGCGACGAGCAACGGCACCGCGCCGAGCATGGCGGCGAGTGTCGTCATCAGGATCGGTCGGAATCGCGCCATACAGGCCTCATGGATCGCCTGCGCCGGCGTCAGCCCGCGGACGCGCTCACCCTCCAGCGCGAAGTCCACCATCATGATGCCGTTCTTCTTGACGATGCCGATCAGCAGGATGATGCCGATGAAGGCGATCACGGTGAGTTCGGTGCCCGAGACCTGCAAGGCCAGCAACGCGCCCAGTCCCGCCGACGGCAGCGTCGAGATGATGGTCAGCGGATGCACCAGGCTCTCGTACAGGATGCCGAGCACGATATAAACCGCGATCAACGCCGCCACCAGCAGAAGCGGTTGAGCGCTGGCGCTCTGCTTGAATGCTTTGACGTCGCCGGCAAAGTCGGTGTGAATGGCGTCGGGCAAATGCATTTCGGCGACCGCTTGCGTCAGCTCGGCGGTGGCGGTCTCGATCGGCACGCCGGCCTTGATGTTGTAGGTAATGGTCGTCGACGGGAACTGGCCCTGATGGTTGACCACAAGCGGCGCGATGCCGCGCTCCATCCGGGTCACCGCCGATAGCGGCACCTGTGCGTTGCCGTCACCGGGCACGAACAGGTTGCTCAGGTCGTTGGGGTCGCGTTGGTATTTCTTGTCGACTTCAAGAATGACGCGGTACTGGTTGCGCTGGGTGTAGATCGTCGAAATCTGGCGCTGCGAGAAGGCGTCGTTGAGGACGTTGTCGATGTCCTGAATGCTGACGCCGAGCCGGGCGGCGGCGGGTCGGTTGATCGAGATATTGGCTTGCAGGCCGCCTTGCTCCCGGTCGGTGGTGACGTCGGTCAGGTCGGCGATCTGCTGCGCCCGGTCGACCACTTTAGGCACCCAGGTTTGCAGGGCGTCGATGTCGGAGCTCCACAGCGTGAACTGGTAGCTCGAATCGCTCTGGCGTGCGCCCATCCGCAGATCCTGCGCCGGCACCAGGAAGACCCGGATGCCCGGAATCTTGTTGAGCTGATTGCGAATGCGCGCGACCACCCGCGCGGTCGGCACATTGCCGCGCTCGCTTAACGGCTTCAGACTGACGAACAGCCGGCCGCGGTTGACCGAACCGCCAAATCCGGACGAGCCGACCGACGAGCCCAGCCCCGCCACGGCCGGGTCGGCGAGCACAACGTCCATCGCCCGTTGTTGCAGCTTGAGCATGGCGTCGTAGGAGATATCGGTCGAGGCCTGTGTTCCGCCGAAGATCAGCCCGGTGTCGTCCTGCGGGAAATAGCCTTTCGGTACCTTGATGAAGAGTCCGGCGGTAAGCGCGATGGTGGCGATGAAAGCAATCAGCGCCAGCGCGCGGTGGGCGATCACGAAAGCGAGCGTCCGGTCGTAGAAGCCAATCATCCGCGACAGGATGCCTTCAACCCGGCGGTCGAGCCAGGTGGCGTCCTTGTGCGGCATCTCGTGGACAAAGTAGGCGCAGATCATCGGCGTGACCGACAATGACACCACGGTCGAAACGACGATGGCGAAGGCCAGCGTCACCGAGAATTCCCGGAACAGCCTCCCGACAATCCCGCCCATGAACAGCAGGGGAATAAAGGCGGCGATCAGTGATACCGAGATCGACACCACGGTGAAGCCGATCTGCTTGGCTCCGCGCAAGGCCGCCGCCATTGGCGAGTAGCCTTTCTCCATGAACCGGAACATGTTCTCGATCATGACGATGGCGTCGTCGACGACGAATCCGATGCAGACGGCGAGCGCCATCAGCGAGAGATTGTCGATCGAAAAGCCGGCGACCCACATCGCCGCGCAGGTTCCGGAAAGCGACAGCGGCACGGTGACACCGGCCGCCAGCGTCGCGGCGGTGCGGCGCAGGAACAGGAATACCACCAGCATCACCAGCACGGCGGTGGCCGCCAGCGTCCATTGCATATCGTTGACGCTGGCGCGGATGGTCTGGGTCCGGTCGCTCAGGACCGAGATGTTGAGACCGGCGGGAATATAGGGCCGCAGTTCGGGCAGCATCGCATAGATGCGGTCGACCGTGTCGATCACATTGGCGTCGCCCTGCTTGGTGATGATCAGCAGCACCGACGGATCGCGGTTGAACCAGCCGGCCGAACGGCTGTCGCGCACACTCGGCGTGATGGAGGCGACCGTCGACAGCCGGATGACGGTGCCGTTGACCGTCTTGACCACGATCGGGTCATAGTCGTCCGGCTCGCGCAATTGATCGTTGATGCCGATCGAGGTGGCGCGGGTTTTGCCGTCGAAGATGCCGAGCGGGCCCTGCGCGTTGGAGTTGGCGATGGCGGTGCGGACCTGTTCGAGACCGAGCCCCATCGCCGAAAGCCGGGCCGGATCGACCCGCACCCGGATCGCCGGTTGTTCGGAGCCGGCCACGGTGACATCGGCAACGCCGTCGATCTGGCTCAGACGCTGCACGATCACGCTGTCGGCGGCGTCGTAAATCGCGCTGGCCGGCATGGTTTTCGACGTCAGCGCCAGAATCAGGACCGGCGAGGCGGCGGGGTTCGATTTGCGAAAGCGCGGCAGCGTCGGCATGTCACCGGGCAGATCGGTCAGCGCCGCGTTGAGGGCGGCTTGCACGTCGCGGGCGGCGCCCTCGATGCTGCGCGACAGGTCGAATTGCACATTGATGCGTGTCGAGCCGGACGAACTGGTCGAGGTCATCTCGGTGATGCCGGAGATTTCGCTCAGCCGCCGTTCGAGCGGTGCCGCGACTGTCGCGGCCATGATGTTGGGCTCGGCGCCGGGCCGCGACGCGCTGATGCTGATGGTCGGGAATTCGACGGTCGGCAGACTGGCGACGGGTAGAAAGTTATAGGCGATGGCGCCGACCAGAAACAGGCCGATGGCCATCAGCGTGGTGCCGATCGGGCGGCGAATGAAAGGCCAGGAGAAATTCATGGCCGCATACTCTCGTCATTCCGGACGCCGCAAAGCGGCGATCCGGAATCCGGATACCCGCGCTGGCGTCGCATCTGGATTCCGGGTTCGCGCGTTGCGCGCGCGCCCCGGAATGACCGAATTACACTGACCCGTTTCATCCCACTCACTCCGCCGGGCCGGGAACGGGGCGGTGTCTCGGCGGCGCCGACGACAGACGGGCGCGCAGGCGTTCCATGTAAAGGTAGATCACCGGCGTCGTGTAGAGCGTCAGCAATTGGCTCAGCAAGAGTCCGCCGACGATGGTGATGCCGAGCGGATTGCGCAGTTCCGAGCCGGTGCCGGATTCGAGCGCCAGCGGCAACGCGCCGAACAAGGCGGCCAGCGTCGTCATCATGATCGGACGAAAGCGCAGCAGCGCCGCCTGCACGATCGATTCTTCGGGCGACAGACCTTGATGGCGTTCGGCCTCAAGTGCGAAGTCGATCATCATGATCGCGTTCTTTTTGACGATGCCCATCAGCAGCACGATCCCGATCAGTGCGATCACCGACAGGTCGTAACCGAACAGCATCAACGCCAGCAGCGCGCCGACGCCGGCCGACGGCAGTGTCGACAGAATCGTCAGCGGGTGGATGAAGCTCTCGTAGAGGACGCCGAGCACAATATAGATCGCGATCACCGCGGCGAGGATGAGCCAGGGTTCGCCGGCCAGCGACTTGGAGAACTCGGCGGCGTCGCCGGAATAGTTGCCGCTGACCGAAGCCGGCATGCCGATCTGTTGCTGGGTTCGGGTGATGACATCGACCGCGTCGGACAAGGCATAGCCCGGCGCGAGATCGAAGCTGATGGTGACGGACGGGAACTGTTCCTGATGCGCGATGGACAACGGCGCCGAGGTGTTCACGAAATGCGCGAAGGCGGCCAGCGGCACCTGGTTCGAGCCGGTGACCGCGTTCGGCGTCGCCGACGTGTTGGTGTTGGTGGTGCCGGTCGCGGTGTTGGCGACGGTCGCCGCCGTGCCATTGGCGGTCGAGGCGCCAGTGACATAGAGCTTGGATAGCGACGCCGGATCCTGGGTGTAGCGTGGCTGCGCTTCCAGGATGACGCGGTATTGGTTGGCCTGGCCGTAGATGGTGGAGATCTGCCGCTGGCCGAAAGCGTCATAGAGCGTATCGGTGATGCTTTGCATCGAGACGCCGAGCCGGCCGGCCTGTTCCCGATCGACGTTGACCAGAACGCGCGGTCCACCCTCCTGGGCTTCGGAGGCGACCTCGCGCAAGGCCGGATCGCCGCGCAGCGCCTGGGTCAGCTTGGCCGCCCATGACGTGACGTCGGCGGCATCGCTGCCGGTCAAGGTATATTGATAGAGCGCTCGGCTGCTCCGCGTTGAAATCTGGATATCCTGCGTCGCCTGGAAGTAGACGGTCATACCGGGTATGCCGGCGACCTTGTCTTTCAGCCTCTCGATGATGGCGGCGACCAGATCGTTGCGCTGCTCGCGTGGTTTGAGGCCGATGGCGAGCCGTCCGGCATTGGGCGTGGCATTGACCGGGCTGACGCCGATCACCGAGACGACCGACGCGACATCCGGATCGGTCCGGATCAAGGCTTCGATTTCGCCCTGGCGGCGTTGCATTTCGCCAAAGGAAACGTCGACGCCGGCTTCGGTGATGGCGGTGATTTGTCCGGTGTCCTGCAAGGGCAGGAAGCCTTTCGGCATCACGATATAAAGGCCGATGGTGGCGGCCAGTGTCACCAGCGTCAGCAACAAGGTCGCACGCTGGCGTCGCAGCACCCATTCGAGGCTCTGGCGATAGTTCTCGACGGTGCGGTCCACGGCATCGGAAAACCAGCGTGTCACCGCATTGCCGTCGTTGTCCTTTTTACGACGCAGCAGGCGGCCGCACATCATCGGCGTCAGGGTCAGCGACACGATGGCGGAAGCGACCACGGCGATGGTCAGGGTCAACGCGAATTCGCGGAACATGCGGCCGACCAGGCCGGTCATGAACAGCAGCGGGATGAAAACCGCGATCAGCGACAACGTCAGCGAAATCACCGTGAAGCCGATTTCGCGCGCGCCCTTCAAGGCGGCATCGAGCGGACTTTCACCGTCCTCGATATGGCGCACGATGTTTTCGATCATCACGATGGCGTCGTCGACGACGAATCCGGTGCCGATGGTGAGCGCCATCAGCGACAGATTGTCGAGCGAGAAGCCGGCAAACCACATCACGCCGAACGTCGCGATCAGCGACAAAGGCAGCGCCACGCCGGCGATGATGGTGGCGCGCACCGTGCGCAGAAATATGAACACCACCAGCACGACCAGGCCGATGCTCAGGACCAGCGTGAATTGCACGTCGTGGATCGAGGCGCGGATGGTGGTGGTGCGGTCGTTGACCACGGTCAGCGTCGCGCCGGCCGGCATCGAGCGGCGCAGTCGCGGCAACTCGGCCTGGACCCGCGTAACGGTGTCGATGACATTGGCGCCCGGCTGACGCTGCACGTCGATGACGATGGCCGGCTTGCCTTTGTACCAGGCGCCGACTTTGCTGTTCTCGAGCCCATCGACGACGTCCGCGACATCCGACAGCAGCACCGGAGCGCCGTTGCGGAAGGCCACGGTGATCGTCTTGTAGGCGTTGGCCGAGGAAATCTGATCGTTGGCGGCGATGGTGTAGGACTGATGCGCGCCGTCGAGCGCGCCTTTGGCGCCGGCGACATTGGCGCTGACGATCGCCGTGCGCAGATCCTCCAGCGCGATGCCATAGGCGGCCAGCCGTGACAGATCGGCCTGAATGCGGATCGCCGGCCGGATATTGCCTTGCACGGAGACATGGCCGACACCGGTCACTTCCGACAGGCGCGGCGCCATCACCGTGTCGGCGAGATCGGACAGCGTGCGCTGATCGATATTGTCCGAGGTGATGGCAAGCGTGACGATCGGTGCGTCGGCCGGGTTCACCTTCGAATACAGCGGCGGATAAGGCAGGTTGCGTGGCAGCGTCGAGCCGGCGGCGTTGATCGCCGATTGCACGTCCTGCGACGCCGCGTCGATGTCGCGGTTGAGGTCGAATTGCAGCGTCACTTGACTGATGCCGAAGGAACTCGACGATGTCATCGCCTGCAAGGCCGGGATCTGGCCGAAGGTGCGCTCCAGCGGCGCGGTCACCAGCGCGGCGATGGTGTCCGGATTGGCGCCGGGCAATTGCGTGGTCACCTGGATGGTCGGGAAGTCGACCTGCGGCAGGGCCGAGATCGGCAGTGACCAGTAGCCGAGCGCGCCGCCCAGCATCACGGCGACGCCGAGCAAGGATGTGGCGATCGGCCGGTGAATGAAGGGTGATGAAACGCTCATGATGTCGTTCTGGCTTTGGCTGTTCCGCGGGCGCGGCAAAGGCTTTCGGCACTGCCGCGCGAGAGCTTAGGTGAGGGCGTCGCCGTCCCCGATCGTCAGATACCTCTCAGCCGGCTCGCCGGGACGCGCTGAAGAATCCGTCCAACGTTGCGGCATTCATCGCGATGCGTTCGCCGGCGTCCCGGTGCTGCCTTGGGTGCGCGGCCGACGCTCGCCATTGGCTGCGCCAGCCGCGCCGTCCGGGCGCTTGCCGCGTTGGCGCGGCGCCGCCGCTGCCGGGGTTGTCGCGGGCGTGTTGCTGCCGATGGTGACTTTCGCGCCTTCGGTCAGCCGGGCAAAGCCGGTGGTGACGACCCGTTCCGGCGGCGTCACGCCGCTCTTGATCACGGTCTGGATTTCGTCCTGCTTCTGCACGACGATCGGACGGATCGTGGCGGTGTTGTCATCCTTGATGACGTAAACGAAAGTGCCGGTCGGCCCGCGCTGCACCGCGCCGGTCGGGATCACGACGACCTGTTTGAGCGTATCGATTAGCAGCCGGATATTGGCGAACTGGCCGGGCCAGAGTTGCAGGTTGGCGTTCGGAAATTCGGCCTTGAGCTTGACGGTGCCGGTTGAGGCGTCGACCTGGTTATCGACCACCAGCAGGTGGCCGCTATCGATGATCGCGTCGTTGTCGGACCGCAGCGCGTCGACCTTGAGTGGCTCCCTGGCGAAGGCGTTGTTGACCTGCGACAGATATTGCTGCGGCAGGTTGAACTGGATGGCGATCGGCTTCAACTGGGTGATGACGACGATACCGGTCGAATCCGAGGCGTGGACGATATTGCCTTCGTCGACCTGACGGATGCCGGTGCGGCCGCTGATGGGCGCTTTGACGGTGGTATAGGCCAGTGTTGCCTGTGCGCTTTCGATGGCCGCCTGGTCCGACTGGACTTGCGCGGTATATTGCGCGACCAGCGATTTCTGGGTGTCGGCCTGCTGCTTGTTGATCGCGTTGGTCGCGGCAAGCTGCTCGTAGCGGTTCAGGTCGTTCTTGGCGTTATTGAGCAGCGCTTCGTCCTGGGCCTTCTTGGCCAGCGCCTGGTCGAGCGTGGCTTGGAACGTCGTCGGATCGATGCGCGCCAGCACATCGCCTTTCTCGACATCCTGGCCTTCCTTGAAGGCGACGCTGATCAGCTTGCCGTCGACCTGCGGCCGCACGGTGACGGTGTTGAGCGCCTTGGTGGTGCCGACGGCGTCGAGATAGACCGGCACGTCGGCGAGTTTGGCGGCCGCCGCCAGCACCGGCACCGGGCCGTCGGCGGCGAAGCGGCTGCGGCGTTGCGGCTGCTGCGCCGAAGTGCCGAAGACATAATAGAGCCCGCCGGCGACGGCGATCAGCACAACCAGATAGACGACGTAGCGGCCCCGGCGGCTGCCGGATTGAACGGCGCCGCCGGTGACGCTGGTCTTCGCAGGCTTGGCCGTCTTGGGCAGTTCACCGTGCATCCGCGGCCTGTATCGGTTTGGGCAGCCAGCCGCCGCCGAGCGCCTGGTAGAGGCTGACAATGGCCTGCATGTGAGCGAGCCGCGCCTGGATCAGCGAGTCCTGCGCCGAATAGAGCGTCTGCTGGGTTTGCAGCACCGTGACCAGATCGATGGTGCCTTCGCGCAAACGCTGCTCGGAGATGTTGAAGGCGCGCCGTGAACTGGTGACGACTTCGCCTTGCAGACGCTCGCGCAATGCGGTCTGGCGAACGCCATCGAGTGCGTTCTCGACATCGACGAAACCTGAAATCACCGCCTTGCGGTAATCCTGCAGCAACTCGTCCTGTTTGCCCTTTTGCAGGTCGAGATTGCCCTGGAGCTTTTGACCGTCGAAGATCGGCTGGGTCAGGCCGGCGCCGAACGAGAACAGCGCCGATTCCGGCCGCAGCAAAGTCTTGAGGATCGCGCTGCCGTAACCGCCTTCGGCGGTCAGCGTAATGCTCGGCAGCATCTGGGCGCGGGCGTTTTCGACATTGGCATTGGCGGAGGCCAGTTGCGCCTCGGCTTTGCGGATGTCGGGGCGTTGCGTCAGCAATTCGGACGGCAGACCGGGTGTGATGCGCGGGATCGCGATCGAGCGCAGCGAACCGCCGCGGATGCGCAGGCCTTCCGGCGAGCGCGCCATCAGCAGGGCCAGTGCGTTGCGGTTCTGCGTCAGGGTTTGTTCGAGCGGCGGAATTGCGGCGCGCTGGGTGTTGACGACGCTTTCCTGCTGCGCGGTTTCGAGCGCCGAGGCGGTGCCGGCATTGACCCGCTGTTTGATCAGGTCGAGCACGCGGTTGGCGCTGGCCTGGTTTTCACGCGCGGCTTTCAAGCGGTCTTGCGACGCCAACACCTGGAAATAGGCATTGGCCGTGCTCACCACCGTGGTCAGACCGACCACTTCGCGGTCGTAGCGGCTGGCGACGGCGGTCTCTTCGGCGGCACGCAAGGCGGAGCGGTTCTTGCCCCAGAAGTCGATTTCGTAGCTCGCGGTCAACGACGCCGACAGGCTGTTGCGTTCGGAAGCGCCGCCCGACGAGGTGCCGGTCGATTGCGAGGCGCGCGAACGGGTCGCGCTGCCGTCGAGCCCGATATTCGGCAACAGCGGCGCGCCGGCGATCCGCGCGCTGGCGTCGGCTTGCACGATGCGGGCAATCGCCGCGGCGATATCGAGATTGGCGGCGCGCGCCTGCTCGATAATGTCGGTGAGTTCCTTGGACCTGAACGAGCGCCACCAGTCGAGTTTCGGCAAGGCGGCTTCGGCCAGCGCCGGATTGGCCGAGGCGCGATCATAGGAAGTCGGAATCGCGAGCCCGGGCTCGGGCTTCTCGACGAAGATGCAACCGCCAAGGGTTCCACTCAACGCCAGCATCACGCAGGTTCCTCGCAGCACGGTCCGCAACGGTTGCCGTGCCGTCTTCGCTCCCGCAGTCGCATCCATAAATCCGTCACGCATACGCAAATACTTTCAGAATTCGATTGAACCAGACCTGCCCGGCACAGTGGGCGGCGGCTTGCGGGAATGCTAGCCCAAATTACGGCTTGTCGCTGCCGGTGGATTTCCGGCCCGGCGGCCAATCGGCCAGTGCCTTGCGACCGGCCGGCGTCATCTGCGCCGCCGCACCGGCAAAAACGCCCTGAATCACAACGTCGTAGGCCTGGCGTGCGGCCCGCGTACTGGCCATGGCGGCGCGCAGGGCGTCCTGGCTGAACGGCGTCTGGCGCAGCGCTTCGTGAATCGATTCACGGGCGGCGAAATATTTGTTCTGCGCGGCTTCGATCACGCTGTGCTGGCTCTTCATTTGCCCGCGCAGCAGATCGGCGTCGACCGGCGGCAAGGTCGCGGCCAGTCGTTCGGTCCGCACGAAAACGTCGCGATCCCATGTCGGCGGGGATGGGGCGCGAACGGCCAGCGCCACGGCGATGCCGATGAAAAACAGGTTGAGCGCCAGCGATCCGAGCAGCAGTCCGCGTGAAGACATTCGCGTTGTCGCCGGCGTCAGTTGGGCCACGGTCATGGCCGCGCTCCGATCAGCGGATCGGGTTCGAAGACCAAGGCGCCGTTATCGATCCGGCCGGCGACCGCGAAGGGTGCATCCAGCTTGTCGAACGGACGATCGAGCCCGGCAATGCCGATATAGAAGCCGAGAACGGCGCAGGCGGCGAGTGCCGCGACCTTCGGCCAGGCCGGCGCGAACTGCCAGTCGAGCAGCACGGCGGGCAAACGCCATAGCGCCAATTTCTGTCGCGGCAACGGTGGCGCCAGCCGGCGCAGCACCCGCGCGACCGCGGCCTCGTCGACCGGAGGCGCCTTGGCGTGGCGCTTGAGCGCCGCCTCGATGAAGGGTTCGAACCGGTCATCTGTCATGTCACTCAATCCTTATCGATCACGCTTTCGAGCGCGCGCCGCAGGTTCTGCTTGCCGCGCACCAGCAAGGTTTCGACCGCCGATACCGTGGTATCGAGGATCTCGGCCACTTGCGCATTACTCATCCCATCGCCGTAAGTCAGGGCGATGGCCGTTCTTTGCCGCGCTGGTAGCGCGGCGATGGCATTGGCGACCATCTGGTCGCGTTCCTGGGATTCCGCCAGTTCGCCGGCGCCCAGTGTTGGATCGACAATCTCTCCGGCGGCCTCGAGGGCAACCCACGCCGCGCGCCGTTTGCGGTCGAGGCAAAGATTGACCACCACCCGCGTGAGCCAGGTGCGGAACTGCGCCAGAGGCTGCCAGCGCGGCGCGTGGGTCCAGACCCGCAGCATCGCTTCCTGGGTGACATCCTCGGCGTCGGTGGAATTGCCGAGAATGCGGCGCGCCAGGCCGAGCATGGCCGGGACATGGCGGCGCGACAAAAGGCGGTAAGCCGCCTCGTCGCCACGCGCGACGCGGGCCATGAGCGCCTCGTCGCTATCGGCTGCGCCTGTATCAACCATGTCGGAAGTGTAGCCGCCATCGGCAAAACCAGCTCATTGAACTATCAGACCTATCCAATGAACGCATGGGAGGCGCAAAACCTGTGCCGACGGCCGCGGCCAATGTGTCGCGGCCGGTTTCGTCGGCTTTCCTTAACCTATTGAACTAGCGGGGTTTTGCAACCCGGTGCTGGGACGCGAGTTCAAGGCCCTTGATGAGCCGCATGACCGCCCGGCAATTCGGCACGGGCAGACCGAGCCGGTCGCCTTCGCGCACGATAAAGCCGGTCAAGGCGTCGATTTCGGTCTCGGCGCCACGGGCGATGTCGAGCGCCATCGAGCCGCCGTGCTTGGACAGCGGCACCGCGCCGGAGCGCGTCTTGGCGACATAGTCCATCGGCGGAAATGCGAAATCGCCGCCCAGCCCGGTGACGACGGCAATGCACTCGGCCGCCATATCGTCGATCAGCGCGCACATCTCGGGCACATGATAGCGGGCGCTGTTGTCGCCCATCATCAATGCGCCGAGCGGGTTCATCACGCAGTTGAACACGAATTTCGACCATACCGCGCCCATCGGGTCGGCGAGCAGTTCGGTCGGCATGCCGGCGGTATTCAGCAGCGCGGCGAAGGCGGCGATATCGTTAACGCCGCCACGCACCGGACCGAGCCAGGTCGTGTCCTGGCGCAGCACTTCGACATGACCCGGCCCGACATAACGGCCGGCGCACATGGTCGGACCGCGCGCCACCGGCGCGTCCGGCGCGGTCAGCAGAATCTCGGCGTTGCCCATGCCGTTCTGCATCGTCACCAGCAGCGGATTGCCGGACAGGTGCGGGCGGACTGCGGTGAGCGCGTCTTGTGTCGCCTTTGACTTGCAGAGAAACAGGACCGTCGAAAAATCATGACCCTGGAGCGCTGCCGGATCGGCCGTTGCGGCGACATGAACGGTGCGCGGTCGTTCGCCGCTGACTTTCAGGCCGTCGCGGTTGATGGCGTCGACATGGTCGCGATTGATGTCATAGACCGTGACCTTGGCGACTTCGGCCAAAGCGGACGTAAACAAGCCGCCGATGGCGCCGCAGCCGACAACCAGAACGGATGTCGTCATCGTGCGGCGACGTCGCTCAGGGCAAAGCCCGCGATGCGCTTGTAGTTTTCCGACAACGCCCGCAATTCGTTCTGGCTGATGTAGTCGTCGAGATTGCCGAACGGCTTGTCGCCCACCAGTTCCTCGACCTTGATGTTGATGAAATCCGGCGGCGTCGCCCGGTTGGTGCGGACCACTTTAGCGGCCGGCTCGGCGCGGGCGGCTTCGTAGGCCTTGAGCGCATCGCGCGGATCGGCGGCGCCGGCCAGAAGATCGGCCAGCGTCCGGGCGTCGATGGCGCCCTGCGCGGCGCCGTTCGAGCCGCGCGGATACATCGGATGGGCGGCGTCGCCGGCCAGCGTGACGCGGCCGAAGGTCCATTGCGATATCGGGTCCTTGTCGACCATCGGGTATTCGAGAATCTGGTCGGCGTCCTTGATCATCTGCGCCACATCGAGCCAGTCGAAACGCCAGCTTTCGTAAATCGGGAAGAAGTCGGCGAGATCGCCGGGCTTGTTCCAGTCGTTCTGCTCGGTGGTGTCGAGCTTGATCTCGGCCATCCAGTTGATCAACTGGTTGCCCTCGCCGTCGACGTTATCGATGATCGGATAGATCACCATCTTGCCGGTGTTGATCGAGCCGACGCGCATATAAGTGCGGCCGCCATTGATTGGCTTATGCCGGGTGACGCCGCGCCAGGTATTGATGCCGGAAAAGGCGACCTTGTCGTCGGGATAGAACTGTTTGCGGATCGCCGAGCTGACGCCGTCGCAGGCGATCACCACGTCGGCGCGGACGCTGTCGCGCGCCTTGCCGGTGCTGGTCTGCTTGAAATGAACGGTGACGCCATTGTCGTCCTGTTCGACGCCGGTGGTTTCGCAATCGGTGACGACCGCGTCGGCGCCGAGGCGCTTGATCACCGCCTCATACAGAATGACGTGCAGCCGGCCGCGATGAATGCCGACTTCCGGGTATTGATAGCCGGCATATTTGCCGCGATCCTCGCGGTAGATCAGTTGGCCGAACCGGTTGTAGAAGCAGCTATCGCGATTTTCGATGCCGGCGGCGAGCAGCTGATCGCCGAGCCCGAGCGCGCTGAATTCGCGCATCGCGTGCGGCAGCAAGGTGATGCCGACGCCGAGCGGCTTGATCTCCGGCACGCGCTCATAGATGCGGGCCTGAATGCCGCGCTGGTGCAGATTGAGCGCGAGCGACAGCCCGCAAATTCCGCCGCCGACGATCGCTATCTGCATGAGCTGTTTTCCTCGCGTTTATTCTATGACGTCGTTTGCCGGGCGCTGACGCCCGCGCGGGCGAATGGACGAAATCGCCCGGTTTCTGTCAACATCGTCGGCGCCGGCAAGACGGCAAATATCAGGGAGGCTGACAATGGACAAGGCTATCTACGAGCGCGGCCTGGCGATGCGCCGCCGGGTCTTGGGCGACGACTATGTCGACCGCGCGATCGCCGCGACCACCGATTTCGACCGCCAGTTTCAGGCGCAATTGACGGAGCACGCCTGGGGCGCGGTGTGGGCCGACGATGCGCTCAAGCCGCGCGATCGCAGCATTCTCAACCTGGGCATGATCGCCTGTCTCGGCCGGATGCACGAGTTCGAGGCGCATTTCCGCGGTGCGATCAGGAATGGCGTGACCGAGACCGAACTGGCCGCCATCCTCCGTCAGATTGCGATCTATTGTGGCTTTCCGGCCGCAGTCGA
Source organism: Rhodopseudomonas sp. (assembly GCA_016124795.1). Lineage (GTDB taxonomy): Bacteria > Pseudomonadota > Alphaproteobacteria > Rhizobiales > Xanthobacteraceae > Pseudolabrys. The sequence continues at coordinate 68,789 of WGNB01000036.1, read as the reverse complement.
CGCCCATCGCGTTGCCAAGAAAGTGCTGGCCGAACTGGCGGCGGAGGCCGCAAAGGCGGGCTAATTCCATTAATTGCGGGCCAGATCGGCTTGTTCGCCCTCGACCGGGCCCGACTCTCGGTCGATGGCGGGCGGAATCACGTTACCGACATTGGCCCATTCTTGTCTTGAATGTGCCTTCATCTCGGGGCATCCAATGGCCTCAACCATGGCGCGGATGCTCGGCCCGGATGATTTGACCTGGACCGAGCGGTTTCGGGCCGCCGGCTTACCACAGGTGATAGATGTCCCGACCCTTCGGCCCATTGCTGTTGACGCTGTCGATTGCCGCCGCGTTGTCCGCCGGGACCGCGCATGCGCAGTCCGCCAACGGCGCGCCATCGCTTCAAGAGACCCGGTCCGGTCCGCTGCAGTCTCTGTTCGGCTTGTTCCAGAGCCCGGCCCATGCCCAGTCGGCGAGCCGCAGTGACGTGGAATCGGAAGCCTTGCCGCCTCCCGGCTTTGCCACCCCGGATGGCGGTCCGCCGCCGTTGCCGGGACAGAGCGGCCATCAATTCAGCGCCCAGCCGGCTGCCAATGGCGCCCCGGGTGCCGATGCTGTCCGTCCCCCGAACGGACTTGGCACCGTGTCAGCGCCGGTCGGCGTTGCCTCGACCCCGTCCGATCCCAATACCGTCATGTCGTTGCCGCCGGACGATCAGCCGGAGAAGGGCAACCCGAAGGAACTGCCGCCGAACCTCAAGCGTCAGCTCGTCGATTTCAAGACCACCGAACCCGCCGGTACCATCGTCGTCGATACGGCGCATACGTATCTCTATCTCGTGCTCGGTGGCGGCAAGGCCATCCGTTACGGCGTGCGCGTCGGCCGCGAAGGCTTCACCTGGACCGGCACCGAGCGCATTTCGCGGATGAAGGAATGGCCGGATTGGTTCCCGCCGTCCGAGATGATCGAGCGTCAGCCTTATCTGCCGCGCTTCATGGCCGGCGGCGACGGTAATCCGCTCGGCGCCCGCGCCATGTATCTCGGCAAGACGCTGTACCGCATCCACGGCACCAATCAGCCGTCGACCATCGGCAAATACGTGTCGTCCGGCTGCGTCGGCATGCTGAACGAGGACGTCGAGGACCTCTACAGCCGCGTTCAGGTCGGCACCCGCGTTGTCGTGCTGCCTGGCAAGTCGCCTGAAACCGTGGCCAGTGGCCCGCCGCCGCCGGCCAATCCGATGGCGCCGCCGGCCCAGACCCAGGGTTCGGCCCATTCCGGCCCGCCTTTGTCGATGGCGCGCTGATTCGGACCACAATCGTCAAATTAAACGGCCCGGTGCGAAAGCACCGGGCCGTTTTGTTATGCGGCGTGCGGTCAAGCCAATTTCGCATATGGTGAGAAATAGGGCGGCGGCTTTTGACCGCTGCCCGGCGCTGTGGTTTGCAGGATGGACCCAATAAGTCCGCCGCTCAGGGAGTGCCGCTCATGACCGCCGCCGTCGCCGCCGCCGCCTATCTGCATCATGTCGAACTGATGAGTGCCGACCCGGCGCGGCTGGCTGCCTATTACGAACGCGCCATGCAGATGAAGGCCGAACCGTTCGATGGCGGCCGTTTCATCTGCCGTGGCGCCGATCGCACGATGCTGATCGGTCGTGGCGCCGATAAACAGCTCGGCTTCGCCGCCTTTGCCTGTCGGGACGCCGAGGCGCTGGCCGGCATTCGCCGTCATGTCGAGGCGGCGGGCGGGAAGCTCGAAGCATCGCCGTCGCCGCTGTTCGATGATCGCGCCTTTGCCGTGCGCGATCCGGAAGGCAACGTGCTGGTGTTTGGTCTGGCCAAGGTCCCGGCCGGCGCGCCGTCGCGCGATATTCGCGGGCCGTTGCAGCACATCACTTTCGGCAGCACCGATCTCAACAAGATGGAAAAATTTTACGTCGAGACGCTCGGCTTTGCCTTGTCCGACCGTGTGCGTGATGAGACGGGCCGGATGACGACTTGCTTCGTGCGCTCGACGCATGAGCACCATTCGGTCGGCATGTTCCTGAAGCCCGAGGCCGGGCTCGACCATCACAGCTATGAAGCCGGCGAGTGGACCACGATCCGCGACTGGGCCGACCATCTCGGCGCCTTGCACATTCCGATCGTCTGGGGGCCGGGACGGCATGGCCCCGGCAACAACCTGTTCATTTTCATCAAGGACCCCGACGGCAACATGATCGAGATTTCGGCCGAGATCGAATATGTTCGCGACCGGCCGGTGCAGGAATGGAAGCACGAACCTTACACTCTCAATTCCTGGGGGCCCGCGATCATGCGGATCTGACGTATAGCGCAAGGGCGCAGCTTGGCGACGATGACGGACCACGGTCAGAGGCGCGGCGCGGCGAGCGCCGGCAAGATGCTGGGTCTGTTGTCGTTGTTCTCGGCGGAGCGGCCGATCTGGTCGCCCGAGCGCGCCGCCCGGCGTTTGCAGGTGTCGCTTGCTACCAGCTATCGCTACGTCAACGCGCTGGTCGAAGCCGGACTGCTGGAGAAACTGGCGCGCAATCAATATGTCCTCGGGCCGGCGATCGTCGCTTTCGACCGTCAGATCCGGTCCGCCGATCCCGTGCTCAAGCTGGCGCAGCCGGTGATGGAGCGTCTGTTGCGACGTTTGCGCGAGCCGGCGGCGATTTTGCTGTGCCGCTATTATCGCCAGCAGGTGATGTGCATTCATCAGGAGACCAATCGCCCTGGCGAGCCGGTGAGTTCTTACGAGCGCGGCGCGCCGCGTCCGATGTTTCGTGGCGCGACGTCGAAGGTGATATTGGCGCATTTGCCGCCGCGCACCGTCGCCAATCTGTGGCGCGATCATCGCCGGGAGATTGCCGCCACCGGACTGGGGCCGGGGTTCGACGATTTCAAGGCGGCGCTGAAGGCTCTGCGACAGGAGCCGGTCAACGTCAGTTCCAGTGAGGTTGACGAAGGCCGGACCGGCATCGCCGCGCCGATCTTCGATGGCAACGGTCGGGTGACCGGCAGCCTCAGCATCGTGTTGCTGTCGCTGAAACATAACGAACGCGCGATTGCCCGGCTGCGCATGGCGGTGCTGTCGGCGGCGCGTGAGATCGAACGGGGTCGCGGTGCGGCAGCAACAGGCGCGCCGCCGGCTGATGCCAGAAAACGGAAAGGCCGGTCATGACGCTAAGCCCGCATTATCCCATCATCATTGTTGGCGCCGGTCCGACCGGGCTGACCCTGGCCAATCTGCTCGGCGTCTACGGCATCGAGACGCTGGTGCTGGAGCGTAATCCCGCGACCGTGCAGGAGCCGCGCGCGGTGTCGATTGACGACGAAAGCCTGCGGACGATGCAGGCAGCCAAACTGGTCGAGACGGTGATGAGCGAAACCGTCACCGGCTATGGCTCGCATTATTATTCGGCCAAGGGGCGCTGTTTCGCCAAAGTCCAGCCGACCGAGCAGCCCTTCGGCTTTCCGCGCCGCAATGCCTTTCGCCAGCCGGTGCTGGAAGGTCAGTTGCGCGATGCGCTGGGCCGCTTTGGCCATGTCTCGATCCGATTCGAGCATGAGCTCAAATCGTTCACGCAGGACGACAAAGGCGTGACCTTGCGGGTCTTTGGTGATGGCAACGAGCACACGATTGCTTGCGATTACCTGATCGCCTGCGACGGCGCGTCGAGCGGCGTCCGGCGATCGCTCGGCATCAAGATGAGCGGTTCGACCTTCAGCGAACGCTGGCTGATCGTCGATCTGGAAAATTCGCCGGTTACGTCGCCGCATACCAAGGTCTGGTCGGACCCGGCGCGTCCGACGATTGCCTTGCCGGGGCCGCATCTGACCCGCCGCTACGAATTCATGCTTCACCCGCACGAGAGCGACGCCGACTTTCTCGCGCCCGATAAGGTCCGGCATTTGATGGACACGCATGAGGCCGCGCCGCAAAGTAAGGTCGTGCGAACGGTGGTCTATACTTTCCACGCGCGGTTGGCCGAGCGCTGGCGGGACGGTCGCGTTTTGCTGGCCGGCGACGCCGCCCATCTGACGCCGCCATTCGCCGGCCAGGGCATGAATTCCGGCTTGCGCGACGCCAATAATCTGGCCTGGAAACTGACGGCGGTGACGCGCGGTACGTTGGGTCCCGGGCTGCTCGACAGCTACGAGCGCGAACGGCGCGACCATGCCTGGGCGATGATCGATTTTGCGCTCAATATTGGCCGGGTGATGGGGCCGCCGAATGCGTTCGTCGCCTGGGCCATCGAAACCCTGTTCCGCGTGCTTTCGATCTATCCGAAGGCGCGCGATTACATCGCGCAGATGAAGTTCAAGCCACCGCCGCGCTTCGTCGAAGGTTTTCTGGTGCCGGACAATGCCGGCAAGAAACATACGTTGGTCGGCAAGCTCTATCCGCAACCGAAGGTAATGACCGGCGACGGTCGTGAGGTCCTGCTTGACGAGGTTCTGGGCGACGGCTTTTCGGTGATTGTACGGTCGCCGCGCGCCGCCGAGGCTTTGGCGGCGCTCGGCGGCAAGCCTTGGCGCGATCTGCCCGCGCGCATCGTCGTGATCGGCGATGGCGGCAATATGTCAGGCGATGCGACCGCCGTGCGCGAACTGGGGCCGGTCAATCCGCGGCTGGCGCGTTTTGCCGACCACGTCATTCTGCTGCGACCGGATCGCTATGTCATGGCGTGTTGTGCGGTCGATGACATAGGTGTCACCGGCAGCAAAGTCGCGGCGGCGATGAAGGACACCTTCGCCGCTTAACCTGTGGTGCAACCGGCCAGGTGTGCTGCGCCGGCGTCTTATTCAGCCGCCGCCTGTTTGGCGATTGCGGCATTAACACGCGGCATCACCTGCTCGGCCATCAACGTCATCGAGCGCTTGGCCAGAGCGGGATCGACCCAGTCAAGGCCGGCATAGACCAGTTCGCCGAAATCGCCGGTCATCTCGCGTAATTTCAGAATCTCGTCGACCACCTTGTTGACGGTTCCGTAAATGACGCAGTTGTCCATGATGAAATCATGGGTGATTTCGTCTTCCGACTGGTCCTTGTGGCTCTTGAAGACATAGAGCCGGTTGCCGCGTTTCATCTTGGCGGCCATCTGCGAAAAATAGAACCGGTACGGGCTGTTGGCATCGTCGCGGCCATAACGGCGGGCGGTCGCTTCATCGTCGGCCACGAAAATGGTGCGGGCGACGCGCCAGTCGCGGACGTCGGCTTTGGCGCCGACCTCGGCCTTGCCCTTGGCGAAATTCTCCCAGTGCGATTTGAGGTGATTGGCCAGCAGGAAGTTGGCCGACAGCGGATGGAAATCGCGCTTGCCCATCAAGACGCAACCGGGTGAGAACGGCGCGACGACCGTGCCGACGATTTCCGGTCGCGGCGACTGGAAGGGCTTGCCGAAAAAGCCGATGCCGAGTTCGCGTGCGGCTGTCTTGTTGACGGCGACCTTGAAACGATTATTGGCGAAGTCGATGTCGTAGGGCGGATCGCGTTGCCAGATCGCCAGGATGACGTCGATGGCTTCGGCGAAGATCTTGTTGCGGTCCTGGTCGAGCAGGCCGAGCGCTTCGGCGTCGGAGGTCAGCGCGCCCGGGCTGATGCCGAAAATGAACCGCCCCTTCGACAGATGGTCGAACATTGCTGCATTTTGCGCGATCACCACCGGATGCATTTGCGACAGGTTGGTGGTGCCGGTGGCGAGCTTGATCGTCTTGGTTTCGTTGATCAATGTCGCCTGGAACAGCATCGAGTTGGTGACGTTTTCGCAAGCGTCGGTTAGATGTTCGCCGACGAAGGCATCATAAAAGCCTAGCTTGTCGGCGAGGATGATGGCCTCGCGGTCTTCCTGCAGCGTTTGCGTCCAGTTCCGCCCGAGCGGGTGAATCGGCATTGTGAAGTAGCCCAAGCGCATCGTCGTCTCCGCTTCGCTCAATTCCTGAGCGCCAACCTAGCCCATGTCCGCAAGCAGGGGGAACGGCAAAAGGTCGCCACCGGGATTGCCGGCCATCGAATTTGTCAGGATGAAAGGACCACAGCGTGGATGGCCTTAGGCCGCCACCCGTTGCAGGAAGCCTTCGACTTCGCGGCGCAATTCGGCGGCGGCGGCTTCGACGGCCTGGGCTTCGGTCAGCACGCTTTCCGCCGAACGCGCGGTTTCGGTGGCGGCGCTAGCGACGCCGTCGAGCGCGGCGACGACGTCCCGGGTACCGGTGGCGGCGCCGGCGACATTGCGCGAGATTTCAGTAGTCGCGTTGCTTTGTTGTTCGACTGCGGTGGCGACGAGCGTGGCGCAACCATCGATCTCGTGCATCCGGGTCGAGATCTGGCCGATCGCGTCGACCGCGGCCGAGGTCGCCGTCTGCACGGCCACGATCAGTTGCGAGATGTCCTCGGTGGCCTTGGCGGTCTGCACCGCGAGGGACTTCACCTCCGACGCGACAACGGCGAAGCCACGACCGCTTTCGCCGGCACGGGCGGCTTCAATGGTGGCGTTAAGCGCCAGCAGATTGGTCTGGCCGGCGATGGCGCGAATCAGTTTGACGACGTCGCCGATGCTTTGTGCCGCTTCGGCGAGGGCGGCGATCTGCCGGTTTGTATCTTGCGCTTCGGTTACGGCGCCGCGCACGATATCGGTCGTCAACGCCAGTTGGCGGCTGATTTCGCAGATTGAGCCGGCCAATTCGTCGGTCGCCGTGGCGGCGACTTCGACATTGGCGGAGGCCTCGTTCGATGCATTGACCGCGCCGGTGGCGCTGCGCGAAGTGCGGCTTGAATTGGCCGAAAGCGTCGCGGCCGTCGAGCGCATGGCCATCGCCGCCTCGGTCGCCAGTTGCAGATGTTCCTCGATCCCTTGCCGGAAGACCACGATCGCCTGTTCGATGGCGGCGCGGCGCTGTTGCTTTTCCTGCATCGCCGCACGCTCGAGTTCGGCGTCACGCTGCTCGGTGATGTCATCGTGGGTCGCGACCCAGCCGCCATCGGTCATCGGGCTGTTGGTGATCGAGATCAGCTTGCCGTCAGCCAGCTCGATTTCGGTGGTGGTGATCTCGCCGCGCGCCATCGCGTCAGCCAGCGCGCGGCGATAGGTTTCCGGATCGTGTTGCAGGGTGCCGGTCGCGGCGCGGTATTCGAGAATAGCGGTGATCGAACTGCCCGGCCGCGCCACTTCGTCGGTCAGTCGATTGATCTCGATATAGCGTTTGTTGCAGAGAACCAGCCGGCCGTGACGGTCGAACGTCGACAGGCCTTGCGATATATTATCGAGCGCGGCCTTCATCCGCCGATATTCGACGCCCATCCGTTGCCATATTACGATCGCCGTAATCAGCATCGCGAAAATCGCCACGATGGTGGCAAGAGCGGCCGGGTTGCCGGCGTCAGCTTGCCGAGGCGCTGCCCACAGCACCGCAAAGGCGCCGGCAAAAGCGACGAGGCCGGTCAAGGCGATCCATCGCCGGTTCCGTTGGCTCAGGAGCGTGGAGGAGGCGTTGACTCGGTTCTTGGCCATGGTCTTCTTTTGCCCGATTGCAGGCAGGCTATTCTCCATTCGGTTTTTTTGCCGTTAATAAATTCGGCCCCAATGGTTAAGCGAAACCTAACGCCGGGATACCTGCCTTCTTATTCCAGGTGCACCCGGTCAAGGCCGGCAGTCCCGTCAGACCAGGACATGCCGTCGCTACGGCCGAACAGGTCGAAACGACGACGAAATCATCATGGATTGGCGAAGCGGTCGCCAGTCGGCCCGCGGCGCTGGCGGGGCTATGCAGGGTCGGTTATTCGACCACCAGCTTGAGCTTTTCGCCCGGCTTCAACCGATCATGGGTGGTCAGGCCATTGAGCACGAGGAAGTGCTGGAGCTTGTGGTCGGCGCTGGCCATTTGACGTGCCATCGTTTCCGGGGTGTCGCCGGCGCGCGCGGTGATAATCTTGATACGCAGCGGGTGGATGGCCGCGCTTTCCTTCAGGCTCATGCGGCGGAAGCTCGATACGGAGTCGCGGAACGAACGGTCGGCGGCGTCCGTCATGGTCTTGGCGGCGAAAATGAAACGATAGACGTCGCTGCCATAGCGCACCGCGAACAGCCGGAAGGCCCAACGGTCGCCCTTGGCGGTCGCGGTTGCGGCCGGAAAGCCGTTGACGGTGAATTGGTCGACGCTTGCGCTATCGACGTTTTCCATCCAGCCGGATTTGAGATAATCGCCCAGCCCCTGTTCGGCCGGCACGCTCACGACATCGAGCCGCAGCGCTTCGCCGCCGCCGTCCTTGAGGCCGAGCACCGCCTGCGCCGTATTGTCGAGCGTGAAGTCCGGCGGCGCCATGAAGGTGAAGCCGAGCTTGGGGTGCACGAAGCGGCGGCCGCGGGCAAAGCCTTCGCTCGGGTCTTCGCCATAGACCATGCCGTCGAGATCGGCGAGATATTCGTTGTGGTCGCGCTCGCCCGAGCCCGGTCCGGTATATTGCCGGGCATTGAGCAGGGCGTTCTTGACGCGCTCGGGCGTTGCCGGGTGGGTCGCAAGGAAATCGGCGCCGTGGGTTTCGACCGGGCCGCCGTTCGACTTCAGGTCGGCGTTGCGCTGCATGTCGGTGAGAAAGCGCGACGCGCCGAAGGCGTCGAAGCCGGCGCGTGCCGAAATGCCGACGCCGATGCCGTCGGCCTCGAATTCCTGGGCGCGTGAGAAGCTCGCCAGCGTCAGCTTGGATTTGGCCAGCGCCAGCGCGCCGGTCTGCGGATCGCTCAGGACGTCATTGACAAGATGACCGATGATCGCCGTCTGGCGCGCCTGTTCCTCGCGGATCTGGGCGTGGCGCGCGATCACATGGCCCATCTCATGCGCGAGCACCGAGGCGAGTTCGGCTTTGTCGTTGGCGAGAGCGATCAGGCCGCGCGAGATGTAAAGATGGCCGTTCGGCAGAGCGAAGGCGTTGATCGCCGGCGAGTTCAGCAAGGTGATCTGGTATTTCAGATTCGGCTTTTCCGACGCCGCGACGAGCCGCGCCACGGTCTTCTCGATTTCGGCCTGGACCTTTGGGTTTTCGTATACGCCACCGTAAGACGCCAGAATACGGGCGTGCTCGCGCAGGGCCGCCGGCTGCATTTGGCTTTGCGATTCGGCGTCTTCGGTTGTCAGCGACACTTGCCGATTGGCGGGCGTGGCGGTGCAACCCGCGACCATGACGGCAAGCGCCAGCAGACCGGCCCGCCAAATCTGCCGGGTGCCGCTGCCTGAAATCCGTCTTGGCGTTGCCGTCACCATTGAGCCCTTACGCATAACGTCATTCGATAAGTTCGATCTGCTCCGGCGCGGTGGCCGCGATGATCGGGCCGCCGCGTTGCTCGATAAAGCCGCGCACCCTGATGCGGCGGCCTTCGAGCCTGGTCAAATCGATGCCGGCGGCCGCGAAAGCGCGCCGCTGGCGTTTGAGAACCGTGACGGTGAAATCACGGGTCCAGTGCCGCCCGAAATTGACATAAACGATGGCGCCGCTCTCCCGGACCGACAATACATGGCCTTCGACCAGCGCGAAATGCCCCCGCGAGGCTTCGAGCCCTGCAAGGTTGTCGGAACTTAAAGGGGCGGAATTGGGGTTGGCCCACAGCCCACGTTTGGCGGCGCGGGCGGCTTTTTCGGCCGATAACAGGACGTCGGCGCAGGCTTTGCTGCCGATTCGCGCCGAAACCAGTGCTTGGCCGGCGTTCAGAAGTGTCATCTGAAGCGATTGCGCCGCGTCTTCGGGCGTAGCAAAGGCGATTAGACGGCCGTAGCGGTCGAATTCGCCCGTTTTTCCACCCTCCGGCCGCGATAACCGGACGATTTTACCAATAGTCAGGTGGTGCAGCATGGTGCCGCCGTCGACGCCGGATTCGATCGCGGTCAGCCGGACTTCATGTCCGTTGGCCAGAAGAACGGTGCGCCCGTCGCGGACGGCGGCGACCGTGCCGCTCCCGATCGCGGCGTTCCCGCAGGCGGCCTGCGCGTGGGCGCGGTCCGGGCATGGCGCCAGCCCAAGCACCATCGCCAATGCAATGGCAATCACGGGCTTGCAGTAGCGGCAGGGGCGCGGTGGGGCCATGCCGGATTGTCGGAATTTGCTGCCGATGCCGTCAATATGGCGGTCCTGGCACCGATCGATGGGTGCGCGGCCGGAATCCCTGTGCTAAATCGCGGTGCGCCGGTCCCGTAGCTCAGCAGGATAGAGCAGCGGTTTCCTAAACCGAAGGTCGGAGGTTCGACTCCTCTCGGGACCGCCAGTTTTTATCGCGCGATCTGGCCTGCCGCTGCATGGTTGGCTTCGCGTTCGGCAGACGCCACCGTGTTGTAGAGAAGCATCGTCACCGTCATCGGTCCGACGCCGCCCGGCACCGGCGTGATGTGCGACGCCTTTTGACGCACCCCTTCGAAATCGACATCGCCGACAAGGCGGCCGTCGGGCAGACGGTTGATGCCGACGTCGATGACGACGGCGCCGGTCCGGACCATTTGCGGCAAAATCAGGTTGGGCTTGCCGGCGGCGACGACGAGGATGTCGGCCAGGATCGTGTATTGCGCGAGATCGCGTGTCTTGGCATGGCAGATGGCGACCGTTGCTTCGCTCTGCATCAGCATCAGCGCCATCGGTTTGCCGACAATGTTGCTGGCGCCGACCACGGTGACGTTGCGCCCTTCCAGCGGAATGCCTTCGTATTCGAGAATCTTTTGCACGCCATAAGGCGTACAGGGTGGGAATACCGAATCTCCGGCGATCAAGCCGCCGACATTGTAGAGATGGAAACCGTCGACGTCCTTGTCCACCGAGATGGTTTCGAGCACCGCCCTGATCGAGATCGTCGGCGGGATCGGCAACTGCACGAGGATGCCGTTGATTGCTGCGTCCTTGTTGAGACGCTCGATGCAATCGAGGACTTCCTGTTCGGAGACGGTGGTGGGGAAACGGACCACCTGCGATTCAATGCCGACCTCGGCGCAGGCTCTGATCTTGTTGCGGACGTAAACCTTGGACGCCGGGTCCTCGCCGATCAGGATCACGGCGAGACCGGGCGCGACGCCATGTTTTTGCTTCAGCACTTCAACGCGGACACGAATCTCCTCGCGGACTTTGCGGGCTATCGCGTTGCCATCGATCAGCTTGGCGGTCATGGTCGTGTCTCAAAAAATGTCGTGTGTTCGCTGGCGGCGCTGGATGAATCGCGCCACCGGCGCGACAGAACGGGATTTTTATTTGGTGCCGTAGGCGCGGTCGCCGGCGTCGCCGAGCCCGGGAATGATGAAGCCTTGTTCGTTGAGCCGTTCGTCGATCGCCGCCGTCCAGATGTGAACGTCGGGATGAATGCCGCGCATCCGTTCGATGCCTTCCGGCGCACTGACCATGCAGACCAGCCGGACATCCTTGGCGCCGCGTTCTTTCAGCCGATCGACGGCGGCGACTGCCGTATTCGCGGTCGCCAGTACCGGCACGATAACGATGACCAGTCGTTCGGCGATATCGGATGGCGTCTTCAGGAAATATTCGACCGCCGAAAATGTTTCCGGTTCGCGATACATGCCGATATGCGCGACGCGGGCCACAGGCACGAGATCGAGCATGCCTTGGGCGAAGGTCAGACCGGCGCGCAGGATCGGCGCGAATACCAGTTTTTTGCCGGCGAGCTTCGGCGACTTCATCCGTGCCATCGGCGTTTCGATTTCGGTCATCTCGAGCGGCAGGTCGCGCGTCACTTCGTAACACAGCAACATGCCGATTTCGCTCAGCAGTTCGCGAAATGACTTGGTCGACAGACTTTTGTCGCGGATCAAGGTCAGCTTGTGCTGCACCAGCGGATGATTGACGACGGTGACGCCCTCGATGGCCATATGTCTTGCTCCTAAAATACCGTGCCGTCGCTGATGACCGTAATCGGCGGCGAACTGTCCGGCCGCCGTTCGCGCGCCAGTACGCGCCCGGTTGCCCAGGTGCCGCCTTCGAGAATTTTCGCCAGCGGCAGACTGACCGCGTCCATGTTCAAACGCTCGCGAATGGTCGCTGCCAGTTTGTCGAGCAATGCAACCGTTAGAGCGCGCCATTCGACCACCAGTTCCGAGCCGGCATCGTGCGCTTGCGTCAATTGCGCTACGTCGCGAAGCTTGAGGACCCCGCCATCGACGAAGAGGCCGCCGTTGCGATATTCGGCGAGGCCGGTGAGTCCATCGATGTCGGACACGGTCAGGCCGGCGCGTTGCAGCGGCTCGATCAATGAATAAGACAACCACTGCGATAATTTGTGTAACGGGACGAGACCGTTTGTCGCGTCGGCGGTCCTGATCGAGCTGTGCCGCCAGCAATCGCCCAATGGGACGCCGCCGAGCGTGAGGCGGGACGGCCAGATCGGCCCGAGTTCGACGAGCAGCGTGGCAAGAATATGTGGCGCGGCAATGGTTGTCGTGTTGCCGCTGTGTGCTGTCATGTGATCGAACAGCCCGCCCGGTCGGGCGCTATCGCTGCCGGCAAAGACGGCCGGCTTTTCGTGCATCAAAGCGCCAAGCCTGCGCAGCAATGCCGCGCGACCGTCGAGACCGACCAACGGATTATCGGCGGTGACCTGAAAGCCCTTGGCCAGTTGGTCCGCGGTTAGCGCGGCCAGTACGGTGGCATCGACTCGCAACGGGTTCTGAGGGTCGGCTGAAAATGCGCCGGCCGCGAACATGTCGAGGCTGGCGAGCGCCAGACCTTCGGAGCGGCCGATGGCCTGGCCGCTGACCGGATCGTTATAGCGCCATTGCGCACCGGCGCCGGCATCGAGAAAGACGCTGACGATGGCGAGATCGAATTCGGCGCGCGCCCTTGCCGCGGCGTCGCGCCATGGTGCCTGGTTGGCAATAACGGCAAATCGATCCGTGCCGTTGACGACGAAGTGTCGCCAGCGGGAATGGAACGGGATGTCGAGCGAGGGATAAGCCTGGCGCGTCACCGCCAGTACGCGTTCGGCGATTGCGTCGAGTTGAGACAGATCGACCCTGAAATTCGGCAGCCGGTCTTCAAGCCCAAGCGTCAGCATCGTTTGCGCGCGCGCGCGAACGGCTTGGGCGCTGAGGAGAGACATTGCGGCGGCCGTTTCGGAATTCATCAGGAGCGCCATCAATCGGCAGGCCAAAAGGAATCGTTCGCGGCGCCGGGACTATCCCGGCGCCGATGTTTCGTTCTTAGTATTTGTTGAGGTCGCGGCCGACGGTTCCGGTCAGGTCCTGTGGCTTGGGCGCGTCCGGCGAATAGTAACCGGCGGCTTTCTTGGCGGCGATTTCGACATGGGCGTCGGCCGGCACCAATTCGTCGGGAATCGGGATTCGTTCGACGATCTCGACGCCCTGTTCGACCATGGCGTTGTATTTCATGTCGCTCATCGATACGAAGCGATCGATCCGCTTCAGGCCAAGCCAGTTGATGACATCGGGCATTAATTGTTGGAAACGTGCGTCCTGCACGCCGGCGACGCATTCGGTCCGCTCGAAATAGGCCGAGGCGGCATCGCCGCCTTCCTGACGCTTGCGGGCATTGTAAACCAGGAATTTGGTAACCTCGCCGAGCGCGCGGCCTTCCTTGCGGTTATAGACGATGATGCCCAGGCCGCCGTCCTGCGCGCCGCGCGCGCATTCTTCGATACCGTGAATGAGGTAAGGCCGGCAGGTGCAGATATCGGAGCCGAAAACGTCGGAACCGTTGCACTCGTCGTGAACGCGGCAGGTGATCTTGGTCGCCGGGTTATTCAGCTTGCTGACGTCGCCGAACAGATAGACGGTGATGCCACCGATCGGCGGTAGAAACACTTGAAGATCCGGCCGGGTCACCAGTTCGGGGAACATGCCGGCAGTTTGCTCGAACAGAACGCGACGCAGGGCGTTCTCCGATGTTTTGAAGCGTTCGGCGATGCCCGGCAGATACCAGACCGGATCGACCGCGATCTTGGTCACGCCGATGCTGCCGTTTTCACGCACCAGTTCACCATCGACTTTCAAGCGGCCGGCGCGCACGGCGTCCTGCATTTCGATGAGATCGAGCCGCGCCTTGGTGATGGCAATGCTGGGACGGATATCGGCGCCCTCGGCGATTTCGTCCTTGAAGTTTTCGGCGACCAGATGGCCCCAGGGATCGAGCGAAACGATGCGGCGCGGATCGGTCCATTGCGGGAAGGGGCCGATGGCGGCCGCCGGATAAGTATTGGTCAGGTCGGGGCGGCGGATCGGATCGAGCGCGCCAGCCGAGACCGCGAGCGCGCGATACAGCGCATAAGAGCCGCCATGGGTGCCAATGACATTGCGGTCGCCGGGCCGCGATACCGTGCCGATGATAGGGCCGCGTTCACGTGCGGTCGGTGCGCCCCAGTGGATCGGAAACCGCTGCTTGCCGCCTGGTTCCGGATGGGAGGTGAGGCGGATGTGGTTGGGCCGGTTTGAACGGGTCATGATGTTCAACTGTTTTCGTGGCGCTGTAACGGCAGGTGTCTTTATCGCAAGCGGCTTCGGCGGATTACTTCACACGCCGCCAAAACGGATACGGCCCGCCACCGAGGACGGGCCAGTCGTGCAGAATGTTGTAATCGTTGCTCAGGTTAGGTCTCGTCGCCCGCCCTTTGCAAGTTAAATATAGTGACGCTTCCGCGACCGGCAATCGGCGCGGCAGGCATGGCTGTCATTTATGTCTTGCGATGCCCACTGCCTATGTCGGCATTTACCAATGCTTCCAGACGGCGTTTAACCAGTTCGGCAAAAACGGCGGTGGCGACCGGCAGGTTGCGGTCGCGCAGACCGCCGAACACGAGCTTCGCGGTGGGCATGTCGCGGGCGTCGATCTCGCGCGCCACCAGGCCGAGCTTGTTGCCGTCCGGCAGTGCGCCGATCTGGATCTGAAATGAAATCAATCCGGCGTGAATGACGAGGCCGCGCAGCATCTCGAATGAGTTCGATTCCGCCATGATGTTGAATCGCAGTCCGGTGCGGGCCATCACTTCTTCGAGCAATTGCCGGCCGCCGATCGAGCGCTCGGCTAATGCGACCGGGTGGGCAGCGCAATCGCGCAATCGCAGCTTGCGCGCTTTGCCCGACGCTTTCGCGAGCGGATGCGTCTTGGCCATGACCGCCACCAGCCGTTGTTCCAGCGTCATCATCGGATGGAAATTCGCCAGAAACGGCGGCCGGAACACCAGCACAAGGTCGACTTCAAAGGCGGCCAGCGCCGCCATGGCGTATTCGTGATCGACGACCTTGATGTTGAATTCGACTTTTGGATGGGTTTTGTGAAATTCGGCGACGATCCTTGGCAGGAAGTCGAGCGCCAGGGCCTGACTGCAGGCCAGCCGCACGGTGCCACGCCGTAGGCCCTTGAGGTCCTCGATCTGCGATTTCATGCGTTCGGCTTCGCCATTCTGCTTGCGCAGGTAATTGACGAAAACCTCGCCGGCCGCGGTCAGGCGCACGCCGTTCGGCTGACGGTCGAACAACACCGCGCCGAGTTCTTCCTCAAGGTCGGCAATGCGGCGATTGACCGCCGAGGCGGTCACATTGAGTTGCTCGGCTGCCCTGCGGATCGAGCGGGACCGGGCCACTTCATCGACGTAGTCGAGAATGCGCAAATGCTTCATCGGCGGGCCTCGTCCGGGGGTGATGCTTTTTCGGCACCAGTCTAGCCGAAAAACAGCAGCAGAAAGCAACGCCGCAGCGGGTTAGGGTTTGGCGGAATTCTGGACAGGAGATCCCTCAATGACTTTTTCCGCCCGTAACTTCCTGATCGCGGCCACCGCCGCGATTGGTATCGCCGTTCCGATGATGACGGCGGCGCCCGCCGCCGCCGAAACGAAGCTTAAAATGGTGCTGAACTGGAAATACCAGGGTCCGCAGGGCTGGTTCTTCCTCGCGCAGGACCGCGGCTATTTCAAAGCCGCTGGCATCGACATCACCATGGATCAGGGCAATGGCTCCGGTGCGCCCATCCCGCTGGTTGCAAGCGGCACCTATGGCGTCGGATTTGGCGACATTAATGCGCTGATCCAGTTCGCCGCGACGAAGCCGAAGGAGGCGCCGATCGCGGTCTACGTCATGTACAATCAACCGCCCTTTACCATCGCGGTGCGCGCCGACAGCGCGATCAAGACGCCGAAGGATCTGGTTGGCAAGAAGCTCGGTGGCGCCGCCGGCGACGGCGCGCTCAAGCTGTTCCCGGCCTTCTGCGATATCGCCAAGATCGATTGCAGCAAGATCGAAGTCACCAACATGCAGCCGAACCTGCGCGAGCAGATGCTGATGAACAAGCAGGTCGACGGCGTGTTCGGCTACGTCAACACCATCCGGTTCTCGGCGAAGCTGATGGGCGTGTCGGACAAGGACATCCGTTATATCAAGTACGGCGATTACGGCATGGACCTCTATTCCAACGCCATCATTGTCTCCAAAAAGCTGACTGAAGAGCATCCGGAAGTCGTCAAGGGCCTGATCGCCGCGATCAATCATGGCCTGAAGGACGCGCTGAAGGACCCGGACGCCGCGATTGCGGCTGTCGTCAAACGCGAGCCGCTGATCAAGGCTTCCGTCGAGAAGGAACGTTTCGAGGCGACGTTGCATGACGAGATGAACTCGCCGGAAATCGCCAAGATCGGCCTCGGTAATGTCGACAAGGCGCGCCTGAAGAAGTCGATCGACATCCTGGTCAAGGCTAACAAGTTGCCGCGCACGCCGGCCGTCGATGAAATTTACACCGACAAGTTCATGCCGCCGGTCGCCGATCTGCCCAAGAAGCTGTTCTAACGACCCGCCTGCCAAACTCGGCCGTTCCCCCGCTTCTTTGGGGGAACGGCTTCTTCTCAAGCGATGTTCAGCGGGTGCGACAATGGATTTGAAACTCGAAGGCCGGGTGGCGATTATCACCGGTCCGGCCAAGGGCATGGGCGCCGCTATTACGCGGGCCTTCGCCGCGGAAGGCGCCAGGCTTGCATTGATCGGACGCGATGTCGCGGCGATTGAGCCGGTCGCCAATGAAGTTCGCGCGTCCGGCGCGCAGGCGATTGTCGTGGCCTGCGATCTGACCGACGCGGCGCAATGCGAAGTGGCGGCGCGGAAGACCCGCGAAGCCTATGGTGATCGCATCGATATTCTGGTCAACGTTGCCGGCGGCTCCGGGCCGATCGGCAAGACCGGCGTCGAGACGACACCGCAAGAATTCGACGATATCGTTACCCTCAACATGAACGGCTGCTTTCATGCCATGCGCGCCGTGCTGCCGACCATGATTGCGCAGCGTGACGGCAAGATCGTCAACGTCGGCGGCACTTTCGGCATGCGCGGTCGCGCCGGCCGGATGGCTTATTCGGCCTCGAAATGGGGCCTGCGCGGTATCACCAAGAGTTTCGCACTCGAGGTCGGCCAGTATAACATCAACGTCAATTGCGTCGCGCCCGGTATGGTCGATGGTCCGCGCTTCCGCGAGAAGGTTTGCGCCGATATGGCCAAGCGGCTCGGTATCACGCTCGAAGAGGCGATGGAGCGGCACGCCGCCGATTACGCACTTCGCCGCGTGACCGTCGACGACGACGTGGCCAATGCCTGCCTGTTTCTGGCGAGCGACGTGTCCCGCCAGATCACCGGCGCCGACCTGCCGGTCGACGGCGGCTGGGCGATGTTGTGAGGACCGTTATGACCGACATTATTGCCGACCTCGTCATTCATAACGGCAAGATCGTTTCGCCGGATTCCGTCATCGAGGCTTCGATTGCGATCAAGGATGGCCAGGTGCTGGCGATTGGCGCAGCGTCGGCGATGCCGTCGGCAACCGAGACCTTCGACGCCAGCGGCCTGCATCTCTTGCCTGGCGCCATCGACGACCATGTGCATTTCCGAGACCCCGGTTATCCGCACAAGGAAGACTGGGAAAGCGGCACGGCGGCGGCCGCGTTTGGTGGTGTGACCTGCGTGTTCGATATGCCCAATACGATTCCGCCGACCGGCACCAAGGAGGTGCTGGCCGCCAAGCACGCCATCGCGGCCTCCAAGGCTCATGTCGATTTCGGGCTTTACGGTTTGCTCGGCGATGACACCATTGCCCATGTGCCCGATCTGATCGAAGGCGGCGTCATCGGCTTCAAGCTTTATATGGGCAATACGTTCGGCAAGATCCCGTCGCCCGACACCGGCGCGACGCTGGAGTGTTTCGAGGTGGCGGCGGCGACCGGCAAGCGCGTGTCGCTGCACGCCGAAAATAATGACATCATGGAGCGCCGTCAGAAGCGTCTGATGGCGGCTGGTAAAAAAGATCAGTGGGCGCATCTGGCCGCGCGGCCCAATGTGGTCGCGGTCGAAGCTGTCAGCCGCGCCGCGACGCTGGCGGAATGGACCGGCGCGCGAATTCACGTCCTGCATATTTCGACGGCGGAAGAGTTGCGGCCTTTGCGCGAAGCCAAGGCGCGCGGCGTCGACATTACTGGCGAGACCTGTCCGCATTATCTGATGCTGTCGACCGACGATTATGACCGCGTCCCGGGCGTCATCGCGGTCAACCCGCCGGTGCGCGAGGCGGTTAACCAGGAGCTGATCTGGCAGGCTTTGCTCGACGGCGCGATCGACGTCATCGCCACCGATCATGCACCGCATACGCCGGAAGAGAAGACGCGCAAGGATATCTGGACCGTCGATTGCGGTTTTCCCGGCGTTGAGACCCAAATGCCGTTGATGCTGACCGCGGTGAATGCTGGCCGGCTATCGATCAGCGATTATGTTCGTATCAGCGCCTATAACCCGGCCCGGATCTGGGGACTCTATCCGCGCAAGGGTGCTTTGCAACCAGGCTCGGATGCCGACATCGCCATCGTCGACCTGTCGCGCGACCACATAATCCGCGATGCCGAAATTCAGTCTCGTTCGAAAATTTCTCCCTGGGACGGTCGTCCGGTGAAGGGGGTGCCGGTGCACACTTTGGTGCGCGGTCGCTTCGTGATGAAGGATCGAAAACTGGTCGCTGGCACCAAGGGCTGGGGCCAGTCGGTGCATGCCATCCAAGCGATGCCGGAGCCGACGGTGCGCAACGCCGAACATTCGATGCAGGCCATCGTGGGCCGTCAATCGTAAAGGACTTGAACCTTATGACCGCCGCCACGCTTTCCGAATCGCCGCCGCGCTCTGACGAGACGTTTGTCGAACTGGAGAAGGTCACGCTGACCTACGGTCGGGGCGAGAAACAGATCGTTGCGCTCGGCGAAACCACCCTGCGCATCGACCAGGGCGATTTTGTCGCGCTGGTCGGCCCGTCCGGTTGCGGCAAATCGACCATCCTCAAGCTTGTCACAGGTCTGCTGAAGGCCAGCGACGGCTATGTCTACGTTGCCGGCCGCGAAGTCGGTGCCGAGCCGGTCCGTGTCGGCATGGCGTTTCAGAATCCGACCATGCTGCCGTGGCTGACGGTGCGCGATAACGTCATGTTGCCGCTGAAGATCGTTCCGCCGTTTCGACAGGATTACCGGACAAAGCGCAAGACGGAGTTTCGCGACCGTGCCGATGCGCTTCTGAAGGAAGTCGGACTTGCCAGTTTCGGCGACAAGCATCCGTGGCAGTTGTCGGGAGGCATGCTGCAACGCGCCTCGTTGTGTCGCGCGCTGATTCACGAGCCGCAACTGCTGATGCTGGATGAACCTTTCGGTGCGCTCGACCAGTTCACCCGCGAGGAATTGTGGGCGATCATGCAGGAGCTCTGGATGAAGCTCAAGCCGACGGTCCTTCTCGTCACCCACGACTTGAAGGAGGCCGGTTATCTCGCCAACCGGATCTGCGTGATGCGGACGCGCCCGGGCCAGATTATCGACGATGCCAAAGTGCCGTTCCCGCGCCCGCGCAACATCGACATGTCCTATCTGCCGGAATTCGTTTCGATGACCCAGCGTTTGCGCGAACTGATCGTCTCGGCGCGCCCGGTTAAGGAGACCGTGTAATGGACCAGCAATTGCGCCGCCGGATCTGGTCGATCGTCCTGATCATCGGCTTCTTCGTGATGTGGGAGGCGTTGTGCTGGCTGTTCAACGTCAGCGATATCGTCCTGCCGAAGCCGAGCCAGATTATCGTGACGCTCGTGGAGCGGATGCCGGCGCTATGGCCGCATACCTTGCAGACGTTGTATACCACGCTGGTCGGGTTCGTTTTCGGCATCGTCGCCGGCGTGTTGCTTGGCGTTCTGGTCGGTTCGTCGCGGCTCGCCTATGACGTGGCTTATCCCTTGCTGGTCGGCTTTGCGTCGATTCCGAAAGTCGCGGTGGTGCCGATCTTCGTGCTGTGGTTTGGCTCCGGCACCGTGCCGGCGATTCTGACCGCGATGATCATGAGCATCTTCCCGATCGTCGTGAATGTCGCGACCGGGTTGGCCACCACCGAACCCGAACTGGAAGACGTGATGAAGGCTCTGCGCGCCAGCAAGCTCGACATTCTGTGGAATGTCGGTCTGCCGCGCACCATGCCTTATTTCTTCGCCTCGCTGAAAGTTTCGGTGACGCTGGCTTTCGTCGGAACCGTGATTTCGGAGACCGTCGCCTCGAACCGTGGTATTGGCAACGTGATGATGATCGCGTCGTCTAACTTCGATGTGCCGCTGGTTTTTGCCGGACTGCTGATCCTCGCCATTCTTGGCGTCGCGCTTTACGCGGTTTTCTCGCTGATCGAATCGAAGATTACCGGCTGGGCCCATCGCAAGGATGATTTCGCGATGGGTTGAGCCGCGCCGGCAAGGCGCTCTGTCATTTCAGCAGCGCCTTGGCCAGCATGACGTGGACGCCTTTGCTGACGTTGACCAACTGGGTCACGCTGACATCGGCGGCGATGCTGCATAGCGTATAGGCGTCCTCGGCCGACAAGGGGCTGTGGCGACGGATCAGCGCGATCATTTCGCGCACCGCGAATTCGGCCGCCTTGTTGAGGTCTTCGTTCATGCCCATGGTCATGAAATGGGTCGCAGTTTCGGCCCAGGGCGTCGCGATGCCGGACTGCTTGATCAACGAGATACGCAGCGTGCCGGCAAGCGCGGTCTCGATGGCGGTGACGCAGACTTCGCCGTCGCCCTGGACGGCATGACCGTCGCCGACCGACAATTGTGTGCCCGGGTTGAACACCGGCAGATGCAGGATCGAGCCGGCGCCGAAATTCTTGTTGTCCAGGTTGCCGCCCCAGGCGCGCGGAATGATCGATGTCTGCGGCCCGTCCGACGGCGGAGGTGCGACGCCGATCACGCCGAAAAACGGCGCGGCCTTCAGTTCGAGACCCCAGGGCATGGTGATGATGCCGCGGTCGGCGTCAATCGCAATGTGGATATGCCGGAGCTTGTCGAAGTCGTCCGGAAGGGCGCCCATGCCGGGCTTGATCATGTTCCAGCCCCAGTCCTGGGCGAGCCGTATGGCCACGATTTCTACCGCCAGTTCGTCGCCCGGCATCGCGCCGGCAACCGCGATGGGCCCGGTCATCAGGTGAACGCCGAGGCCCGCCGGTACTTGCTCCAGCACGCGGCGGTGTTCCGGCGTCACGGTGAATCCCGATCCCGGCGGCGGCAGATCCGCGACATTGCCCGATAGCGTGGTAACGTCGACGGTGTCGCCGGAGGCGATGGTCAGCACTGGCGGGATCGATGCGTCGAACGTGCCGCGATGGACGGTTCCGACATCGGCGCGCAAAATATGATGAGTGCTCATGAGCCGTTGCTTTCTGGCCTGGACCGTTTTGCAGGCGCGGGAGATGCCGGGTGCGTCGGGGCAGGCCGGTTCATGTCACCGGCGGCGCGAGCTCATGCCGATGGCTGCCGCTAGAACTTGATCCGCAGCGACAGATTGGCCGAATCGCCCTCGGTGGTGTTTTGCGCCGCGAATTCGCGTGCGTACTTGACGACCAGCGTGACCGGAACATCGCCCGAGTTCAATCGAATTCTTGCCGCCGGACCGAGGCCGAACACCTGCGCGCGCCGCGGGCCGATCGTGTCGCCGCGACCGCCATCGTCGGTGAGCTGTTCGACGACATAGCCAGCCATGCCCAGCGTGAAGCCGGGGACCAGCATCCGACCCACCGCCATGTCGAGGTGCAGGATATTGCCCGAACGATAATGCGTGGTGGTGTTCTCGGAATTGATGACGTAACTCAACGCGCCCGACACTTCCCAGCCCGACTTCGGATTGAAGTAGGTTGCCGCGAATTGCGGCGACCAGGCCCAGTAATTCTTGCCGGTATTGACCAGACGCGTGGAGTCGTAATCGCCGGTTGGCAACCAGACCGTGGTCACGACGTTCCAGTGCCAGTTTCCGTTATGCCAGCCGACGATAAACGGATTGATGACGATGTCGTTGAATCCCGTCATCTTGCCGTCGCGCGTCGACGTGCCTTTCGCCGTCGTCAGGCTGCGGTCGGCATAGAGATGGGATGCGGCGCCACGAATCGCGAAGGCATAGTTGCCGCCCCAGATCTGATAAGGCGTGATCACGGTGGCGCTTAATATCTCGGCGTAGCTGTGTAGCGCGGCGGCGAGCTTGCCCTGCGGAAGCGTCGAATTGTCCTTGCCGCTGTAGATATAGAGATCGTTGCGGATGAGGACGCCGGGCTTCGGCAAGACACCGCTGCCGAAGTCGCGAAAGCCCTTCAGATATGGGCTTTGTCCGTTTTCGACCGCTTTGGCCGGTGTGAGACCGGCGAGGGTCAGGCCCGCAACGACCAGTCCCGCCATGGCGGCGCCGGTCGCCACTGACTGCAAGGCAGGTTTCCTCACCATGGGCGTACGGCCTGTCCGCAACCGGAGGCCGCGGTCGCTTGAAATGTACAATTTTGAGTGGAGCTGTCCGGCCGAAATGAAATGCTCGCCGGCGCCATCGATGCAAAGCGATTCATGATGCGACTATAGTTGCATCTGATAAGTTTTGCTGACTTTTATCACGTCACGGCTGTGTTCAATCCACACATTGCCTGAAAATGGAACTTTGGCCTGGATCAGCCGACCGGAATGACGTTGACCGATACATCGATATGCTGGCCGCCATGCGCGACGATGACGCCATCCATCGGCGCGACGTCGGTGTAGTCGCGGCCGACCGCCAGAACGATGTGCTCGTCGGAAGCGATCAGGTCGTTGGTCGGATCGAAGCCGACCCAGCCGATCGCCGCGCCGCACCAGACCAGCACCCAGGCATGGGTGGCGTCGGCGCCCTGCAATCGGGTCGCGCCCGGCGGCCGGTTGGTTCGCAAATAGCCGCTGACATAGGCCGCCGACAGGCCAAGGCCGCGCAATCCTGAAATCATGATATGCGCGAAGTCCTGGCAGACGCCGCGCCGCAGCGCGAAGGACATCGGCGGTGTCGTGGTCACCGTGGTTGCCGCGGTGTCGTAGACCATGTCGGTCTTGATCCGCCGCATCAGTTCGCGCGCCCCTTCGAACAGCGAGCGGCCCGGCGGGAAACTGGGCCGCGCATAGTCGCGGATTTCCGGATCGAGCGATACCATCCGGCTTGGGAACAGAAAATGCGAGGGCGCGGTCGGACCGATTGCCGTCGAGGCGAAGACTTCCTCCTGAACGGCTTCCCAGGATGGCGTGTCGGCGACGGCCGGCACCGCGAATTTTTCAACCGCGATCCGCGCCGACATTTTGACGGTCAATGCTTCGTGGGCTTCCTCGATCGCGATCCAGGTCAATCGGTTGCCAAAGAAGTCCTGGCCCTCGCGCCAATGCACCGGCTCCGGTTCGATGCGTAGCGACGACACCTGCACGCGCTGGCCGGGCCGATTGATCGGCGTCAGCCGCAAGACATGGTGGGCATGGGCGACCGACGAGGCGTAAGTGCAGTCGGTGGTCTGGCGGATGTCGTAAATCATGCGATAGCGTCGATCATGGCAGCGTGGCCCAGACCGCCTGCGCCGGCTCGTTATGGGTGAGGTAGGTCGCACCGATCGCTTCCGATAGCCGCATCAGGTCGGATTCGATTTCGATGATCTGCCTTTCGTCGATGTGGCCGGCATTGCCGATGCGGAAGCGCGTGGCGATCGAGGCGGCGACCTGTTGCACCGGCGACAGCCGTCCGGCCGATTGGCGCACCGGCAGCGCGGCCAGATGCGTTTCGATCCGGTCGACCTGATAGGCGACCGAGCGCGGATTATTCGGATCGAGCATCACCAGGTCGATGACCGGCGCGCGCGACGCGATCATCACATAGCGTTGCCGATAGGTGAGCTGGCTATCGGCGAGTTCGAGCAGGACATCGAGGCCGCCTTCCGGCGCGCCGGCATTGGCGAAGCAGCGCACGAAGCGGCAGGTTTGTAGCGCGCGTTCGATGCGGCGGCCGAGTTCGAGAAAACGCCAGCCGGCAAGCTGGGTCATGTTTTCCTGCGCCAGACCGGAGAACGATGAAATGATCCGCAACGCGGCTTCGACTCTTTCGATCATCGCGCTTTCGACCGGACCCTGGCTAAGCGGGGCCTCGATCATGGCGACCAGATCGTTGACCGCCCGCCAGGCATCCGGCGAAAACCGTTCGCGTATGACAGAGGCCGCTGTGCGCGCCGCCTTGACCAGACGCGGCAGCGAGCCCTCGAAGTCCTTGCCCATCAATGCCGAACCGGCGACCTGGGTGGCCGCGGCCGATACCGACAGCGGCGCAGCGTCGGTTGGTGCGGCGCTCCAGCTTTGCAGCAGCCCGGTCATGGCGATAACGACGGGCGCAGCCGAGTCCTCGGCTTCGGTGATGCGGTTGAGCAGCGCGCGCGCCAGCCGCAGCGTCGCCTCGGCGCGTTCGACATAGCGTCCGACCCAGAACAGATTGTCGGCGGCGCGGCTCGGCAACATGCCGGGGGCGCGCTGCACCGCGACGCGGCCCGGCGACGGCAACAGTGTGATCGGTGATACCGGCGCGTCCGACAAAACCCAGGCATCGGCGGTGGCGTCGCCACGTTGCAGGCTGATGGCCCGGGCATCGGCGTTTTCGGCGATGCGCACGAAGCCGCCGGGCATGACCTGCCATTTGTCGCCGGTCTTGGCGAGGAACAGTCGCAATGAGAACGGTCGTGGCTGCAAGCGCCCGTCGCGCCAGACCGGCGTCGACGACAGCGTGACCGCCTCTTGCGCGACGTAATCGACGCGGCGGTCGGCGATCGATTGCAGCAAATGCTGACGCTGCTCATCGTCGAGCGCGGCGCCCAAGATGCCGCGGCCGAGATGGGCGTCGTCGGGCAGCGAGGCGAAGGCCGGTGCGATCACCATGCTGTCGAGTTTCGCCAGGATATCGTCGCGCACGTCGGCGCGGCCGAGCCACCAGGTCGCGACATTCGGCAGCAACAGTTCTTCACCCAGCACATGCGATGCGAGAGCCGGCAGGAAGGCCAGCATGGCGCGGGCCTCGACCAGGCCGGCGCCGAGCGCATTGGCGATCACTACTTTGCCGTCGCGCACCGCCTGCACGAGGCCGGCGACGCCGAGGCGCGAACGGGCATTGAGTTCGAGCGGGTCGGCGAAGTCGGCGTCGATCCGGCGCAGCAGGACTTCGGTGCGGCGCAGGCCCGAAATCGTCCGGATGAAAACGCCGTCGTCGCGCGCGACCAGATCCTCGCCTTCGACCAGCAGCAGGCCGAGATAGCGCGCCAGATAAGCGTGCTCGAAATAGGTTTCGTTGAGCGGGCCGGGCGTCAACAGACAGACCCGGGCGTCTTCCTGCCGGTTATATTCGAACAATTCGGCCTGAAACGCCTGAAAGAACGGCGCGACCCGTTTGACGTGGGCCTTGCGATAAATTTCCGGGATGGCGCGCGACAGCGCCAGTCGGTTCTCGATGGCGTAGCCGGCGCCCGAGGGCGCCTGGGCGCGGTCGCCCAGTACCCACCAGCGGCCATCGGGTCCGCGTCCGACGTCCATGGCGATGAAACGCAGATGCGCGCCGCCGGCCGGCGCGACGCCGACCAATGGCCGAAGGAATTCCGGATTGCCGGCGACCAGCGCCGCCGGCAGACGGCCGTCGCGGATCAGATCGCCGGGGCCATAGGCATCGGCCAGCACCGCTTCCAGAAGCCCGGCGCGCTGGATCAGGCCGGCTTCAAGCGCCTTCCATTCCGAAGGTTCGATCAGCAGCGGCATGTGGCTGAGCGGCCAGGGCCGCTCAACGCCGGCCGGGTCTTCGTAGACCCGGTAGAACACGCCGGAATCGCGCAGATAACGGTCGGCCGAGGCGAAGCGCCGGCCGATTTCCTCCGGTCCGAGGCCGGCCAGCATCGACAGCAACGGTTTCCAGTGCGGTCGCACCTGGCCGTTGCCATCCATCATCTCATCGACAATGCCCGGCAACGGCCGATAGCCGGACACCAAGGCCTCCAGACCGTTACCGGTTTTCAGGGTCGCATTGTCGGTCTGGGCTGCCATAGATGACTGAATCGTATTTTACGCCGGCCGCCGCAAGTCGAGCGTGGTCGGGTATTCGAGCGAGCGAACGGCCTCGGGAGGGTTAAAACGGCCGCCAGTATGGCCGATATCCTCGAAGCGCGCCCGCCGCCGGGCCTCCGCCTCGTAGGAGTTCACAGGGAATGTCTCATAATTGCGCCCACCCGGGTGTGCGACGTGGTAAACGCAACCTCCCAGCGAGCGCTGGCTCCACAAATCGACAATATCGAAGGTCAGCGGCGCGTCGACATTGAGCGTCGGCTGTAGCGCGGAAGCCAGCTTCCAGGCCTTGAAGCGCACGCCGGCGACGAATTCGCCGACCCGTCCGGTCGAACGCAACGGCAAGCGGCGGCCATTGCAGGTTACCGCGTGGCGGCTTTCGTTGAAGTCCTGGACCTTGATCTGCAGCCGTTCGACCGATGAATCGACGAAGCGCGAGGTGCCGCCGGCGGTCGATTCCTCGCCGAGCACATGCCAGGGCTCGAGCGCGTGCCGGATTTCGAGTTTGACGCCGCCGTGCTCGACCGCGCCGTAGCGCGGGAAGCGGAACTGGCGCTGGGCGTCGAACCAGACCGGATCGAAGTCGTAGCCGGCGCGCTTGAGGTCGGCGAGCACGTCCTGGAAATCCTCCCAGACGAAATGCTCGAGCATGAATTTGTCATGCAGCGCCGTCTGCCAGCGGACCAGCCGGCCGTCCTGTGGCTCGCGCCAGAACCACGCCACCAGCGCACGCAGCAGAAGTTGCTGCGCCAGACTCATGCGGGCATCCGGCGGCATTTCGAAGCCGCGGAACTCGACCAGGCCGAGCCGGCCGGTCGGACCGTCCGGCGAGAACAGTTTATCGATGCTGATTTCGGTGCGGTGGGTATTGCCGGTGACATCGACCAGGATGTTGCGGAACAGCCGGTCGACCAGCCATGGCGGCGGCGCGTAACCCATGCCGGGTGCGGGCACTTGCGCGAAGGCGATTTCAAGTTCGTAGAGCAGATCCTGCCGCGCCTCGTCGATGCGCGGCGCCTGGCTGGTCGGGCCGATGAACAGGCCGGAGAACAGATACGACAACGACGGATGACGTTGCCAGTAAAGCACCAGGCTCTTGAGGAGATCGGGACGGCGCAGGAAGGGGCTGTCCGAGGCATTGGCGCCGCCGAGGACGACATGATTGCCGCCGCCGGTGCCGGTGTGGCGGCCATCGATCATGAATTTGTCGGTGCCGAGGCGCGACTGATGCGCGTCCTCGTAAATGCCGGTGGTGATCGCCACCGCTTCGCGCCAACTTGCCGCCGGATGAATGTTGACCTCGATCACGCCTGGATCGGGCGTGACGCGAATGACGTTGATGCGCGGATCGTTCGGCGGCGTATAGCCTTCGATATGAACCGGCATTTTCAATTCGGCGGCGGTGGCTTCGATCGCAGCAAGCAGTTCGAGATAGTCTTCAAGCCGTTCGACCGGCGGCATGAAGACGCAAAGACGGTCGTTGCGGACTTCGACCGTCAGCGCGGTGCGCACAGGAATGCCGACCGATTGCAGCTTCGCCAGCGGGCGCGGCCCTTCCTGTTCGACCAGCGCGGCTGGCCTGGCGGCCTGGCCAGCGACCTTGAGCGGCGCCGGCAAAGGCTGATGTTCGTCGAACGGATCGGCCGGCACCAGATGCGGAAAATCGATGCTCGCGTAATAGGGCAGCGAGTTCAGCGGCAGGCGGAAGCCGGCCGGTGAATCGCCGGCGATCAGGAACAGCCGGCCGCGCCGCGTATTCCAGATCTCGCTCAGCCAGCCGGTCTGGCCTTGCGCGTTCCAGTGCTGCACGGGCAGAACAAATCCGGTGGGATGCGTGAGCTGACGCTCGAAGGTGCGCATGATGCGGTTGCGCTCGGCGGCATCGTCGAGCTTGGGATTGCTCGGATCGATGTTGAGCGGCAGCGCGCCTTCCTTGAGCAGGCGTTCGGCCGGGTCTTCGTAAAGCGGCTGGACGAATTCATTCTTCAGGCCGAGACGGCCGGCCACCGTTTCGATGAACAGGCCGGCGTCGCCGGCCGTCGGCGCGGGCGTCGAGGGGCCGCGTGCGATCAGATCGAGATTGTGCCAGATCGGCTGGCCGTCGCGCCGCCAGTACAAGGAATAAGCCCAGCGCGGCAGTTCCTCGCCCGGATACCATTTGCCCTGGCCGTAATGCAGCAGGGCGCCGGGCGCGAACCGGTCGTGCAGGCGCTGAATCAGATGACCGGCGCGCTTGAGCTTTTCGGCGCCGAGCGCGGCGGTGTTCCACTCGGCCGATTGATAGTCGTCGATCGATACGAAAGTCGGTTCGCCGCCCATCGTCAGTCGCACGTCATGCGCCATCAGGTCGGCGTCGACCCGTTCGCCGAGCGCGTCGAGCGCCTGCCAGGCTTCGTCGGAGAACGGCGCGGTGACGCGCGGCCGTTCGGCGATGCGCTCGACTTTCATTTCGAATTCGAAATCGACGCCGCTCGGTTCGACCATGCCGGTGATCGGCGCCGCCGACCGGTAGTGCGGCGTTGCCGCGACCGGGATATGACCCTCGCCGCACAGCAGGCCGGAGGTCGGATCGAAGCCGATCCAGCCGGCGCCGGGCAGATAGACCTCGGTCCAGGCATGCAGGTCGGTGAAATCGTGATCGGTGCCGCTCGGGCCGTCGAGCGATTTGATGTCCGGCTTGAGCTGGATCAGATAGCCCGAGACGAAACGCGCCGGCAGTCCGATATGGCGCAGCAGTTGCGTCATCAGCCATGCCGAGTCGCGGCATGAGCCAAGGCCTTCGACCAGCGTTTCCTCCGGCGTCTGTACGCCGGGCTCCAGCCGCACGATGTATTTGACGAGTCGCTGGATGCGCTGGTTGAGCTCAACCAGGAAGTCGACCGTGTTGCGCGGCTCGCGCGAGATCGAATCGATCAGGCTCTTGAGCATCGGTCCGGCCGGTTCCGGCACGACATAGGCCGACAGGTCTTCCTTCAGATCGGCGGGAAATTCGAAGGGCCATTTGTCGGCATAAGGTTCGACGAAAAAGTCGAACGGATTGATCACTTCCATGTCGGCGAGGAAATCGACCGTCACCGAGAATTCGCTGGTCTTTTCCGGGAAGACGAAACGCGCCAGCCAGTTGCCGTGCGGGTCCTGCTGCCAGTTCACGAAATGCTGCGCCGGCGTCACCTTGAGCGAGTAGCTCTGGATCTTGGCCTTGCTATGCGGCGCCGGCCGCAATCGCACGACCTGGGGTCCGAGCGCGATCGGTTTGTCGTAAACATAGCGCGTGACGTGATGGAGGCCGGCGAGGATCGACATGGCTACCCGTGACTGTTGACCGAAGGTTTGACGAAGGGTGTATCGTTCTTGGGGCCCGGATTGTGCCCATTAAGTAAGCAAGTTTCAGGCCGAGCAGCCAGTTGGCGCACAATTCCAGCCAATTGCCAGCAGTTCCTGACGCTTTGGTTAGCCAAGTTGTGGCAACTGCGCCTGGATGCGGTCCGGCTTGAACGGCAGCCGGGTATAGCGCACGCCGGTAGCGTCCCTGATGGCGTTGCCGAGCGCGGCGGCGACCGGATTATACGGGCTTTCGCTCATCGATTTGGCGCCATAGGGCCCCAGTTTGTCGGCGGTCTTGGCGAACAGCACCTCGGTGCGTGGCACGTCGGCGAAGGCCGGGATGTGATAGTTGCGAAAGCTGGGATTGGCGACCCGACCGAGCGCATCGATCACGACTTCCTCGAACAGCGCCGCGCCGAGCGCCTGGGCAACGCCGCCCTCGACCTGAGCACGGCATTGCATCGGGTTGATGACAAAGCCGGCATCGGCGGCCTGGACGCTTTTCAGGATCCTGATTTCGCCGCTGATGCGGTTGACCGCCACCTTGAAGCCCTGAACGTTGAACGCAACCGAGCGAGGACTGCCGTCGGTCTTGCCGTGCGCGGCCAGAACGACGCCGGCGGTTTGCGCAGCCTTGTGCAAGTCGGCCAGCGCGACGGTCTTGCTGGCGCATGATACCGCGCCATCGGTCAGGCGGCATTGATCGGGCGTCGTGCCGCTGTGAGCGGCGGCGAAGGTCAGCAGGCGTTCGTGCAAAGCCTCGGCCGCCAACTGGGTGGCGCGGCCGGCGATCACGGTGCCGGTCGAACCGTAAGCGCCGGTATCATGGCCGTAATGGTCGGTGTCGGATTGCGTGTAACGAATGCGCGGTGGCGTCGTCTGCAAGGCGGTGGCGGCGACCTGCACATGAACGGTCGACGTGCCATTGCCGAACTCCGCAGTGCCGACGGTCATGCGGTAACCGCCGTCGGTGTCGAGCCAGATGTGCGTGTCGGAGTAATGGCCGCCGGGCGGCACGGTGTCGATCATGGTCAATGCCGTGCCCTGGCCGGTGAGCCATTCGCTGGAGAGCGGCTCGTGCGCGGCGGGCTGGCGCATCGCCTCATCGACCAGATCGAGACATTGATCGAGTCCGTAACTACCATAGATCACATCGTCCGGCGAAACATGCGCGCCGATCATCGGTTCGCCCGGCTTGACGACATTGCGGCGTCGGAACTCAAGCGCGTTGATGCCGAGGGCGCGCGCCACTTCGTCGATCGCCTGTTCGACCGCGAACGAGGTCTGTGGCAGGCCGTAGCCGCGAAAAGCGCCGGCCGGCACGGTATTGGTATAGACCGCGTAGCCGTCGACTTTCTTGTTCGGACAGCGATAGACGCTGATCGATTCCGAGCAGGCATGTTCGAGCACCGGCGCGCCGTGATTGCCGTAAGCGCCGGTGTTCGAGATGACGTGCATCCGGATCGCGGTGAGCGTGCCGTCGCGCCTGGCGCCGATCTTGATGTCGACTTTCATCGGATGCCGCGTCGTGGCGGCGATGAATTGTTCCTCGCGGGTGAACTCGATCTTCACCGGCTTGCCGGTCTTCAGCGTTGCGAGCGCGGCGATATCCTCGACCATCATTTCCTGTTTGGCGCCGAAGCCGCCGCCGACCCGCTCGCACAGCACGCGGACCTTGTCGGGATCGAGGCCGAAGACGCGCGCGAGTTCGAGCCGCGTCAGGAATGGCACCTGCGTCGAGGAGCGCACGTTGAGCCGGCCGGCGTCGTCGGTCCAGGCAATGGCGCAAAGCGTCTCGAGATGGGCGTGCTGGACGCGCGGTACGAAATAAGTGCCTTCGTGAACGACGTCGGCTTCGGCGAAGCCGGCGTCGACGTCGCCGAAGCTGCCGTGAACGTCGGCGACGATGTTATGCGCCGGATCGAGAATGCGGCTGTCCGGGCCTTTGTCGTGGATGACCGGCGCGCCATCGGCCATCGCCCGTTCCGGATCGAACACCGCCGGCCGGATTTCATAGTCCACCATCAGCTTGCGGCAGCCTTCCTCGGCGGCGGCTTCGCTGTCGGCGACGACCGCCGCGACGCGCTGGCCGATGAAACGCACGACGTTGTCGAGCACCATCGTGTCGTCGACGTCGGTCTCGCGCACTTCATGCCGTGCGGTCGAAAAGGCGACAGGCGGCGCGTCTTCATGGGTCAGGACAGCGATGACGCCCGGCACCGCCAGCGCGGCGGTCTTGTCGATGGATCGGATGCGGGCATGAGCGTGCGGTGAGCGCAGCAACTTGATGTGCTGCAATCCGTCGATCGCGATATCGAGCGTGAAGCGGGCCTTGCCGGTGACGACATCGGGTCCGGCGGGCGCGGCGACGTTGTGGCCGATGCTTTCGCCGGCTTGCGCCTGCTCGGTGTCGCGCCTGCCGGCGATGGCGTCATCGATGGCGCGATAGCCGGTGCAGCGGCACAGGTTGCCTTTCATCGACCGCGCCAGGTCGGCGCGTTGCGCCTGGTTCAGCGACGCCGCCGTCATGATCATGCCGGCGGTGCAGAAGCCGCATTGGAAGCCCTGCGCGTCGAGAAAGGCGCGCTGCATTGGATGCAGTTCGTTGCCCTGCGCCAGGCCTTCGATGGTGGTGACCTCATGACTTTCGGCGCGAAACGCCGGGATCAGGCAGGAATGCACGGGCTCGCCGTCAAGATAAACGGTGCAGGCGCCGCAGTCGCCGGCGTCGCAGCCTTTCTTGACGCCGAAGTGGCCGAGCTGGCGCAGGAACGTGCGCAGGCATTGGCCGGGGGCCGGTGCGTCGTCGAAGGTCTTGCCGTTGACGGTGAAACTCATCGCGCGGCTCCGGCGAGTTCATCGCGTATCTGTTGCGCGAAGTGCAAGGTCATGTGCCGCCGCCAGGCCGGCAATCCATGAATGTCGTCGTACCATTGGCCGGTGGGGATCGCCTCGTCGATCCGCGCCTGCAGGTTTGCGGTCGTGGGGATGGCGTCGAAGTCGAGTTTGATCGGGCGTGGCGTGGCCGCCGTTACCGTCAGGGCGAAAGCACCGGATGCGGCCAGCGTGCCGATCACCAGCGCACCGGAGCGACCATAATTTGCCAGCGACACTTGCCGGAACGCGGCGCGCCCGGTCAGTGTCGACGCCGGCAGGATGATCGCGCGCAGCACTTCGCCGGGCGTCAGGACATTGCGCAGCGGGCCGGTGACGAAGTCGACAACGGGCACGCGCCGTTCCGAACCGTCCGGCGCCCACAGCAAGGCGATGCCGCCGAGCGCGGCGGTCAGCGAAATCATCGGGCCGGCCGGCAGCGACATGCAGATATTGCCGCCGACGGTGGCCGTGTTCCAGATCTTGAACGAGGCGAGAAAGGCGCGGCAGCATTGGTTGATGACCGGTGCGGCGGTCCAGCCCGGCGGTGGCGTGAAGCCGTCGAGTTGCGCCACCGTGCAGGTGGCGGCGATTTCGAGGCCGTCGTCAGCGGCGGTCAGCGGCGTCCAGCCGAGCGTGGTCAGATCGACCAGACGCTTCAGGTGCGGCTGCGGTTCGGAGAACAGCCAGGTGCCGCCACCGACATAAGCGTCACCATCGCGCCAGCCGGTCAGTTCGGCGCGCGTATTGGGACGGGTTACGGCGTTGATGGTGTTCAAGTCCATGCGGCACCGGTGTAGCGGCAGCCTCTATTCAGTCCCGCTTTCGCGGGGACGAGCCGACAACGGTGCTGGTCTCGGACTTGCAAGACCCGATAGGATGACGGCGAGAGGATGTAGCAATGACCGACACTCAACCGATCTGGATCAAGGACCCGCTGGCGATTCTGGCCGACGGCGCCGAGCGCGGCGTGGTGGTGGACGACGGCCGGATCGTCGAACTGGTCGGCAAGGGCCGTGAGCCCGCGACCGCCGGCGCGACGGTTTTCGAGGCGCGCGACCACGTTGTGATTCCGGGGCTGATCAATACCCATCATCACTTTTATCAGACGCTGACCCGCGCGGTGCCGGCGGCGCTCGACCGTGAACTGTTTCCCTGGCTCAAGGCGCTTTATCCGATCTGGGCGAAGATGACCCCCGAGGCGCTCGACGCCGGCGTCACCGTGGCGATGGCCGAACTGATGTTGTCCGGTTGCACCACCACCACCGATCATCATTACGTCTTTCCGAAAGGACTTGAGGACGGCATCGATATCGAGATCGCCGCCGCCAAGCGGCTCGGCCTGCGCGTTCTGCTGACGCGTGGCTCGATGAATTTGTCGGAGCGCGACGGCGGGCTGCCGCCGGACAGCGTGGTGCAGGACGAGGACACGATTCTCGCCGACAGCCAGCGGCTGGTCGAGCGCTATCACCAACGCGGCGAGGCGGCGATGACGCAAGTCGCGCTGGCGCCGTGCTCGCCGTTTTCGGTCACCACCGCGCTGATGAAGTCGACCGCCGATCTGGCCGCCAAGCTCGACGTGCGATTGCACACGCATCTCGCCGAGACCGAGGACGAAAACAAATTCTGTAACGAGCTCTACGGTTGCCGGCCGCTGGATTATCTCGAAGATTGCGGCTGGCTGAACGCGCGCACTTGGCT
Organism: Rhodopseudomonas sp.; assembly: GCA_016124795.1. Taxonomy (GTDB): domain Bacteria; phylum Pseudomonadota; class Alphaproteobacteria; order Rhizobiales; family Xanthobacteraceae; genus Pseudolabrys. Next base: position 34,516 of record WGNB01000036.1, on the reverse strand, counting down.
GGCGCACGGCATTCACTTCTCCGCCGACGAGATGCCGCGACTGGCGAAAGGCGGGGTGTCGATCAGCCATTGTGCCTGTTCGAACCAGACGCTGGCTTCGGGCTGCTGTCCGGTCTGCGATCTCGAAGCCGCCGGTGTGGCGATCGGTCTTGGCGTCGACGGCTCGGCCTCGAATGATGAATCCAATCTGATGCAGGAAGTGCGCGCGGCGTTCCTGCTGCAGCGGGCGCGCTACGGCGTCAAGGCGGTCAGCCATAAGGACGCGCTGCGCTGGGCGACGCAAGGGTCGGCGGCTTGTGTCGGCAGGCCCGAACTGGGCGAGATCGCCGTCGCCAAGCGCGCCGATCTGGCGCTGTTCAAGCTCGACGAGTTGCGCTTTTCCGGCCATGGCGATCCGCTCGCGGCGCTGGTCCTGTGTGGCGCGCATCGCGCCGACCGGGTGATGGTCAATGGTCGCTGGACCGTTGTCGACGGCGCTATTCCGGGCCTCGATCTTTCCGGCCTGATGCGCCGCCATCAGGCGGCGGCGCGCATGGTGCAGGGATAGACGTTTCATGCGTCTTGCCGTCATTCCGGGGCGCGACCGAAGGCCGCGAACCCGGAACCCGGCGACGTGCGACAGGCCGGCCTCCGGATTCCGGGTCTGGCGCTTTCGCGCCATCCCGGAATGACAGATGACCGGCACGGGCTTCACTTGCCCGGGATCTTGTCGTCGACGCCCTTGACGTAGAAGTTCATGCCAAGGATCTGGCCGGGCGCGAGATGGGTGCCGCCCTTGCATTCGACCGCTTTGCCGTCCTGGCCATAGACCGGGCATTTGAACGGATGCAGCGTGCCGGCGACGATGCCGGCTTCGGTCTTTTCGGCCAGCGCCTTCACGTCATCCGGCATGTTGGTGTAGGGCGCCATCACCACCATCTTTTCCTTCAGGCCGTCCCAGGTTTCGCCGGCCTTCCAGGTGCCGTCGAGCGCGGCCTTGGTCTGCTTGATGTAGTAGGGGCCCCAGTTGTCGATGATCGCGGTCAGCTGCGTCTTCGGGCCGAACTTGATCATGTCCGAGTCCTGGCCGAAGGCGAGGATGCCGCGCTGCGCCGCGACCTGCATGGCGGCCGGCGAGTCGGTGTGCTGCATGATGATGTCGACGCCCTGGTCGGCCAGCGCCTTGGCGGCGTCGGCTTCCTTGCCCGGGTCGAACCAGGTGTTCACCCAGATGATCTTGACCTTGATGTTCGGATTGACCGACTGCGCGCCGAGCATGGTGGCGTTGATGCCGGAGATGACTTCCGGGATCGGGAACGAACCGATGTAGCCGATCACGCCCTTCTTCGACATCTTGCCGGCGATCACGCCCTGGATGTAGCGGCCTTCATAGAAGCGGCCAGCATAGTTGCCCATGTTCGGCGCGGTCTTGAAGCCGGTGGCATGCTCGAACTTGATCTTCGGGAAGCGCTTGGCGACCTTCAGCGTCGGGTCCATGTAGCCGAACGACGTCGTGAAGATCAGCTGATGGCCGGTGCGGGCGAGCTGCTCGATCGAGCGCTCGGAGTCCGGGCCTTCGTTGACGTTTTCGAGATAGGTCGTCTCGATCTTGTCGCCGAGCGCCTTGACCAGTTCCTGGCGGCCGACCTCGTGGCGATAGGTCCAGCCGAGATCGCCGACCGGGCCGAGATAGATGAAGCCGACCTTGAGCTTGTCGGCGGCATGGGCGTTGTAGCCGGTGGCGGCGACGGCCACGGCGGCGATCGCGGCGCTTATCATCAGTAGTTTTTTCATGGGCATAGCTCCGGTTCACAGACGGGTATTTTATTGGTCCCGGCAAGCGCGTCGCCCGTCCGCGCGCGCTTATGGGGAAGACAGTTCAAGACGCCGCTCAAGGTCCGGTCGGCCGAGACCTTGCGCTAGCGATCGGGCACAAAAACCATTCCGAGCGAAGCGGGCGCCGCCGATCCGGCGATGCCGCGCGAGCGCGATATCAGCACGAGGACGACGACGGTGGCGAGATAAGGCAGCGAGGTCATGAGCTGCGAGGGGATGCCGAGGCCGAGCGCCTGGGCATGCAATTGCAGGATCGTGACCGCGCCGAACAGATAGGCGCCGCCGACCAGCCGGCCCGGCCGCCATGACGAAAACACCACCAGCGCCAGCGCGATCCAGCCGCGGCCGGCGGTCATGCCGGGAATGAAGAACGGCGTATAGGCCAGCGGCAGGTAGGCGCCGGCCAGTCCGGCGCAACCGCCGCCGAACAGCACCGCCAGCAATCTGATCTTGAGAACCGGATAACCCAGCGCATGCGCCGAGGTGTGGTTGTCGCCGGTCGCGCGCAGGATCAGGCCGGCGCGGGTGCGATACAGGAACCACCAGATCGCGATCACCAGCAGGATCGAGAAATAGACAAAGCCGTCCTGGCCGAAGAACAATTTGCCGACGACCGGCAGCGTGGTGATGAACGGAATGTCGAGATGCGGCGCCGGCACGATGCGCTGGCCGACGAAGCCGGCGCCGATCAGGCCGGACAGGCCCGTGCCGAGGATCGTCAGCGCCAGACCGGCCGCGACCTGATTGACCGCCAGCCCGAGCGTCAGCATCGCGAAGACCAGCGACAGCGCCGCGCCCGCGGCGATGCCGCAGAGCGCGCCAAGAAAGGTCGAGCCGGTCAGCCAGCAGCCGGCGAAGCCGCAGGCCGCGCCCATGATCATCATGCCCTCGACGCCGAGATTGAGCACGCCGGAACGTTCGACCACCAGCTCGCCGGCCGCCGCCAGCAGCAACGGCGTCGATGCCGCGATCACCGAGATCAGAATGGCTTCAAGCAGTCCCATGAACATTTCCTTGCACGCTTGCCGGCGCGGATTTCTTCGGCGTGGCGATCAGGCGGATGCGGTAGAGGATCATCGAGTCGCAGGCCAGCACGTAGAACAGCAGAATGCCCTGGAAGACCTTGGTGAGGTCGAGCGGAATCTTCATCGAGATCTGCGCGCCTTCGCCGCCGATGAAGGTCAGCGCCAGGAACAGGCCGGCGATCAGGATGCCGATCGGATTCAGCCGGCCGAGGAAGGCGACGATGATCGCGGTGAAGCCATAGCCGGGCGAGATGCCGGGTTGCAGCACACCGACCGGGCCGGCGACCTCGATGATGCCGGCCAGACCGGCGAGCGCGCCGGACACCGCGAAGGTGAACAGCACCAGGCGATCGGCGCTGAAGCCGGCAAAGCGCGCCGCGCGTGGCGCCGCGCCGACCACGCGGATTTCAAAGCCCTTGATGGTGCGGCCGAGCATTACGGTCGCCGCGATCACCACCAGGAGCGCGATGATCGAACCGGCATGAACGCGACTGCCGTCGAACAGCGTCGGTACGGTCGCGACCGGATCGAAGGCGGCGGTGGTCGGAAAGTTCATGCCTTTCGGGTCGCGCCACGGCCCCCGCACCAGATAATCGAGAATGAGTTCGGCGACATAGACCAGCATCAGGCTGGTGAGGATTTCATTGGCGCCGAAGCGCACCTTGCACAGCGCCGGGATCAGCGCGTAAAGCGCGCCGCCGGCCGCGCCCAGTACCAGCATGGCCGGCAGGACCCAATAGCCGGCACCGGTGCCGTTGGTGACGACGGCGAGCCAACTGCCGCAGACCGCGCCGATCAGGAACTGGCCTTCGGCGCCGATGTTCCAGACATTGGCGAGATAGCACAGCGACAGGCCGATGCCGATCATCACCAGCGGCGTCGCCTTCACGATGATTTCGCCAAGCGTATAGGTGTCGGTCAAGGGCTCGACGAAATAGACGTTGAGCGCCGCGATCGGGTTCTTGCCGAGGATCGCGAACAGGATCGACATGGTGACGAGCGTCAGCACGATGGCGATCAGCGGCGACGCCACCGCGATCAGCGTCGAACGCTCGGCGCGTTTTTCAAGAACCAGTTGCATGGCTCGCCTCTTGTTGTCCGGCGGCGTCGCCGACGGATGCGCCGCCCATCAGCAGGCCGAGCTTTTCGCGTGTGGCGTCGGCGGCCGCGATCGGCTCCGACAGATGGCCGTGGAACATTACCGCGATGCGGTCGGCGATCTCGGCCAGTTCGTCGAGGTCCTGGCTGATGACCAGCACGGCCGTGCCGCGGCTGGACAGATCGAGCAGCGCCTGACGGATGACGGCGGCGGCGCCGGCATCGACGCCCCAGGTCGGCTGGCTAACGATCAGCACGCCGGGCTCGCGCAGGATTTCGCGGCCGACGATGAATTTCTGCAAATTGCCGCCCGACAGGCTGGCGGCCTCCGGGTCGCGCTTGGCCTTGCGGACGTCGAAGGTCGTCGTCGTCTTGTCGACGGTGGCCAGCGTCGCCACCCGATCGACAAAGCCGCGATGCACCATGTCGCTGGCGGCATGGCCGGTGAGCAGCGCGTTTTCCGACAGCTTCATGCGCGGCGCGGTGCCGTGGCCAAGTCGCTCCTCCGGCACGAAGGCCGCGCCGAGGCGGCGGCGCTGGGTGACGGTGAGGTGGCCGGCGGCATGACCGTCGACAATGACGTTGTCGGAATGCGGCGACAGCCGTTCGCCGGACAAGGCCGAGAACAATTCATCCTGACCGTTGCCGGCGACGCCGGCGATGCCGAGGATTTCGCCGCCTTTGACCTCGACGGTGACGCCCTTGAGATAGACGCCATGCGGATCGTCGGGCTCCATCGACAGATCGTTGATCAGCAGACGCGGGATGGTGGTGGTGCGGCCAGCCGCGGCCTTGACCTCGCCGATCTCGGCGCCGACCATCATCCGGGCCATCGACGCGGCGGTCTCCTGGCGCGGATCGCAGGTTTCGACCTTCTTGCCGCCGCGCAGAATCGTCGCGGTGTCGCACAGCCGCTTCACCTCATCGAGCTTGTGGCTGATGTAGAGCAGCGCGCGGCCTTCGCTCTTGAGACGGAACAGCACGGTGAAAAGCTGATCGGCTTCCTGCGGCGTCAGCACCGCGGTCGGCTCGTCGAGGATCAGCAGTTTCGGGTTCTGCATCAGCGCGCGGACGATCTCGATGCGCTGGCGTTCGCCGACCGACAGCCGCCAGACTTCGCGGTTGGGGTCGAGCGGCAGGCCATAATCGCTCGACACCTTGGCCAGCCGCGCCGACATGGCGGCGAAGGTCTCGCTGCCGTCGAGGCCGAGCGCGACGTTTTCGGCGACCGTCAGGTTGTCGAACAGCGAGAAGTGCTGGAACACCATGGCGATCCCGCGCGAACGGGCATCGGAAGGTCCGGTCAGTTCGATTTTTTCGCCCATCCAGCGCAGTTCGCCCGCCGTCGGTTGGATCAAGCCGTACATGGTCTTGACCAGCGTCGACTTGCCGGCGCCGTTTTCGCCTAGAAGCGCGTGAATTTCGCCGGGATAGAGGTCGAGGTCGATGGCGTTATTGGCGAGGAAGGTGCCGTAAGCCTTGGTGATGCCGATCGCCTGCAACAAGGGTGCGCGGGTCGATTCGCCATTGGCAGACACCGGATTCAACATACTGACGCTGCCCCGAACTCTTCGATTGCGACTGACAATCCCGCTCGCCCCAAAGCCGCAAGCGGCACCCCCGACCTCACAAGCCAATAGTGTGCCAATTCTCTCGGCAATTGAAGCCATGAATTAATAGCAGGCACCGCCTAAAGCCGCGCCAGCGTCCGGACTGTGGGGAAAAGTCATTTCAAGTCATGCCGATAGACCATGAGCTGGCGGTCGACCGGCACGCCTTGATCGCTTCGGGATGCGACGAAGTGCCTTGAAAGCCGGTCGATGAGACCGGTTGCCGCCATGCCCGGCCAGCCGGGCGGGTCTTCGACTGCCCGCGATTTGTGCAGAATCTCAACTGCCGCGATAGGTCGAATAGCTCCAGGGCGAGACCACCAGCGGCACATGATAATGGCCCTCGGGTTTGGCCACTGAGAAGCGGATCGGCACGACGTCGAGAAATGGCGGATCGGAGAGCGGCACGCCGCGCGCGGAGAAATAGCCGCCGACCGAGAAGTGTAGTTCATAGGTTCCCATCGGCACCGGCCGCCCGGCGATGGGCGGGCTGTCGGTCCGGCCGTCCTTGTTGGTGACGCCACGCCAGATCAGGCGGTTTGTGCCGGCCGCCGACAGTTCCCACAATTCGATCGGCACGTTGACGGCCGGTTGGCCACTATGGGTATCGAGCACATGGGTCGACAGCCGGCCGTTGAGCGGCAGTTGATCCGGCGCCGTGACGCGCTGGTCGAGCCGCAGCGCGCCGATGCGGACGATTTCCTCGATGGCGGTGTCGAACTCATCGGCATTGCCATGGGCGAGCCGGCGCTCGAAGGCTTTCAGGATCGAATCCTTGGTGTGCCGGCGCACACAGACAATAAAGGGAATGCCGAACTTGGCTTTGTAGGCGTCGTTGAGTTGGTGGAAGCGGGCGAATTCCGCTTCGCTCAGCCGGTCGAGCCCGACGCTGGCCTGTTCATGGGTCGAGTCGGCGGTCAGTGTACCGGCCCGCGCCGCCTTGCCGGCCAGATCGGGATGCGCCTGGACCAGCGCGGTCCGCGCCTCGGCCGAGGCGTCTTGCACCGCCGCGGCCATCGCCGCGTGCAGGGCGGCGAGCGTCGCGAACGGCCGTTGCGTGCTCGCGGCCTCCGCCACCCAGGGCGAATGTTCATAGATGTCGGCCAGCGCCGCGGTGAAATCGGCGGCGCTCATCGCGTTGAGGTCGGCGAGGGAATATTGCGTCATTGATCGATCCGTCATCCTGAGGTGGTCGCGAAGCGGCCCTCGAAGGATGAATGGCCCACTCGTGTTCGATCTTTGCCGTTACCCTTCGAGGCCCGTCGCGCGCGCACCTCGGGGTGACGGAACATTCTCACTTGTCCGGTGCGCCGGCGGCGATCCAGGACGCCAGTTTCTGGCGTTCTTCCGGCGTGATCTCGGAGACATTGCCGGGCGGCATGGCGCTCGATTTGACGGCGTTGATCGCGATCATCCGGGCGTGCAGCTTGATCAGTTCCGGCGTGTCGAGCCGCACGCCGTTCGGCGCGGTGGCGATGCCCGGCCAGAACGGTTCCTTGGCATGACACATCGAGCAGCGGCCGCTGACGATATCGGTGACCTCGGAGAACTTCGGCGTCGTCGGCAGCGCGCCGACTTTCTCGCCGCGTGGACCGGCCGCCGACAACAGGGCAATCGCGATCATGCCGGCGGCGGCAACCGCCCAGGTCCACCAGGGCGAGCCCTTGCCGGCGTGCTGCGAATTGAAGAAATGCCGGATCACCGGTCCGATCAGCAACACGATGGCGACGATCAGCCAGTTGTACTGGGTCGCGAAGAACAACGGATAATGGTTGCTCAGCATCAGGAACACGACCGGCAGCGTCAGGTAATTGTTATGCACCGAACGCTGCTTGCCCATCGCGCCCCAATGCGGATCGGGCTCCTGGCCGGCGATCATCGCCGCGACGGTCTTGCGCTGGTAGGGCATGATGATCGCAAAGACATTGGCGACCATGATGGTGCCGATCAACGCGCCGATCTGGGTGAAGGCGCCGCGACCGCTGAAGACGTGGGTGAAGGCGTAGGTCAGCGCCACCAGGAATACGTAACCGATCAGCGCCAGCGCCACTTCGTGCTTGCCGAGCGGCGAGCGGCACATCACTTCATAGGCGATCCAGCAGGCGGCCAGGCTGCCGAAGGCGACGCCGGCCGCCATCGGCTCGGTCATGTCCCAGACCGACTTGTCGATCAGGAACAGGCTGGCGTTCATGTAATAGACCACGACCAGCAACGCGAAACCGGACAGCCAGGTGGTGTAGGCTTCCCATTTGAACCAGGTCAGTTCGTCCGGCATCTTGCTCGGCGCGACCATGAACTTGATCATCTGGTAGAAGCCGCCGCCATGCACCTGCCAGGCTTCGCCCTTGACGCCGTCGGGCAGTTCCTTGTGCGACTTCAGGCTGAGGTCGAGGTGAATGAAATAAAACGACGAGCCGATCCAGGCGATGCCCGCGATGACATGCAGCCACCTGATGGTGGCGCTCAACCATTCCGTCAAAACCAGATCCAAGACACAAACCCCCATAAGCGCCGTCCCGATCAGCATGGCAGATCGGCGGCGGCCTGTTCAAGGGAGGTTTATGCAAAATCCATGCTGGCGGCCCAGCGGATGGCGACGGGTCACTCGCCGTTGCGATAAAATGCCGCCGCGTCGGCGCTGAAGGCCCGGCGCGAGTCCGGGTCGATATAGAACATGTGGCCGCCGCGGTAGAGCGCCAGTTGCACCCGGCCCGGCGGGCCGATCGGCGGCAGATGGTCGATCAAGTAGCGTGTCATGCCATAGGGCGTGACCATGTCGGAATAGCCGTGCGCGATCATCAGCCGGAACGACGGGCTGAACGACAGTAACGTGCGGATGTCGTCGTCGGCGCTGGCGGCGAAGCGGCCACCATGCCAGTCCCAGCCGCGCGTCACGTCATTGGCGAGCAGCGCGTAGGTCATTTCGGTCTTGAAGCCGAGTTCGTTGCGGGCGTAATCGGCGAATGCGCCGCCATAGGCGCGCGCCACGCCGTCGAGGATCGGATCGCCGCTGCGTTCGCCGCTGCGCTCGGGCGCGGGGTCGTCGACCGTGAACGTGGCGTCGTACTGGCTGACGATCTTGCCGGCGCGCAAATTCTTGACATAGGCCTGCGCGACGAAGCCGCGGGTCTTTTCGACGGTCGCCTCGGGCAGGCCGCTGATTTTCGCGACCTTGCGATAGAAAGCGGCGCCGGCGGCGCCTTGCGGCGGCCGCACCGACAGCGTCGTCAGGTAGTCGGTCATGGCGAATTTTTCCGCCGCCAACAGGTTTTCCAGATTGAAGGTCTTGTTGCGCTCCAGTTCGGCCGCCGCCAGCGACGGTAGCGTCAGCGCCGCCCGCAGGGCCGAGGTGTCGTCGCCGAAGGTCAGCCAGCCTTCCAGCAGCGGCGACAACATGACGATGCCGTTGACGGCGATGCCCTGGTCGCGTTGCAAGGCGCGCGTTGTCTTGACCGCGCGCAAGCCGCCATAGCTCTCGCCAAGCAGATATTTCGGGGAAGCAGCGCGGTCGTGATGCGCGATATAAAGCGCGACCGCCTTGGCCATGGCGCCAGCGTCGCTCTGCACGTTCCAGAAGTTCTTGGCGTCGTCGGCTTTTGCCGCGCGGCTCCAGCCGGTGCCGATCGGATCGATCAGGACGAGATCGGTGAAGGCGAGCCATGTCTGCGGATTGTCGTGCAACTGCGCGCGCGCCGCATCGTGCCCGTTCGGTCCGAGCGACAGAATGCGCGGACCGACCAGACCGAGATTGAGGAAGGCCGAGGCCGCGCCCGGTCCGCCATTGAAGGCGAAGGTGATCGGGCGGCTGCCGGCTTTGCCCCCGCCATTCCTGTTCGCATCTTTGGCGACATAGGCGGTGTAGAACACCTTGGCGCTTTCGCTGCCGGACTGGTCGTAGAAACTCAGCGTACCTGCGGTCGCGGTATAGCTGAGCTTGCCGTTCGGCGTATCGACCGAATGTTCGGTTACTGAATCGGCCGGCAGCAGTCTCAGAATGCCTTGCGACGGCGCGCGGCTCTCGCCGCGGCTTTCATTATGACTTTCGTTATGACTTGGCTGATTTCGTCCGGCGTCTTTTGGCCGGTCCTGCGCCGAAGCCGCGGCCATTGCGCCCGCCATGACAAAGGCGATTGCGAAACGCAGGATGGAAGCCGTTTTCATCGTGATTGCCTCAATCTTCGCGACCGGGTCCAGTCTTGCCGCACACAACGGCGCGACGATAGCCGATGTGTCCGGCCTGCCCGAATTAGCTCATTGTAATGTGGGGTTTTCGGGGCGAAGCCGCGCCATGTCCGGCCGAAGGACCGAACCCGTTGACGCACGTCAAAGCTGGCGCGCCGCAATACCGGCACTGTTATTTTAATCGCGCCCAGGCCCGGTTGCGTCGCAACAGGTCCGCGCGTCGGGTGGGGAAGCCGGAATGTCGCGTCATTGTCTATCGTGGGCCATCGCCGTTTTGGCTTGCCATGTCGCGCTGCCGGCTTTTGCCGGCAATGCCGTACTGCCACCGGCCGGCCGGATCGAACTGATCACCTGGGTGCCGGGCAAAGAAGACTTTAAATTCAATCATGTTTGTACGTTGTCGGCGCAGTCGATCCATTGCGAAGGGTCGATGCACTGGGGGGTGGTCAACACGACCGACATTCTCGACGGCACCGTCTAGGATGGCGCGCTCGATATGAAATATGTCTCGACCACGCGCTATGCCGATCCGGTCTGCAGCGCCGAGCATGTGGTGAAGGCGGGCTTGCGCCTCACCCTGGAAGATGGCGGCACCGGCAAGGGGACGTGGACCGGCGGTACCGGCACCTACACCAAGGCGTCGGCCAAGTGCGCGATTGTCGTTGGCAAGGTCGAACAGTCCGGCCCCGAACCGTCGCTCGCGACCTGGCGTGTGTTGGATACGGCGCCTGCGCAGACCGGCTTCGGCGAGCCGCAAATTCGTTCCGCGCTGTGGCGGCAACTCGGTCAGGCCGAAGGCCCGTTGGCGCGCCAATGTTTCGACGAGGCCTTCGCCAAACTGAACGAACCGCGCAACGCCGAGATCAAAGCGCGGATCGAAGCCGCCGCCTATCAGCAACATGTCGTCGAGGCGATGGCGGCGGCGGCCGACGTCGACGACTTCGATCCGCAATGGATCGAGGCGGCCAAGGCGATCGGCGGTTCCGGCAGCATGGCCCAGCGCATCACCGACCGGCTGGTGAAATATCTGCCCGGTCCGTTCGGTACGCTGATTTCATTGTCGCAAAAAGCCTATCGTCTCTCGAACGGCATCAATGAAAAAGCGCTGCTGCCGAAACTCAAAGGCAGGCTTTACAACGCCTACAAGGTCGAGCGCGCGGCGCGGCCGAACGATCCACCGGTCGAAGTGCTCAAAGATGCCAGTGCGGGCGTCGGCGGCTGGGAAAAAATCAAGACCGACCTGATCAGGAATTTTCCCGGCGCCAATGACGACGCGCGCGAGCGCGCCATGGCCGATTATCTGGCGGCGCGCTTCGACTTTATTGATCGTGCCCGCGACATGGCGGCGAACCGCGAAAAGCGCATCGCCGAGGCCTGGGCGACGGTGGCCGCCGATGTCGCCCGCGTGCGCATGACCGTGCTCGACTGCATGGCGAAATAATCGGGCCGGCGCGTCGCTTTACTACAGCGCGGCGTAAGCCTGCGGCAGCAGCCGCGCCAGCAGCGCCGCCCATTGTTTCTGGCCGGCTTCGTCGGCAATCAGATCCTGGCGGATTTCGATAGCGGTGTGATGCAGGCCGCGTTGTTCGCCATGCACCGGAACCGCGTAATCCGATGCGTCGCTGACAAGATATGGCTCCTGGTCGCCGACCACGAGACCGCTCTCCTGTCGCAACAGCGCCAGCAGCCGCTGCGACAGCCGGTCGTCGCGGTTATACAGCAGGCCGACATGCCACGGCCGCGCCACGCCCTTGAACACCGGCGTGAAGGAATGCATCGCGATCAGCGCCGTTTCATGGCCGGCCTGTTGCCGCCGTTCGAGTTCGGCGACGATCCGGTCGTGATAGGGCTGAAAGATTTCGGTGACGCGTAAGGCCCGGTCGGCTTCGCTCAGGTTCTCGTTGCCGGGTATCGGCGTCAGTTCGCTGATGACCGGCATCGAGGTCGGCACACCCGGCGGCCGGTTGCAGTCGATCACCAGCCGCGAGTAATTCTGCATGATCAGCATGGCGTCGAGCGCGTCGGCGAGATGACGCGATACACCGGCGATGCCGATGTCCCAGCCGATATGGCGGGCGCGTTCGGCTTCCGATACGCCGAGGTCGCCCAAGGCGCGTGGAATGAGTTTGCCGGCGTGATCGGCGATCAGCAGCAAAGGCGAAGCGCCGCCTTCGTGGTAGACGGTCACCGGTGCGATTTCGTCGTGGGCCAGCAGATGCTTTGACATCGTCAACCGTGCTCGGCCCTGAACGATCGGGCTGTCAGGCGATGGCCGAGAAAGTCGCCCGCGCCGCCGGCCGGCGGCAGGTGAAACGGCAATGCTGTTTCTTTAAAATAAACCGATGCTCCGTGGACGGCGGCATCGGACGACAGGCGGCGCGCCGCCTGCCGACGCAAATTTAACGCCTGCGGAAATTCGGCCGGCGATTCTGCGGATTGGGAGCCGGGGCGTCGCCCTTGTGGCGGAAGCTGATGCGGCCGCGCTGCAAATCATACGGCGACATTTCAACAATGACGCGGTCGCCGACACCGGTGCGGATGCGGAACTTGCGCATCTTGCCGGCGGTATAGGCCAGCACTTCGTGTTGGTTGTCGAGCATCACCCGGAAATTGCCGTCCGGCAACACTTCGGTCACCGTGCCGTCGAATTCCAGCATTTCTTCTTTCGCCATCCAAATCCTCTCCCGGTCAGCTCTTAGGCCAGCCTGTGCGCCGGCGGTCCTGCGCCCGGCGGCATGATCTCTATCCGAAAACCCGCTCCCGCCCCAAGCCTAAAGTCGCATGGCTAAAGCCTTGGCGACATCAGGGCCGGGGCGGCGACAGGGCCTTGAAAGTTAGCGCGGCGCGCGGGTGCCGGCGTTGCGGCGCGGCTCGTTCGGGCGCTGGAGGAATGTAACACCCCCGATCGCCTTTGGCTCGCCCGCCGAGGTGTCGACCCGCGGTGCCTGTGGGTGGCCCGACGGCTTGCCGTTCCGGTTCGGCCGGCCCTGATGGCCGTTCGCGCCGTTATTGCGGCCGCCGTGGTTGGCCTGTTTGCCGTTTTGCCCGCCCTCGTTACCGCCGTGACCGCGCTGCTGACGGCCGCGATGCGGCCGGTTCTGGCCGTTGGCGGCGTGATGGTGCTCGGCCGGACGCGGTGCCGGGCGAACCCCGGTGCGCCGGTCGGTCGCCGGAATCTTGATCCGGATCATCCGTTCGATATCGCGCAGGTAGGCGTTTTCCTCGTAATCGCAGAACGAGATCGCGACGCCGTCGCGACCGGCGCGCGCGGTGCGGCCGATGCGGTGAACGTAGGATTCCGGAATGTTCGGCAGGTCGAAATTCACCACATGGCTGACGCCGTCGACGTCGATGCCGCGAGCGGCGATGTCGGTGGCGATCAGGATGCGCAGGCTGCCGGTGCGGAACTGGGCGAGCACGCGCTCGCGCTGATTCTGCGACTTGTTGCCGTGGATCGCCTCGGCGCCGTAGCCGGACTTTTGCAGATGGCGGACGACCTTGTCGGCACCATGCTTGGTGCGGGTGAAAACCAGCACGCGATCGGTGGTCTCGGTCTTCAGCACCTCAAGCAGCAGCGCCGGCTTCGACGCCTTTTCGGTGAGAATGACGCTCTGGGCAATGCGCTCGACGGTCGAGGATTGCGGCGTCACCGCGACGCGGGCCGGGTCGATCAGCATCTGGTCGGCCAGCTTGGTGATTTCGCCCGGCATGGTGGCCGAGAAGAACAGCGTTTGGCGCTGCTTGCTCAGCATCGCGACGACTTTGCGGATGTCGTTGATGAAGCCCATGTCGAGCATGCGGTCGGCTTCATCGAGCACCAGGACTTCGACCTGATGCAGCGTGATGGCGCGCTGCGCGACGAGGTCGAGCAGGCGGCCGGGGGTGGCCACCAGCACTTCGACGCCGTGGTTGAGGCCGCGGATCTGGCGGTTGATCGGCACGCCGCCGATCGCGAGTTCGATCGCCAGCGGCCGCATGTGCCGGCCGTAGGCGCGGAAGCTGTCGGCGATCTGGCCCGACAGTTCGCGCGTCGGCGACAGCACCAGCACGCGGCAGGACTTGCGTTCCGGCCGCATCCGCTTGGTGAACAGATGGTTAAGAATCGGCAGCGCGAATGACGCGGTCTTGCCGGTGCCGGTCTGGGCGATGCCGATGATGTCGCGGCCCGAAAGGGCAATCGGAATGGTCTGGGCCTGGATCGGGGTCGGGGTTTCGTACTTCTCTTCCGCAAGCGCGCGAAGGATCGGCTCTGCGAGGCCGAAGTCGTTAAATGAAGTCAAAAAGCTATCTTTCCATATGGCAAAACGGCCGAATCGCTATTGCGACCGGCGGTATCGCGGTTCTTGACTGCCCGCGTTGCCAGGGAAGTCGGTCGTGTTCAGAAAATCGAATGGGCGGGGCGAAAATCGTTTCAGAGAGTTTCGTGCACGCAGCCCGCAAACCCGAATCTCGATCGTGCAAGGTCGGGTCGTTCACTCGCAGCGTTCATATGACAGGGGTCGATGGTCTTTTCAAGGCGGGCGCCGGCTTTATTGCCCGGATTGATGAACAAACCGCGCCGAATCCGTCAAAATCGCTGCCGCTGCCGGTATATCGCTGCCCCGGCCCCGATGGACAAGCCGCGATAGATCGAGGAATGTCGCGCGGCCAAATCCATCCCGCCCCGATCATTCAGTTCCGGAGCCCATTTCATGCCCGCCGCCAAGGCCTCGGAGGCCCTTTCCCGCTTTACGATTCTCGATCTGACACGGGTGCGGTCGGGTCCGACCTGCGTCCGCCAGCTTGGTGATTGGGGCGCCAACGTCATCAAGATCGAGACGCCGGCGCATCTGGAAAAGGGCGAGGGGCCGGGCGGTCCGCGTCAGGGGCCTGATTTCCAGAACCTGCATCGCAACAAGCGCAGCATGACCCTCGACCTGAAGTCGAAGCAGGGGCTCGCCGCTTTTCTGCGGCTGGTCGAGAAGGCCGACGTGGTGGTCGAGAACTTCCGGCCCGACGTCAAGGACCGGCTCGGCATCGACTATGCCTCGCTGCGCAAGGTCAACAAGCGCATCATCCTGGCCAGCATTTCCGGTTTCGGTCAGGACGGGCCTTACCGCGACCGGCCGGGCTTCGATCAGATCGCGCAGGGCATGGGCGGGCTGATGTCGATCACCGGCGAGCCGGGCCGCGGCCCGATGCGCGTCGGCATTCCGGTCGCCGACCTCACCGCCGGCCTGTTCGCCGCGCTCGGCATCCAGACCGCGCTGCTGGAGCGCGAAGTGTCGGGCGAAGGCCAGTGGGTTAACACCTCGCTGTTGCAGGCGCAGATCTTCATGCTCGACTTCCAGGCCGCGCGCTGGTTGCAGGCGCATGAGGTGCCCAAGCAGGCCGGCAACAACCATCCGACCTCGATCCCGACCGGCGTGTTCAAGACCAGCGACGGCCACATCAACATCGCCTCAACCGGCCATGTGATGTGGGAGCGTTTGTGCAAGGCGATCGAGACGCCGGAAATGCTCGACAACCCGGATTACAAGACCAGTGCGCTGCGCTCGAAGAACCGCGACGCGATCAATGCCGCCATCGAAGCCAGAACGGTGACCAGGACCAGCGCCGAGTGGATCGCGCGCTTCAACGAGATCGGCGTGCCCTGCGGCCCGATTTATTCGATCGATCAGGTTTTCGCCGACGAGCAGGTCAAGCACCTCGGTATCGCCCAGGACGCCAAGCGGCCGAACGGCGAAACCGAGACATTCGTCGGTCAGCCGATTGCGTTGTCGCGCACGCCGAGCAAGATCGTCGTGACGCCGCCGGAACTTGGGCAGCATACCGACGAAGTGCTCAAGGAATTCGGTTTCGCCGATTACGAGATTGCCGAGTTGCACGCCGCCAAGGCGGTCTAGTCCCTCGATCCGTCATCCTGGGATGCGCGGCGATGCCGCGCCGCGCAGGATGAACGGCCGCTTGATCCCGGGCTGTCATCCTTCGAGGCTTGGTCGCCTTGCGACCTTGGCGCTTCAGGAAGACGGTCTTTTTGAAGAGAAGGAATGACGGAATGAACGCGCCCGCGACCACCGACAAGATGCTGTCCCGCAAGGAAGGTCAGGTCGGTTATGTGATCTTCAACAATCCGGAAAAGCATAACGCGGTGTCGCTCGACATGTGGGAAGCGGCGTCGGGCTATCTCGAGGACTTCAAGAACGACGATAATATCCGTGTCGTCGTCGTGACCGGCGCGGGCGGCAAGGCCTTTGTCTCCGGCGCCGACATCTCCAAGTTCGAAAGCGAGCGCGCCAGCAAGGAAGCGTCCGATCGCTACAACGAAGCCGTCGATCACGCCTATGGCGCGTTCTACGAGTTTCCGAAGCCGACCATCGCGATGATCCGTGGCTATTGCATCGGCGGCGGCATGGGGCTGGCGATGTCCTGCGACCTGCGCATCTGCACCGAAGGTTCGAAGTTCGCGGTGCCGGCGGCCAAGCTCAGCATCGGCTATCGTTATGCCGGCCTGAAAAAGCTGGTCGACGTGGTCGGTCCGTCCTTCGCCAAGGAAATCTTCTACACCGCGCGGCAGTTCACCGCGCAGGAGGCGCAGACGATGGGTCTGGTCAATCGCGTATTGCCGGACGCCGAGCTGGAATCCTACGTGAAGGATTATGCCGACACGATCGCCGGCAACGCGCCGTTGAGCGTCGATTCGGTCAAGTTCATCGTCGGCGAAATTCTCAAGGACCCGGCCGAGCGCGATCTCGCCAAGGCGGAAGCCATGGTGCAGGCCTGCTTTGCCTCGAACGATTTCATCGAAGGCCGCAGGGCCTTCATGGAAAAGCGCAAGCCGAAATTCACCGGCAAATGAACGTACAAACGACCGTGACGGCGACTGTATAAGTAGCTGTTGTCCCGGGGCGTCGCGATACGACGCCCCCGGATTGCAGAATTATATCCCTTACGTATTCGTCGGGATTGCGGGCGCGGCGTTTTGCGCCGGCCTGTCCTGACGCAAGGATGGCCGGGTAGGCACGAAAGTGCTAATCCACGGCAACGAAAATTTCGGTTTGGCGAGGAAATCCAGGATGTACACCGATCTCAAGCTTTTCATTGATGGAAAATGGCTCGGCGTCGAGGGCCGTAACAGCGAAGACGTCATCAATCCGGCCAACGGCAAGGTGCTGGCCAGGTTGCCGCACGCGGGCAAGGCCGACCTCGACGCAGCGCTGGCCGCCGCGCAGAAGGCTTTCCCGGCGTGGAAGGCAACCTCGGCTTATGACCGCGCCAAGATCATGCGCAAGGCCGCCGATCTGCTGCGCGAGCGTTACGATCACGTCGCCAAGGTTCAGACTCAAGAGCAGGGCAAGTCCTACGCCGAATCGCGCGCCGAGGTGATGACCTCCGCCGACATCATCGACTGGTATGCCGAGGAAGGCCGTCGCTCGTATGGCCGGATCGTGCCGGGCCGCGTTGCCGGCATCCGCCAACTCGTGACGCAGGAGCCGGTCGGTGTCGCCGCCGCCTTCACGCCGTGGAATTTCCCGACCTTGACGCCGGTACGCAAGATCGCCGGTGCGCTCGCCGCCGGCTGCGCGCTGATCATCAAGGCGTCGGAAGAAACCCCCGGCGGTTGCGTCGAACTGGTCAAATGCTTCGCCGATGCCGGCCTGCCGGCGGGCGTCTTGAACCTGGTGTTCGGCGTGCCGGCCGAGGTGTCGGAACATCTCATTCCGTCGCCGATCGTGCGCAAGATCTCCTTTACCGGCTCGATCCCGGTTGGCAAGCATCTTGCCGGTCTGGCCGCCAAGGGCATGAAGCGCGCCACCATGGAGCTGGGCGGCCATTCGCCGGTGGTGGTGTTCGAGGACGCCGATCCGGAGAAAGCCGCCGACACCATCGCGGCGTTCAAGTATCGCAATGCCGGTCAGGTCTGCATTTCGCCGACGCGTTTCTATGTGCAGGAGAAGAATTACAACAAATTCGTTTCCCGCTTTGTCGAATACGCCAAGGGTCTCAAGCTTGGCGACGGTCTGGAGAAGGGCACCACGCTCGGGCCGTTGGCCAATCCGCGCCGTCTCGACGCCATGGAATCCTTCGTCAACGATGCCAAGGCGCGCGGTGGCAAGATCCAGACCGGCGGCTCGCGCCACGGCAACGAAGGCTTCTTCTTCGAGCCGACCGTCATCACCGACGTGCCGGACGATGCCAAGATCATGACCGAGGAGCCGTTCGGGCCGGTGGCGCCGATCGTGCCGTTCAAGACCTTCGATGAAGTCGTCGAGCGCGCCAATTCGCTGGAGTTCGGTCTGGCCGCTTATGCCTTCACCGCGTCGGGCGCGACGGCGGCCGCCATCGGCGATGCCATCCAGTCCGGCATGGTCGGCGTCAACAGCGTGATGATCTCGACGCCGGAAACGCCGTTCGGCGGCATCAAGGAATCCGGTTACGGCTCGGAAGGCGGCATCGAAGGTCTGCAGGCCTATATGAACACCAAGTTCATCAGCCAGGCTTGATCCGCTCACTGGTATGAAATGAAAATGGCCGGGTGAAACCCGGCCATTTTTTTTCGCACGGCGTTTTATTTCTGCCGTCCCCGCGCGCGCGGGGACCCGGTATACACCGACAGATCGGTGGTGACTGGGTGCCCGCCTTCGCGGGCATACCACCTTTATCTATTTCCCCGCCGCCAATCCCTTCTGGCAGGCTTCCCAGATCTTCGCCGGCGTCGCCGGCATTTCCATGTAATCGGCCGCACCGTTCGGGATCGCATTTGCGATCGCGTTCATCACGGCGGCGATGGCCGCCGTGGTGCCGGCCTCGCCGGTGCCCTTGACGCCGAGCGGGTTCGTGGTTGCTGGCGTGATGTGCGCGGCCTCGCGCAATTCGGTCGGCATGATGTGGGCGTGCGGCATGCCGTAATCCATGAACGAGCCGGTCACCAATTGTCCGCTCTGCGAATCGTAGACCGCATTTTCGGTCAGCGCCTGGCCGAGGCCGTTGGCGATCGAGCCCTGTACCTGGCCCTCGACCACGGTCTTGTCGAGCATGTTGCCGCAATCGTCGACCGCCGTGTAGGTGACGATTTCCAAAAGGCCGGTGTCGGGATCGATCTCGACTTCGGCGATATGGCAACCGTTCGGGAAGGTCAGCGGGATCTCGACCTTGTCCATGGTGTCGAGACTTTGTCCCATGTCCTTGGCGCGGCGCGCGGTCTCGAACAGCGAGATCTTGCGGTCGGTGCCGACCACCTCGAAGCCGCCGGCGCGATATTGAATGTCCGACTCGGAGGCTTCAAGCAGCGTCGAGGCGACCTTCCTGCCTTTATCCAGCATCACGTCGGCGGTGTGGACGATGGCCGAGCCGGCGCACATCGCCGAGCGTGAGCCGACCGAGGCGCCGCCGGTCAGGCCAAGATCGGTGTCGCCGTGGCGGTGCTCGACAGCCTTGGCGTCGATGCCGAGCTTGTGGGCAAGCAGGCGGCTGAACACGGTGGCGTGGCTCTGGCCGGTCGATTGCACATTGCAGCCGACAATCAGCTTGTCGCCGCCGGGGAAGCTGACCGACGCGGTTTCAAGCGGCGAGGCGCCGGCATGTTCGAGCATGCAGGACACGCCGATGCCGCGCAGTTTCTTGCGTTTGGCGGCTTCGCGCTTGCGCTTGGCGAAGTTGGCGTAATCGGCCAGCGTCAGCGCCTTGTCGACGATGCCGGGGAAGTCGCCTGAATCATAAGTATTGATCGGCGTTTTGAACGGCATGGCGGAAGCCGGGATCAGGTTCTTCTTGCGGAGTTTGACCGGGTCCATCTTCAACAGACGGGCGGCTTCCTCGACAGCGCGCTCCAGCGCGTAATTGGCCTCCGGCCGGCCGGCGCCGCGATAAGGGCCGATCGGAATGGTGTTGGAGAAATAGCAAGCCACCGAAATCGCGATCTTCGGGATCTTGTACATCGCCGGGAAACATTTTGCGAAGTTGTTGGTATTGATGTGGACGCCCGACGGGCTGACATAGGCCCCCTGGTTGCACAGGTGATTGACGCGCAGCGCGATGAACTTGCCCTTGTCGTCGCAGGCGAGTTCGACATGGGTGACGGTGTCGCGCGCCTGGGTGTCGGTGACGAAGGCTTCCGAGCGGGTCGATTGCCAATGTACCGGCCGGCCAAGATTCTTGGCCGCGACGAGAAGCGGGATGTATTCCGGATAGACCGGTGTCTTCATGCCGAAGCCGCCGCCGACATCCTCGGTGATGACGCGCATCTTGTCGTTGGTCACGCCCATCACGCTGGCGACCATGCCGCGCAACGGCGCCGCGCCCTGCGAGCAGGCGTGCAGCGTGTAGCTGTCGGCGGCCTTGTCGTAGACGCCGGTCGCGCCGCGCGTCTCCATCGACGCCACCACCATGCGCTGGTTGACGACGCTGACCTTGGCGACGTGCGCTGCCTTGGCGATCAGCGCATCGACCGCGCGTTCGTTGTCCTCGCTCGGCACCGGGCCGGGCCAGTCGAGACAGAGGTTGCGCGGCGCTTCGTCGAAAAGCTGAACGTCGCCTTTCATCGCGGCGTCGAGATCGACCACGGCCGGCAGTTGTTCGTATTCGACCTCGACCAGATCGGCGGCGTCGAGTGCCTGTGCGGTGGTCTCGGCCACCACCATCGCCACCGGGTCGCCGCCATGCATCACCTTGTCGCTGGCCAGCGCCGGACGGAAGGGCATGATCATCTTGGCGCCGCCGCGGCCGTTCATCGGCGGATGGCGCGCGATGCTGCCGATGCCGGCGGCCGCAATGTCGGCCGCGGTCAGCACTGCTACGACGCCTTTCGACTTTTGCGCCGTGCTGGTGTCGACCGATTTGATCCGGGCGTGCGCGTGCGGCGAGCGCACGAAGACGGCATAGGCCTGGTTCGGCAGGCGCGGATCGTCGGCAAAGCGGCCGCTGCCGCGCACCAGGGCGTCGTCCTCGACGCGCGGTTCGTTTTTGCTGCGGGCGGGAACGGTCGCTGTCATGGCTGCTTTCCAGGTGCGGGTCTAAAGGACGCCTTTTATAACCCAAACATTCCAATCCAACAGGGGCTTGCGCAAGTTCGCTGGCTCCGGCAGTGAAACGGGTTGAAGCTGCGACATGGCGGCCGATTTCAGGTGACGAAATCGGTTAACGACAATGCTGCGTTGCCGATCGCAATTGGCGGCGGTGGTCCTGTGTCGAGCCCGATAACAATATGTGCCATTCGGCGGTGATGCCGAAATTGCGAATGCAGGGAACGCCGTTATGAACATGCCGATCAACGCCCAGGCGCGCCGGGTTCCGGTCGCGGCCGTCACCGCCTTCATGATCGAGGCGGTCGTCAAAGCCGGCGTGCCGCCGCAGGATGCCGGCAAGCTTGCCGAGCTGATGGTGGAGGCCGATCTGATCGGCGCCGATGCGCATGGCGTGTTCCGGCTGCCGCAATACGTTCAGCGGCTCAAGCTCGGCTCGACCAATCCGCGTCCCAATATCACCGTCAACAAGACCGCGCCGGCGGTGGCGCTGGTCGATGGCGATAACGGCATGGGTCATCTGGTCGTGGCGCGTGCCACCGAGATGGCGATCGAGATGGCGCGCGAATGCGGCGTTGCCTGGGTCGGTTGCCGGATGTCGGGCCATGCCGGGGCCGCCGGTGTCTATGCCGCGCTGCCGCTGAAGTCCGACATGATCGGCATCTATTCGGCGGTGGCGAACGCCAATCACATGCCGCTGGCCGGCGGCGCCGAACCGCTGCTCGGCACCAACCCCTTGGCGATTGGCATTCCGGCCGGCGAAGAGCCGCCGTTGGTGCTCGATATCGCGACCTCGATCGTGTCATACGGCACCATCAAGAATCACCGCTTGCAAAATCAGCCGCTCAAGAACGACTGGATGATCGATCCGAAGACCGGCGAAGTGGTGATCGATCCGCACAAGAGCCTCGAAGCCTTGTTGCTGCCGATGGGCGGCTACAAGGGCGCGGGCCTGGCGCTGATGCTCGGCTTGCTGGCCGGTACGCTCAACGGCGCGCTGTTCGGCCGCGACTGCGTCGACTTCAATGCCGAACCCGATCGCGTCACCAATACCGGGCAGTTCGTGGTCGCGCTCGATCCGTCCCGGTTCCAGCCGCTCGCGCAGTTCAAGGCGGAAGTCGACCGGCATATCCGCAGCCTGCGGCAGTCGAAGGTGCTGCCGGGACAGGACGCCGTGCGGCTGCCGGGCGAACAGCGCGCGGCGCGGCGCGCCGATCGGCTGGCCCACGGTCTGAGCTTGCCGCCGGAATTGCTGGTGCAACTCGACAAGCTTGCGGCTGAATTGGGAATCGCGGCGCTGGCGCGATAATCGGCTGAGCCGGCACCGATGACGTCCCCGCCTCCGCGGGGATCATGATCTTCAGCTCGCGCGTTTGAACGGCCAGGCCAGTTGCTGCAAGAAGCCGGGCGGCATGTCTTCGGCAATGCCGATGTCGACCGGCGGCCGGTAGTGCCGCGCATTGTAATACGTGCCGAAGACGTGGTCCCACAGCATGATGTTTTCCGAGTAGTTCTTGTTGCCCTCGCGCAGGTCGCGGCTGTGATGCCAGCGATGCAGCTCAGGCGTATTGAACCACCACGATAGCGGGCCGAATTTCATGTCGACGTTGCAATGCGTCAGCATGCCGATATAGGCGGTGATCGCCGATAGCCAGATCAGCACTTCCATCGGCGCACCGAGCGCCAGCAGGATCGCTATGCCGATGGCGATGCTCTTGAAGCTGTCGACGAAATGAAACCGTCCGGTGTTGACGATCCAGAGCCGGGTGACGCTGTGATGTACGGCGTGGAAGCGCCAGAGCCACGGCCATTCGTGAGCGATGCGGTGCGCCCAATAGAGGCCGAACTCGGCGACGACGATGGCCATGATCACCTGCACGGCCATCGGCCAGGCGCGCGGCCATATGCCATAGCCAGGCTCGACGGCCGGCGTGACGTAAGCGGTCAGTCCGATGACGGTGCTGAAGATCACCACGGTCTGCACCACGCCTTTGCTGGTCAGCGTATGCGCGATGTTGGCGAAGGTCTGGCCATCGCTTTCGTTCCACACACGCTCATGCGGCATGGCTTGTTCCAGCGCGTAAAGACAAACCGCGAGAATCGCATAGGCGACGTTGAACGTGATCGCCGGATAGCCGAGCGAGAAACCGTAAGCGGTGATGGCGAGACAGATCGCCAGCAGGCCGGGCCAAGCGGCCCATGTCAGGATATTGCGGAAAATACCGGGCTTCGAAGCGGCGTGCGGCATTGAATCGATCATCGCCGGAATTTAGTGCGGTGGCATCGACAACGCCAGTCCCGGAACGCATTGCAGCGTTTCACGGCGCAGTGACGGCGCGATGTCGTCAATGCGACTGCAATGTATCACGACAATACCGTTACGCGGTGGCGCGATGCAGGAAGTCGCTGCAGCCGACAAGCGCCAGTGCGGCGCTTTCGATCGGCTCCGTTTCGGTGCAGCCGTCGCGTTTCAGGCGCGCGGCTGCGAGCATGAGCGCGCGTCCGGCGCGTTCCGGCTGACGGCCGATGTGGCGGATGCGCCGCAGGACCGCGGTCAGTGCCCGTTTGCCGCCGACGCCGATACCGCCACGCCGCAAGAGGTCCTGGATATGCAGGACCGCGCTGCCGACCTGCAACACGGCGAGGCTGCCGTTGACGACCAGGAACTTCTTGTCGCCGGTTTTCTCGGCCCAGCGAACCAGGCGCAGCAGGCGATGATACAGCCGCGCGCGCCAGACCTGCCGGCTCTTGGCGTTGTCCGTTCCGGCCATGTTCTCCAGCTCGCGGACCATCATGGCGATCAGCGTGTTCATGCGACGCCCTTCGGTCGCGGGGAAGATCAGGCGGTAGACGAAATAGGCGACCGCCGGGCCGGCGACGACAGCCAGCGCTGCGTAGAGCGAGGCGTCGAAGCTGCCGGAAAGCGGAAACGCCGGATGCAGCAGCAGAAGCAGCACCATGTTGTAGTCGAAGCTGATCGCGGTGGTGCGCCGGTGCGCGAACAACAAGGCGCCGGCAAAGACAAATGGCATGACGAGCAGCACCATCGCGAGGCCGCTGCCGGCCGATGGCCAGATCAGCCAGGTGCAGGCGAGCGCGACCGCCGCGCCCAAAGCCTGGCCGGTGAAGACAAACGGCATCATTCGCGCCGGATTGTCGAAGGTCGAGAAGATCGAGGTCATGATCGCCAGACCGAGCATCAGGAACGCGCCTTCGTTCAATCCGGTCACAAGCCACAGCGCGCCGACCGCCATCAGCGAGCCGGCGGCGCGGATGAAGGCTTCGCGCGCGCCCACCCAGTCGCGATGCAGAATGACAAGGTGGTGGGTCTGCGGCCGCTCGGCGTCGCTGGCGATGAGCCCGAGCTGATCGCGCAGCGCGGTTTCGATCGGTCGGATCACCGCGCGCAATGCAGGGGAGGTCGCAAGGTCTGCGGCGCGTTCGACATCCGCGATCGCCGCCTGATCGAGCTGCTGGCGCTGGCTCGCATCCCGCGTCGGCATCGCCAGTTTGCGCGCGGCATCGCCGAGTGCCGCGCTCGCATCACTGTCGGTGGTGATGGCGATGGCGCCGCGCAACCACAGCAGGGCCGCGACCTGCGCCGTCAGCAGGGCGCGAATGGCGCGCACCGTTCTGCGCGACCGCAAGGAGCCGGCGCTGTGCGGATCGAGCGTATCTTCGATCGCCGCCATCTCGCTCAGGATGATGTTTTGCTCCTCGGCGATGTTGGCCGGTTTGCCGCCAAGCCGGCGGGTCATGTCGTCGAGCACGCGCGTCGTCAGCCGGCGTACGCGCTCGGCCAGCGGTTGTTCGCCGTGTTTCGGCGTCAACAGCAGGCCGATCAGCAGCGCGGTCACCACGCCGACCAGTACAGTCGCCAGCCGGTCCAGGCCGAGCGCGATGATATGATCGGGATGGCGGGTGTCGAGCAGCGCCACCATCGCCGCAGAATAGCCGGTGAGCATGCTGCCATAAGCGAGGAAGCCGCGCTGGATGTTGCCGAGCCCGGCGCAGAAGCCGATCCACAGCGAGAGGCCGATGACGACGATGAACAGTCGGTCGGCGGCGACAACGACGAGGGCGACGCCGACGGTCACGCCGACCATCGTACCCAAGGCGCGGAACAGACTCTTTTCGATCAACTGGCCGCGCAAAGGTTGCGAGGCCGCCCACACCGTCATCGCCGACCATTGCGGATGTTCAAGCCCGATGAGCCAGGCCGCCAGCAGCGCCAGACAGGCGGCGAAGGCGGTGCGCAGGCCGAATGTCAGCCGGCCCTTGTCGAGGCCCCAGGCTGTGAGGCGGTCGGTCAGGGTCATGTGATGCCGTCGCGCTCGGTCTGGATCTGCTCGATCCGCGCGCCGATTCGTTCGAACGCCGCGAGCATGGTCGCGATCTCGTCGTCGCCGATTTCGGCCAGCATGTCGCGCTCGGCTTCGGTGAGCAGCCGGCGGATGTCGACGACCGCGGCGTGACCGGCATCGGTGAGGTAGATCAGATTGGCGCGGCGATCGCTGTCGCTGACACGTCGGGCTACCAGGCCGCGCTCGGTGAGAATGTCGAGCAGCCGCACCAGGCTCGATCCGTCGAGGCCGACCCGAGCCGCCAGATCCTTCTGGCTGATGCCGTCGCCCAGTTCGAACAGATGGATGAGCGGCGTCCAGGTTGCGTCGGTGAGACCGACGGCGGCCAGCCGGGTGTCGAGCAGGCGCCGCCAGCGGCGCGCCAGCACGGAAAAGATGAAGCCAAACCGTTGCCGGTCGGAGGGGGATGAAGGAGGCATCAAATATATGTAAGACCAAATAGTTTGAATTTCAAATTATTTGAAATGCAGACTATTTGGACTTTCGTCGAATCCAAACTTCCCTTTCAAAACAGTTGGATAGCGTCACGCCGGGCCGGAGCGCCCTGCGCGGTCTGCCGGCGTTGCCACCCGGTCGGTTATGCCGCCTGCTTTTCCAGGATACGCGGCAGGCTCGCTTCGACCCAGTCCGCTAGCGCCTCGACATGGCGGGCGGCTTCGACGCCGAGCGGCGTCAGGCTGTATTCGACATGCGGCGGCACGACCGGGAAGGATTTACGGTTCACCAGCGCGTCGTTTTCCAGCCATTGCAGCGTTTGCGCCAGCATTCGTTCGCTGACGCCGCTGACCTTGCGGCGCAATTCGCTGAAACGATGGGTGCCGGACAAGAGCGCGACCAGCACCAGCACGCCCCATTGGCTCGTGATGTGCCGCAGCACCGCCCGCGACGGGCAGGCGGTCGAAAACAGGTCGCCGCGTTCCATCATGCCGGAAATGATGCCGGGTTGCTTGGCTGGGACTTCGGTCATTTTCATACTTACCATTTTGTTGGTACTTACAATTAGTTCGTTAGCAGTCTAGGTGGGGTCCAGGCAACACCAAAACAAGGAGCCCCCCATGATTGCCGTTACCGGAGCCACCGGCCAGCTTGGCCGCCTCGTCATCGCCAACCTCTTGAAAAAGGTGCCCGCGTCCGAAATCGTCGCGGCCGTCCGCAACCCCGACAAGGCCGCCGACCTCAAGGCCGCCGGTGTCGCGGTCCGCCCGGCCGACTACGGCAAACCGGAGACGCTGGCCGCCGCCCTCGCCGGCGTCGACAAGCTGCTGCTGATCTCGTCGAGCGAACTCGGCCAGCGCGCGCCGCAGCACCGTGCCGTGATCGACGCGGCCAGGAAAGCCGGCGTCAAATTGATCGCCTATACCAGCGTGCTGCATGCCGACACCTCGCCGCTGGGGCTTGCCGCCGAGCATCGCGACACCGAAGCCGCGCTGGCGGCCTCTGGCATTCCCTATGTCCTGTTGCGCAACGGCTGGTACACCGAAAATTATGCCGCCAGCATTCCGGCCGCTCTCGCCCATGACGTGATGCTCGGCAGCGCCGGCGAAGGCCGCATCGCGTCGGCGGCGCGCGCCGATTACGCCGAAGCCGCCGCCGTCGTGCTGACCACCGAAGGTCAGGCCGGGAAGGTCTATGAATTGGCCGGCGACACCTCTTATACGCTCGCCGAATTTGCCGCCGAGATTGCCCGTCAGTCCGGCAAGCCGATCGGTTACAAGAACATGCCGGAAGCCGACTTCAAGGCGGTGCTGCTCGGCGCCGGTTTGCCGGAGCCGCTCGCCGCGCTGCTCGCCGACTCCGATGTCGGCGCCTCGAAAGGCGCGCTGTTCGACGACAGCCGCCAGCTCGGCAAGCTGATCGGCCATCCGACCACGCCGCTGAGCACGGTGGTGGCCGCCGCGCTGTAACCGGCCGCGCAGTTAATCGGCATCCGGGCGTGGCATCGATCGCCGCGCCCGGATCGTTCGTTTCTGTCGTTCAGTCCTTGCCGGCCTTCAGCTTCTCGACCACGCCTTTCCATTTGTCGGATTCGGCGGCGACAAATTTCGCGAAGCTCTCGGGCGTCGGGCTTGAGGTCGGCGTCATGCTGGCGACGATCATGTGCTGGCGGACATCCGGATCGGCCATCGCCTTCAGCACCGCGGCGTGCAGCCTGGCGACGATCGGCGCCGGCGTGCCGGCCACCGCGAACAGGCCCTGCCACGAACTGCTGACGTCGTCCGGAAAGCCGAGTTCCGCCATGCTCGGCACGTCGGGCAATTGCGGCACGCGCTTGACCGTGGTGACGGCGAAAGCCTTGAGCTTGCCGGCCTTCACGAATTGCACCGCCGACGACAATGTGACGAACATCACGTCGACATTGCCGGCCATCAGATCGATCACCGCCGGCCCGGCGCCACCTTTGTAGGGCACCTGTGCCATCTGAAGGCCGAGCCGGTGGCGGAACTGTTCCATCGATAAGGTGTTGAGCGTACTGACGCCGGCGGCCGCGTAATTGACCTTGCCGGGATGCGCTTTGGCATAGGCGATCATCTCCTTCAGCGAATTCGGCGCGAACTTGTTGCTGGCGATGACGATGCCGGGCGTCTCGGCGGCGAGCGAGATCGGAATGAAATCGCGCTGCGGCTTGACCGTCAGGTTCGGAAAGAAATGTGGGTTAATCGCGATGGTGCCGACATTGCCGAGGAACAGAGTGTAGCCATCGGGCGCGGCATGGGCGGCGACTTCCATGCCGACGCTGCCGGCCGCGCCGCTGCGGTTATCGATGACGAGTTGCTGGCCGAGCGCGGCCTGCAAGCCGGGCTGAATAAGCCGGATCGCGAAATCCGATGCGCCGCCGGGCGCGAAGGGCACGATGATATGGATCGGCTTGGTTGGATAAGCCTCGTCGGCGGCGGCCGCCACGCCGATGCCGACGACCGTTAGCAACAGACTCAACAACAAGCCCTTCGCGCGTCTCCTCATCGTATCCTCCCATAAGCGGCTTATGCCGTCTGATTGGGCCGGCGTCGGCGAGTGCCGCTGCCGGCGGGGTCGAGGTCGGTCGCGCGTGAGGTTACGTATTCAACCCCGCGCGATTGAGCTGCTTGAGTTCGGCGATGCCGTTGATGGTTTCGTTGGTCAGCGGCAGGTCGATTGGTTCGTTGCGATAGGCCGACAGGTCGGCCGCGCTATAGGTCTCCATCACCCGGCGCGCCGATTCCGGCGTCACCATCACCGGCGTGTCGCGAATGCAGGCTTCGAGGAAATGGATGGTTTCCGGCCCGATGCCGCCGGCATAGACGTGGTCGACCCATTCGCCCGGCATCGTCGACATCGGAAATTCCTGGCCGCGCGTCTCGGTATTGAGCCAGTTGTCGCGCTGGGTGTCGTCGAGCACCAGCGCGCCGTCGACGCCGGTAATCTCGATCCAGGTCGAGCAGTAATTCGGATAGCTCGGCGGAAAGTTCCAGCCGCCACCGATCATCACCACGGTGCCGTTGTCCATGGTCACGGTGGTGAACATGACGTCATGCGAACCGTTGACCGGCTTCATGTAGCCATAGGCGCCCTGGCTATAGACCCGCACCGGCTTGGCCGGCTCCAGCAGCCAGAACACGAAATCGAGGTCGTGGGTCGATTCCATGACGACCGGCGACAGCCGCACCCGGCCGGCGATCTTCTTGCCGAGATCGCGCGACAGATGGCGCGACACCAGCACCGATACGACATTGCCGAGCGTGCCGTCGGCGATCTTTTTCTTGGCGAAGGCGATCTTGGTGTTGAAGCGCTGCGAATAGCCAATGGTGAATTTGAGGTTATGGGTTCGCGACAGATGAATCAGTTCGTCGGCTTCCCACAATTCGAGCGCGATCGGCTTTTCCAGCATCACGTTCTTGCCGGCCTTCAGGCAGTCGCGCGCGATCGGGTAGTGGTTGTTCTCCGGCGTCGTCGAGACATAGACGACCGAGATGTTCGGGTTATCGATGATCTCTTGATAATTGAGGGTTGCGGCGTGGGGACGATACTTCGCCTTCACTTCGGCGAGCCGGTCGGGCCTGATGTCGCACAGATGCAGCTTGCCGACCAGGGCCGTGCGCGCCAGCGTCTCCGCCCGCAAGCCACCGATCCAACCGACGCCGATCACCGCTGCTTCGACTGCCTTCACCGGTCCGCTTCCCCATTTTGATTTTTTGTGGGGCGAACGGTAGCCGAGCGCTGCAAGGTTCGAAAGACGTTTCACCGATCGGCATGGCCTTGTCCCATGCCGGCATGGCAATCCGACAGGCGTTCGATTTCATCCCGTCAAAGCAGTCTTGCCGACTCCGAATATCTGCTTTGCGAATTGCGGATAGACGTCGGCCAATTGCGGCGCGACCGTTTCGCGCAACAGCTTGAGCCGGTCGGCCGACGGCGCCGGCGTCTCCGGCACCGAGGCCGGCATGATGAAGTCGAAGCCGGTGTTCTCGATCACTTCATCGAGCGTATGGCCGGGGTGCACTGATTGCAGCGTGAAGCGGCCATCGGCGAAGGCGAACAGGCAACGGTTGGTGATCAGTGCGATCGGTCCGCCGGTGCGGAACACGTTCGGATCGTTGGCGCCCGGTGCGCTGATGAAATCGACATCCCGCACCAGTGTCCGGCGCGAATGTTCGGTGCGGAACAGGATGACTTTCGGCACCACGTAATAGAGATAGGCCGAGCCGAACGAGCCGGGGAAACGCACCTTCGGTTTGTCGTGGCTGCCGATCTCGACCAGGTTGATGTTGCCGTGGCCGTCGATCTGTCCGCCGGACAAAAAGAAGACATCGATGCGGCCCTGGCCGGCGCAGTCGAACAGTTCGCGCGCGCCGTCGGTCCAGAATGTATTTTTCGGACTGCCGAGCAGCGATACGTAAGGCCGGCCCTTTCCGATCTCGCGCGCCAGCAGCGACGCGGCGGCCGGAATCGGCGAGGCATTGCCGACCGCGACATGTCGCACGTCGCCGATCAGTTGCGCGACCTGGTCTATCAGCAGTTCTTCGGGGAGGAAATTCACTTAAGCCGCCTGCTTTTCGAAGACATGTTGATTGAGATAATCGGCAAAACCTTCCGGCGTCGCCGCCATTTTCGCGTATTCGGCGATGTGTGCGCCGTCGGCTTTGTAACGATCCGGCAACGGCAACGGCCAGGCGCCGCGCTCGACGACGGCGATGCTGTCGACATAAAAGCCCGGCAGGCAGCCGGCGGCATAAAGCGGGTCTTCCAGCAGGTTGCCGTCGTGGATGGCCTCGACCGTCACCACGCTATGCGCGGCGGCGTGCGCCATGGTGACGAGTTCGCGTTGCCGGCCGATCCAGACATTGCCGAAGCGGTCCGCCATCGGCGCGTGGAACAGCGCGACGTCGGGCTTGAGCGCCGGCAGCAGCACGATCGGATCGTCGCCGCCGAACGGATTGTCGACCACCTTCCAGTCGTCGCGATACTTCAGAACGTCGGAGCCGATCAGTCCGCGCAGCGGCATGAAGGGCACGCCCTTTTCGGAGGCCTGCAAGGCGGCGTGGAGCGCCGGACAGGTCGCGTCCATCATCTTGATGGTGCGGCCGGTGATGGCGGCGGAAAAGCGCGGCGCGGGTCCGAATTCGCCGAGGCTGACCGCGCTGGTCTCCAGCGTTGCGATGCAGCCGGCGCCGATCAGCATGTCGGCTTGCAGGCTGGAGGTGGGCAGCGCCACCAGATGCAGATTCCTGATTCCGCGCCGGATCAGGGCGCGGGTCGCCGCCATCGGCACGCCGGAGACTTCGCGTGGCACGACCAGCATGCAGCCGTCGGCGATGATGCCGAGCGCGTCGTCGAGCGATGGAGCGATAGTGGCCATGGCGTTTCCTTTATTCCGTTCCGGAACACGTCGAGGAGATGGCCCGGTATCCTGACGCGCCCACTTTCGTCGACGCTGGATACCGGGTCTGCCCACGGTGAGTGGGCATCCGGAATGGACGTAACCTGTATTGTTGCGCTTGCCAGGTCCACATAATTTTGCAACGTCGGTAGCATGGACACCTTGCAAGAAAAGCTTGCCGCCAAGCGCTTCGTCATCACCGCCGAAGTCACGCCGCCGGTTTCCTTCGACCGCGCCGATCTCGTCGCCAAGGCCTTGCCGTTGAAAGGGCTGGCCGACGCGGTCAACCTGACCGATGGCGCCGGCGCCCGGCCGCATCTCTCCGCCGTGATGGCGGCGGCGATGCTGGCGCAGGAGGGCATCGAGCCGATCCTGCAACTCACCTGTCGCGACCGTAACCGGATCGCGCTGCAGAGCGACCTGATCGCGGCGGCGTCCGCCGGCGTGCGCAATCTCCTGACGCTGCGCGGCGACGACCCGTCGGCCGGCGACCAGCCCGATGCCAAACCGGTGTTCGATCTCGATGCGCGCCAGTTGATGGAGACGGCGAGGCGGCTGCGCGATGCCGGCGAACTGCCGACCGGCCGCAAGGTCGCGGGTCGCGCGGAGTTTTTTATCGGCTGCGCCGACAGTCCGATCGATCCGCCGGATGGCTGGGAGCCGAAAGGGTTGCAGGCCAAGATCGCGGCCGGCGCGCAATTCGCCCAGACACAGTTCTGCATGGATGCCGGCGTGGTGCGGCGCTACGTGGCGCGGTTGGCCGAGCATGGCCTGACCGAACAACTGGCGATCCTGATTGGCATCGCGCCATTGCGTTCGGCCAAGTCGGCGATCTGGATGAAGGAAAAGCTGTTCGGCACGATCATTCCCGATGCCATCGTCGCGCGGATGGAGCAGGCGGCCGATCCCGTTGCCGAAGGTCGCGCGATCTGCGTCGATCTGATCGGCGAGCTGTGCGAGATACCCGGCGTCGCCGGCGTGCATATCATGGCGCCGAACAACGATGCGGCCGTGCCGGAGGTGATCCGCGCGGCGAGGGCGGGCGTGAAGCGGTTAAATCCGTCATCCTGAGGTGCGAGCGAAGCGAGCCTCGAAGGATGACGAGCCCGGGCCGTTCATCCTTCGAGGGCCACGCACCGCAACCCAGTGGACGTGGCCTTCGCACGAGATGGCGCGGCCGCCTCAGGATGACGGCAAAAGCCCCTTAACCGCCGCGAACACATCACGCACCTGCTTTTCGGTTACGCCGCGCGTGATGAACACCACGCGGCTGGTCGTGTCGCCATCCGGCCAGCGTTCGAGTTCGATCGGCGGCGGCGACAGATGTTGCACGAACTGCACGACCACCGGGCCTTTGCAGCCTTCGACGTTGAGGAAGCCCTTGACCCGCAACAGGTCCGCGCCGCGCATCGTGGTCAATACATCCATGGTGCGGGCAAAGACCGGCCAGGGCATCGGCTTGTCGTCGGTGAGCACGAAGCTGGCGATGCCGTCGCTATGCTCGGCTTCGGCGATAAAGACGTTTCGAGCGCCGTCGCCGGGCTCGGTGAAGCAGGCCGGTTCGATGATGCCTTGCGCCGCTTCGAATATCTCGGCGCCGGCATTGAGCTGGCGCAGTTGCGCGCGCAAGGCCTCGTTGGCTTTCTGACCGGCAGCGCCAGTCTTGATGTCGGTCTTGGTGATGATCAGCCGGTCGGCGAGGATGGCCTGCTTGCGCGCTTCCGCCGACCAGCGCAGCGTATCGAGCCCGTTCTCGGCATCGACGACGGTGACGACGACCTCGAGATGAAACACTTCACCGAGCGCGCGGTCGGTGGCGAAGGTTTGCAGGATCGGCGATGGATCGGCCATGCCGCTGGTCTCGATCACGATGCGTTTGAAGTCCGGCAGTTCGCCGCGCTCGCGCTCGACCACCATGCGGCGCAGGGTCTCCTGCAAGTCGGTACGCGCGATGCAGCACAGGCAGCCATTGCCGAGCAGCACGGTCTCGTCGGCGCTGTCGCGCACCAGCGCGTCGTCGATGCCGGCCGCGCCATATTCATTGATGACGACGGCGGTGCCGGCGCCTTCCGGACTTCGCAGGAAGCGATTGAGCAGCGTGGTTTTGCCGGCGCCGAGAAAGCCGGTGATCACCGTCACCGGCACCTTGGCGCCGCGCGCGCGCCGCAGGCGGCGGCCGAAGGGGCCGGCGGCGGCGGAGGGGAAGAGCGAGTTCATGGCAGCACTATACCATCATTCAGCAGCGCTGAGATGGTGCATGGTCCATCGTCATTCGCCGCTCATTCCCGCGGAAGCGGGAATCCAGTTCTTTGGCCAAAGTCCTGGGTCCCGCTTCCGCGGGGACGAGCGGAATATGACGCAAGCTTTGCGTTCTTCGGACGCGCGCTAGAAATCCATCTCCAGCGTATAGAGCCCGCCCGAGAATCGGTCGACGGTGTAGACCACCTCGCGCTCGTCGACATAGACGTCGTTGAGCTGAATGGCTCCGACCGTCGAACCGGTCGGAGCCGGCGGCACGAAGGCGGCGACTTCCTTGGGCTGATACGGATTGGAAATGTCGTAGGCGCGCAGGCCGCCGTTGAAGAAGGTGCCGAGCACGATCTGGTCATTCTGCCACGAGGTCGGCACCGGCACGTTTTCATGGATGTTGTGCGCGCCGAAGCGGCCGCCGCGATCCTTGTAGGCGTCGACCGGAGGCAGCGGGCAGGTCGAAATCGGCACGAGATGCTGCTCGTCGCGGGCGTCCAGCACCCAGATCAGCTTCGGCCAGTCGGCGGCGTTGTCCTCGGTCGATTCGTCGGTCACCAGCATCAGGTTGCGGTCGAACAGCGGCACCGCGGTATGCATGAAGCCGGTGTAAGGCGGCGAGTTGGTCCAGTGCGAGATCACTTTCGGGTTCGCCTTGTCGGCGATGTCCATCACGAACATGCCGCCGTCGATGTAGCAGAGATAAAGCCGGTCCGGCCGCTGCGGATAGACGTTGGTGTTGTGGGCGCGATAGCCCTTGTCGAGCGGATGCCGCGGCGGCGGCACGACATTGTCGGTCGCCGAGGTGCCCGGCATCCACCAGCGGCCGACTTCCACCGGCTTCGACGGATTGCGCACGTCGATGCAGCGATAGAACTGGTCGTCGTTGGGATGGCTCGGCTTGAAGTCGGGTGCGCCCGAAGCCATGTGGACGTACTCGCCGTCGCAGAACCACAACTGATGCACGCCGCGCGAGGTCGCGCCGGAGCAGTCGAAGAACGAGATCGACTTCGGATTGTCCGGGTTCGACACATCGAACAGTTCGAGGCCGGCCGGCTGCATGCCGACTTTCTTGGTCTGGTAGGCGACCGCGAGAATGTCGCCCGACAGGTCGAGCGAATTCGAGCGCACGTCGGCATGCGGCAGCGACGTCTGCACGATGACTTTCGGATTGCGCGGATCGGTGACGTCGACGCCGGTGAAATTCTTCGGCGCGCTTTCATGCGCCAGCCAGGCGATGCGGCGGCCGTCCTTGGCGGCCTGGATCGCGATGCCTTCGCCCATGCCGCCGAAGCCGCCGAGATTGTTCTGCGCGAGCAGT
>WGNB01000062.1 GCA_016124795.1 Rhodopseudomonas sp. | reverse complement strand
GGTTCAGGCTTCTGATGTTCCGAGAATAATTGGAGCGGGCGAAGGGATTCGAACCCTCGACCCCGACCTTGGCAAGGTCGTGCTCTACCCCTGAGCTACACCCGCATCCGTAGGTAACTTGGCCGGCGAGAGCCGCCGGCCGCCAAGACCGCTCCTATGCCAAATGGCACGGCGCTTTGCAACAGCAATACGACGCGATCGCTCAATATGACTTAACGTGGTGCCGGCGCTTGACGTGGCGGGGCGCCGGAATCGCGACATAATGGCTGTTTCGCTCGCAAAACCCGCGATTTCCGGCGATGACGAACGGCCGGCACTCTTCAAAAGTGTCGAAATCGCACAGTTCGCTGACGTTATCGAAGCCGGTATTGGCCATGGCGCACCAGGCCTTGTTGCCGCTCTGGGCCTGGCCGGGCACCGGACTCATCAAAAACACGCCCGCCAAGGTGGCCGTGACGGCAAAGGCTGATAGCAATCGCATGGTCGATTTCCTGTCTTTCGGACGTTTTAGATTAACACCCAAGCTGGGCATTATGGTGCCACAATGGCGACAACTCCCGACGAACTCTTCGCGGCCCTGACCGGGCTCGGCATTGCCTATACCACCGTCAGCCACCCGCCGCTGTTCACGGTCGAACAGAGCCAGGCACTGCGAGGCCAGATTGCCGGTGGCCATACCAAGAATCTGTTTCTGCGCGATAAAAAGCAGACGCTTTTCCTCGTCGTGGCCGAGGAAGACGCCGAAATCGACCTGAAGGGGCTGCACCGGGTGCTTGGCGCCACCGGCCGTTTCTCCTTCGGCGCGGCCGACTTGATGATGGAAGTGCTGGGGGTCACGCCCGGCTCGGTCACGCCCTTCGGCGTCATCAACGACCGCGACCACCGGGTGACCGTGGTGCTCGACGCCGCCTTGATGGAACACGCCATCATCAATTCGCACCCCCTGATCAACACGATGACCACCTCGCTCGGCCGTGACGATCTGGTGCGATTCCTCGAATCGACCGGGCATCCGCCGCGAATCGAACGGGTGTCGGGTTTGGTCCCGGATATCGCCTGAAACGATTGCATTCGATGCCGGGATGCCCATTTAATCCGGCAGGAACCGGGGTCATCCCGGCCATTGGGGTTTACAGAACATGTTGGGACTGGGCGGCGAATCAACGGCTTCGGGCGGCGGCGCGATCAAGGACGCGACCACCCAGAGCTTCATGACGGACGTCATCGAGGAATCGAAAAACCAGCCGGTTCTGGTCGATTTCTGGGCCCCCTGGTGCGGCCCCTGCAAGCAGCTCACCCCGGTCCTGGAAAAGGCAGTCAAGGCCGCCAAGGGCAAGGTCAAACTTGTCAAAATGGACATCGACAAGAACCCGGAAATTCCGGGGCAGATGGGCATCCAGTCGATCCCGGCGGTCATCGCCTTTTCCAACGGCCAGCCGGTCGACGGCTTCATGGGCGCCTTGCCCGAATCCCAGGTGATGACGTTTCTGGAACGGCTGACCAAGGGCAAGATCGGCGACGAGGATGCCGACCTGCTGCTCGCGGCCGAAGAGGCGCTGGCGGACGGCAGCCCGGCCGAAGCCGCCGACCTCTATGCCCAGATCCTGGCGAAGGACTCCGGCAACGTCGTCGCCCTGGCCGGGCTCGCCCGCTGCTATGTCGCGACCGGCAATATCGAACAGGCCGAGAAGACCCTGGCCATCGTCCCGGAGGCCAAACAGAACGACGCTGCGGTCACCGCCGCCCGCGCCGCGCTCGATCTTGCGGTCCAGGCCAAGTCGGTCGGCCCGATCGACGATCTCCAGAAAAAGGTCGCCGCCGATCCACTCGACCATCAGGCGCGCTTCGACCTGGCCGCCGCGCTCAATGCCGCCGGCAAGCGCGACGAAGCCACCGACCACCTGCTGGCCATCGTCAAACGCGACCGCAAATGGAACGAGGACGGCGCCCGCAAGCAACTGGTGCAGTTCTTCGAAGCCTGGGGCGCGACCGATCCGGCCACGCTGGAAGGCCGCAAGAAGCTGTCGTCGATTCTGTTTTCGTAGGATTTCGCGCGCCGGCCGCGGCACCGGCACAGGGAGCACGACGCAATGCCGATGAACGCTGAATATCGCGGACCGGCCGACCTGCCGCAGTCCATTCCGCTTTTCCCGCTGGCGGGCGCGCTGTTGTTGCCGCGCGGACAATTGCCGCTGAATATTTTCGAGCCGCGTTATCTGGCGATGATCGACGACGCCTTTCGCGACGGCCACCGCCTGATCGGCATGGTCCAGCCGGACAGTGCCCATGAAGCGCCGCGCATCAAGCCGTCGCTGTTTAAGATCGGCTGCGTCGGCCGCATCACCCAGATCGCCGAAAGCGGCGACGGCCGCTACATTCTCGAATTGACCGGCGTGGCCCGTTTCAAGATCGAGGAGGAACTCGCTGTCAAAACCGAGTACCGCCAGGCCAAGGTCAGCTTCACCGATTTCGCCGACGATTTCATCCCGCGCAAAGGCGAGGATGCCGTCGACCGCGCCAGTCTGCTTCGAGCGCTGACCGACTTCATGGAAGCCAACAACATGAAGGCGGACTGGGACGACATCGAGCAGGCGCCGACCGAGGCGCTGGTCAATGGCCTGTCGATGATGTCGCCTTACGGACCGGCCGAGAAACAGGCGCTACTCGAAGCGCCAGACCTGAAGACCCGGGCCGAACTGCTGGTGGCGATCACCGAGATCGAGATCGCCAAGAAAAACATCGAGGGCGAACCCCAATTGCAATAGCGGCCGGCCGTCGGGCCGGGTTAAAGCCGGATTGCGGTCACCCCGGCCTCGCGCGCAATTGAAGCGACGGCCGGCCAAACAACCGCATTCGCGGATGATAACCCGCGCATTCTGGGCTATATCTTTCGCCACCTTCGCCGGGAGCTGAAACCGATGTCCATGCCGCCGACCGAACGCGCCGCCGCGAGCGTCGATCCGAAACTCCTGGAAATCCTGGTCTGCCCGCTGACCAAGACCACACTCGAATACGATGCCGCCAGGCAGGAACTGATCTCGCGTCAGGCCAAACTCGCCTATCCGATCCGCGACGGCATTCCGATCATGCTGCCGGAAGAGGCCCGGCGGCTGGACTGATTTTCGTACGCATTGCAGCGCTGCCGCCGGCGACCTTGTCCCGGCGATCCGGCTTGGGTACGCAAAATCGCCTGCGTTCCTGATCGGAAAAGCCGGATCGAGCCCGGCCATGACAGTGCGCTGTGACAGTGCAAAAGCAAGCAAGGCAATGAGGGAGCGAACTGCAATGATCAAGATCTGGGGCCGCAAGACCTCGTCCAACGTGCAAAAGGCCATGTGGGCGATCGGCGAACTCGGCATTGCGCATGAGCGCATCGACATCGGCGGCGCCTTCGGCATGAACAAGGAGCCGAAGTATCTGGCGATGAACCCGAATGGCCTGGTGCCGACACTGGAAGAAGAAGACGGCTTCCTGCTGTGGGAATCGAATTCGGTGGTGCGTTATCTGGCTTCGCAGCACGACAAGAACGGCGTCATCGAACCGAAAGACCTGCGGCAGCGCGGCCTCGCCAGCCAGTGGATGGACTGGCAGCTTTCGGTGGTCGGCCCGGCGATCACGCCCGCCTTCTGGGGGATGATCCGTACGCCGGCCGAGAAGCGCGACATGGCCGCGATCAAGGCCTCGCAGGACAAGACTACCGACTGCATGGCGATACTGGACAAGCAACTGGCGAAAACCGAGTTTGTC
Organism: Rhodopseudomonas sp.; assembly: GCA_016124795.1. Classification (GTDB taxonomy): domain Bacteria; phylum Pseudomonadota; class Alphaproteobacteria; order Rhizobiales; family Xanthobacteraceae; genus Pseudolabrys. The sequence continues at coordinate 27,287 of WGNB01000062.1, read as the reverse complement.
GCCGGTTCGGCGTTTTCCTACGGCGACATTCCGGTCGGCGTGATGTGCTACCGTTTCGTGCAACTGGTGCCGGATCGTCCGAAGATGCCGAACCTCGATCGCTGGTATGCCGCGATCTCATCGCGGCAAGCGTTCAAGGATCACGTCGGCAGCGTGCCGCTAAGCTGAGACCAAACACCTGCTTTTTTCGATTGTCATGGCCGGGCTTGTCCCGGCCATCTCGCTTAGGCAAGCACCGTGCTCACCTAAACGGGATCACCGGGACAAGCCCGGTGATGACAAGTGCGCAATCACCTTCTCGCGGAAATTTTAAACCGCTTCACCGCGCATCAGTTTCGGCACATCACCCGTGAAGCCAGCCGCCTCGCGAATGAAAACGCGCTTGAGCGCCGGGACCCGCTCGACCATCCCCAGACCGACATCGCGCGCCAGCCGCAAAACGTCGGAATGATTTGAAAACAATTTGTTCAGGCCGTCCGTGGCGACGCCCATCGTCATGGTGTCGAACCGCCGCCAGCGCTGATAGCGCGCCAGCACATCATGCGCACCAATGTCGAGCCCAAGCCGGGCAGCATCGGCAATCGCTTCGGCCAGCGCCGCAACGTCGCGCAGGCCCATATTGAGGCCCTGCCCGGCAATCGGATGAATGACATGGGCGGCATCGCCGACCAGCGCCAGCCGTTCGGCGATGAAGTCACGCGCCGTGAACAGGCCGAGCGGATAGGCCCGACGCGACCCCACGACCGTCAGATCGCCAAGATGCAAGCCAAAGCGCTTTTCCAGCTCGTCATGAAATTCATCGTCCGGCAGCGCGACCATGCGTTCGGCTTCGCGCGTGCTCTCGGTCCAGACGATCGAAACCCGGTTCCCGGTCAACGGCAGAATCGCGAACGGCCCGGCCGGCAGAAAATGTTCTTCAGCGCGGCCGTGATGTTCGCGCTCATGCGCTACCGTGGTGACGATCGCCGATTGATTATAGCTCCAGCCATGCGTGACGATGCCGGCCTGTTCGCGAATCCTCGAGCGCGCGCCGTCCGCCCCGACCAGCAAACGCGCCGACAGGGTTTCACCGTCGGCGAGCGACACGCTGGTGGCATTGCGGCCATTCTCGAACCCGATCACCGCGGTCGGCCGCAAGTCGATCCCGAGCGTCTGCGCCTTGGCAACCAGCGCATCGATCAAATGGCGGTTCTCGATCATATGCGCAAAAGGCTCGCCCGGTTCGACGTCGCCGCCAAAGCTCAGAAACGTCGGCCGCACCGCATCGTCGAGCTTGGAATCGGTGACCACCATGTCGAGGATCGGCTGGGCACCCGGCGCGACCGCATCCCAGACCTCGATGGCCTCGAACAGACGGCGTGCGGCGGCGGCGATCGCCGTAGCGCGCGGGTCCTTTGACGGCACGGTCGCGAGAGCCGGATCGGCGACAGTGACGGTAAAACTGTCGCCCAGCGCCTGTCGCAACGCGATGGCCAGCGCCAGGCCGGCAAATCCGGCGCCACCGATCACGACGTCGGCGCGCCGACCCTGAGAAATAGGCTTTTCCATGCGACTTCCTTGTAAATCCTCGCCCACCATAGCAGGTTGAGGGCATCTTTTGACCACGCTCGGAACTCCCTCATGGCCTCCGCCGTCACCGATCTCGTCAGTCTCCTCGATCTGGAAGCGCTCGACGTCAACCTCTATCGCGGGGTCTCGCCGAAATCGGGCTGGCAGCGGGTATTCGGCGGTCAGGTCATCGGTCAGGCTTTGGTCGCGGCGGTGCGCACGGTCGATTCCAGCCGACCGCCGCATTCGCTGCACGCCTACTTCCTGCTGCCCGGCGATCCGAAAGTACCGATCATCTATGACGTCGACCGGATGCGTGACGGCAAGAGCTTCACGACCCGGCGCGTCACCGCGCGCCAGCACGGCCATCCGATCTTTTCGATGCTGGTGTCGTTTCACGCCGACGAGCCGGACCAGCTCGACCATCAGGCCGAGATGCCGAACGTGCCGATGCCCGAAGACCTGCCGAACGAGGCCGAGGTTCGCAAGAACCTGCTGCCGACCATGCCCGATCCGGTGCGGAAATATTATGAACGCGAAAGGCCGATTGAACTGCGGCCGGTCGAATACGACCGTTATCTCGGCAAGAAGATTCCCGACGGACGTTTCAACGTCTGGTTCAAGACCACCGGCGCCTTGCCGGACGAACTGTCGCTGCATCAATGCGTGCTGGCCTATTCGACCGACATGGGTTTGCTGGACACCGCGCTGGTCCGCCACGGCCGCACGCTGTTCGAAAAGGAATTCATGGCGGCCAGCCTCGACCACGCGCTGTGGTTTCACCGACCGTTCCGCGCCGACGACTGGCTGTTGTACGCCCAGGACTCGCCGAACCTGCACGGCGCGCGCGGCCTGGCGCGCGGCCTGATCTACACCCGCAACGGCACGCTGGTCGCGTCGGTGGCGCAAGAAGGTTTGGTGCGACTGCGGCGCACCGAATAACGATTTGATGGGGGCGGCTATCGGACCGCTGCAACTATTAGGACAGTATTATTGCCCTAATATGCCGAAAATACCGCCCAATGCCTGTGGGCGCGCCAATATTGCAGCTTAAACTTTGCACATTCTGTCGCTAGTTTAGTCATACTGGATCGCTGGACCGTTTTGCGTTGGCTGAAGCCGACCTCGACGGTCGGCTTGGCGCGCCAGCGCCAACACGACACTGCCGCAAAGGACGCCAAACACGCCATGAAGCTGGTCATTGCAGTCATCAAGCCGTTCAAGCTCGACGAGGTGCGCGACGCCCTCACCCAGATCGGTGTTCACGGCATGACCGTGACCGAAGTCAAAGGCTATGGCCGCCAGAAAGGTCACATGGAGATCTATCGCGGCGCCGAATACGCCGTGAATTTCCTGCCCAAGGTCCGGATCGAACTCGCCGTCTCGACCGAGCAGGCCGACCAGGTGGTTGAAACGCTGGCGAGCAACGCCCGCACCGGCCAGATCGGCGACGGCAAGATCTTCGTCACGCCCATCGACCAGGCGGTGCGCATCCGCACCGGCGAAACCAACGTCGACGCGCTGTAACGGCCGCATCGGGACGGGACTTCGGGTTTCTCAAGACCGCCTCGACGCGAAATCGGCTGGAAGACCGATGGACGAATGTCGGCCATCGCGCCGGCCCGGTCTCGAACCGACGGCAAAGCGAACTCACAACCAACTCGAAAAATTCCGGGGGGAATGAAATGACACGGGCGCCCGTTCGCCTCGGCACGGCTGCATTGGCCGCGGCCGCAGGTTTTTATCATTCGGCAGCATTCGCGCAAACCACCGTTCCGCCGTCGACCATCGATAAAGCCGACACCGCCTGGATGATCGCCGCCACCGGCCTCGTGCTGATGATGACGATACCCGGCCTCGCCTTGTTCTATGCCGGCATGGTGCGCAAGAAGAATGTCCTGGCGACCATGGCGCAAAGCATGGCCGCGACCTTCCTGGTCTCGATGCTCTGGGCGGCGGCCGGCTATAGCCTGACGTTCACCGGCGACGGCATTTTCATCGGCACTCTCGACCGGGTTTTCCTGCACGGCATTACGCTGGCGTCGATTTCGCCCTTGGCCAAGACCATCCCGGAAAGCCTGTTCATGCTCTATCAGATGACCTTCGCGGTCATCACGGTGGCGCTGGTCGCCGGTTCGGTTGCCGATCGCCTGCGGTTTTCGGCGTTTCTTTTATTCAGCGCGTTCTGGCTGTTCCTGGTTTACGTGCCGATCGCGCATTGGATCTGGGGTGGCGGCTTTCTCAGCCGTTATGGCGTGGTCGATTTCGCCGGCGGTCTGGTGGTTCATCTCAGCGCCGGCATCGCCGGCCTGGTCTCGGCCATCGTCATCGGCAAACGCCGCGGCTATGGCCACGAGAACCTGTCGCCGCACGACCTGACGCTGGCGGTGATCGGCACCGGCCTGCTGTGGGTCGGCTGGATGGGCTTCAACGGCGGTTCGGCTCTCGGCGCCAACTCGCGCGCGGTCATGGCGATCACCGCGACGCATCTGGCGGCTTCGGCCGGCGCGTTCACCTGGATGGCGCTGGAATGGTACACGCGCGGCAAGCCGTCGGTGCTCGGCATCATCTCGGGCGCCGTCGCCGGCCTCGGCACCATCACGCCGGCCTCCGGCTATGTCATGCCGATGCAGGGCGTGCTGATCGGCCTGATCGCCGGCGCGGTGTGCTTCTGGGCCTGCACCTCGCTCAAGACCCGGCTCGGCTATGACGACTCGCTCGACGTCTTCGGCGTCCACGGCGTCGGCGGCCTGATCGGCACGGCGATGGTCGGCATTTTCGCCGTCGGCAGCCTGTCGGCAACGCCCGAACTGCCGGGCGGCGTTTCGGGACTGGTCGAGGGCCACAGTCAGCAGCTCCTGGCACAGCTCTATGGCATCGGCGTCACCATGCTCTGGTCGGCCGGCATGACCTTCGTCATCCTCAAGCTGGTCGGTTTCATGGTACCGCTGCGCGTCCGTCATGAGGACGAGATCATCGGTCTCGATGTCAGCCAGCACGGCGAGGCTTTGCAGTAGCACTCACGTTCCGGCGGGCCGGCCGGCAGCGGCCGCCCGCCGCGCGCCTAAAGAGCGCGCAACCCGACCAAGGACGGATTATTTCGACGCCTAATTTATGAGCACATTGCCCCCGGGCTGCCGCGCGAATGAGCTTTGACATGCGGTGGTATTCTGGCCCGGTCTCGCCCTTTTAGATTTCCCGCTTTGAATCAGAAAGTTAGACCGGCCGGCGGCATCTGGCACGGCGTTTGATTCTATATCCGCGGTCATGCCTGCGAAGTGCGCTTCCACGTGCGGTTCAAAGGCCCGGCTCAGTGAAACCGCCCGCACTGCGTGAAGTTAAAACGGGCTCAAGCGGGGATCGAATCCATGAAAATCGTCATGGCCATCATTAAACCTTTCAAGCTCGACGAGGTCCGAGACGCCCTCACTTCCATCGGCGTTCAGGGTCTGACCGTCACTGAAGTCAAGGGTTACGGACGTCAAAAGGGTCACACGGAAATCTACCGTGGGGCCGAATACGCGGTGAGCTTCCTCCCGAAAGTCAAAGTGGAGGTCGCTGTGGCTGCCAACCAGGTCGACAAAGTCATCGGTGCCATCACCGGCGCCGCCAAGACCGGACAGATCGGCGACGGAAAGATTTTCGTCTTCGGGCTGGACAGCGCCGTGCGCATCCGCACCGGCGAGACCGACGCAGCGGCTCTCTAGTAACCCGCACCGCAAACATACGGATAGGAGTTAGACCATGACGTTGAAGAAGATTTCCAGTGCGGGGCTGCTGGCGCTCGCCGCACTGATCATCGGCCTGATTATGGCCGATGGCGCCTTCGCGCAAACGGCGGCGCCCGCTGCCGCCGCGCCGCCGCCGCCGAAAATGGATTCGGGCGACACCGCCTGGATGCTGACCTCGACCGCGCTGGTTCTGATGATGACCATTCCCGGCCTCGCCCTGTTCTACGGCGGCATGGTCCGCAAGAAGAACGTCCTCGCGACCGTGATGCAGAGCTTCGCCATCACCTGCCTGGTCACCGTTCTCTGGACGGTCATTGGCTACAGCTGGGCCTTCACGGCCGGCGGCAGCTTCATCGGCGGCAATTCCCGCGTCCTGCTGATGGGGATGAGCGTCGGCGAACTGAATGGCCTGACCATTCCTGAGTCGGTCTTCATGACCTTCCAGATGACCTTCGCCATCATCACCCCGGCCCTGATCTGCGGCGCCTTCGCTGACCGCATGAAGTTCTCGGCCATGATGTGGTTCATGGGTCTGTGGTCGCTGCTGGTCTACTCGCCGATCGCCCACATGGTCTGGGGCCCGGGCGGCTACCTCAGCGGTCTCGGCGTGCTCGACTACGCCGGCGGCACCGTCGTTCACATCAACGCTGGCGTTGCCGGCCTGATGTGCGCGCTGGTTCTCGGCAAGCGCAAGGGTCTCGGCACCGAAAACATGGCGCCGCACAACCTGGTGCTCACCATGATCGGCGCCTCGCTGCTGTGGGTTGGCTGGTTCGGCTTCAACGCCGGTTCGGCTCTGACCGCGGGCAGCAATGCCGGTATGGCGATGGCCGTCACCCAGATCGCCACTGCCACCGCGGCGCTGGCCTGGATGTTCGCCGAATGGGCTCTCAAGGGTAAGCCGTCGGTTCTCGGCATCTGCTCCGGCGCGGTTGCCGGTCTGGTCGCCATCACCCCGGCTTCGGGCTTCGTCGATCCGGTCGGCGCGCTCGTCATCGGCGTCGCTGCCGGCATCGGCTGCTACTGGGGCGCCACTGGCCTCAAGCACATGATGGGCTACGACGACTCGCTGGACGCCTTCGGCGTGCACGGCGTCGGCGGCATCATCGGCGCTCTGTTGACCGGCGTGTTCGCCACCAAGGCGATCAAGGGCGGCACCGATGCGGTCGGCCTGATCGACGGCAACGCGGCTCAGGTCCTGACGCAGTTCTACGGCGTCGCGGCGACCGTGATCTACTGCGCGATCGCGACCCTGATCATCCTGTTCGTTATCAAGATGGTCATCGGCCTGCGGGTCACCGAAGAGGCCGAGCGTGACGGTCTCGACATCGCCCTGCACGGCGAAGTGGTCCCGTAAGCAATACTCCGGCGCCCGGCCCGGCAACGGATCGGGCGCCACTCGAGCTAGCGGTAGGGGCGGAAACCCGGCACTGTCCCTTCCGTTGAGGCCCTCGGTTCGCAAGAGCCGGGGGCCTCTCTTTTTTGGGGTGACCCGACAGCGTTCGCGAACCTTGGCGAAATCGCGCCGGCCTTCTTCCGGCCTTTTAGCCGATGGTTCCGTGACGCCGACAGCGCAAACCGGACATCGAGCCGCCGGACGGCGGGCGATGCGCCCGCCGCAACACTGCGACGCTAGAACTCTTTCCAGTCGTCCTCGGCAACGGCCGCGGACTGCGCCCGCCGCACCGCACCGCCACCGCCTGCCGCCGTCTGCTTAAGCTGCACGGTGGCCTTTTGCGGCTGGGCCGGCGCTTTCTTCTCGGCCACCATGGCAACGACCGGGGCCGGCTTTACCGCCGGCGCCTTCGGCATTGCAGACGCCGCGTGTTTGACGCCAGCGCCATCGTTGCCGGCGCCGCCAATCCGGAAGAACGAAATCTGCTCGTCCATCGTGTGCGCCTGATGCTCGAGCGTCTTGGCCGTGGCGGCGTTTTCTTCGACCAGCGCGGAGTTCTGCTGGATCGCCTGATCCATTTGCGCCAGCGCCCGATTGATTTCCTCGATGCCGGTCGCCTGCTCCGAACTCGCCTGGGCGATCTCGGCAACCACCGATGTCATCCCGTTGATCGATTCGACAATCTCGGTCAGCGAAACGCCGGCACGATTGACGAGGTCGACGCCGTCTTTCACCTGACCGCTCGAATTGGTGATAAGGCCGGTGATGTCCTTGGCCGCCTGCGACGAACGCTGGGCCAGGCTGCGGACCTCCGACGCGACCACCGCGAAGCCGCGACCCGCCTCGCCGGCTCGCGCGGCTTCCACCGCCGCGTTCAAGGCCAGAAGATTGGTCTGGCGCGCGATCTCGTCGATCACACCGATGATGTCCGAAATCTTGCGCGACGAATCCTCGATCTTGGCCATGGCGCCGACCGCTTCAACGACCACCTGACCGCCACGATCGGCGACCTGGCGCGTTGCAGCAGCGGAATGATTGGCCTGCTGCGCATTGGCCGCGTTGCGTTTGACCGTTTGCGCCAGTTCCTGCATCGCCGCGGTGGTCTGCTCCAGACTCGCGGCCTGCTCCTCGGTGCGCTGCGACAAATCGGTCGTACTGGTCGAGATCTCGGCCGACGCATTAGTGACCTCGCCGCTGGCTTGCGAGATCGCCTTCATGGTTCCGGAAAGCCGATCGATCATCACCCGAATGGCCGCCGTGATCCGGCCAATTTCGTCATTGCCGCGCACCTCGGGCAGTCGGAGATCGAAATTGCCGTTGGACAGCTCTTCGATGGTCGTGCTCAACGTCGACAGCCGGGCCACGCGGCCATTGATGTTGCGCGCCAGGAAGAAGGCGAGGCCGCCGGTCACCACCGCAATGGCAAGGCCGACCATCAAGGACAGGGAGAACTGCTTTTCGCGTTCGACGGAAATATCGTCGTTATAGACGCCGGTACCGACGATCCAGCCCCACGGCTTGAACAGCTTGATATAAGACGTCTTGCCGATCGGCTTGTCCGAACCCGGCTTCGGCCAGTCGTAATCGATAAAGCCGGCGCCCTGATCGCGGGCAAGCTTCGACATCTCAACGACAAAGAACTTGCCGCTGGCGTCCTTGAAATTCGACATGTCCGTTCCGACAATCTTCGGATTGGCCGGGTTGACAACGCTCTTGTTATCAATGCCCGTGACGAAGAAGTAATTGCTGCCTTGATAGCGCATGCTGGTCAGCGCGTCGGCGGCGGCCTTCTTGGCTTGCGCCTCCGTCATTTTTCCGGCCTGCATCAGCTCGTAGCTCGCCGCCACCGTGCCATAGGCGGAGTCGACCAGATTGGTCAGCTCGGCGTGGCGACGCGAGATCAACCCGTCAGCCATACTCCGATAGTTGACCGTTCCGAGAACGAGCAGGCCGATCAAAGCCAGGACAACGATACCGTAGAGCTGGCCACGGACACCGAAAATCATTCGCATGCTTCTATTTTCCTTGCAGCTGTTGCAGCGCCGGAAGCCAATCGCCAAGGCGGCGTCGGCTCTTGCGTATGCACATTTCTCCGCCGAGATCCGGCACGCCGACTTGCTGAGGACACTATCCGTCCGCAAAGTCTCTGAGAGCGCCGCTAGTGTAACGAAGCGCCAATGAATAAAGCCTATCGCCAGCGGCAAATCTGTTTAAGCAATCTGCGATAACAATTTACGCGCAACGACGGCGCGTCACGCCAATAATACCGCGTGGTCTCTACGACCGGCCCCGGCGATTAACCTGCAATTAACGACACGGCATTCTCGCGCCGATCACGGCCGGAATCGCGGCACCGCCAGACTGTGGCGCGTCCAGCTCGTTCGACCCATCAAGAGCCGCCGCAAAATCATAGCGACAAAAGATTTCAACGGCAGCGGCCGGCGGATCAGACCGCCGGCCAGCGCCGGATCCGAACACTTCCGTCACGGACTTATAAAATCGAGGAAATCGCGGTCGCCTCGTTGCGTGTTCGCAAAGCGTCCGGAATCGAAGCCGCACACGCACCGTTGCGTATGAACAACCGACTGCCCGCATCTCGTCTCGACGTGCAGCCGCCAAACGACGCCGATCTGCGTGAATTTCTTCATCGTTACGCGCCCGACAAAGCCGAGCGCAAACGAATTCCGACGACCAACCCGGCCAGGTGATTCGGCTTTGAAGCCTGGAGCGCTACGCCGAAAAGCGACATATCGCTGCTGTATCGATCAACACCGGATACGACGGCTACGGCAACGCCATTGTTGCCGCCAGACATGTCTCTGTCGATACGCGAAAGAGACTAGGATTCGCTGTCAATCGTCGGAGCATGGCCATTGCCCAACGCGGCCGAGCCGGCGCCGACGCCAAATTGCGCGGCGGCATGGTCCAACCCGTCGCCGTCCGGCTTCCGCCCAAGGAGGTGACCGCCGCCGTTGTTGATGTGGTGCGCCAGCACATAGGTCCGGATCGCCGACGACAGATTGCCGGCCTTGCGCGCGCCATCGATGTTGGCGATTAGCTCGGACACGCTAACGCGCGCGTCGATCGCCATTTTCTTCAGCGTATTCCAGAAGAGATCCTCGACGCTAACGCTGGTCTTGTGTCCGTTGATAACGACCGAGCGCTTGACGATGCTCGACTTCTGTAAGTCTGCCCGCTTCGATTTCATGATAGTGCCCTTGTGTTCCAACAAATACCGCCTTCGCTTGGCGGCATGATAAAATTAATCATGAAATGCACTTCTGCCGATCCGGTCCGTCACTAAGTACGCTTACCTAATGATCGGCGGTAATATTTGACGCTTGTTGATCAATGGTAATCGCACACCCGATATCGGGTGCTAGATCCGCGCGCTCGCAAGCGCCAATGCCGCTGCCATCGTGGCTTTATCGACAGGCTTTTCCAGCAACGCGACGCCACCTACCGCGGCCACCTTGTCGCGCAAGGATGGGCTGTTGCGTCCAGTGACGAAAATGGTCGGAACGAGAATATTGTCCGCCACGAGTTTGCGGCTGATCTCGATCCCGCCAATCTCCGGCATATGGACGTCGAGTATCAGGCAACACCGAGCCGGGAGCGGCAACGCATTCTCGTAGAAATCGCGCGCGGACGTATAGCACGACGCCTCGAACCCTGCGTCGGACAACAAGACTTGCAGGGAATCCGCGACCGGTTCGTCGTCATCGACGATGTAAATGTGATCGAATAAAATGCCGCCGCACTCCCAACCTTCGGCGCCCCTATCGGCGAAAGTATCGGTTGGGCCATGAAAGCACGTTCGGACCTGTCGATGATTACGTAGGATTCCTTAGTGGGAGTCCGTATCGGCGTTATCCGCCCGAATGACGATTGGCGGCGATAGCAAGCTGAAGCAGATGCGCGAGATTCCGCGCGCCCGTCCTTCGCATCAGGTTTGCCCTATGAATTTCGACGGTGCGCGGCGAAATGCCGAGGATCCGCGCCGTCTCCTTGTTCGATAGCCCATCCATAAGATGCTGCAAAACCTGGCGTTCACGCGGCGAAAGGCCGGGGAAAACTGTATCGAGACTCGGCGTCGCAACCGATCCGAGGTTCAACGCATAGCGCACCGTCTCGAGCAGCACCTCGCCGTCGTAGGGCTTTTCGATGAAATCGATGGCGCCGTTCTTCATACCCTGAACGGCGCTCGGCACATCGCCAAAGGCCGTGACGAAGATGACGGGAGCCTTGACGCCCGAATCCACCAGAATCTGATGAAACTGCAATCCGTCGATCTGCGGCATCTTGAGATCGACGATGAAACATTCCGGCGTCTCCCGTTCGGCCCTCGACAGGTATTGCGAGGCGGAATCGAAACTCCGCGCACTAATGCCGACTCCCTCAAGCATGGCTTGCAGGGAATCGCGAGCCCCCTCGTCATCGTCAATAATCGCGACTCTGTATTCAGGCGGCATTGTCCACTTCCGTCCGATCAGGCATCGATAAAGAGAAGCAGAAAGTGGCGCCCCCGCCAGCATTGTTCTGAGCCCAGATCCGGCCGTTATGCGCTTCAACGATGGACCGGCAGATGATTAGCCCGATCCCCATGCCCGTGGACTTGCTGCTCTTGAACGGTTGAAACAGATTCGAAACACGATCCGGCGGCAGGCCGGGTCCGTTATCGGCAAAACTGGCCTGAACGAAACCGTCGCCCGTCATCTCGACGGTCATCGTCAATTCCGGGGCTTCCGCGCCATTCATGGCCTCGACCGCATTACGCACCAGATTGATGATAACCTGCTGCACCTGTGTCGTCTGCATCGGCACCGCTGGAATGTCGCGGGCAATATATCGCTGGATCGAGATTCCATGCCGGCCGGTCAACGCCAGATCGAGCCCATCGTTAAATACTTCGGCGACATTGGCGCGGCTTCGCCTCGGTTGCCGCCGTTCGACGAAGTCGCGCAGGTTGCCGACGATTTTCGAGGCACGCTGCGCCTGCACGACAGCCTTGTCGATATATTCCAGCGCCGCGGCCACTTTTGTTTCATCGATGTCCTTGATGCGATGCCGGACCGAATTCATGTAGTTGACCACCGCCGCCAGTGGCTGATTGATCTCGTGCGCGAGCGAGGCCACCATCTCTCCGGCCGCGCTGATACGTTCGGCGTGAGCGGCATCGACCTGCAGATCGCGTATTCTGCGGTCATGACGGGCCTGCGCCGTCAAATCGCGCGCGATCGTCGACCACCCGACGATTTCTCCGGCCTCCGACTCAATCGGCAGGATAGTCAGGAGCACCTGCATCGCCTGGCCGTCGAGTGTCTGACGAACGGTGTTGAAACCGTCGATCCGCTGACCCTTTTTGACGCGGTCGATAATGGTCAGCAGCTCGCCGCGCCGTTCCGGAGGAATGAACAGGCTGACATTTCGCCCGATCACATCGGCCGGCTGGAAGCCAAACAGCTCGCCCGCCGCCTTGTTGGCCATCGTGATGTAGCCGTCCAGCGTCACCGACATAAGCGGTTCATCCGAAAACGAGATGCTGCCGGATACGCCGCTCTCGCTCAACCGGTAAATCGCCTTGGCCAGACTGCCGATCTCACCGCCGGCATCGACCGGCAATGGCAGCAATTGTCCAGACCGAAGGCCGGAGACGGCCTCCGTCATGCGGGTCAGCGGCTTCGCCAGCGCACGGGCAAAAAGCAGAGCAGCGCCGACCGCACACACAATCGCGATCGCGCCGCCGAGAAGACTCGAGTCGCGGACCGTATTCACCGACGCGTAGAGAATGGCGCCCGGAAGGATCGATATCAAAGTCAGGCGCCGCAGGCCGCCAAGCTCAATCGGCCAGACAGCGACCCCGGCTTTTTCACCGCCAATATTGACGATCTGCGTCGTCGGCGCTGTCGCGCCGGCCAATGCGACGATTTCCGGAAATTCGTCTTTCAAGCGAAACAGGACGTTCGTTTCGAACTGAAATTCCCGGGCCCGATCGGGATGAACCAGATATTCGCCCCGGTCGTTGATCAGATACAGGTTAGAGTATGGCGACTTGTGCTGGTGCAAAGCTTCGATCGTCGGACCCATGTCGACATTGACGATCAGGACACCGAACAGGTCACCGGATAACCGGTGCAACGGCATCGCGACGCGCAAAACTGGCAACGTCTTGTCCTTGATGCCGTGTTCCTGATTGTAATCGATCTCCGACACGTAGATCGCGCCGGCGGCGAGGCGAGACGCATCTTTAAAGTAGTCCCGGTCGTCCTTTTGCTGGAGATCTTTCCCGCTGACGACACGAATCGGCGCGCCCATCCTCGCGCGATCGACCCGAACAAGCTCCTGACCGTCCGCGCCGATGAGTCGAAGCTGGACATAGTCCGGCTTGCTGGCCAGTTCGGCCTGAAACCGCCGCTCCAATTGCTGCGCCCAGGCCCGGAAATCCCAACCGCGATATGTCGCACCCGACGATGTTTCCATCAGCCCATCGATGATGCCGGATTGGCCGAGAGCCTTAATGTCGGAGATGGCTTGGTTCGATTGGGTCTCAAGCAACGTGGCCAATGGGCCGGTGCGCAATTTCAGCGCGTTCAGCGTGGCCGGAACGATCACCGACGTCATGCTGACATAGGCCAGCGTCCAAATGGTCACCGCGGTCGCCACGACCAAGGCTATCATTGTCAATGAGAGACGCTTGAACAAGCTCACCGCTTCTCAGACTCCAAACGTCCAGCCTGAAATAATTAAGTCATCTCGCGTCCTGAATGTACAGGAGGTTTTAAATCTTGTGTGGCAAACCCATAGTTGTGGTAGCATGGTATGGGCGTGTTGATGTCGGAACGGGACCGAGCCTTAGCTAACGAGCCGCCAGGTGACGGCAATCCACGGCCAATCGGCGACGAACCGAACATTCATCCGTCGTCCCACAGTTCCGAAGAGAACAATGCCTTGGAACCGACGTCGCAAGGTCACGGCATTGAAGCGGCCTCCCGCCCGCGCGGCACCAGATCGCCCGCCGGCACAACAAGTGAGACAATGCGACGCTGGCCGATATCACTCGGCTCCAACCTCCCGACAACCATCTGAACGTCCGCCTTGAGATCTGGCCAACGCCTTCCATCACATGACGGCACGACAGGCCATTGAGTGCTAGGCAAGCCTGACTCATGCGACGCCGGGCAAAGCATCGATATCGTCGACGTCATGCCACGACGTGCCATGCCGTGAGCCGGCCGACATCGGCGCGGATTAGCACAATGGCCCGATCTGCATAACGATACCAAATAAATACATCAGCTTACCACATGACATCGGCAGCACGCTGAGGACCTGTCGGCTATATTAATCGAGATTATTTTATAATTATCCGAACATTCACCGACGCCTGTTATCATCTCAAAAGATTCGACTTCGATTTCGCGTTGGTCAGAGAGCTGTCGTACCGTCTCCCACCGCGTTGATTGAAGCCGGACGAAGAATATCCGCGTGTTACAAATCGGCTTGCAGCGACATCAAAGACGACGGCGAAACATCGAAAGCGTGACAATCGAACCGGCACAGCGACCAACGCCTATCGGAACGTTTCAGCATGAAGCAGCCTAGTAAAGCTCTTAAAGTTCTGGTTATCGAGGATAACGAAGACGATCTTGCCCTGCTGCTACGTGCGTTAAGGCAGGGCGGCTACGAACCGAACTGCAAGCGCGTCGATAACGCGGAAGCGCTGGGTGCCGCGCTTGCGGCGGAAACCTGGGACATCGTCTTGACCGATTGCCATTTGCCGGCCTTCAGCGGCATTAAAGCGATCAATACGGTCCGCGATATCGCAGGCGCCAACATTCCCATCATCGTCGTCTCCGGCACAATCGGCGAAGAGGCTGCCGTCGAATTGATCAGGGCCGGCGCTCAGGACTATGTGCACAAGAGCAAGCTGGGCCGACTCCCCCTGGCAATCGAACGCGAAATCAACGCCGCAGCGACGCGCAAGGGCAAACTCGCGTCGGAAAAGAAGTTGATTTTGGAACGGGAGAATTTCATTTCGATCGTCGCCCATGATCTGCGCGCCCCGGTCCAGCGGATCGAGACCATGGTGAAGGTCCTGCGCTCGGATTACGAAAGCCAGTTCGACGATGACGGCCGCGATATCGTGTTCAGGATCGAACGATCGGCATCACGGCTTCGGCTGATGCTTGGATCGCTGACGGCCTACTCACGTTACGGTCGCACCGCGACCCGAGGCAAGATCGCATCGTTGGCGAACACAATCGATGAAGTTCTGGAAGAGATCGGCATCGATATGACCAATACCGATCTGCGGATTTCGCTCGGCGACATCAACTGGGTGAAAGGCGATGCAATATTGCTCGGCCATATCGTCCAGAACCTGGTGAGCAATGCCTACAAGTTCAGACGGAAGGACAAGCACTTCAGCATTCACATTGAAGCCGTACCGATCGACCACGGCCGAGTGCAGGTATCGGTTACGGATAACGGCATCGGCATAGAACCGCGCTACGCCGATAAGGTTTTCGAGATATTCTACAGACTGCATGACGACGATGAATATGAAGGAACCGGAATCGGTCTGGCGATCTGCAAGAAGATCGTTGGCGATCACGGCGGCGACATATGGGTCGACAAGACCTATACCGGCGGCGCCCGAATTGTATTCACGCTGGAGCGCGCCGACGAAACATCCGAGACTTTGGATGCTCCCGCGGCGAATGTACTGAGGTTCAGCCACCCGAACGGTTTCAGCGGCCACGAACTGCAATAATACCCGCTGCAAGCTCCGTGCGACCACCGCGCCGCCGCGCGCCAGCTAACGCTTCATAGCGTCAGCCTCGGCTCGACGTCCGCATCCCGGAGGGCATTCATGAGGCCGCGATCGCAACGCATCGGCGGCTCATTGAGCGCGTCAAATGTTGCCTTGTATTTTTGACATCTGAAATTCCAAGTATATCATTGTCAAAATCATCATTATGCGTTGGAGTTGCTTGCAATGGCCCGTCTGAGGCACTTCGCTGTTTGTGTCACCGATCTGGAGAAGTCGGCGACGTTCTATGAGAACGTCTTCGGCCTCAAGCGCATCGAACGCGAAGATCTTGAAATCGGATCCGCGATCTACATGAGTGACGGCGTGATCAACCTTGCCCTGCTCAATTTTTCCGGCACCAAGGGCAACGATCTGAAAAACCCGGTCGGGCATACCGGCGCCAATCATTTCGGCTTCCAGGTCGACGATATTGCCGAAACCCAGGCCAAGATCGAAGCCATGGGCGGCAAATTCTTCTTCGATCTCGGCGATTCTCGCAAAGGGAACTTCGAGCGAAAATTCAAGGATCCCGACGGCGTGGTATTCGATATCTCGGAGAACGGCTGGGTCGGCACCGACGGCTACAAGAAAAGCCACGCCTGACGGCCGACCTCATTCATTTCGCTAACACAAGACGAACAAGACCTTCGCCGCGGCATGACCGCGGCGAAGGTTTTTCAAGCCTTGATGCAATGTGCGCGACGCTCGGCCGGCAATTGCGATCCTGATCCGATGCCTACAGGCCGACGAATTGGTTGGTATAGAGTTCGTCGACCGGCACCTTGTTATGGATGATGCCCTTGTCGATGTAGAAGGCTTCGAGCTTTTTGAGCCGCTCGCCGTTGACCTCGCCGATCACTTTCTGACCGGGATAAACATTCTTGGCGTAGTAGGCGAAGGTCCACTTGATCGCGGCTTCCTTGCCTTTCCAGGTCGGCACGAATTTGACGAAATCCTCAGCCGCGCCCGCCGGGTCGTCCATGATATCCTTCATGCCATGCAGCGCCGCCTTGACGATCTTGCCGACGATCTCCGGCTTGGTCTTGATCGTGGTGTCGGAGGCGGCAATGCCCTGCGCCATATGCGGGAAATACTCTTCGGTCTGAAGAATATTGACCTTCACGTTCGCGGCCTGAAGCGGCGGTACCCAGTCCGGCACGCCGGCCATGCCCGCGGCCTTGCCGGCGGCGACGAGTTGCCAGACGCCGGTCGGGCCCGCCGCCTGAATATTGACGTCGGCCTTGGACAGACCCGCGCTCGCCAACAACCCGAGCAACGCATAATAAGTCGTGTCCTGATAGGACATCACGGTGATGGTCTTGCCCTTGAGATCGGCGGGCTTGGTCACGCCTGAATCGGCGCGCACCACCATCTGCATGAAACCGCGGCCGCCGAAAACGCAGACGATCTTAACCGGCACACCATTGCCGCGCACGAGAATGGGCCCGTCGCCAACAATCCCGCCGACCGTCGCATTGCCGGCGCCAACCTGCTGGGCGACGTCGACGCCGCCTTTGCCGACCGCGAAAGCCAGATCGACGCCAGCCTTTTCAAAGTAACCCCGGCCCTTCGCCAACTGGATCGGACCGAAAGCCGGCAGAATCGGCGGCGCCGGAAATAGATAAGTCGCCTTCTCGGCGGCACTCGCCGCTCGGAACGGAACAAGGCCCGTAGCCAGACCCGCGCCCAATCCTGCGCAGACTGTGCGGCGATCGATTCCCGGTGTCTTGAATGAATTGTTTGTCATGACGCTGCCCTCCGTTCGACCTGGTTAATGCTGGTACGAGACACTGGCGGGACCCCGCCCTGTCTCAACTATACTCACCGGTATCGTTTGCTGTCATGCCCGTTTTTTCGTCGACGGCGCGCGTCGACCGGTCCACGCCGGATGCGTTATTGAAGCCTCGTCGGCTTTTGGTTGGCGATGGAGTCGGATGTCTGGTCCAGGCGCGGGCAATTTGCCCAAACGGCTTGCAGCCCGGCTATCGCGTTGCCGGCCGCAAAACATGACCGACCGCCGCCTTGATACGGGCTTCGATCTCGGCCTTGGTGAGCGCCTTCTCCAGTCCAAGCAGAACCCGCAAGTGGCTATAACCGCGTAGCAATTCGAGAAACTCTTCGGCGGTGCGCTGCGGCGTCGCGATGCGGAAGCGCTTGTTGGCACGGTTTTTTTCAAAATAGCGGGCAAGCACGTCGATACAGACCTGAGGACCGGTTTCGTAAAACAATTTCCCGAGCTGCGGGAAACGCAGGCTTTCTGCAATCACGATGCGATGCAATTCGATCGTATCGCGTCCGAACACGATATCGATCATCCGGCCCGCGTATCGCTCAAGCGCCTTTTCCGGCTGCTCCTCAAAAATACGCTCAAGGTCCTGCACGACGATCTGATCGCAAAGATCCATGATCAGGCCGGCGAACAGATCTTCCTTGCTGCCGAAGTGGCGATAAACGGTCATTTTTGAAACGCCGGCCCGCGCCGCGATGTCGTCCATCGTCGCGTTGCCGAAGCCCGCCTTCAGAAATACAGCCTTGGCGCCGCGAAGAATGACCTGACGCTTGGTATCGGCGCGCAGGGTTGCGCCGCTCGGTTCGATTGCCCGCTTTTGTGCCGCCGTCGCCATTTTAATCACCTTGCCTAAAACGATACTCGGCAGTATCGTTTCTTTCTAGCGATAACGGGAACCTGGCGCCATCGCGGGCGCGGTCGGGTTCCGATGAACTGGAGTTCGCATATGCCGACTTCACCCGATTTGTCCGTCGATGCCCTGTCCCGAATGGTCGAGCCGGCGCGTGTCCGACGCGAAGTCTATACCGACCCCGCGATATTCGAACTGGAAATGTCGCGAATTTTCGCGACGGCCTGGGTTTACGTCGGCCACGAAAGCCAGATCAAGAAGCCCGGCGACTATTTCACCGCCCGCATTGCCCGCAAGCCGTTGGTCATCGTCAGGGGCGAAAACGGCGAAGTCCATGCCCTGCATAACCAGTGCGCCCATCGCGGCGCCATGGTCGTCGCCAACGATGCCGGCTGCACCAATGAATTCCAGTGCTGTTACCACGGCTGGACCTATCATCTGGACGGCCACCTCAAGGCGGTGCCGCTCAACAATGGCTACCCGGACGACTTCGACACCAAGAACCCGAAGACCGCGATGGTCAAGGTGCCGCGCGTCGGGCTCTATCGCGGCTTCATCTTCCTGAGCCTTGCCCAGGAAGGCCAGAGCTTCGAGGATTACCTCGGCTACATGAAAACGTCGCTCGACGACATGGTCGATCGCGCGCCGGACGGCGAGATCGAAATCGCCGGCGGGGTTTTCAAGCATACTTACGAGGGCAACTGGAAACTCTATCTCGAAAACCTGTGCGATGCCGCGCACCCCTGGTTTACCCACCGCTCGTCGATCGCGGCGGCCCAGCAACAAAGCGACGACGTCTTCAGCGACGGGTCCGGTGAAATCGCCATCCGCCAGATGCGCCAGAACGGAGCGCCCTACAGCTTCTGGGAAAATCAGGTCGGCATCTGGACCTATGCGAACGGCCACAGCTACCTCGGCGACTATCACGACGACGCCAAGCTGGTCGCCGCGATGAACGACCCGACCTTCCGCGAATATTTCAAGGCGATGGAGGACAAGAAGGGCAAAGCCGAAACCCAGCGGATCATGGAAGTCCGGCGCTGGAACAGCAACTTCTATCCCAACATGTCAATGATGAGCCAGTTTCAGCAGTTACGGGTGATTCATCCGATCGCCGTCAACAAGACGGTGGTGTACACTTATTGCTTCAAGCTCAAGGGCGCACCGGAGCAGATGTTCCGGAACACCATCAGCTTCGCCAATGTCGTCAACGGCACCGGCTCTTTGGTGCTGACCGACGATCTCGAGATCTACAACCGGGTGACGCTGGGGCTGTCGAGCGAAGGCGCCGAGTGGCTCGAAATCGGCCGTGGCTTCAAGACCGACGGACCCGACCAGCATGGCGGCCGCAAGGGCCTGAACTCGACCAGCGAGGTCTATATCCGCAACATGTTCGAGTCCTGGCGCGGCTATATGCTCGATGGCCCCACCGTCAAAACCACCCGTCAGCAAGAAGCGGTGGCGTAACGATGCTGAACACGGCCGACTCCCGCACCGCTTCGATGACCGATCTGCGCGCCTACGAAGCCTTTCTCATTCACGAAGCCCGTCTGCTCGATGAAGGCCGTTTTGACGAATGGCTGGCGTTGTTCACGGCCGACACCCATTACTGGGTGCCGAGCCAGCCCAACCAGGCCAACCCTTTCGACACGATCTCATTAATGTCCGACGACCGGCGGCTGCTGGAAACGCGGGTGCGGCGTCTGGCCGATCCGCGGATTTATTCGCAGGAGCCGCGTTCGCGCACCAGCCGCATCGTGACCAACCTGAGCCTCGAGCCAAACCCGGGAAAGCCCGGTGACGTGATCCGCTCGAAATTCGCCCTGGTTGAATACCGGCGCGAGGAGCAGCGGCACTTCGCCGGCACCTATTGCCATCGTCTGGTGGCGCACGGCAGCAGCTTTCAGATCGCCGAGAAGCGTATCGATCTGGTCAATTGCGACGGACCGCTCGACGGCCTGGTCGTGCCGTTCTAACGCCGTCCTGCATTACCACGGCGGACAGCTGCCGGCATCGATCCGTCGATGCCGATAAATAAGATATTACAATAGCTTACCAATGATCCCCGAACCGCCGAAGCTGTCCGGCCGACGCCGCGCGCCCGGGATAGTTAATCGGGTCTTAACCTCGCCCCGGGTAGTGTGCTTCACCCTTGTGCCGCGGGGCTCTCCCGCGTGAGCCTGAAGGCCGGGAGCCGGCTTTGGATCGCTCGCGCGCCAACCACCCCGCCAGTGTGCCCTTATGTCGACCATGACCGCCCAGCGCGAGCCTCTCAACGCCAGCCAGACCGCCGCCGAAAACAACCGCTCGCCCTTTGTACGGCTCACCGACCTGATCGCGGGGATCCAACCCGGCAAACCGATCATCAATTTGTCGGTCGGCGAACCGCAGCACCCCATTCCCGATTTTGTCGGGCCGGTTCTGGCCGCCCATCTCAACGAATTCGGCCGCTATCCGGCCAACAAGGGCATCGAGCCATTCCGCAAGGCCGCCGCGCAGTGGCTCGACCGCCGTTATGATCTGGCCCAACCGGTCGATCCGGAAACCGAAGTTCTCGTGCTCAACGGCACGCGCGAAGGATTATTCCTCGGCGCGATTGCCGCTACGCGCTGGGTCGAACCGCGGATCGGCGCACCGGCGATCCTGATCCCCAATCCGTTTTATGCCGCTTACGCGGCCGGCGCGCTCGCCGCCGGTTGCGAACCCGTCTACCTGCCGGCAACGAAAGCCAGCGGCTTCCTGCCCGACCTCGATGCGCTCGACGATGCACTGCTCAAGCGCACCGTCGCCTTTTATCTGGCCTCGCCGTCAAATCCACAGGGCGCGGTCGCCTCGCGGGCCTATCTCGACAAACTCGCCGCGCTGTCGCGCCGCTATGGCTTTCTGGTCTTCGCCGACGAATGCTATTGCGAAATCTACAGCGTCGATAAGCCGGCCGGGATGCTCGAAGCGGCCGGCTCGGGCTTCACCAACACCATCGTCTTTCATTCGTTGTCGAAGCGCTCGAACCTGCCCGGTTTGCGCGTCGGCTTTGTCGCCGGCGACAGGAACTTCCTCGCCGCCTTCCTCGAACTGCGCAACGTCGCCGCGCCGCAAGTGCCGTCACCGGCCCAGCATGTCGCGATCGCCGCTTACAACGACGAGGCCCACGTCGAGAAGAACCGCGAACTTTATTCCGCCAAGTTCGATCTCGCCGATCAGATTATCGGCGACCGCTACGGCTACGTGCGACCGGCCGGCGGATTTTTTCTATGGCTCGATGTTTCGGCTTTCGGCGGCAGCGAAGTCGCAACCAAGAGGCTATGGGCCGAAGCCGGCGTTCGCGTCGTACCTGGCCGTTATCTGGCGCGCGAGCAAGCCGATGGCACAAATCCGGGCGCTGACTATATCCGGGTCGCGATGGTGCAGGACAGCGAGACCACGGCGGAAGCACTGCATCGAATCGTCAAGGTTTTCGGTTAGGCAGATGATCGAGATAAATCCCGTGCGGGGTTCGGACGAGTTCATGTCCAAGAGTGGAAGAGGCTAAGGAAGAATGGCATCAGCGGACCGCAGCCTCGACGTCGTCGCCTTTGTCACGGATCACTTCCGTGACATCATGCGCCGCCGCCTGAGCGAACTGGCGGGACTGGCGCTGATGACCTGCGCGCTGCTCGGCATGATCGCGCTGGCGACCTGGTCGGTACAGGACCCGTCGCTCAGCCACGCCACGCAGACGCCGATCAATAATCTGCTCGGCTATCCGGGCGCGATTTTCTCCGATCTGGCCATGCAACTGCTCGGCCTGGCCGCGGTCCTCCTGCTCGCGCCGGAAGCTTTGATCGGCTGGCGTCTGCTATCGCACCGTCCGATCGGCGAAAAATGGCGCAGCGTCGTTTGGTTCGCGGCAACCTTCATGGCCGCCGGCTTCGCCTCGACATTGCCGCGGATCGGCTCCTGGCCACTGCCCTCCGGGTTGGGCGGCGCCTGTGGCGACGGCATGCTGGTGCTGCCGTCGCTGTTCCTGCCGGCGCCCTTGACCGGTCTGCCGCTGATCGGCCTGTCGCTGGCCTTCGCGCTGGGGACCATCGTCACCTTGATGATCGCGACCGGCTGGGGCTGGCCCGGCCGCAATGCCGCGCCGGAAGCATCGGCCTTCGACAAGGCCGACGCCGCCGACGAAGAAGATGAAGACGAAGAAATTGAGCACGACGACGAGCGGGATCACGCCTCGCCGCTGCTCGGCATGGTCGTCCATGCGCTGCTGAGCTGGAAAGCCCGCATCGGCCGTTGGGCCAATGGAAAGACGCGCCGGCCGTTGGCGGATGGCGTCGTTATGGCGCGCGGCACGCGGCCAGATCTGCGTCAGGAAACGCGCCAGGAGCCACGTTTCGATAATCTCGGGCGGGTCGCCGCGCCGAGCATGGCGCCAGCGCCGGACGCCGATGAAGACGACGAATTTGATGAAGACATCGAAGCGCCCACGGAAGCGGAGGCCGAGCCGGCCCCGGTGCGCCGCCGCACGGCCGCGCCGAAAGCAGCGGGCAAGCGCGGCGGTGCAGGCTTCGTCTTGCCGTCGCTCAATCTTCTGACCGCGCAAAAGGCCTCCGAACGCGCCACTCTGTCGAAGGAAGAGCTGGAAAATAATTCGACCGCGCTCGAAAGCGTGCTCGGCGACTTCGGTGTGCGCGGCGAGATCATCAATGCGCGGCCCGGCCCGGTGGTGACGCTATACGAACTGGAACCCGCGCCCGGCATCAAATCGTCGCGCGTCATCGGTCTGGCCGATGACATCGCCCGCTCGATGAGCGCGGTGTCGGCGCGCGTCGCGGTCGTGTCCGGCCGTAACGCCATCGGCATCGAATTGCCGAACCCGGTGCGCGAGAAAGTCTATTTCCGCGAATTGCTGGCAGCCAAGGAATACACCGAATCCAGTTCGAAGCTTGCGCTCTGTCTCGGCAAGACAATCGGCGGCGAGTCGGTGATCGTCGATCTGGCGCGCATGCCGCATCTGCTGATCGCCGGCACCACCGGCTCCGGCAAATCGGTCGCCATCAACACGATGATCCTGTCGCTGCTATACCGGATGACGCCGGAACAATGCCGCCTGATCATGGTCGATCCGAAGATGCTCGAACTGTCGGTCTATGACGGCATTCCGCATCTGCTGACGCCGGTCGTGACCGATCCGAAAAAAGCCGTGGTCGCGCTGAAATGGGCCGTGCGCGAAATGGAAGGCCGCTACAAGAGCATGGCCAAGCTCGGCGTCCGCAATATCGACGGCTATAACGCGCGTCTGGCCGAAGCCAAGGCCAAGGGCGAGACGCTCAGCCGTACGGTCCATACCGGCTACAACAAGGAAACCGGCGAAGCGATCTACGAGAAAGAAGAACTGCAACTCGAGCCGCTGCCGTTCATCGTCGTGATCGTCGACGAAATGGCCGACCTGATGATGGTCGCCGGCAAGGACATCGAAGGCGCGATCCAGCGTCTGGCGCAAATGGCGCGCGCCGCCGGCATCCACGTCATCCTGGCGACGCAGCGTCCGTCGGTCGACGTCATCACCGGCACCATCAAGGCAAACTTCCCGACCCGCATTTCCTTCCAGGTCACCTCCAAGATCGACAGCCGCACCATCCTCGGCGAGCAGGGCGCCGAACAACTGCTCGGTCAGGGCGACATGCTCTATATGGCCGGCGGTGGCCGGATCAGCCGCGTCCATGGTCCCTTCGTCTCGGACGACGAAGTCGAGAAAATCGTCCGCCACCTGAAATCGCAGGGCCAGCCGGAATATCTCGAAGAGGTCACCGCCGAAGAGCCGGAACTATCGCCCGATGGCGCGGTGTTCGATTCCACCGGCATGGGCATGGCGGAAGGCGGCGATCTCTACAGCCAGGCCGTCGCCATCGTGAAGCGCGACCGCAAGGCCTCGACCTCCTACATCCAGCGCCGGCTCCAGATCGGCTACAACCGCGCCGCCACCCTGATGGAACGGTTGGAACAAGAAGGCATTATCGGCCAGCCGAACCATGCCGGAAAACGCGAAATTCTGATTCCGGAGAATCCGGACGACGAACGTTACTAGTCGCCAGGCGACCCGATTTTCGGGCCGCGAATAAGTTCCGAGGGTCGCGGGCAGCCCCGAATCAGCGCATGATTCGGCGCCGCCCCGGGGCCGCGAAATAGCCACAGCCGGTATCTACAAGTCGCCGGTTACAACGAGAGATCGAGAAGGCACGGTACCCATGGCCCGACAGCAGATGGCCCGACAACAGAAAGCGTCGCAGCACCTGGCGAAAACCAGTGTAATCGCCGCCGTGCTCGCCGGCGTCATGGCCACATCGGCGCTGGCGCAATCCGTGCCGCTGCCAACGCCGCGTCCGACGGCTCACCATGCCCGAGCCGATATCACCGGCACCGTCGTCGCCCGCAACAACACCCCGACCATTGTCCGGCCGCCGGCCAATATCCAGTATCAGGCCCAGAACGACACGCCGAGCCTGATCCCCAATCCCTTCGCCAACCTCCTCGGCAAACCCGGAACCCCGATCACGCTGACGCCGGAACAGCGGGCGATTGCCGAGCGGGTCGATAATTACCTGTCGAGCGTGCAGCAGTTGCAAGGCCAATTCGTCCAGGTCGGGCCCGACGGGAGCCGCAGCAAGGGCGAGTTTTATATCGCCAAGCCCGGCCGCGTCCGCTTCGAATACGATCCGCCGAGCACCATCGAATTGATCGCCGACGGCTCGTCGGTGGTGGTGCGCGATACCAAGCTGGCGACCCAGGATGTCTACCCGCTGTCGCAGACGCCGTTGCGCTTCCTGCTGGCCGACCACGTCAACCTGATGAAGGATGCCGGGCTGGTCGCGGTCTATGCCGACGACGTCTTCGTCACCGCAGTGGTCGAGGAGAAAAACGGCATGGTCGGCACCAGCCGGCTGATGATCATGTTCTCGGCCAAGGACATGCAGCTCAAGCAATGGACCGTCACCGACCCGCAGGGCTACGACACCACGGTCGCCGTTTATAATCTCGACAGCAGCAAGCAGCCCAACCCGGCGATGTTCAAGATCGATTACAATCGATACCGGAACTAGCGGCCCGCCGAAGCGGGCGCCGCTCCTTGCTGACTTTGCCGGCGAGATAAGCGGGACAAGCCCCCGCGTGACCGTGACAAACGGCGGTACAGCCCCTAGTTTGAGGCCATGCCGCTCAAGATCACCACCTGGAATATCAATTCCGTTCGCCTGCGCATCGATCTGGTCGCCAAGTTTCTGAAAAGCGCGCGGCCCGATGTCCTGTGCCTACAGGAAACCAAATGCCCGGATGACGCCTTTCCGCTCAAGCGGTTCGAGCGCCTGGGCTATACCCACGCGGCCTTGAGCGGACAGAAGGGCTATCACGGCGTCGCCATCGTCTCGCGCCTGCCGATCGAGAGCTTCTCGGTCGAAACCTTTTGCGGCAAAAGCGACTGCCGCCACATCTCGGTCCTGCTCGGCGAACAAGCCGGCCTGAAGGACCCGCTGACGATCCATAATTTCTACGTGCCGGCCGGCGGCGACGAGCCGGATCCGGACATCAACGAGAAATTCCGTCACAAGCTCGATTTTCTCGATGAAATGAAGGCGCATCCGGGCCTGCGGCCGGGCAAGAAGCAGAACGCCATTCTGGTCGGCGATCTCAACGTCGCGCCGCTGGAACACGACGTCTGGAGCCACAAGCAGATGCTGAAGGTGGTGTCGCACACGCCGATCGAATGCGAGAAACTGACCGCCGCGCGCCAGGCCGGTCAATGGATCGACACCATGCGCGTTCTGACTCCGGAGCCGCAGAAGCTCTACACCTGGTGGAGCTATCGCGCCAAGGAGAACTGGAGCACGGCCGACCGCGGCCGCCGCCTCGACCACGTCTGGACCTCCGACGCGCTGGCCGGTCGCGTTTCCAAGATCAAGATCGCCCGCGATTATCGCGGCGAGGAAAAGCCGTCCGATCACGTCCCGGTCACGACAACCGTCGAAATCTGACGCTTCGATCTTCAGTCGCAACAATGAAAAACGCCACGCGGGTTTCGCGCGGCGTTTTTTATTGGCTTGCAGAGCCCGTGAGACGAAACGCTATTGGCGAACCGCCGGCGTTTCGACCGACAGGCCGGTGCCGCGCCAGGTCACGTAAAGCTCCAGCGCCATCAGCTCATCCGAGAACGCCTTCGGAATCTCGGCGCGGGTGTCGCGAATACAACCGCGGAACCGGTTCTGAACCGACACCATCCCGGTCGTGTTGAGGCGATAGGTCGGGAAGCCGTTGACGTTGCCCTGGCTGAGATGGTCGGCGCGAATGTGCTTGCCGTTATTCTCCTCGTGGCACGACGCGCAGGACAGATTGAGCTGACCGAAGCGGGTGTAGTAAACATCCTTGCCCTTCTGCCACCACGCCTTCATGTCGCCCTTCGACAGATCGACATGCACCGGCATCCCGAGCGACTGGTATTTGATATAGGTCGTCAGCGCGCGCTGATTGCCGTCATCGAATTTATAGGCCGGCGCGCCCATCTGCTCGACCCGGCATTTGTCGATCTGCAACTCGACATCGATCGGCCGCTTCGTCTTGGCATCCCAGACCGGATACTTGGCGCCGACGCCCTTCATCGACTTGGCGGCATCGTGATGACACGAAGCGCACGACTTGCCGGCGGTGCCTTCGACCTTGTTCCAGATCTGCTCGCCTTTCGATACGAACAACATGCCGGGATTTTCGAACGAATCCGCCTCGAGCGAGCGCGTATCGGGCTCGCGATAGAGCCAGCCGGACCGCACGACATCGAGCGGATGGCCTTCCGGCGGCTTGGCGTGCGTGATCATCTTCTTGCCGTCGATCACCAGTTCATCGGTCACCGGATCGGCCTTCGTCATCTGCAGGGTAACGCAGGACACGACGGCACCGGCGCACAACGCGGCGATCATGGTTTTGGTGTTCAGCATGGTTCCTCCCGTCGACTCTGTAGTCCGCCTTGAACAAGGCCGGTCCATCGTCGTTATGAATCGTCAGCTCACGGTGATCTTCTGTTCCGTCGTCGTGACGGTGCCATCGTCGTCGGTCCAGCTGAACTTGAAGGTGCCGCTCGCGTCGACCTTGGCGTAGAACTGCATGTAAGGATTGGCCGCCACCGCAGGCTCCAGGCTCGC
>WGNB01000004.1 GCA_016124795.1 Rhodopseudomonas sp. | reverse complement strand
TCATAATTCGGAGTTATCCGCCCTTAGGAGATGATCCTTCTAGGTGATTGCTATCATGGGCTGCCTTATTTGGTTTCGTCAACTATTTGGATGGCTGTCGGTTGCGCCGAATTGACGGCGGCCGCGATGATCGGCTCTGGTCTTGACCGCACTCCTGCCGGCAGCCCCGCGTCCAAATCCGGTTCAACCCGCCTTCGCCGGCTCCGCCAGGAATTCGAGAAGCTTCGCCCGCATCGCCGTCTTGGCCGGGGCGGTCGGCTGCGGCGGCGCGAAAAAGCGGCCGATCATGTCAGCCCGTGCCTCCGGCGGCATCGTGTCGCCGGTCTCGACCACCCGGGTATAGAGCGCCTCAAGCTCGGCGGCGCTGTGCGCCATGATCGGATAAGGCGAGAAGTCGACGATCGAACTGGCCAGCAGGCATTCGGTCACCGTGCCCTCGTGGTAGATCACCGGCTTGCCGGCGGCCAGGCACTGGTCGCCGAGCGAGGTGTAGCGCGCGACGATGCTGTCGGCGGCGGCGGCCAGATCGTAGGCGATATAGGGCCGTGAATAATCGGTGCTGACCGTCACGTTCGGGAGCGATCCAACCTCGGCGCGGACGTCGGCGAGCGCCGGCAGATCGACCCAGACCGCGTTCTTGCCGCGCAGCACGAAGCAGCAGCGCGGGAAGCGGCGCGCGAGCCGCAGAATGTCGCGATAGAACGAGATGTTGTTGGCCCAGTTATTGGTGGTGTTCTGCGCGTTCTGCGCCGGGTCGGCGTCGGAGTGCCAGTCGAGCACCAGCGTGGCGTGGTCGTAGCCGGGCGGAAAGCCATCGTGCCGCGCGACCGGGCGGGCAAGGTCTTCGGTGCGCACGTCGCCGACGACGTGCATGGCGCCGATGCAGGCATAGCGGTTGGCCTGCAAGGCCTCGCGCGCGGCTTCGCTGTGCACGAAGTAATCGTCGATGATGATGGCGCGGTCGGGCAGGAAGGCTTGCAGCAGGCGCTCCTGCGAGGCGACAATACGCAAGCCGTTGGCCTGCAGCGCATAGGCGAACCACACCGGGAACAGGTACTCATAACCCAGCAGCGCCATTCGGGCGTTTCCGAACGGACGCAGGCTGGCGCGCGCGCGTTCGATCCGCGCCCGGAGGATCTCGACGATAAGCGCGGCCGACAGCGACAGGCCGGCGGCGCGGCCACGCTTGAGCGCGGCGATCCAGCGGCCAGGTCCGCCGCCGAGCGGTGGGATGGCAAGATAAAGCGGGACGATGCCGGCCTTGCGGTAGGACTGGTCGACGGTTTCGCGGGTCGGCGCGCTGAGAAAATCGGCGATCTCGATGTGCAGGACGTTGCCGCGGTTGAGCGGGCTCACGGCGTCGTCGACGTAATACTGGTTCTTCTCAAACAGCGGACCGTAGAACGGCCCCTGATGCGGAAACATCAGCACCGTCGTTGCGACGGGCGCGGCCGATGCCGGCGCGGTCGCGTCGGTCGGCGAAGCGGCCGCCGGGCCGCTCGTCGTGGCGCGCCGCGGCAACCGACCGGCAAGGCGCGACACGGCGTTGCGCAGCACGGCGCCGGCCGTCAACAGGCAGGATAGCGCCCATTCCGGCCAACTCATGACATCGCGCAGGAACAACGGCGCCGACGGCGTCTCCGGCGGCCAGACGAAACAGCGGTGGCCGGTGGCGCGCAAATGGTCCGCCGCCGTGTAAAGGCTGGACGCCGGCCACAGGTGCCCGGACAGGAAATCGTGAAACAGCGCGCGGACCTTGCGGGTGCGGTCGTCGACCGGCGGAAACGCCTCGGCCGCCAAGGCCGCCGCCGTCTCCGGCAGCAGCCGGTCGGTCAATCGGGTGGCGAGGCGCGACACCAGTTTGACGTGGCCATAGGCGTCGAAGCCGCGCAATTGCGCGTAATCGATCTGCCGCACGCCGCTGGCGGCGAGGCGCGCGAGGCCATCGCCTTGCCGCATCGTCTCGTCGGCTTGCAGATACATGACCGCGATGCCGGTCCGCGCCACCAGCCGCGCGATTGCGGCCAGACGCGGCGTCAGCCGCTGGATCAGCAGATAGGGGCGGCCGGAAGTGTCGGGAGGCACGGCGATCTCATGTCACGGATTCATGGCGCGCTCTCATGGCGCGAAATAATGACGGATGGCTGGCGAACCAGCCATCCTGTCGCGTTCGGGCGGGCGGATAAAGGGGGCGGCCGCGTCTACAGCCGGACCGCCATGTCGGCATGGGCCCGGTTGACGGACAATTGCCGTTCGCGGTCGCCGGCGTCCTTGGTCATGCGGACATAGCAGAAGACGCGCTCGCCGAGCGGGCCGATGCGGTTGGTCCGGACCCGGTAGACCGCCTCGGCCAGCGTCGCGGTGGTTTTTCGGGCCTGTTCGAGCGCCTCGACGATGGTCTTGTCGATCTGGTAGTCGCTGCGCACCGGTTGTGTCGTCTGGTACAGCTCGAGCGGATCGTCCGCATCGCCGCCGAGCCAGGCGTCGAAGTCGTAATCGTAGGACACCGACTTGAGCGGCAGCAGCGGCTCGTAGCAGATCAGCTTGTCGAAGGCGACTTCGAGGCAGATCCGCAATTCGGCAACGGCCGCGGCGTCGGCCAGGCCGTCGAAGCCGGTGGTGACGGTGTCCGACAGGTATTGATGCAGGCCGGCGACGATGTTGCGGTCCGATACCAGGGTGGCGAGGAAATAGGGGATCAGCGCCAGCTGATGGGTGTTGACCTTGGCGATATCGTCGGCGGTGAAGCGGACCTTGATGTCCTCCTTCTCGATCAGTTCGTCGCGCGCCGCCTGCAGATAGCCATCGAGCAGCTTGGTGACGCCGGGCGTCCAGCGCGACCGGTCGTTGAGGATGAACTTCGCCAGCGTGCCGTAATCGAGGCCGGCGCGGGTCAGCGACTTGTTGAATTCCTGGAACGCGCTGTTCGACAGGATCGTCACCAGGAACTGGAAAAGCCGGATGCGCCAGAAACCTTCGCGGGTCATCTCGTTGTGCGCGACGACGATCTCCTCGTATTCGAGCGAATGGATATCGCCGTAGCTGCTGACATAGCGCGGAATGATGCGGAAGGCGGTCTTGAGGCCGAACTTGCGGCGATAGTCGGGATCGTTGGATTCGGCGCCGGCGATCAGCAGTTGCGGATACATGGTGACGCGCTGGCCGTCGCGGATGGTGGCGATGACGCCGTCGATGAAGCTTTCGTCGCTTTCGCCGGCCAGGCCCCAGATCAGTTCGCAGAACGTCGGAATGCCGCGCTTTTCACATTCGTGGCGCAGCAGGTCGTATTGCGCGATCGGGATGTTCTTGCGCTTGACGTTTTCCAGCGCGGTCGCGTTCAGCGTCTGCTTGGACATCGACATCGACGTGACGCTGCGCAGCGTTTCGGCGATCTTGAGCACGCGCTCATTGGTGTTCTTGGCGAAATAGATGAAGACGCGCTTGGGCGCGCCATAGGTCTCGGTGCATTCCTGCATGACCTTGGCGATGTCGAAGTCGCGCTCGTAAATGCCGAAATTGCCATCGGCGACATAGAAGAAGCCGAGCGGGTTCTGGCTGACGCGGGCGGCGTAGCGCAATTCTTCCTGCACGACGTCGAGCGGAAAGCGGTTGACCTTGGATTGCAGGGCCTGACCCCAGCAGCAATAGGTGCAGGAATAAGGGCAGCCGCGGTTGGTCTCGATGATCGGCGCCAGACGCGGGTCGCGCAGGAACTTGTCCATCATGCCGTTGAGATAAGGCGACGGCACGGTCGAGAGGTCCAGCCGCGCCACCGGGCTGAGCGGGTTGTTGAGCACGGTCCGCGTCGCATGGTCGAAGGCGTAGACCGACGACGAGCGCTGCTCGAGCGGGATTTTGTCGACGGCGCCATATTCGTCGATCTCGCCGACCAGCTTGGCGAAGCTGAACTCGCCTTCGCCGGTGATATAGGCGTCAAGCTCGGGGCGGTTGGTGAAGAAGTCGTCCATCCAGGTCCGGTCGTTGGCCTGGAAGTTCGGGCCTCCCATGATGGTGACGATGCCCGGATTGATTTTCTTGGCCTGAGCCAGAACCGGGACATTCAGATTGGAATTCCAGTCGTAGTTGCTCATCGCCAGAATATCCGGCGCCTTTCCCGCGAGCCGGTCCAGCAGTTCGCGCGGGTCTTTGAACAGCTCGACCTCGTCGTCCGGACGCTGCTGTTTCAGGTAGGCGGCGATATAGCCGACGTTCAGCGGCACGGGCTGGTTGTTGTCCCAGTCGTGCAGGTAGCAAAGGTCGGCTAGGAAAATTTTCATCCCTCACTCCGGACTTATCCCACTTTTTCAAGTGGTTGCTTACTTTTTCGAGTCAGGCGACTCTTAGACCATTTAAAGTTGAGGGTATTTATATAAATAGACTCGTTCAAGATGAATTATACAAATCAAAGAGAGTCGATAATGGAACTTTTCTCTTAGGTTGTATTTTTGCCGCCGTGATCGACGTGGGGTCCGGGGCCGGTCAGGGATGAGCCGGACAGTGCGGAGGGGCGCTGGATCGGGCCTGGCGTGAGCCGGGCGGAGCGGTCGTTGTGGGGCTGGGCTGGCCGGCAAAGGGGCCGCCGGACGCCATTTGCGCCTGTCCGGGGCCTTTCCGCGCCGCCGCAGACTGGCTGCGGCCGGGGCCGACCCGCTACAACCCAAGCGACGCCATCACCTGGCGGGGTCTGTTCTCGATCCACCGGTCGCAGTCCGCTTCGCGGACGCAGAAAACGAACACGGCCCCCGGCAGGGGAGCTACCGGAGGCCGCGTCGTTGACGCCATGTGCCGCTCGCGAGACGACACCTGGCGGGGGAGCTCTGAACCGAGGGCGAATAACGCGCCTGATCGCGACGACCCGTTGTCGTCGGAACAAGCCTTGCCCCCATCACGGCGGGCGGGCGCCCGCCTCCTGCCGCCGCGCGGCGGCAGGTAACAAATGCCTAGAACGGCAGGATCACGTCCATGACCTGCTGGCCATAACGCGGCTGCTGGATGTCCGAGATCTGGCCGCGACCGCCGTAAGCGATGCGGGCCTGCGCGATCTTGGACGAGTCGATGGTGTTGTCGCTTTCGATATCCTCCGGCCGGACCACGCCGGCGACGATGAGTTCGCGGATTTCGAAGTTGACGCGGATTTCCTGACGGCCCTCGATCACCAGATTGCCGTTCGGCAGCACCTGCGTGACGACGCCGGCGACATTGGTCGACAAGGCTTCCTGGCGCGTCACCGAGCCTTTGCCGTCGCTGGTCGTCGTCGAGTCGGCGGTGAAAATGCGGGTCGGCACCGCCGAGTTGATGATCGGTACCTTGGTCTTGCCGAAGAAATTGTCGATGCCGGAATCTTCGTTGGAGGTGCGGCTGCGCTGGGTCTCGTTGGCGATGTTGGCCTTGTCGGTGATGTTGACCTTGACCGTGAGAATGTCGCCGACCTGATGCGCGCGCTGGTCCTTGAAGAAGGCGCGCGAGCCGTTGCGCCACAGCGAATTCGGATTGTACGAGGCTGGCTGCGCCGCCGGCATCGGCATCTGCACCGGCTTGTAGCCGGGCCGTGCCGTCGGGTTGTCGACCGCCGACAAGGCCGGCGGCTGGCCGATATTCTTCAGCTTGTCGAAGGCTGCGCAACTGCTCAGCAGCGACAGGGCCAGCGACGCCAGAACCATTCGCCGTACGACGGGGATCATTTTCATCGACTTATACTTTCACAAGGTTAGGTCGTTCACAGTGTCGGGCGCTGCCGGCGGTCAGCGCCCCTCGATGGACGAAGGTGGAAGGTTGGCGACCAGCCGCGGCGAACCGGTCGAGATGACGACGCGGCCGGGGCCGACGATGACGCCTTGCACGGCGCGCTTGGTCTGTTCGTTGGTCACCGAAATCACGTCGCCTTCGGCGCCGCCTTCCGTTGCCTTGCCGCGCACCGTCAAGGTGATGCCGGGCACCTGGTAGACCAGCGTGACGGTTTCGTTGCGCTGCACGAGTTCCGGCTTCATCAGATCGGTGCCGCGCAGCAACTGGCCGGGATGCAGGATGTTGCGGGCCGCCATGCCGACGATCTGGGCGCGATCGCCCAGCACGCCGCGTCCGACTTCGGCGCGCGGCCGGCGTTCGACGGTCAGGTCGGAATCCTTGAGCAGCGCGCCGCGTTCGATGTTGTGCGACACCGTCACGACTTCGGCGGTGACCGCGGCGCGGCCGGACAGCCGCAGGATGCCGTGATTGGCGGCGCCGGTCGGTACGTCCAGCATCGCGTCGAAGCGGCCGCTGCGCGGATCGTAGGCGATCTGGGAAACGCGCGGGTCGCCCTTGGCGCTCGGCTCGACGTAAATCATGCGCGGGTCGCGCTCGAAGTGGACGGTCACGTCCTTGGCGTCGCCGAGGTTGTAACGCAGCGACAGGGACCGCGCGACGGTGGCCTCGATATCGGCGACCGGAATGGCGCGGCTGGCGCGGGTGACGACAACTTCGCTGACGCCGCCGGTGTCGAGCCCGATCAACTGATGGGCGCGCACCGCTTCGATCACGGTTTCGGCCGGCACCGTGCCGGTCTCGCCGAGATCGGGGGCGCGGAAGATCGCGACATTGGCGATGATGCCGGCATTGTCGATCAGGTCGCCGACCCGCACGATCGGGCCGGTGACGGTGGCTTGCGCCTTGAGCATCGGATGCGGCGGTTCGCCCGGCGCGGTCTGCGCGACGGCGGCGCTCGACATGGTCGCAATGACGGAAGCGAGAACGGCGAGGCTCGCGGCCAGCCGTAGTAACCGGGTGCGGATCGTCTTCCGGAACGTGGTTTCGATCGTGTTTCTGACCATGACGATGCCTCAGCGCATCAAGTTGGATGTGGTCGACAGCATTTGATCGGCCGCCGAAATCACCTTGGCGTTCATTTCGTAGGCGCGTTGCGCGGCGATCAGGTCGGAGATTTCCGAAACCGCTTCGACGTTGGCCTGTTCGAGCTGGCCTTGCTGAAGGTCGCCGAAGCCGTCGGTGTTGGGCGTCCCGTTCTGCGGCGTGCCGGAGGCCGGCGTCTCGAGGTACAGGTTGTCGCCGATGCCTTTCAGACCGGCCTTGTTGATGAACATCGCCAGTTCGATCTGGCCGACCGTGGAGGTGGCGGTCGAGCCCGGCAGCGTCACCGATACCTGGCCCTGGGCGTTGATCACCACCGAGGTCGCGTTCTGCGGAATGGTGATGCCCGGCTGCACGACATTGCCGGAGGCGGTGACCAGGCGGCCTTGCGAGTCCAGTTCGAACGAGCCGTCGCGGGTATAAGCGGTGGTGCCGTCCGGTTGCAGGATCTTGAAGAAGCCTTCGCCGCGGATGGCGATGTCGTAATCCTTGCCGGTCTGCGCCAGCGTGCCCTGCGTCATGATGCGCGGGGTCGCGACCGTTTTGACGCCGGAGCCGAGTTCGACGCCGGCCGGCAGGATGTTGCCCTGCGCCGAGGTCTGGGTGCCGACACGGCTGACGTGCTCGTACAGCAGGTCCTGGAATTCGGCGCGCTGCCGCTTGTAGCCGGTGGTGCGCATGTTGGCGATGTTGTTCGAGATGACCTGGACGTTGAGTTCCTGGGCCGCCATCCCGGTCGCCGCGGTGTAAAGTGCTCGCATCGGTTATTCTCCCGCGTCGCCGCGCTAGTTCGGAATTTCGGCGAGTTTGTCGATCGCCGATTTTTGCAGATCCGCCTGCGTCGACATCATGGTGGCGATTTGGGTGTAGCTGCGGGTCACCTCGATCATGCGCGTCATCTCGAGCACCGAATGCACGTTCGACTTTTCGATCGAACCCTGCACGAAGCGGCCGGTGGTGTTCGGCGTCACGTTGAGGCCGTCCGGCACCGAGAAGGTATTGGCGCCTTGCTTGAGCAGGGCGCCGGGATTGTCGATCGAGACCATGCGCAGCTTGCCGCGCAGCGCCTCGGTGTTGGTGGTGGCGCCGTCCTGCACGCTGATGGTGCCGTCCGCGCTGATCGCGATGTTGCGGTCTTTCGGCTGGAAGACGATCGGCCCGGATTCGCCGAGCACCGGGTTGCCGTCCGCGGTCACCAACTGGCCCTGGGCGTCGATCTGCAAGGCGCCGTTGCGGGTGTAGCGCTCGCCGTTGGGCGTCTGCACCACCATGAAGCCGGCGCCGTCGATGGCGACGTCGGTCGGATTGCCGGTGCGCTGCATCACGCCCTGGCTCATGTCGATCCAGGTGGTGCGGTCGCGCACGAAGCTGACCTTGCGGTCCTTCTCGGTCATCTTGTCGGAGCGCGCGGTCCTGCCGATGAATTCCTCGAACAGCGACCCGTCGCTCTTGTATCCCGTCGTATTGATATTGGCGAGGTTATTGGCGACGACGTCCAGCTCGCGTTCGAGCGCGACTTGCCGCGATAACCCGACCAGCAGGGCATTCTGCATCGGTATTCTCCCCTTAGCGATCGGCCGGACCGGCCCTCCCCAGGGCGGTCTTGCCGGCATCCGGTCGCCCGCTCTCCCAAGCCGGCGACTGACGGGAGAGATTGCAGAGCCCGTGCCAAGTCGGAAAATAACGAAATATCAATGGATTAGATAAAATCGGCGGGGCTTTGGCTGGGCAAAATTAACCGTCTTTGCCGGTCACCCGGCAAAACATGCCGACTTACCGCCTTTTATAAAGTTTCTGTTAACCATAGTTACCTACCCTCGTTGACGGGCGCAGCGCTGACCGCAAGCCGGTCGCGGTTTCGCCGGGTGTGCCGATCGCAAGCCGGTCTGCCGGTCCGGCGAAACACCCGTGAACTGAGGTAGTTGATGGCTAAGGCAAAGAAACCGGCGGCGGACGCGGATGACAAGGCCGAAGAGGGCGGTCAGCCGGCAAAGGCGAAAGGCAAGCTGCCCTCGAAGAAGGTCATGATCATCGCCGCGGCGGGTCTGCTCGCGGTCGTCGGTGGCGGCGGCGGCGCTTACATGGCGTTCGGTCATTCCAAACCGGAAGAGCCCAAGCATGAAGTCGCCAAGCCGGCGACTTTCGTCGATCTGCCGGACGTTCTGGTCAACCTCGCCAATGGCGGCGGCGATCGTACGCAATATCTTAAAGTGAAGATCGTGCTCGAATTGCCCGATCCGGAACTGGTGCCGAAGATTCAGCCGCTGATGCCGCGGGTGATGGACGCCTTCCAGACCTATCTGCGCGAATTGCGCCCTACCGATCTCGACGGCTCGGCCGGCCTCTACCGGCTCAAGGAAGAACTGACGCGGCGGGTCAATGTTGCGGTCGCGCCCAACAAGATCACCGCGGTGCTGTTTAAAGAGATCGTCGTTCAGTAAGGCCGCGCGGTCCGGCGTCCCGGACCGGTCGCGCCAGCCGCCCGTGTTCGATTGCGTTCAGTCCATTCCCGTTTGAGACGGGCCGGAAAGGCCTGAGAAGCAGCTTAAGAAGACCATGGCGCAAAAAGACGACATCGATCAGGACGCGCTGGCGGCCGAGTGGGGCGTGGCGCTGGAAGCCGAATCCGGCGCGCCGGCGCCGGACGCGGGCGAGACCGCGACCGGTGCCGACCAGGCCGCCGCGCAATGGGCGGCGATGGTCGACGACAGCGCCAGCTTCCAGGCCAACAAAGGCGGCGCCGAACGCATCCTCAATCAGGAGGAAATCGACAGCCTGCTCGGCTTCAGCCTGGCGGACGTCAACCTCAACGACAATTCCGGCATTCGCGCCATCATCGACTCGGCGATGGTGTCCTACGAGCGTCTGCCGATGCTGGAAATCGTCTTCGACCGCCTGGTGCGGTTGATGACGACCAGTCTGCGCAATTTCACTTCCGATAACGTCGAAGTCGCGCTCGACCGCATCACCTCGGTGCGGTTCGGCGATTATCTCAATTCGATTCCGCTGCCGGCGATCCTGGCCGTCTTCAAGGCCGAGGAGTGGGACAATTTCGGTCTCGCCACCGTCGAGTCCAGCCTGATCTATTCGATCATCGACGTATTGCTCGGCGGCCGCCGCGGCGCCTCGACGGTGCGGGTCGAAGGCCGGCCCTACACCACGATCGAGACCAATCTGGTCAAGCGCATGATCGAGGTCGTGCTGGCCGACGCTGAACTCGCCTTCAAGCCGCTGTCGCCGGTCAAGTTCAACATCGACCGGCTTGAGACCAATCCGCGCTTTGCCGCGATTTCGCGACCGGCCAATGCCGCCATTCTGGTGCGCCTGCGCATCGACATGGAAGACCGCGGCGGCAATATCGAACTGCTGCTGCCTTACGCGACGATCGAGCCGATCCGCGAAACGCTGCTCCAGATGTTCATGGGCGAAAAGTTCGGCCGTGACCCGATCTGGGAAGGCCATCTCGCCACCGAAATCGGTCAGGCCGAGATCGACGTCGACGCCGTGCTTTATGAAGATCGCCTGCCGCTGCGCCGCATGATGAGCCTCAATGTCGGCGATACGCTGATGCTGGAACTGAAGCCGGACGCGCTGGTGACGGTGCGTTCCGGCGACGTCACCCTGACCGAAGGCCGGATGGGCCGTGTCGGCGACCGCGTCGCCGTCCGCGTCGCCAAGCATTTGCGCAAGCCGAGGACGACATTCGCCATGTTCGAAAAGGCCGACGAGCCGAACAGCCGCGTGGAGGCCCCGTGAACTACCATTACGGCTATTTCATCGAGAGCATGGTGTCGGTGCTCCTGCTGATGACGATCCTTTATTGCGTTCGTCTCAACAAGCAGTTGCGCCTGCTCAAGGCCGACGAGCAGTCGCTGCGCGCCACCATTTCCGAACTGATCACCGCCACCGAGATCGCCGAGCGCGCCATCGGCGGTCTGAAAGCGACGATGCGCGAGGGCGAGCAGACGCTGAACGAGCGCCTGCAACGCAGCGAGATCATGGCGGCCGAGATGGGCAAACAGTTGCAGGCCGGCGAGGATCTGCTGGCCCGTATCATCCGGATCGCCGGTGCTGGCCGGCCGGTTGAAGAGCCGCCGCCGCCGCCGGTAGTGCCCGACGCGCAGAAGGTGGCGGAAGCGGCGCAGGCCTTCGCCGAGCGTTCGCGCGCCCGCCTCAATGGCCAGGTTCGTTCCGGTGGAATCGCGGCATGATCGGCAAGGCGCGTGATTTCCGGCTGATCCCGGTCGTCATCCTGGCGGCGATCTGCCTGTTCGTCCTGAAGGTGTCGGGCATCGTGTTCGACGGCGGCTACACCATGGCCGAACGGATGCAGCAGCTCGACAAGAACGCGCTGAAAGTGACCGATCCGGCGACCGTGCCGGACTATCCCAAGATCGTCGTCGCCGATGAGACGACGCCGGCGCCGGCGACCGCCAGGCTGCCCTGGGCCAAGGAGATGTTCAATTACAGCGCCGATGGCAAGAACGACGTCACCGGTTCGGTCGACCAGACCAAAGCCGCCGCCAGCCGGAGCAAGGCCGCGACCGGCATGGCCAAGGTCCAGCCTCAGCCGCAGGACATGAGCGGCGACATCACCGGTTCGTCCGGCGGCGAAGGCGAGAAAAAGGCCGACGCCGGCCCGCCGCTGCCGACCAGCGAAAAGCCGCCGGCCGGCGCCAAACTCGACGTCGGCGGCGACATCTCGCCGCTCGAAAACGGTAAGGTCAATTCGCCCGGCGAGCGCGCCATTCTCGGTCGTTTGCAGGACCGCCGTGAGGCGCTCGACAATCGCGCCCGCGAACTCGACATGCGCGAAAGCCTGATCAAGGCGGCCGAGAAGCGGCTGGAAGCCAAGGTCGACGAACTCAAGCAGGTCGAGGCCCGCATCAAGGTCGAGACCGGCGCCCGCGACAAAGCGGAGGCCGACCGCTTCAAGGGCATCGTGTCGATGTATGAGAACATGAAGCCGAAGGATGCCGCCCGCATCTTCGACCGCCTCAACCTTGCCATTCTCGTCGAGGTGGCGACGGCGATGAAGCCGCGTTCGATGTCGGAAATTCTCGCCCAGATGGGCTCGGAGGCGGCCGAGCGTCTGACCGTCGAACTGGCCAACCGCGCCCGGGCGCAGCAGCCGGCATCGGGCGGCGCCGATCAGTTGCCGAAAATTTCGGGCAAGCCGGGCAATAGCTGACGCCGGACCTTTGCCGGTGCGGACCGGATCCGGCGCTAAAAAAGCGCGTCCGCAGCGGTATTCCTGCGACTTTAGTCTCGACGGTTAACGCGCCATTAAATGCGGTTCCCTAGGCTTTATCCGCCGGCAGTCTCGCCGGGTGGAAAGCGTGATGTCGGCTTTGTCACAGGCTGTGTACCCAAGCTTCGCGTCGACGTGGGCGCGGATTTCGCTCGGGCGGATTTTGCCGTGGCGACGCGCCTGCCGCGCCGGCTTGTCGCTGGCGCTTGGCCTGACGGTCGTTCTTGGCGCGGCCGGCGGCGCGGCGATCGCGCAAAGCGCGGGCTCGACCGAACCGATCAAAGGCGAGGTCCGCGTCGAAACCGACAACGGATTTACCCGTCTGGTGTTCCGCTTTGACGAAGCGGTCGACGCCAAGGTGCGCCTGAATGGCGCGATCATGGTGATCAAGTTCAAGCATCCGGTTGCGGTGGCGGTCGATCGCATGAATGCCGGCGCGCCGGATTATATCAGCGCATCGCGCAGCGACCCCGACGGCGGCGCGGTGCGCATCGCGCTGGCGCGCAAGGTCAAATACAACGTCATCCCCGCCGCCGAGCGGCTTTACGTCGATCTGCTGCCGACCGACTGGGCCGGCCCGTTGCCGGGTCTGCCGCAGGCGGTGGTCGACGAACTGGCCAGCCGCGCGCGCAGCGCCGAGCGGCAATTGCGTCAGCAGAGCCTGAAACCTGAAAAGAAGGTGACGCCGACGATCCGCGTCAAGGTCGCCCGGCTGCCGACCTTCATGCGTTATATCTTCGATCTGCCGGATCGCGCCAATGTCATGCCCGAGCGCTCCGCCGGCAAGCTCACCTTGCATTTCGATCAGCAGATCAAATGGGACCTCGCCGACGCGCTGGCGACGATGCCATCGACGGTGCAGGGGATCGATGCCGAGACCGAGTTCGATCAGGTCGCGGTCAACCTGAAGTTCAATGGCGAACCGGAAGTGCGGTCGTTCCATGAGGATCGCAGCTTCGTCGTCGATGTTGCGCTGGGCGACGACCGGCAGCAGCACGTCGCGCAGGCCGCTCCGGAGCGCACCAGCCCGGCCAGTCCCGCCGCCGCGATGGACGGCAAGGCCGGTGCGGCAGCGGCCAGTCCGATGGCGACGCCCGCGCCGATGACCAAACCGGCGACGGTGCCGGCGATCGCGGCGCCGGAAACGGTGCCGTCGGGAACCCCGCCGTTGCCGAAGGGCGAGCCGCTGATCCGCGATATTCGCGAGGCCAAGGCGGTGGAACCCGCACCGCCGCCCGCGCCGCCGGCCACCATCAAGATGGCGGTCGGATTAGAGGCCGCGCCGAAAGCCGAGCCCAAACCCGAGCCCAAACCCGAACCGAAGCCTGAGGCGAAGGTTGAAGCCCCGCAGCCGCCGGTCATGGCGCCGGCGAAGCCCGCGCCGGCGCCGGCGGCCATGGCGGCCAAGCCGGAATCGCCTAAGCCGGAATTGGCCAAGTCAGAACTGGCCAAGTCAGAACCGGCAAAGCCGGCCGCGCATCCGCAGCCTGACAAGGCGCCGGCCCATATGCCGGCGGTCGCTGCCGCGCCCGGCCCGAGCGGACCGATGGGCGCGCCGCCGCCGGACCCGAACGCGCCGGTGGTTGCCGTCGCCACCCAGTTGGCCGAGAATTTGCGGATCGCCTTCCCCTTCGCAGTGGCGACGCCGGCGGCGGTCTTCACCCGCGCCGACATGTTGTGGCTGATTTTCGACAGCGCCGCCAAAGTCGATATCGGTGCGCTGGCGCATGCCTCGACGCTGATGGTTCGTGAGGCGATTTCGTCGCGCGGCAAGGATGGCGAAGCCATCGTCCGCATCAAGCTGGCGCGGCCATTGCTGTCCAGCCTCGAGGCCGACGGGCCCGGCTGGGTCGTTAATATCGGCGATGCCGGTACCGCGCCGACCTTGCCGCTGACCATCGAGCGCGGCACGGTTGGTGCGCGGCAGGCGCGGATCATCGTGCCGTTCGAGCGCGCTGGCAAAGTGCACATGCTCGACGACCCCGATATCGGCGATCGGTTGATGGTGGTCACCGGGCTCGGACCGGCGCGCGGCTTCCTCAAGCCGCAATATTTCGTCGAACTGCGGGCGCTGACGTCAACGCATGGCGTTGTGTTGCAGCCGATCGCCGACGACGTCACCGCGTCGCTGGGCGACGACAGGATCGTCATCAGCAGGCCCGGCGGACTGCAACTGTCGGCCGCGACGCTCGCCGAACAGCAACGGCGGATGGCGGAAAGCTTCATGCCGCTGACCTTCGACAATCAGGTCTGGGCCTTCGACCGCAAGGCGCCCTACAACGCCCGGCAGGCCGAGTTGATCCGCACCGCGGCTGCGGCGGCGCCGAACATGCGCCGCGAAGCGCGGCTCAATCTGGCGCGCTTTTATCTGGCGCGCGACATGGGCGCGGAGGCCAAGGCGGTGCTCGATGTCGCGATGGCCGATCAGCACGACGGTTCCGATGTCGCCGGCAGCATCATGAAGTCGCTGGCCGATATCATGCTTCATCGTCCGAAGCAGGCGATCAAGGAATTGTCCGATCCCGTGGTCGGCAATCAGCTCGATGCGCCAATCTGGCGCGCGGTCGCCTATGCGCGGGAAGGCGACTGGCCGCAGGCTTATGCCGGTTTCAAGGCGGCCAATAGCGCGATCCGGACCTTGCCGGTGGAACTGCAACAGATGGCGATGCGGGAGCAAATCCGCACCGACATTGAATCGCGGGACTTTGCCGGTGCGACCCGTGCGCTCGACGAATTGGAAACCACCGGTATTCCATCGGAAATGCGTCCGGCGATCGATGTGCTGGCGGGGCGGATCGATCAGAGCCTTGGCCGCAACGAGGCGGCGCTGACCAAATATCGCGCGGCGGCCGCCTCCAGCGTGCGGCCGGCGGCGGCGCAAGGCCGTCTGCGCGAGATCGCGATGTTGCTGGCGGCCCATGCCATTCCGCACAACGAGGCCATCCACGAACTGGAGACCTTGACCACGGTCTGGCGCGGCGATGAGACCGAGACCGAAGGCCTGCGTATCCTGGCCCATCTTTATACCGAGGACGCGCGCTACCGCGACGCCTTCCATGTCATGCGCACGGCGCTGCTGGCGCATCCCAATTCCGACGCGACCCGAAAGATTCAGGACGAGGCGGAGCGGACTTTCGAGAGCCTGTTTTTGTCCGGCAAGGGCGATGCGTTGCCGCCGGTCGAGGCGCTCGGGTTGTTTTATGATTTTCGCGAGTTGACGCCGATCGGCCGGCGCGGCGACGAGATGATCCGGCGTCTGGCCGACCGGCTGGTGTCGGTCGATCTGCTCGATCAGGCCGCCGAGTTGCTGCAGCATCAGGTCGACCATCGTTTGCAGGGCGCGGCGCGCGCCCGGGTCGCGACCAAGCTCGCGACGATCTATCTGATGAATCACAAGCCCGACCGCGCGCTCGAGACGCTGCGTCAAACCCGGACGTCGAACCTGTCGAATGAATCGCGCGATCAACGCCTGCTGCTGGAAGCGCGCGCAATGTCCGATATTGGCCGTCGTGAACTGGCGCTTGAAGTGATCGCCAATATCGAGGGCCCCGAGGCGATGCGGCTGCGCGCTAATATCCTGTGGTCGGCCAAGCACTATCGCAAGGCGGCCGAGCAGATCGAATTGATGTATGGCGACCGCTGGAAGCAGTTCACGCCGCTCAATGACACGGAACGTGCCGACATCCTGCGCGCCGCGGTCGGTTACGCCTTGAGCGACGAACAGATCAGCCTCACGCGCTTGCGCGAGAAATACGCGCCGAAATTCGCCGGCGGACCGGACGGCCGCGCGTTCGAAGTCGTCAGTTCGCCGATCGGTCCCGACAGTGCCGAGTTTCAGGATATCGCGCGTAAGGTGGCCAGCACCGATACGCTCGATGCCTTCCTGCGCGATCTGAAGGCGCGCTATCCGGATGAAGGTCCGTTGACCGCGCCAGCCGCCAAGCCGGCCGTCAAGCCGGCGCCGCCGGCCAATGTATCGTCGAATGCGGCGGCGAAGGTCGCGAAGGAAGCGAGCAACGCAGCGGAAGCATCGCCGGCGCAACCGCTGCCGAAGGTGCCGGTCGGCGAGCCGCTCAAGCCCGACCGGACGCCGACGGGCTCGCTCGGCAAGCGCAAGGCGTCATAACAATAGCGCATCGTGATCCGGTGACGGGTCGCCGCGATGACGGCGCGAAGCGCCGTGGCCTGCGCCGGCGGCAGGCTTATTGGCCGTAGCTCTGGATCAGCGAGCCGGCGACCAGGCTCCAGCCGTCGACCAGCACGAAGAAGATCAGCTTGAACGGCAGCGAAACGACGACGGGCGGCAGCATCATCATGCCCATCGACATCAGCACCGAAGCCACCACCAGGTCGATGATCAGAAACGGCAGGAACAACAGGAAGCCGATCTCGAAGGCGCGCTTGAGTTCGGAAATCATGAAGGCCGGCACCAGCACTCGCAGCGACAGGTTCTCCGGCGTTTCCGGCACCGGCAGCTTGGCCATGTCGACGAACAGCCGGAGGTCCTTCTCGCTGACGTTCTTTTCCATGAAGGCGCGCAACGGCACGACGCCGCGTTCGAACGCCTGCTGGGTGGTGATCTCGTTGGCGATCAGCGGCTTGATGCCGGTGTCGTAGGATTG
The DNA here is from genome assembly GCA_016124795.1 of Rhodopseudomonas sp. Classification (GTDB taxonomy): domain Bacteria; phylum Pseudomonadota; class Alphaproteobacteria; order Rhizobiales; family Xanthobacteraceae; genus Pseudolabrys. Next base: position 1,497 of record WGNB01000004.1, on the reverse strand, counting down.
CTGAAGCGCCGGGCCCATCACGAAGGCGGTCAGGAACAAAGCCAGCGAGACGATCACCGCGTTGGGCGGCGCGGTGCCGGTGCCGAGCGCGGTGCGCAGCAGCGACAGCACCACCACGATCCGGGTGAACGAGGTCATCATCACCAGGATCGACGGCGCCAGCGACAGCACCGTGAGCATCGCGATCATCTGGATCACGCGCTCGGTCAGCCCGGAATTCTGGCCGAAGTCGATATTGACGCTCTGCGCGCCGGCCGGCGTCGTCGCCACCAGCAGCAGTCCCGCTACCCCAACCGCCACCGTCACATGACGAACACGGCGGTCGGACCAATCGATCAAGGTTTCCCCGGAGGACGGCCGAGCAAGCTCGCCATCTCCTCTTCGAGACTGTTGAACACCTGCGGCGGACCGGCCTGCGGCGCGGTCGGCTGCGGGCCGGGCACGGGCGCGGCGGACCGCGCCCGGTGTTCCCGGGTCTCTTGCGGGCGGGGTTCGGGCTGGGCTTCGAAGCGCGGCTCGGCCTTGACCGCCTGCTGGGTTTCGAACTGCGGATCGACGCGCAGCTTGTAGTCGCGGCCGGCCGGACGCTGGTCGGCGACGGCCGGTTGCGTTGCAGCCAAGGGATCGGTGACCGGCGGCCGGGCCTCGGGCGCCGGCGGACGGCGCAAGGCCGCTTCGAGCTGTTGCGCCATTTCGGCGAGGTTGTGATCGTTTTGCCCGGCCGCCGGTTCGGCGGTCGCGGCCAAAGCCGGGCTGTGCCGCGGCTCGCTGCGCAGGACCGGGGTTTCGCTGCGCGGCGCCGGTTCGGCGCGGTAGGTCGGTTCGGCCCGGACCGGCGGTTCGTGGCGGATCGGGGCCGGCTCGTGCCGCAGCGGCGGCTCGCTGCGCATGACCGGTTCGCTGCGCAAGGCCGGCTCGGCGCGGTAGGCCGGTTCGGCGCGCACCGGCGCCGGTTCCTGGACATGCAGTTTGGTCGAGAGTTCGGCGGCCAGCCCGGTCAGGCTGGAACTGTCGGCCTGGCGCGGCCGGGCGTTCGGTTCGGCCGCCAGCCAGGGTTCGTCGGCGGCGGCGCGATAGCTGCGCGGCGGCGGCGCAGGGGGCGCCGGTTCGCTGACCGGTTGCAGCGGCCAGCCATTGTCAACCGGAGCGGCTTGCCGCAAGGCCGGTTCGGGGCGCGCGGCTTCGATGCGGGGCGGTTCGACCCGCGCCGGTTCGCGCGTGGTTTCGCGCAAGGCGGCCGCGCGCACGATATTGGGCTCGACGACGATATCGGTCAGGCCGCCGATCAGCAGCAGATGTTCGACGTTATCGCGGCGGATCAGCACCAGACGGCGGCGCGCGTCGACGGTCGCGGCGTCGATCACCGCCAGCCGGGGCTGACGGCCGCGCACGTTACCGCCGCCGAGGCGGTCGCCACCGAAGCGGCGCACCAACCATGCCGTGATGCCGATCAAGGCGAGCACCGTGGCGAAGGCGATGAAGAACTTCGCATATGCC
>WGNB01000022.1 GCA_016124795.1 Rhodopseudomonas sp. | reverse complement strand
GGCCGACGTGTTCGACTATATCGAACGCTTCTACAACCCAAAACGGCGCCACTCCACCATCGGATATGTGAGCCCAATGGACTTTGAGATGAAGGCAGGATTAGCTTAACCGGGTGTCATCCGAACCGGGTGCAGGCCAGACCGCCTTCAGACGGATAAACCTTTCAAATCAAGGATCATCCTTCTCGATCGCCAGAGCGTACTCAGCGAAGATGACCCGGAAACCCTGGCCAAGACGCATGGGCTCAGGTGGGTTATGGCCGACCAAGCAGCGCTCAACCCTAAGCTCTCATACGGTGTCGAAACGTTTGCGCCGACAGATGGCTTCGCTCCCGCGAAGGCCTACCGTTCCCGGCTCTTGTGGCAGGACGATCAAGGATATCGGCACAGCGTACTCCTTCTCGCCGATCCTGAGATGCTTCTTGGCATAGCCGTGCGTGGCGCTGGCGCAGAAAGAACTCCCGCCCAACCCTCGCCACCGACGAAGGCCCGACGCAGACGGCGTTCCGCCACGGCGTCCCTGGAGGCTTAATTTGCCCTGTGATGAGGGGGCGTCATGGAGACGTCCCCTCCCGAGGCCTAAAGAATGGGAAACCTTAGTACATTACCGGCCTCGCCCGGAACGCCGCCTCGTCAGTATCCATCCCTAGCGTATGATCGCCTTATGAGCAGCGAAGCAGCCCGAAATGCCGCCCACTCCAACCTATCTCTCATCGAGCGCATAGAACGCGCTCTGATCCTGCTCGCGTATTTCATCGAGCTCGACGGAGACATATACGTCCCCTTATTCGAAAAATTTGAGTCCGAGCTTGCCGATTTGAAGCGCGCCGAGGCGGTTCGAGACCGAGCCCGGCGCCTTCTTGCCAACTACAGCCGCGAAGGCGGTGTAAAAGCGATGGATTCCAGAAACTTGCGTTTAAGCTCCAGCGACGGTCCCTTTCCGTATTTAGGCTTGCCGCTGCGGTGACCCATCAGGCTATCGATGAGGCTATCAGGAGCCTGCGCTGCGATCAGGCGATCCTTGAAGCTGTGACGAAACGAATAGAGCCCGTGCATGGGGCTGGGCCGCAAATCGTTTACGGATAGATACTTATTCACTAAAGCAGACAACGACGACGACTTGTCCTTGTACCGCGGGAAGCCATCGGGATTCAGCTTCATCGTAGCCAGCGCTGCTCCTACGAGCGGGACTTCTCTCTTCGAATCGCTCGACTTCAGCACGCGGCCGTCCGGCAAGATTTCGACATAGGGCACTGGGGCCTCCAGATGAATTGTGTGCCGTTGTAGGTTGACGGCCTCCGAGGGCCTCAGACCCGTGTCGGCTAGCACATAGAGGATGTGTCTAGCCTCTTCGTTTAGTCCATCTAGTGCTCCCACCGCGAAAAGTTTCTGCTGAATGAAATCAGTCTCGAAGGGGCTGCGAACGTTATTTGGCCCAGCTTTTAGCCGTAGACCTTTGAAAATTTCAGGAAGATTCAGTCGGTGACGTATGCTCATCTCTTTGAGCATCCGACTGAGCATGCCCATCGATTTGTTCGCCGAGCCGGCATTGGCCTCGCCCGCAACAACGCGGTCCCGCCACCACTCTCGGTAATCGATCGCGTCGTTGTGCGTCAGGTCTGCAACGGGCTTGTCACCGGCAATTTCGACAAACTCCTTGACCACACGCATCCGGCTATTACGCCAAATCCGAAGCTGGTTGCGGGAAAACGGGGCGGTCTCGTCCTTGGTCGCCGCTTCATATTCAGTAAAGAGATTGGACAGCTTGAATGATGGCTGCGGCTGAGCCCCAAGCAGGGCTGCGCGCGCGACCGCGTCGTATTCGAGCCTCCGGGCTTCAAGCGCTTCAAGCCGCTCCAAACGCCGAGCCGTGGCTAGGGTAACCACGTCCGGTGCGTCCAGATACTCAAACCCCAGAGAGCGGGCTCGCCGACGCGCATCTTCATAGGCGCGGAGAGATGGATCAGCGGCGCTACCCGCCAATTGACGCCACTCTGATTCGAGTGCGGCGTTCAACCGGTCTGCCACTTGAGAAGCACGGCGGCCCGTTCGGTCGGTGCTTACCCTGACCTTGGTGGAGTGCCGGACAATCCCGCGCTTGTCGAAGGCCGCAAACTCCAGCGGGACACGTCGGACAAAATGCCAAGTGCCATTCCGTCGGGTGAGGAAGTCAGCCATGAGCCTCCTCCCCGTTGGACGTTTTGTTAGACGTTTTGTTGGTCGCTTGCGGGTGCCGCATGGCCCTTCTCATCTCATCGCCTGATGAGAGAGTAGCGACCTGATGCCGCCAAGCATTGGGAATTCTTGGTATTTTCAAGTTATGTGCCTCCAGCTGGAGGCACCTAGGGAGCCAGATGCTCGAAAGTAATGGCGGAGAGGATGAGCATCCTGTGGCGCTCCCTAGGGGACTCGAACCCCTGTTTTCGCCGTGAGAGGGCGACGTCCTGGGCCACTAGACGAAGGGAGCTGGACCAAGGCGCACGGGATAGCCTTGATCGGGGGCCCGCGCAAGTACAGCCAGCCAAATGCAGACCGACAATTGCGGCGAGGTAAATACGGGCAGACGGTCCGCGCGTGGGGTTCGGGGCCGGCCGGGGGCAAGACCTATCAGGGCTTCGGCGTCAAATGCAGCCGGCCGAGCGGTTGCAAGGTGTCCGGATCGAAGGTCCGCAATTCGACGCCGGCGGGGGTCTCCACCGTTACCACGATGTGGTCGTTTCCGATGGCGGTCGACAGCACTTTGGCGCCGGCCGGCAGGCTGACGGTCACATCCGGCGGCGGGGCGGCGGCCTCCTCGGCGCTGTCGCCGGACCGGTAAATCTTGTAGCCAATGACGGCGAAGACCAGCCCGATGGCGACGACGGTCGTCAACAGCGCGATCATCATGAACCGGCGCACCTGCATGAGGGCGCGGGCCTGATCGGGGTTCATCGGTTTGGCGTCTTCGGACATTGGCTTGGCTCGAATAGTGACTAGACAGAAAGAATGACAGACAGCGCCAGCGAAACCATCACCGTGGCCCCGGAAGACGCCGGCGCGAGGCTCGACCGCGTGCTGGCGGCGCGAATCCCAACGCTGTCGCGGTCCCGGCTCAAGGCCCTGATCCTCGACGGCCAGGTGGCGGTTCAAGAGCCGACGCACGCCCCCGCTGCGGCGCGCACGATCCTTGATCCGTCGGCCCAGGTCAAATCCGGCGATATCCTCACCGTCACCCTGCCGCCGCCGGAAGAGGCCAAGCCGCGGGCCGAAGCGATCCCGCTGACCATCGTCTACGAGGACGACGACCTGATCGTCATCGACAAGCCGAAGGGGCTCGTCGTCCACCCCTCGGCCGGGCACGCCACCGGCACGCTGGTCAACGCGCTGATCGCCCATTGCGGCGACAGCCTGTCCGGCATCGGCGGCGTCAAGCGGCCGGGCATCGTGCACCGGCTCGACAAGGACACCACCGGCCTGATGGTCGTGGCCAAGAACGACCGCGCCCATCACGCCTTGTCCAAACAATTCGCCGACAAGCTGGAAAGTGAACTCGAGCGCGGCTATCTCGCCGTGGTCTGGGGCGCGCCATCGCGCACGAGCGGCGTCATCGATGCCGCGCTTGACCGCAATCCGCACAGCCGCGAAAAGCGCGCCGTGCGCGAGGATGGCCGGCCGGCCGTAACGCATTGGGAATTGCGCGAGACCTATCTGGCGCCGGACGACATCAAGCTCGGCAAGCGCGCCGGCAAAAGAGCCGCCGAGGCGCCGGAGGGCAAGACGATCGCCAGCCTGATCGCCTGCATGCTGGAGACCGGCCGCACCCACCAGATCCGGGTTCATCTCGCCCATATTGGCCACCCGATCATGGGCGACGAAACTTATGCCACCGGCTTCAAAAGCAAAGCCGGGCAATTGGGCCCGAAAACACGCGCCGCGCTCGACGCGCTCGGCCGGCAGGCACTGCACGCCGCGGTGCTCGGCTTCACCCACCCGACGACCGGCGAATTCCTGCGCTTCGAGTCCGAGCCACCGGCCGATATTCAGGCGCTGATCGATCATCTCCGGGCGAAAGCCTGACACACGCGCCGAAACGAGGCTTTTTGCCGGGCGGCGGCAATGGCGCCCTTGAAAAACCGGCCGGCCACCCCATTTACCGTGAGTGACTTCCCACAGCACATCGATTCCCGCCCGGAAACCGCGTTCCATCTGGAACGATCGGTCCAATTGCGGCGTTATCGTGATATTCCGGCCGGTTAAAGCCCCGTTAACCGGACCTGCCTGTCAAAAATAACCGCACAACAACAATCGCTTACGGCTGCATGGCTGGGTCACGACCTCGTGACGGCGGATTGCTTCCACTCCCCCGCCCCGACCAGTATGCTGCAGCAGCGATGAAGACTCGCGATGAAGCGTCGCGATCATCAGGATGCGCACCGTCGGCTCGGGGAGCGACGGTGACAACCGCCCGCCGACTTGTCGGGGGCATTCATGTAAGGAGGGCGCTACCATGGCCCGTTCTGCCACGATGCCGGCACTGAGTGCCGAAACTGGACTGTCTCATTACCTCGAAGAAATCCGCCGGTTCCCGATGCTGGAGCCGAAGCAGGAATACACACTGGCGCGCCAATGGCGCGAGCACGGCGATCGTGAAGCCGCGCACCAGCTCGTCACCAGCCATCTCCGTCTCGTCGCCAAGATCGCCATGGGCTATCGCGGTTACGGCCTGCCGATTTCCGAAGTCGTCTCGGAAGGCAATGTCGGCCTGATGCAGGCGGTCAAGCGCTTCGAACCGGAAAAGGGCTTCCGGCTCGCCACCTATGCGATGTGGTGGATCAAGGCGGCGATCCAGGAGTACATCCTGCGTTCGTGGTCGCTGGTGAAGATGGGCACCACCGCCAACCAGAAGAAGCTGTTCTTCAACCTGCGCAAGGCCAAGAGCAAGATCTCGGCGCTGGAAGAAGGCGATCTGAAGCCCGATCAGGTGTCACTGATCGCGACCCGGCTCGGCGTCACTGAGCAGGATGTCGTCGACATGAACCGCCGGCTCGGCGGCGACGCCTCGCTCAACGCCTCGATCCGTGACGACGGCGAAAGCGGCGAATGGCAGGACTGGCTGGTCGACGATGCGCCGAGCCAGGAGCGCGTTCTCGCCGACAGCGAGGAAAGCGACAACCGCCATCACGCGCTGATCTCGGCGCTCGACGTGCTCAACGACCGCGAACGGCGGATCTTCGAGGCGCGCCGCCTGGCCGACGATCCGGTGACGCTGGAAGACCTGGCCGCCGAGTTCGGCGTGTCGCGCGAGCGCGTGCGCCAGATCGAGGTGCGGGCTTTCGAGAAGGTGCAGAAGGCGGTCAAGTCGTCGATCGCCGCGCTCGAACAGCCCAAGGCCCAGCCGGCGGCGATTGCCGCGCAGGCGTCGATGCACTGACCGGCGCGAAACCCATCATCGAATAAGAATGGCCGGGAGCGATCCCGGCCATTTTCATATGTGCTTCAAGGCTGTGCTCCACGGCGCGATCGCCGGCGACGCGCTACCACTCGCGGCGCGTTTCCCACGGCCGCGCGTCGAGCGCTTCGAAGGTCCCGATGTTGGGGCAATAGCTTTTCCAGATCGTATCGGCCGGATCGCGCGCGACGTCGCGGCTGCAACGCTTGTGGCTGGCGCAGAACGAGCAGACCCGTTGCATGTCCTGCAATACGCCGGGCTCAAGACGGGCGACTTCGTCGCGGTCGAGATCGAGTTGCGCCATGCGCACCTCCATCAGGTCGGCGGCGTGCGGCCCGAGGCGGTTCAGCCGTTCAAGTTCGAAACTGGTGACATTGACATCATGCGCGATGCGCGCCGCCTCGTCGCTGTCCTGACTGACCGGACCGCCGGTCCAGTCGCGCCACCATTGCGCCATGACCGCGAGCGGAGAACGGGATGATTTGGCAACGGATAAGGACATGGCGATTCCCCTCAATGTAACCCCGATTATTTGGTTACATTCGATACCGATCGCCGTCGGCCGCCTTTGACCTATGTCAACGTCGACAGCGGACTGGGGCCAGCGCTGCGTGGATCGCATGGCTCCTCTTTAGGTCTGGTTCGTCTTAAGCGGATGCGACCCAAAACAGGCATGGCTCCGCCGCCCCTGTTCTTGACCGGCGCGGGGAACGCCGTCGTCTTCAGTCAGTCGCCCTTGCCGGAAACGAAGGGCGCGCGGAACGCCAGGGGTCCGAAGGACCCACGGGCCTCGACGCCTCGCGACATCGAGGCTTGTCGAGTGGTGATAGTGCCGCAAGTCCGCCATCATCCTGGCGTCCCGCGCGCGGTGTTTGTCAGGTTTGCTCCGTATCGCCCCCGGTGGACGTCCCGTTTCAGGCCGCCTCCCTTACGGCAGGCCGGCCTATCCACCGCTATGGGTCCAGGCGTTCATATCGGGCACTCTGACCGTGCTTGCAGATCGCCATCAGCGGGACCCGGCGACGCGCGGTCGGCGCGCCGGGACGATGCGGCTTGGACCGCCGGAGGGGGAAGTTGCGCCGCATCTCCGACGCCCCCGTTCCGGCCACCGCTCCCCGCCCCGCATCTGAAGATGCTTGCGCAGATACCCCTTCGATGGGGCGGGATGGCGTGCTTATAGTCCTATATAGGAATGTTGTCAAGAAATTTAATTCGCCGTTATGCCGGGGCGCGCTGCAAGCGCGAACCCGGAATCCAGAAGCGCATGACAACCCGTCTGGACTCCGGGTTCTGGCTTCGCCAGCCCCGGAATGACGATGCTTGAGGTGTGCGGCCATGGCCTCGCCGCGCAAGGCCGACCTTGCCGCTCTGCCGAACGCGCGCTTCCACAGCATCGTCGCGGCCTACAACAACACCCCGCCTGCGCGGGGATGACAAGAAACTGGAGCTGTCGTTACGCGGAGCGCGCCGCTCTCGCGCGTTGCGACGCCGCCGGACGTAACGCCAGACCGACGGCAAAGGCCGCGTTGCCGACGATCATCGCGACCGCGCAGATCCAGAACAGCGCGGTGTATTTTTGCACGCCCCCGATCAAGGCCATCGCCCAATCGGCCTGCGCCTCGATAAACAAATAAAGCAACGCGCCGCCGAACGACGCCGCGAAACTCACCGCATAAGACCACAGCGGCACCCCCCGCGCCGTGCCAAGAATGTTGAAGAACAGCACCGGCGCCAGAAACATCGACGCGGTGCCGGACACCGCCGTCGCGGCGTAAAGATTGGTGACGTTGGCGAGCAGCATGATGACGCCGCCCAGCATGAACAAGGCCATCGCGATCCGGCCATTGGCGACTGTTGCCGCCGCCAGTCCCATGTCGCGAATGGCCAGCCGCGCCGCCGACGCCAGCGCGCTGTCCAGCGTCGAAAGCGCCGAGATGATCAGCGCGGCGTTGAGACAGATCAGAACCGCCGGCGGAAACAGACGCACCCAGACCGCCTGCATGGCTTCGCCCGGCGACGCCACCAGCCCGGCATGAACGCCGAGCAGACCGAAGCCGAAGATGCAAAGCGCCGAAATCCAGAAGGCGTGCAGGAAGCTCCGCGCCGTCGTGGCGCGGTCGGCGAGAAATCCGCGATCCGTCATCACCGGATCATGCGCCGGATAGGAAAACACCTGTAGTCCGGCGACCGCGAGCAGCATCCAGCCGGGCCCCGGCCCGGCGATCCCCGGCGCGGTGAGGACCGCGGCAAACGAGAAGCCGTCGAGCGACACCAGCGCGCCAAACGTGATCGCGAAGACAACCAGGAACACCAGCATCTGCATCACATCGGTGTGCAGCGACGCGCGCAGGCCACCCATCGCGGAGTAGCCGAGGCCGAGCAGCGCCAGACCGACCACGGCGATCTGGCCGGCATGAGTGCCCGGCAACAAGCCATCGAAGATCAAACCGACCGCCAGCAGATTGGCGAAGACCTCCGACAGCAGGCGCAGGCCGATCACCAGATTGAAACAACCGACGCCGACGCGGCCGAAACGCACGCGCAGGTAATTGTGAATCGAACCGGCGCCGTCGCGAAACCGGATGCCATCGACGAACAGCCAGCCGGTCAGAAAACTGGCGTAATAGGCGGTGTAGGCGAGCGTGCCGGCGATGCCGTAGTAGTAGCCGAGGATCGCGGCATTCAACAGCGACCGCGCAAAGATCCAGGTCGTGACCTGACTCAGGACCAGCGTCCACAGGCCGGGCGGCCGGCCGGCCTCGTCGTGACCATCGAAAAATCCGCCAATGCTGCTGTGCCGGCCCGACATCATGAAGCTCGCGGCGATCACCAGAAGCGTCACGCCGATCAGCGCATAAGCCTGTACGTCGTCGGTCAATGCCGGAAATCCTCTGTCTGCCGCAAATTCCTGAAACCGCCGCGGAAGCAGATCGGGATTGCCGTTGTCGGGACGCTGACTTAGCCAGCGGCGGCGGTGCCGACCAAGTCAACACTTCGCGAGCGGGCCGCGCCGGAACCGGCATGGAACCGACACGGAGCTGACACAGCCGGGGCGCGAAAACGTGAACGCGGGCCGCCCGCAATTCATGGTAGCGTCGACGCAGGCTCGTGGCAGGAAATGACCTGAGCTGAACGATAACTGGCGAAGGTCGGGAGCGACGCCGCGGCAGCCTGAACGTGATTCAGGAGGCTTGCTCATGACGCATTCGCATATCATTCTCGGCGCCGGCATCAGTACGGCCGAACCGCAGGTCCGGCGCATCGGCTTTGCCGATATCAAGGATGCCTTGCGGCTCGGCGCGCGCGACTTTCAGGCGATGCCGACCCACGCGATGTTTCTATGCCTGATCTATCCGATCGTTGGTCTTCTGACCGCGCGGCTGGCGTTCGGCTATGCCGTGCTGCCTTTGCTCTATCCGCTGGCGACCGGCTTCGCGCTAATCGGCCCGGTGGCCGGGCTCGGCCTTTACGAACTCAGCCGGCGACGCGAGGCCGGTCTCGACAATTCGGCGTCGCACGCCTTCGACGTACTGCGCTCGTCCTCGATCGGCGGCATCGTCGCGCTGGCCCTTCTGCTCGCGCTGGTCTTCGCGCTGTGGATGGCGGCGGCCAACGCGATCTATATCGCCGACTTCGGCTACGCGCCGCCGGCTTCGCCGACCGCCTTCCTGCATGATGTGTTTACCACCGCCGCCGGCTGGCACCTGATCGTCGCCGGAAATCTGGTCGGCCTCGTCTTCGCCATCGTCGTACTGACCATCAGCGTGGTGTCGTTCCCGCTGCTGCTCGACCGCGACGTCGGCGCGGCGCTGGCGCTGGTCACCTCGATCCGCGCCGTCGCGAAGAACCCGATGACCATGGCGCTGTGGGGCCTGATCGTCGCGGCGCTGCTGGTCGTCGGCTCGCTGCCGCTGTTCGTCGGACTAACGGTCGTGGTGCCGATCCTCGGCCACGCCACCTGGCATCTCTATCGCAAGCTGGTGGTGGCCGACGACAGCCCACGCCCGACCTATCGCGCCGACGACAAGACGCGGCGCTCGGCGGCCGATTTCCCGGCGGTGCTGTTCCCCTGGGCCAAATAGCCCCGGGGCTTGTCCGGCGACGGCGTCAGTCCGCCAGCACGTAACGGCCGGGCGCGTCGGCCAGCGCCGGACAGACCGCGCTTCCCATCGGCGGCGGCGCGACCGGTGCGCCGGAGCGCTCGCCGAGCCAGGCGGCCCATTCCGGCCACCACGAACCGTCCTTGGTCGGCGCCTGCTCTTCCCAGCTATGGCGATCGAGATAATGATCGCCATCGATCCGCGTCAGCACCTGATAGTGCCGATGCGGATGGCCGGGCTCCGAGACGATGCCGGCATTATGGCCGCCGCTGGTCAGCACGAAGGTAACGTCGGTGTCGGTGAGCAGGTGAATTTTATGCACCGAGCGCCAGGGCGCGACGTGATCGGTGACGGTGCCGACCGCGAAGATCGGCGCGGTGATGTCGCGCAGCGCCACCGCCCGGCCGCCGCTGCGGTAGCGGCCTTCCGCCAGATCGTTGTCAAGGAACAGCTTGCGCAGATATTCCGAATGCATCCGGTAAGGCATACGGGTCGCGTCGGCGTTCCAGGCCATCAGGTCGGTCATCGGCTCGCGCTCGCCCATCATGTAGTTGCGCACCATCCGCGACCAGATCAGATCGTTCGAACGCAGCAACTGAAACGCACCGGCCATCTGCTTGGTGTCGAGGAAGCCCTGCTCCCACATCAGGTCTTCGAGGAAGGCCAGTTCGCTCTCGTTGATGAACAGCATCAGTTCGCCGGCTTCGGTAAAATCGGTCTGTGCCGCCAGCAGCGTCACCGATTTAAGCCGGTCGTCGCCGTCGCGCGCCATCGTGGCGGCGGCGATCGACAGCAGCGTACCGCCGATGCAATAGCCGGCGGCGTGGATCTTGCGCTCCGGCACGATCGACGAAATCGCGTCGAGCGCGGCGATGACGCCGAGCTCGCGATAATCCTCCATGCCGAGATCGCGGTCCTGCTCGGTCGGGTTCTTCCACGACACCATGAACACGGTGAAGCCCTGCCCGGTCAGGTATTTCACCAGCGAGTTATGCGGCGACAGATCGAGGATGTAATACTTCATGATCCAGGCCGGCACGATCAGCACCGGCTCCGGCCGCACCTGCGCGGTAGCAGGCTCATACTGGATGAGCTCGATCAGCCGGTTGCGATAGACGACCTTGCCGGGTGTGATCGCGACGTCGCGGCCGACCTTGAAGTTCTCGGTGCCGGGCAGCTTGTGGCCGCCGACCGTGCGCTCCCAGTCCTCGGCCATGTTGCGGGCGCCCTGCACCAGATTCATCCCGCCGGTCGCAACCGTCCGGCGCAACAGTTCGGGATTGGTGGCGAGGAAATTGGCCGGCGACATCATGTCGAGCATCTGCCGGGCGGCGAATTCGACGACATTTTCATGCTGCGGGGTGACGCCGCGAATGCCGGTCGTGGCGTTGTACCACCACTGCTGGGTGAGCAGGAACGACTGGTGGATGAGGTTATAGGGCCACTGCTTCCACTCCGGCGCGTCGAAGCGGTGATCCTGCGGCAGCGGCTCGATGCAGGCGACGGAAGGGTCAGCCTTCAGCGCGCAATGGGTGGCGTAATTGGCCAGCCGCGTCGCCTTGCGCCACGCCTTGTCGGCCAGTTGCAGCCGCTTGCCGGGGGCGAAGGCAAGATGCGTCGCCCAGTCGAGATAGGCTTCGGCCAATGCCGCCGGCGACAGACCGGCGGTGAAGCGGGCAGCGGCGGCATGGGTCGAGCGGTCGACGATATCGGACAGCGCGGTCACCGCGTAGGAATCGCGTTCCGGCTCAGGACCAGGCCCCGGTTCGAGCTCGATGCGCCGCGCCTGACGGGTGGTGGCCGGCATCGGCACGACCGTCGGCGCGTCCGCCGCTTTCGATTCAGGAGCCATGATTTCCCTCATCATTGAGCGGCAATCAAAACCACCGGCCGCTGGCACGCCATGCGATAGGTCAAATCGACGGCTTTATCATGACGGCATTCGGCCGCAGCGCTGAGCCCGGCGCGGCCCCGCGATTCGCATTCCGTCGGCTTCCGGCCAAAGGCCGACCGCACGGGCCGCCAACTTCAAATCGTTCAAGCGGACCGTAACGCGCCAGATTCGAACGAAAAGAAGGGCGCTACTGCCCCCAGGCGCGGAAGGCTTCCTCGAAGGCGCGGGCGCCGGGCGTGCCTTTTTCGACCGCGAGAATACCGCGCTTGCCGCTGGTATAAACGATCGGAATGTCGAACCAGTCGCGCTCTTTCAGCAATTGAATATTACGTTGCAGGTCGACGCTGACCGACGACAGGCCGATCAGGAAATAACCGTTGGTGACCTTGACCGCCAGACCGGCGAGTGGCACGCCGCGGGCCTGCTCGTCCTGCTTCATCAACACGCCGGGCACGTTGTTGATACCGCCTTCGGCGAAGTCGGCCGGCAAGGTGAACATGATCTCTATGGTGTGACTCGCCGGCAGCGCCTTGTCGGTATTCCGCCGCAACGACCAGGTCATGCGCAGACGCCGTTCGGGAATCTCGACGTCAGCGCGCACCGCCAGTTCAGGCGCCAGGCCCGGCCCCGGCGACACCGTCTCGGTGCGCCAGACCGCCGAACCGACATAACGCTTGCCCTTCGGATCGCTCGGGTCTTCGTCGTAAAGCACGACCTTCTGCGCCACCGCCGCGCTCGGCGCGTTCGCGCCGCCGCTATCGCTGGAGCCGATGCGGTCGGTAATCTTGCGCTGGGTGGTCGTGTCGCTCGCCACCTTCGGTTTGACCGGCGCCGGCGCGGTGGTCAGGCTGGCGACGGTGTGGGTCACCGCCGACAACAAAGCGCCGCCCTGCCAGACCGCCAGGATCAGCACAATGACGGCGCCGAAAGCCATCGCCGCCAACTTGGCGATCCGCCGGTAGTCGCGCGGCGGACCATGATAGACCTCGGCCTCGTCGGGGAGATGGTCGGCTGCGGCCGGCGGATGCCACTCCTCATGACCGGCCGGCGGCTCCGGCGGCGGCTCGTAACCGCCCGCGTCGTAGTGATCGTCGGCGGGCGGTTCGAAATAATGATCCTCGGCGGCGCCGGCATGGCCATAGGCTTCATCATGCGCCGCCGTGTCGTGACGCGCGACATCGTGACGAGCGGCGGCCGGCCGATTCTGCTCCGCTCGCGGCTCATAGCCCGGGGTGTCGTAACCCTGAACGTCATCGTAGGCCGCGCGCGCCGAACGCTTGGCCACCGCCGAAGCTTCGCCCAGGCCTTCGGCCTCGGCCACGGTGCTCCGGAATTCACGCATCGCCTGCTGGCGCAGCGACGGACGCTCCTCGCCACCGGTGGCTTGCGGCGGCTGACGTGGCGTTTCCACGGGATGAGAGGTGTCGGGCTGGGCCGGCTGATCGTCGTGAGGCGGCGATTCGGTCCGCGGCCGCTTGACGGACTCGGCCTCCAGGCGGCGGATCGCGTCTTCCAGCGCCAGGCGCTCGCGCGTGATCTCGGATTCGTCGAGCGGCGGATCGACTCCGCGCAATTGATTGACCAATGCCGAACGCGCGCGCTCATAAAGGGCGCGACGGTTCTCGCCCGAATTCTTGTCGAGGCCGGCAACAGCACGGGCGATCAGGGGATAATAGTCAGCCATTACGCAGTGAAATACCTTTTGATCGTGTCTTTTTTCGGTGTCCGATGCTTTTCAAATACCCGATATGTTGCTGGGGCCGATGGATTGGGCTCAGAAGACGCGAGAGACAGCTCAAGTCTCGAAAGGATTCTTCATCAGAATTGTATCCTCGCGCTCCGGGCTGGTCGACAACAGCGTCACCGGACAGCCGATCAATTCCTCGATACGACGGACATATTTAATCGCCTGAGCCGGCAATTGCGCCCAGGACCGGGCGCCAGCGGTCGGCTCCTTCCAGCCGGCAATCGTCTCATAGACCGGTTCGACCGCCGCCTGGGCATGCTCACCGGCCGGCAGATAATCGATATCGCGGCCGTCCAGACGATAGCCGGTGCAGACCTTGATCTCGTCGAAGCCATCGAGAATATCGAGCTTGGTCAGCGCGATGCCGTCGATACCCGAGGTGCGCACGGTCTGGCGCACCAATACGGCGTCGAACCAGCCGCAGCGACGGGCCCGGCCAGTGACGGTGCCGAATTCGCGGCCGCGTTCGCCCAGCGTCTTGCCGATCTCGTTATGCATCTGATCGGTCGGGAACGGTCCCTCACCGACACGCGTGGTGTAGGCCTTGGTGATGCCGAGCACATAGTCGATCGCATTGGGACCGAGGCCAGAGCCGGTCGCGGCCTGCGAGGCGACGGTGTTCGACGACGTCACGTAAGGATAAGTGCCGTGGTCGATATCGAGCAGCGCGCCCTGCGCGCCTTCGAACAGAATGCGTTTGCCTTCGCGCCGCTTGACGTCGAGCAACGACCACACCGAATCCATATACGGCAGAACCTGCGGCGCGATGGCCGCCAGATGGTCGTACACCGTCGCGGCTTCGACTTCCGCCATGCCGTTGCCACGGCGCAGCGCGTTGTGGTGCGCCAGCAACCGGTCGATCTTCGGCATCAAGGCCGGCAGATCGGCGAGATCCATGAAGCGGATGGCGCGCCGCCCGACCTTGTCTTCATAGGCCGGACCGATGCCGCGCTTGGTGGTGCCGATGCGGGTCTTGGAATCGTCGGCTTCGCGGATCGCTTCCAGTTCGCGATGCAGCGGCAGAATCAGGATTGCGTTCTCGGCGATGCGCAGATTGTCCGGCGACACCGCAACGCCCTGCGACTTGAGCTGGGCGATCTCGGCCAGCAGCGCCTGCGGGTCGATGACCACGCCATTGCCAACCACCGACAGCTTGCCGCCACGCACCACGCCGGACGGCAGGAGCGACAGTTTGTAGACCTGATTACCGATCACCAGAGTATGGCCGGCATTATGCCCGCCCTGGAACCGGACCACGATATCGGCCTGCTCCGACAACCAATCGACAATCTTGCCTTTGCCTTCGTCGCCCCACTGGGAGCCGACAACCACCACATTCGCCATGAAAACTTCATCTCCGCGTCAGCGCTCGGACACTGACGCCGGGCGATGCCGGTCAGGTCCACCCTCGGATAAAGGAAGCGGTGGCCAGAGGCAAGCGCCGAACGGCCTTGGCCGGCCGCCCCAGTGGATGACCAACAGATTGATTTTAAAGAATTATTTTAACGTTCCCCAAAGGCTGAGCAACCCGGGCGACGGCCCTGGCCGGTAACCGGTTCGGCAGCGCCGACGGGCGGGACACGGCAGCGCGCAAGACCGCCGCTTATGTTAGGTCAGGCCGTGATACGCCGGACCGACGGTGACGGACCCCAACGAGGAGCAGAGCATGTCGACGAACGTCAAACAGATGATGGAAGCCGCCAACGCGGCGGTGCCGAAGATCAGCCCGGCCGAGGCCAAGGAACTGATGGCAAGCGGCAAGGCCGTGGTGATCGACGTGCGCGATGCGCCGGAAGTGGAAAAGACCGGCAAGGTCGCGGGCGCGCTACACATCTCGCGCGGCATGCTGGAATTCCGCGCCGACCCGGATTCGCCCTATCACGACAAGACGCTCGCCAAGGACAAGACCCTGATCGTCTATTGCGCTTCCGGCGGCCGTTCGGCCCTGAGCGGCAAGACGCTCAAGGACCTCGGCTACAGCAATGTCTTCAACCTCGGTGCGTTCAAGGACTGGGCCGAAAGCGGCGGCGCGATCGACCATCCGATCGAACCGGGGATGTAGAGCGGTTCAGGCAAGCAATGCGCGGGCGCTTCCCGACGGCGGTGGCGCCCGCATCTCAAAGCGACTTTGGCAAACCGGCTTCCTTCAAAATACCGTTGGCGGTGAAGCGGGACTTCATCTTACGATCGACAACGACGCTAACCGCGGTCTCGGGGTTCCACCAGATTTCGTGATCACCGCGGCCCTGTCGCTTGAATCGATAACCGCTCTCTTTCAACAGCCGGATTACGTCGCGGTAATAGTCGGACACCGCTATTCGGCCGCAGGCAGCCGGT
Source organism: Rhodopseudomonas sp. (assembly GCA_016124795.1). GTDB lineage: Bacteria > Pseudomonadota > Alphaproteobacteria > Rhizobiales > Xanthobacteraceae > Pseudolabrys. The sequence goes on along the minus strand of WGNB01000022.1, from coordinate 50,893 downwards.
CGCTTGCCCGCGCGACGATCTCAATCGAAACCGGCAAATCGGTATCGCCGCTTTCTTCCAGCAGATCAAGAATCATGCCGGGCAGCTTGGCCCGCAAAGCTTCGATGGATGCGGCCTCGGTGACGAGGCCACGCAAATCGGACGTGGTTGCGACCCAGACCGAAGCATCCGGATCCCAATCGGCATGAACAATGATCGGCCTAGCCAATGCGCGTTCCTCGCTTCGTCACCCGTAAGAAGTCGGACCATCATATAACCGATTGCAGCAATCCGACAGTCCCAGCCCGCGCCCCGCCCAGCCGGCGTCTATTGCGACGCCGGCGTCATCACCACCGATTTGTCCTTCGGCCAGCTTACCCGCCAGCCAAATTTGATATCGCGCGCCTCGCCGGGCGCGATATCGAAGGCCCATTGCAGCACGCCGCGTCGATCGCGCCAGTCGCGCGCTGTCGGCGGCGTGGTGACCGGCAGCATCTCGACCGCGATATCGCCGGCCTCGCTGACCGGCATCCGGTCTTCGATCGCCACCTTGATCGGAACATCGTGGCCGTTGCGAATGCCGGTCTTGAATTCGCGCTCGTCGGTCTTCGACGAGCCGATGATGCCGGCGGTGCCGGTCACCTTGCGCACGACCGTATGCGTGATCCTGACCTTGTCGTCGGCGCCGAAACCGAGCCGCACCGTATCGCCGGTCGGCGTCAGCGTCACCGTCGTGCGGCCGACATATATCCCGTCGCGATAGAGCGAGACCCGACCCGGCAAGAGCGCGGCTTCATCGGCATTCTTGAAATCGGCTTCGAGGAAGGCGGTCTGGTCGAGCGACGGCACCGCATGAACGATCAAGGCCGGCGCAACCGTCGCGGTCGCCAGCCGGACCGTCTTGGCGCCCTGCTGCGCGGCAATGCTGGTCCTTCCCGGCACGTGGAAGACAACCTGATAGCCGCCGGTGTCGAGCGCGGCTTCCTGCTCGCGCGCCGACTCAAACGACAATGCGGCCGCTTCGCTTTTGAAACGCGCGGCCGGCGCGGCGGCCATGACGGCATCACGCTGCAGTGTCGCCAATGGCCGCGACGCCGAGACGGGCGGCGGTGGCGGCGCGGGATAATGCACGACCAGCGGCCGCAGTTCGGGCGCATCGCCGCCGGTCCCGGTGCGGACAGTCGAAACCGACAGCGCGACGTTGTCCCAATCCTCGCCGGTCGCCTGCACGATCTCGGCGCGACGGATCAATTCAAGCGCGGGCTTGCGATCCCTGGCGCCGGTATCGAGCCGGGCATCGTAGAGCGGCATCCAGCGCGCGCCGCGCACGGTGTAAGTCACCCGCAGGGTCGCGGGCGCCGCCGTCGCGGCCTTGAGATCGACGCGCAGTTCCAGCTTGCGCGACGGCTTGGCGCGGCGCTCGACTTCAAGCCGCGCCAGTTCACGATCGATGTCGCGCTGCTTGATGCGCGCTTCGCGTACCGCGCCGTCGGCGGCGGCGACTTCCTCTCCAACCGCCGCGAAAGCCGACCGCCATTCGCTGAGCGGGCGCGCTTCACCTTTGTCGCCGATGCCGGCGGGCGAGGCCTCGGCGAAGCGTTCGGCGAATTTGCGCCGCGCGGTGGCGGCGGCGATCGCGCCGTCGAGTGCGCCACGCTGGTCGCGCAAGGCTTCGATGCGCTTGTCGATCTCGGGCAGATTGGCCGGCGGCTGCGGCCGTGGCGGCCGCGCATCGATGGCGCCAATGGTGAGCGGCGCGCCGCCTTGGCCCTCGACCCGCAGCGACGACGAATCGAGCGACAACGGCAGGTCACGCGCCAGCAGCGTGTTATCGCCGGCCGTCAGGTTGACCTTGATGATACGGGTGACGGTCGCGCCATCGGGATAGACGGTCACGCTATCGATGGAGGATTGCGTTTCGATTTCGGCGGCTTGCGCCAGGACCGGCAAGCCGGCGAACACGGCGACAACGACGAGGGATCTGAATACCGGATTGGCGTGCGCAATCGCGGCGCCTGTACCAAAACGCATGATGTCCTCCCGAGACGATAAATCCGGGCGGCAGCAATCATGGCAATTCGGGTTTCCGTAAGGCGGGACGACGACGGTTATTTGTCGCGGGCCGGATGCGCCAAGGGGCGACGGCGTTAACGCCATCGCCCCTTGTTCTTGTCATCGTTCTGTCGAATATCGGCAGCCGGCCTCAAGCAGCCGGGGCTGTTAGAAATGCAGCGCCTTGGCGCTCTGCACCTGCGGCAGCGCCCGCACCTGCTCCAGCACCGCCGGCGGCAGATCGCCGTCGATCTCGATCAGCGCCACCGCCGAGGCGCCGGGCGCTTCGCGGCCGACGTGGAAGGTGGCGATGTTGATGCCGGCCTCGCCCAGCGTCGACGAGAACCGGCCGATAAAGCCCGGCTTGTCGAGGTTGGTGATGTAGATCATCGAATGACCGAACTCCGCGTCCATGCGGATGCCCTTGATGTTGACGATCCGCGGCCGGCCGTCGGCGAACACCGTGCCGGACACCGCACGCGTCTGGGTTTCGGTCGTCACGGTGATGGTGATCAGGCTTTCGAAATCGCCGGCCACCTCGCGGGTCACTTCCTCGACCACGATGCCGCGTTCCTTGGCCATGATCGGCGCCGACACCACGTTGGCCGCGCCGAGCATCGGCCGCAGCAGACCGGCGAGCGCCGCCGAGGTCAGCGCCTTGGTCTTCATTTCCGCCACCGCGCCCTCATAGGCGATCTGCACCTTGCTGATGCCGGTCTCGGTCAACTGACCGGCGAACGAGCCGAGCTTCTCGGCCAGTTCGACGAAGGGCTTGAGCTTCGGCGCTTCTTCCGCGGTGATCGACGGGAAGTTGATCGCGTTAGAGATGGCGCCGGTCATCAGATAATCCGACATCTGCTCGGCGACCTGCAGCGCGACGTTTTCCTGCGCTTCGGTGGTCGACGCGCCGAGATGCGGCGTGCAGATCACATTGGGGTGGCCGAACAGCACATTCTCGGTCGCCGGCTCGGTCACGAACACGTCAAACGCAGCACCGGCGACATGGCCGGTATCGAGCGCGGCGCGCAACGCGACTTCATCGACCAGACCGCCGCGCGCGCAGTTGATGATGCGCACGCCCTTCTTGGTCTTGTTGATCGCGGTGGCGTCGAGAATGTTGCGGGTCTTGTCGGTCAGCGGCGTGTGCAGCGTGATGAAGTCGGCGCGCTTGAGCAATTCGTCAAGCTCGACCTTTTCGACGCCGATATCGAGTGCGCGCTCCGGCGACAGGAAGGGATCGTAGGCAATCACTTTCATGCGCAGGCCGATGCCGCGATCGGCGGCGATAGAACCGATATTGCCGCAGCCGATGACACCGAGCGTCTTGCCGGTGATTTCGACGCCCATGAACTTGTTCTTTTCCCACTTGCCGGCCTGGGTCGAGGCGTCGGCCTGCGGGATCTGGCGGGCCAGCGCCAGCATCAGGGTGATCGCATGTTCGGCCGTGGTAATCGAGTTACCGAAGGGCGTGTTCATCACGATGATGCCCTTGGCGGTCGCGGCCGGAATATCGACGTTGTCGACGCCGATGCCGGCGCGGCCGATGACCTTCAGGTTCTTGGCATTTTCCAGAATCTTCGGTGTCACCTTGGTGGCCGAACGAATGGCGAGACCGTCGTAGTTGCCGATGATCTCGGCGAGCTTGTCCTTGTCCTTGCCGAGCGCCGGCTGGAAGTCGACCTCGACACCGCGATCCTTGAAGATCTGAATGGCGGCTTCGGAGAGTGCGTCGGAGATGAGAACTTTGGGCATGGGAACCTCGATTGTCATTCCGGACGAGCGCGCAGCGCGAGATCCGGAATCCAGCAAGTCATTCGCTGATTAAAGATATGGAGCTCTGGATTCCGGGTTCGCGCCTTCGGCGCGCCCCGGAATGACCATTACGTCACGCCGCCTTTGGCAGCGCGGCCTTGGCTTGCGCGAAAGCCCAGTCGAGCCACGGCATCAAAGCTTCGACGTCCTTGGTCTCGATGGTGGCGCCGCACCAGATGCGCAGTCCCGGCGGCGCATCGCGGTAATAGGCGATGTCGAAAGCGACGCCTTCCTTCTCAAGCGCGCCAGCCAGGGCCTTGGCGAATGTTGCTTGCGCCTCGACGGGCAATGCGGCAATCGCCGGATCGACAACCTTCAGACAGACCGAGGTGTTGGAGCGGGTGGCCGGCACGGTGGCGAGATGATCGACCCAGTCGGTCTTCTCGACCCATTGCGCGATCGCCTTGGCGTTGGCGTCGGAGCGCGCCACGGTGGCGTCCAGACCGCCGACCGATTTGGCCCAGTCCAGCGTGTCGAGGTAATCCTCGACGCACAGCATCGACGGCGTGTTGATGGTCTCGCCGACGAAGATGCCTTCGTTGAACTTGCCGCCCTTGGTCATGCGGAAGATCTTCGGCAACGGCCAGGCCGGCTTGTAGGTTTCGAGCCGTTCGACCGCGCGCGGCGACAGGATCAACATGCCGTGGCCGCCTTCGCCGCCGAGCACCTTCTGCCAGGAGAAGGTGACGACATCGAGCTTGGTGAAATCCATCTTCTGCGCGAAGGCCGCCGAGGTGGCGTCGCAGATTGTCAGGCCTTCGCGGTCGGCCGCGATCCAGTCGGCGTTCGGAACGCGCACGCCGGAGGTGGTGCCGTTCCAGGTGAAGACAACGTCGGTCTTGAAATCGACCTTCGACAGATCGGGCAATTCGCCATAGGGCGCCTTGAGCACCGTGGTGTCTTTCAGCTTCAACTGCTTTTCGACGTCGGTCACCCAGCCTTCGCCGAAGGACTCCCAGGTCAGCATCGTGACGGGACGCGCGCCGAGCAGCGACCACATCGCCATTTCAACGGCGCCGGTATCGGAGGCCGGCACGATGCCGATCTTGTAACCTTCGGGCACGCCGAGAATTTCGCCGGTCAGATCGATGGCGCGCTTGAGCTTCGCCTTGCCGATCTTGGCGCGGTGGGAGCGACCGAGGGCCGCGTCTTTAAGGGCTTGGAAAGTCCATCCGGGGCGCTTGGCGCAGGGGCCGGATGAAAAATGCGGGTTTACCGGCCGCACGCCGGGCTTCGTCATCGTCATGTCTGGCTATCCTTCCAGATAGTGAGCCTCTCGTTGGGGAGAGGTGTCCCACCGGCGGAGATAAGGAAGGAACGCGAAAAGGTCAAGAAGACTTATCGGCGAGCGCGGCGATGCCAACCCTTAACAAGTCATAAATGCGTTGCACCGACCCGGCGGCAGCGCCTAGAATCGAACCAACAAGGAGGGGAACAAACCTCCGACCTCGCCTGAAAACTGGAAACAACAGTCTGGCGCGGCACAATAAATCGCTTCAGTTCTCTGGGAGGAGATAACCGTGCAGGACCTGATCATCGGCCTCGTTCTGATCGCCGCCAGCATTATCGTAGTGCAACTCAGCCGTCCGAAAAACGGCAAGACCGCCTGGTTTGTCGGCAAGCCGTTCCTCGCACCGCTGGTATCGATTGCGATCGTCGCATCGCTGGCGCTGGGCTTCTTCATGATCGCCGCGCATTTTACCACCATCGACGATGCGACCATCGCCGGCACGGTGCGCAAGCTCTAAAGTCCGGCTGGCGGCGGCTGAACGGCGCCGTCCTTGACCTGCCGATAACCCGCCAGCGCCGCCTGGCGGGCCGCATCGTGATCGACAATCGGCCGCGGATAGGTCTTCCCGAGTACGACGCCGGCCCGCGCCAAGGCCTCCGCCTTGGCCTTGAACGGCGCATGAATGTCGGCGTTGCTCAGCTCCTTGAGTTCCGGACACCAGCGCCGGATGTAATCGCCGTCCGGATCGAACTTCTCGCCCTGCAACACCGGATTGAAGATCCGGAAATATGGCGAGGCGTCGGCGCCGCTACCGGCAACCCACTGCCAACCGGCGGCGTTATTGGCGAGATCGGCATCGAGCAACGTATCCCAGAACCATTGCTCGCCACGCCGCCAGTCGATCCGCAAATGCTTGACCAGAAAACTCGCCGCCACCATGCGCACACGGTTATGCATGAAGCCGGTCTGCCATAGCTCACGCATACCGGCGTCGACGAAGGGATAGCCGGTACGGCCCTGCTGCCACGCCTCAAGATCGGCGGCGCCATCGCGCCACGGATAGGCGTCAAAGCCGGCGCGCCAGTTGCGATCCGGCAGGGACGGATAATGATAAAGCAGGTGATGGGCGAACTCGCGCCAGCCGATCTCGCTCATGAATTTGTCGACGCCGGAACGGATCGCCGGATTGCCCTCAACGGCCAGGGCGAGATGTGTCGCGATCTGGCGAGGCGAGATTTCGCCCCAATGCAGATGCGGCGACAGGCGCGACGTGTGCTGAAGATCCGGCCGGTCACGGTCTTCGCCATAGCGGACAAGATCGCTGGCGACGAAAGACTCGAAACGGTCGAGCGCGCCCTCCTCGCCCGGCGTCCATATCCGGTCCCAGCCCGCGGCCCAATCGGGATTGCGCGGCAGCAAACGCCAGTCGTCAAGCCTGTCGCCACCGGCCACGTCACGCACATCGATTGACGACGGCGGCGGCAGCGGCGCGGCCGAATCTTTCGCGCTGGCGGCGCGCCAATACGGCGTGAATACCTTGAACGGACTGCCGCTACCGGTCGCAATCTGCCAGGGCTCATGCAACAGCGCGGCGTTGAAACTTTGCGCCTCGACGCCAAGCTCCTTCAGCGCGGCCTTGATGTCGGTGTCGCGGGCAATGGCATGCGGCTCGTAACACCGGTTCCAGTGAACCGACGTCGCGCCGCTGGCGCGCGCGATCTGCGGCAAGAGAACGCGCGGATCGCCCTTGAACAGAGACAGGGCACCGAGTCGGTTGCGCAATGCGGCGAGGCTGTGATGCAGCCACCATAACGATGCGCCGCCCGGCGCCCAATTCGTATCGGAGGTATCGATAATGAACACCGGCACAACCGGGCCGCGTTCGGCCGCCGCCACCAGCGCCGGGTTGTCGCGCAACCGCAAATCCTGTCGGAACCAAAGAAGCGTCGTCATGCGATTATAATACGACAGCACGGAGCGTTCAGATCACGCCCCGTGCCTGCCTGACAATTATTTTTACCGCGATGCCCAAGACCGCGCCGGCGCAAAGCCGTTATCGCGTCACCATGGCTCGCCCTGCCGCCGGCTCTTTGTCCGAAACGGTATAGCGGGGATTACGATCGCAGGTCCCGCCGTTGCCGTGAACGGTCGCGACGCATTGCTGATAAGTCGACGATAGACAACTGACATTGTCGCCGGAATTGGCGCACCATGGATAAGTCTGGGCCACAGCATGGCCTGCCGTCATCAGCGGCAGCGCCGCCATCAAGGCCGACAACACAATCAATTTTCGCATGGTACCGTTTTCCTTTTGCGCGAACTCAGATACCGACGTGAACGCCCGGACGATCCCGGTCGCCACAGCGGGCGGCCGGTCCATTCAGTCAGCTGCAAAAGAAATACGGCACGCCAGGGATTTTGGATCTGCGTGAGCCATCACCAAAGCGTGAAACAGGCTCAATAACCTAAAACCTTATCGAACAGCGTTTTGACGCCAGCTGCGTCCAATTCAGTACCGCGCCAGGCCACGATCTGGTCGGGCCGGATCAAGGCGAAAGGCGCGTCATAGAGATCGGCGGCGACGGTATCGTCACGCAGGTCGAGGTGCTTGAGGCTGACGCCGCGCGCTTTGGCTTCGGCATCAAAAGCTGCGATCATCGCGCCCGGCTCGCCGAAGCTCAGCAGGGTCCAATCGAAGCCGAACAGGTCGAACAACGAGCGACCGTCGGCCTGCCAGCTATGCGGCGCGCGGCCGCCGGGCTTGCCGGTCGGCACATAGACCGTCGGCAGATCGGCCGGCGCCGGCGTGTTGTCGCCGGCAATGATCGGCGAATTGTCGTAGCGCGCGCCAAAGGTGAAACCGGGAATGGTGAACTCGGCACGACCATGCTGACCGAGATAGACACCGGCGCGGGCGCGCGCCGCCTCCCCGGCCGGACTGTCGTCTTCGATGGCCGCCGACGGCACATAAAGCCCGACCGAGTCGGCAAAGCCGGCGGCGAAGCGGGTGTTGCGCAGCGCGATCGGGCGACGCTCGATTTCATAACTCTCCAGCAGTTTCGGCGAAGCCTGACCTTTGACGACGGCGGCGAGCTTCCAGCCGATATTGACGGCGTCCTCGATCGCGGTGTTGTAGCCCATGCCGCCGGTCGGCGTGAACAGATGCACGGCGTCGCCGCCGAGCAGCACGCGGCCTTGACCGTAACGCTCGGCGACCAGCGCGCGGCCGGCCTGCCAGCTCGCCATGCCAGTGACCTTGAACGGAATATCGCAGCCCACCGCTTGCAGGAACAGCCGGCCTACATCGGACACGGTCATGGCGTCGAAGTTCTCGCCCTTGCGTAACTGGGTTTGCAGCACGAAGCCGCCTTTGCCGTCGGTGGTGGCCAGCAGCGCGCGGCGGCGGCGGTTGAAGGTCCAATACATCCAGGCGCGCTTGGCCTTGACGACATCGTAGAATGCCGGCGCGTCGAGATAGACCGACAGCATCTGCCCGCCCATGAAATCGCGCTCGGCGGCGTCACCGCCCATATAGCCGATGCCGAGTTGCTTGCGCGTGACGCTGGAGCCGCCGTCGGCGGCGAACAGATAGCGTGCGCTCACCGTTTTGGTTTCGCCAGTCTGGGTATGGACCAGATGCACCGCGACCGAATCCGCCGATTCGGTAAAGCCGGTGGCGCGCCAGTCGAAGGCGATCTCGACCGACGGCAATTGCGAGGCATGTTTATACAACACGCCCTCGACCAGACTCTGCGGCACGCGATGCGGCAGTTCGGCGGCATTCCACACCGGCTCGAGTTCACGCACCCGGGTCTTGACCTGATTGGCGGACGGAAATTCGGCGCGCGCCAGCTCATAGCCGGCATAGGTCGTGAAATAGGCGACGTCGGTGGGATGATCGCCGGGCATACCGAGCGCGCGAATCTCTTCGGCAAAACCGAGCCGGCGATAATGCTCCATCGAGCGCGCCTGGGTGGCATTGGCCTGCGGCGCGGTGGCGACGCCGGATTCCTGGTCGAACACCTGGGTGGCAACGGCCCGGCGGCCCAGCTCGTTAGCCAGCATCAGGCCGCAGGGACCGGCGCCGATAACAAGAATTTCGGTGTCGACGTGATCCATGAGGGCCTCCGCAAAGAGTCGACCGGGCGGCCGACGACGATCAGGCCATCGCGTTAGCGAATCCCGGCGATTTCGACAATGCCTGATTAATCCGGTGGACCGAGGCGGCCGGCGATGCCCGGACGGCCATCGCGCGCCGGCTTGCGGATGCGCGGCCGGCGCGACAAGCCGCCGCGCTAGTCGATCAAATAACGGATGCCGATGCGGACTTCGTCGCCGGTCAGCTTCTTGACCGACAGGTTGCTCGACGGACCGCCGCTGATGTCGCCGAGATCGACATGCCGGTAGCCGAGGTCAAACAGCACGTTGTGCGCGACGTTGTAGCTGACGCCGGCCATCGCGGCCCAGGCGAAATTCCAGCGCTGTACCGGCACGGCGGTCGTATCCATCGGCGCGACCGCGGCGCCATATTCATAGCTGGTGAAGGTCAGGTTGGTGCCGCCGATGCCGGCGCCGATGTAAGGCGTGAAGCCATACCAGGTGCCGAGATCGGCATAGGCGTTGCCGAGCACGGTGAAGCTCTCGACCTTGCCGGACATCGTGCCGCCGCCGGTCACGTCGGCGCTGTATTTTCCGCGCCAGCCGTAATCGCCGGTGACGTCGAGGCGCAACCAGCTCTGCTTGATGCCGAAACCGACGCCGAACACGGCGGCATTGTCGAGCTTCGGCCCGCTCGGCGTCGGCACCGAAGTCGTGTCCAGCGACGAGGATTCGCCGATGCCCTGCAGGCGATAGCCGGCGTCGCCGCGCAGGTACCAACCGGACGAGAATTCAACTTCTTGAGGCCGACGATCGTAGGTGGGCGGCGGCATCCACGGCGGGTCGCGCGGCATGTCGGCGGCCACGGCGCCGGACGAGGCAGCGACCAGGACGGCGGGTGCGCCAAACGCGCAGCCGATGCCGATGAGAACCAACTTACGCAACAAACTCATCACATAACTCCTGGGCGACGCTGTACCGAACGAGAGCCGCTGCCATGACCCAACCGGCTTAAGCGGCGCTTAACCAAGAAAGTTCACCACGTTTCTTTACCGCCTGCGCCGGCCGCCAACCCCTGGCGGCCATCCTGCCGGCGGAAATGGCGCCGGCATCATCCGGCGCCACGACCGTCAGCCCTTGCTGCGCAGCGGCGGCGGCGGCGCGTAATAAGTCGGCGCCGGCGCGTAGGAATCACCCGCGTCGAGATTGAACCGCAAGCCCAGCATGATGTCGTGCGACACCAGATTGTTGAACTGGAACGGCCGGCCGTTGGCATTGCTGCCGTCGTAAGACACGCCATTGCCGGTCTCGGCGCTGCCGAGATCGAGATAGCGATAGGCGAGCTGAACGGTGAAACCGGGCGTGACCTTGTAGGCGACACCGGCATGCAGCGCCCAGGCAAAGTTGAACTTGCTCGCGCCCTGCGCCGAATAAGCACCACCGGTCGGCGTATTGATGTCGAGGAAGCTGTCGACCGTGTTATAAGCGAAACCGACACCGGCGCCGACGAAAGGCGTCAGCTTGTACCATGTGCCGAGATCGACATAACCGTTGACGAGGCCAACCCATTCCTTCTTGCGGGCGCGATATTCGTCGCTGCCGCCGGGATAGGTGCCGTAGCCGTGATAGCTGGCGCTACCGCGATATTCGCCGGTAACGTCGAAGCGCAGCCAGTCGTTATAATAATAACCAAGACCGATGCCGAAGATCGGCGCCGAATCGAAGCCGTCATCCTGATGCGTATAAGGCGACGTATCGAACGACGGATGATACAGCTTGGCCTGCTGATTGCTCATGCCGATATCGCCACGCAGATACCAGCCGGAAAACTCCTCGACCTTACGCGGAGCGACGTAGCACGGTATCGCGCCATAGGGCGCGCGCCCGCTGGCGATTTCGGCCGCATCGTAGCACGGCAGTGGTTGAGAATAATCGGCGGCGCTGGCTGCACCGATGCCGAAGGCCGTGACCGCAGCAACGGCCAGGAGCGAAGTTTTCAAACGCGCGCAATACATACCAACATCCCTTGCTCGATTCCACCACACGCGGGAGCGACGGAAAGACTGAGGGGACCATGGCAGCAAAACCTTAAATGGCTCTTAACCGTGATTTTTAACCACGTTATTTAATCGATTTCTCGCGCGCGGGAACTTTGCCCGGCGCGCTTGTTAGCAAGTTATTAATCATGATGGCCGGCGTGAGGGTCTTTACGACGCACAAGGCGACGCGATCCGGGATGCCCCCTCGATGCGACGACGCCAGCCATGACATCGATCAATCGCACAGCGCGCACGCGCGCCAACAATCACCGGAACATGGCAATGCGGATGGAGCGGCGGTCGGCGCCGCCGATAACGGCAGACCGCCGTTACAGATTGCGGACGTCGAGACGATAAGCCTTGCTGACCAACCGCTCCGCCAATGCAATCAGCGCGTCACGCGCCGGGGCATCTTCGATGGCCAGAAAAGCCCGCACCAGTCGCAAGGCTTCCTGCACCCGCGGATCGTCGGCGCTGCCAACGGCAAACACGTCATCGGCCGGTGCGGCAACGAAACTGGTCATCGGCTGGCGACCGGCACGCGGCTTGGCCGGCATCTGGACGACGTTATTATCGGGCTCATGCGGAGATTGGGTCATGCGCCTAAGCGGGCCTTCCATGAGCTGCGGATCGGGGCGGCAAACAAACAGGCATCGGGCAGCGGCGACATAGCGGCGATGGCGGCATCGGCGGACCCGAAGCTCGCGTCATCGGTGTCGGCAGAAACGGCATTTATTAACACGACGGCGACCACGGTAACATGCTCACGGTAAGCGTCCGATGGCCGCAGCGTACCGGAGAACCGGCGCCGTTGCGCATGACACAAAAGCAACACCCCGACTTTGAGAATTACCCGGCCGCGCGGCAATGTCATTAACGCCGCTATCGCTTTTTATGAGGTTTCGTCTCATAATATTTCGATGGAGCTGCGCCACCTTCGATATTTCACCGCCGTCGCCGAAGAAATGCATTTCGGCCGCGCCGCCGCGCGACTTAACATCGCGGCGCCGACCTTGAGCCACCAGATCGGCGCGCTGGAGTCGATCCTCGGCGCCAAACTTTTCGCCCGGCGAACCAAAAGCGCGGTGGCTTTGACCGAAACCGGAAAGCGCTTTCTGGTCGAGGCCTATGCAACGCTCAAGCAGGCCTCGCAGGCCGAACTGGTCGGCCGTCGCGCCGCGCGCGGCGATGTCGGCTCGATCGCGGCCGGCTATATTTTCTCGGCCGGGTGCAGCGGCCTGATCTCATCGGTCGTGTCCGACTTCCACCAGCAGCATCCCGGTATCGCGATGCACTTGCGGCGGCTGGTGACCTTCGAGCAGTTTCGTTCGCTGGTCGATAATTCGATCGATGTCGGCTTCACCGCCGCGCCGCAAAGCTACCCGTCCGGGCTGGTCGGCTTCATCATCGACCGGCAGCCGTTTTATCTGGCGATGCCGGAGCGCCATCCGCTCGCCACGCGCAAGCACATCACCCCGGCGATGATCGCCGACGAAGCTTTCGTCGCGGTGTCGCTGGAGATGGAAGTCGGTTTCGGCGGCGGCAACATCGCCGCGATCAGCCCGCTCGGCACCTCGCTGCGGATCGTCGAACGGGTACCCGACATCTTTTCAGTGCTGATCATGGTCGCGGCCGGCGTCGGCCTTAGCGTGCTGTCGCAACCGCTGACCAATGTCAGAATTCCCGGCATCGTGTTCCGCAAGATTTCCGGCGTCAACCGCAAGGCCGAACTGGCCGTGGTCTATCGGCGCAATGAAACAGCGCCGGCGGTCAAGGCCTTCCTCGATTTCCTGCGAACCCGCGCGCGCGCACTGAAAGCCTGAGCCGAAAGCTTGTCAGTCCGCCGGATGTAGCTGGCGGGCAAACATCGCAAAAATCTCCGACCAGTCGGCTTCGGCGGCGGCGGCGTCATGAATATCGCGGTCCGGCAGAGAATAGCCGTGATCGGCGCCGGGGTGAAAACGGCTGCGATAGGTCGGATCGCTGCGGCCGTCGAAGGCACCGGCCAACGCCGACAGAAAATGCGGCGCGCTGAATTTGTCGTGCTCGGCATGGCCGCAATAGACCTCGCCATGCATCTTCGACACCAGACGATGCGGCGAATCCGGCGCATCGGTCACCAGGAACACCCCGTGCAAACTGGCCGTGGCGCGGAAACGGTCGGGATATTCCTGGGCCGCCAGGAACGCGATGCGACCGCCCAGGCAAAAGCCGACCGTGCCGGCCGGTCCCTCGCTGACCGGCTGGCCCCGACAAAAATCCAGCAGACCGCCGACGTCACTGCGCACCATCGCCCGATCGATACCCCGGCCGAGCTTGAGCATCTCGTCCTGCACATCCGGCGGAATCAAGTCGAACGACATCATCTTGCCGGCCGCGTCGTAGCGCGCGAAGGTTTTCTTGCCGCTGCGATAAAACAAATTCGGCACGATGCAATAATAGCCGTGCGACGCCACGCGGCGCATCAACGCGAACAGCTCCTCGCGCAAACCCCAGATGTCCATGAACATCACAACCAGCGGAAAACGGCCGCCCCGCTCCGGATAAGCGGCATAGCCGTCCATGACGCCGTCGGCGGTCGCGATGTCGACGATCTGCCCGACGATCCGTCCATTATTCGGTTCGGTCATGACACGGCAATCCAACGGCTCAACCGGATCATCGGTCGGTCTCTCGCGGCAAGGCGCGGCGACAACGCCATGATTTATTTCGGCGCGCTGCCGCCCACGATCGGCTGCCACACCGCGGTGTCGAACTTGGCGCGATCGCGCAGACGTTCCGGCGAGCCGCCGAGCGGCGACAGGCCGACCTTGGCAAAGGCCGCATGGCTTTCCGGCTTCTTCAGGAAGGCATTGATCGCCGCGTTGAGCTTGTCGACGATCGGACGCGGCATACCGGGCGGTCCATAGATCGCCAGCCAGGTCGCGCATTCCATATCGAGACCGCTTTCCTTGACGGTCGGCACATTGGGCAAGGAGGCCAACCGCGCGCTGCCGGTCACCGCCAGCATCTTGACCGCGTTCGAGCCGGGACCATAGGCCGGCGTGCCGATATCGATCTGTCCGCCGAGCAGATCGGCGATGATCGGCGCGGCGCCGCGATAGCCGACCATGGTGGCGGTGATATGCGTCTTGGCCGCCAGCAACATGCCGCAGAACTGACCCATGGTGCCGACGCCGGGGTGGCCGATGGTCAACCGGTTCTGATGCTGCGCGGCATAGGCTCGCAATTCCGCCACCGTGCTGACGCCGAGCTTGGGGCTGGCCAAAATGACATTCGGCGTATCGCCAAGCAGGGCGATCGGCGTCAGGTCCTTGCCGGGATCGGCGGTAGCGCCCTTCTCCATCAACGGCCGCAACACCACCGGACCGATCGCGGTGATCAGGAGCGTATAGCCGTCCGGCTTGGCGTTGGCGGTCGCCAGTGTGGCGACGACGCCGGCGCCGCCGGCTTTCGGTTCGACCACCACAGTCTGCCCGAGCGTCTCGGTCAGGTCCTTGGCCAGCGACCGAACGGTGAAATCCATCATGCCGCCGCCGGCATAAGGCAGCAGGATCGTGATCGAATGGTCCGGCCAGGTTTCGGCGAGGCTCGTCCGGGGCGTCGCCGTCAGCAACGCCAGCGCGGCGCACAAGCCCGCGGCAATCGTGGTGACCGACCGCGCCGCGTTACGTGGCGTCATTGACGGCAAAGACATGCGCTGCATCCCCCCGGAACGATCGATCGACGACGGTCTAAGCGGTAGCAGCCTTGCGGCAATGCTCGCAATACGTATCGACATCGCCTCGCGGCGAAAAAATTTCGTTGGAAATCTCGAATACCCGAAGCGCACAGCGGCCCATCGACGGCCCGCACCGACCCCAACTCAGATTAGTCGCTTGAATGCGACGCTGCGACGTTTGTCCACGAATGAATTCGCGGTCCGACGGCGGTGCCAACGCCGCGATAACGTCGCGCGTCAAAATAATGTCTTAAAAAAAGCACGGGACAAGTGATGCGGTCGCGCATCACTTGTCCGCAATCATGCCTGCCGACGACCGAGGCTCAGTCGCCCTCGCCCATCTCGCCGATGTGATGCTGCGAATAAAGCTGCACGCCGATCTTGCTCACCAGATCAAGCTGGGTCTCGAGGAAGTCGATATGATGTTCCTCGTCCGACATCAGCTTGTCGAACAAATCGCGGGTGACGTAATCCTTGGCCGAATGACAGTAGGTCGAGGCTTCCTGATACAGCGCACGCGCCGACATTTCGGCCGCCAGATCGCAGTCGAGGATTTCCTTGACGTCCTGCCCGATGTGCAACGGATCGAGCACCTGCATGTTCGGGAAGCCGTCAAAGAAAATGATGCGCTCGATCAGCTTGTCGGCGTGCTCCATCTCCTCGATCGATTCCTTGCGCCACTGCTTGGCGAGGTCCTTCAGACCCCAGTTGTCGAGCAGACGATAATGCAGCCAATATTGATTGACCGCCGTGAGTTCGTGACGCAGCGCCTTGTTGAGGTATTCGATAACCTTGGTGTCACCCTTCATCGCAAAAATCCTTCTCGCGGGCCGATAAAAAGCGAATGAAGATCACCCGCACCGGCGGTCTGGCGGACCGATTGTCATCAGAACAATTCAACGTCTGACCGGCACGGTCAAGGCGCGCCGGCTGAAAATGACCACAGGTCTCCGCGGCCCGACGACAACAGCCAGACGCTTGTGGAAATTCAGTCGTGCTTATGGTGAAGCGCGCAACCGCAGCCGGACGGACAGGCTGTGGCGCCGGCCAAGGCTTCGTCCATGATCTTGCGGATCGAGCGGGCGCAGCGTCCACATTGCGCGCTGCAACCAAGACAGCCGTAAACCTGCCCGGTCGAGCGCGGCGCCGATGTGGCGACGGCGCTGCGGACAGCCTTGTCACTCAGGACGTTGCAGGAGCAAACGATCATCGTAAATCGCCAAATCCGGTTCGGTGTCGCAAACGCAGAATGGCATTCTGGCTATCCGGCGGCTTGATCGAAGTCAAACCAAATCGCTCTTTAAATCTGTTCTAAAGTATTGAATTATAACAACTTTTTGTTCCTCCCCAGTTTGGAATGAGTCTATGCAACTAAGATTTATTACGCATTGGAAGATGTTAGGTCACCGTAACGGCGTCGATGTCGATGTTGTGGAAGCGGGATGACGTCTGATTAGAAAAGCTCTAATCAAGGGCTCAAGATATTCTCCTCTTCCGCCTGCCCCCAACCCACCTGCCCTTAAGCCACCTGCCAGCGAGACGCCCACCCATGAGCCGCCTCCATATCGAAAGCCATCTCATCGAACGCATCGGCTGGCTGCGGGCCGCCGTGCTCGGCGCCAATGACGGCATCATCTCGACGTCCAGTCTGGTTGTCGGTGTCGCCGCGGCTTCGACAACATCGAGCGAAGTCATTGTCGCCGGCGTCGCCGGCCTGGTCGCCGGGGCCACCGCGATGGCGGCCGGTGAATATGTCTCGGTGAGTTCGCAAGCCGACACCGAGGCCGCCGATCTGGCCAAGGAACGACGCGAACTTGCCGAACAGCCCGAGGCGGAACTCAACGAACTCACCCAGATCTACGTCGCGCGCGGGCTCGACACCGCGCTGGCGCGTCAGGTCGCCGAAGCCTTGACGGCGAAGGACGCTTTCGCCGCGCACGCACGCGACGAACTGGGACTGTCGGAACATGTCGTGGCGCGTCCCGTGCAGGCGGCGCTGACCTCGGCCGTGACCTTCGCCTGCGGCGCCGCCATTCCCGTCGTCATCGCGATGCTTTCGCCGCTGGCGCAAATGCCGTGGACGGTGTCGGGCGGCTCGATCGTCGCGCTCGCGGTTCTGGGCATGGCCGGCGCCTGGACCGGCGGCGCGGGCATCTTCAAACCGGCGTTGCGAATTGTTTTCTGGGGCGCGATCGCGATGGGAACGACGGCGGCCATCGGCCGCCTGATCGGGCACGCGGTTTGATCAACCCACGCTGACGGCCAACGCCGAAGCGCGTGCGCCGCGCTTTTCGCGAGAAGACGTGTTTTAGGCCGCGACCTTGGTCAACGCTTCGATCACGTCGTTGACCGCCTGCTCGACCAGGACCTTGTCGTCGCCTTCGCCCATGACGCGGATCACCGGCTCGGTGCCGGACGGCCGCACCAGCAGACGGCCACCGCCGCCGAGTTTCTTCTCGGCGCTGGCGATCGCGGTAATGACGGAAGCGCTCTCCATCGGCTTGCCGGATGCGTAACGCACGTTGCGCAGCACCTGCGGCAACGGCTCGAAGCGATGGCAGATTTCCGACACCGGCTTGTTGTGGCGCTTGACCACCGCCAGCATCTGCAACGCGGCAACGAAACCGTCGCCGGTGGTCGAATAGTCGGACAGGATAATGTGGCCGGACTGTTCGCCGCCGACATTGTAACCGTGGTTGCGCATATGCTCGAGCACGTAACGATCGCCGACCGGGGTGCGCACCAGTTCCAGATCGATGCTGTGCAAATAACGCTCGAGCCCGAGGTTGGACATCACGGTGGCGACCACGCCGGGGCGCGACAGCCGGCCGTCGGTCTTCCAGCTTTCGGCGATGACGGCGAGCAACTGGTCGCCGTCAACGACATGACCGAGTTCGTCGATGATCATGACGCGGTCGGCGTCGCCGTCGAGCGCGATGCCGATGTCGGCGCGCATCTCGCGGACCTTGCGGGTGATCGCGCCGAGATCGGTCGAACCGCAATCCTTGTTGATGTTGAAGCCGTCGGGCTCGACGCCAATCGAGATGACATCTGCGCCCAGTTCCCACAGGCCATCGGGCGCGACCTTGTAGGACGCGCCATTAGCGCAATCGACCACCACGCGCAGACCGGACAGGTCGATATCGCGCGGCAGCGTACGCTTGGCGAATTCGATGTAGCGGTCCTGCACGCCGTCGATGCGCTTGGCGCGGCCGAGGTCGTCGCTCTTGGCCAGTTGCTGGGTGAGATCGGAATCGAGCAGGTCCTCGATGCGCAGTTCGACCTCATCGTTGAGCTTGAAGCCGTCCGGCCCGAACAGCTTGATACCGTTGTCGTCGTACGGATTATGCGAGGCCGAAATCATCACGCCGAGATCGGCGCGCATCGAGCGCGAAAGCATACCGACCGCCGGCGTCGGAATCGGACCGGTCAGCAGCACGTCCATGCCGACCGAGGTAAAACCGGCGACCAACGCGTTCTCGATCATGTAGCCGGACAGCCGCGTGTCCTTGCCGATCAGGACGCGGTGGCGATGCTCGCCATTGCGGAACACGATGCCAGCGGCCTGTCCGACCTTGAGCGCCAGTTCGGGCGTGATGACCTTGTTGGCCAATCCGCGAATGCCGTCGGTTCCGAAATAACGCCGCACCATGAAGTACCCCCTCAACGCCCGAAAATCTTACAACAGCCTATCGCCAGGACGTCTAGCCCTCGAATGCCCGTTAAAGTTCAGGGCGCATCGATGCGGAATGGCATGTTCCAGCCGTCAAAACCGGCAAAGCCCGGTCAAGGATCGGCAAAAGCCGACCAAACCGCGCCTAAATCCGGCCTCAGGCCAGCCCCGCGGTGCCCTTATAGGCGGCCCGGGCCGGTAACCTAGGTCAAAAATTGTGAGGAATCATTACTAACTGGGGTTAACGGTTACCCAATACCGGGCGTTGTCCACCGCTAAACCGGCCGGCCTGGTCCGATCAAACCGCCGCCGGCAGCACTTCCGGTGGATCGCACGGTGGCGACGACCGCCTGTGCAGGCCGGAACGGAAGCGGGCATTTCGTCGATCCGGCCCCTGTGCTACCCGATGAAGCGCCTGGGAACCCCGCCCGCGCGCGCCACAAGACCCTTAAGAACCATAACAACCATAAGAACCGTCAGAGCCATCCAGAGAGGTCCGATGAAAAACGTCACCTGCATCGAGGACCTGCGGACGATCGCGAAAGCCCGCGTGCCGCGCGCCTTTTTCGAATATGCCGATTCCGGCTCCTATACCGAGCAGACGCTGCGCGCCAACCGCGCCGACCTCGAGGCGATCAAGCTGCGCCAGCGCGTGCTGGTCGACGTGTCCGAGCGCGACCTGACCACCACCGTGCTCGGCAAGAAGATCGCCGCGCCGCTGATCCTGGCGCCGATCGGGCTGTGCGGCATGCAGCACGGCGACGGCGAAATTCTCGCGGCGCGCGCCGCCCATGCCGCCGGCATTCCCTTCACGCTCTCGACCATGTCGGTCTGTTCGATCGAACACGTCGCGCAGGGCACCGGCCAGCCATTCTGGTTCCAGCTTTATGTCATCAAGGACAAGGGCTTTTCGCGGGCGCTGATGGACCGCGCGATCGCCGCCAAAGTCGATACCCTGGTGCTGACCGTCGATTTGCAGGTGCTCGGCCAGCGTCACCGCGACGTCAAGAACGGTCTGACCGTGCCGCCGGAGATGCGGCTCAAGAACATCATCGACATCGCCACCAAGCCGGTCTGGGCCTGGAGCGTGCTGATGGGGCAGAGCAAGACCTTCGGCAATATCTCGGGCCACGTTCCCGGCATGGAGAACGTCAATTCGCTGGCCAAGTGGACCAACGACCAGTTCGATCCGGCGCTGAACTGGAAGGACGTCGAATGGATCAAGAAATATTGGCCCGGCAAGCTGATCATCAAGGGCATTCTCGACACCGATGACGCGCGCACGGCGGTCGATATGGGCGCCGACGCCATCGTCGTGTCGAACCACGGCGGCCGTCAGCTCGACGGCGCCTCGTCGTCGATCGCCATGCTGCCGCGCGTCGTCGATGCGGTCGGCGACGGCACCGAGATCTTGTTCGATGGCGGCATTCGCACCGGCGCCGACGTGCTGCGCGCGCTGGCGCTCGGTGCGCGCGCCTGCCTGATCGGCCGGTCCTATGTCTATGGGCTCGGCGCCTATGGTCAGGCCGGCGTCGCCAAGGCCATCGACATTCTCGAAAAGGAATTCAGCGTCGCCATGGCGCTAACCGGCGTCGGCAAGGTCGCCGACATCGACGGCCGGGTCATCGACGACGGCATGGCGAAACCGGCGGCGCCGCGCACGGCCGCGCCGAAAGCACCGGCCAAGGCAAAGGCGAAATCGCCGTCCAAGAAATCGGCGCCATAAATATCGCGTGGATGAAAGGCCGGGCGGCATCCCATCGCCGCCCGTATCCGCCGCGACGGCAAGGAAACGACATCGCCATGGCCAGACCCGTTCCGCTATCGTTGAGCGACTTTCCGCACGTCGGCGAGATCACGACGCGCTGGATGGATAACGACGTCTACGGCCACATCAACAACGTAGTCTATTATTCGTTCTTCGATACCGCGGTGAACGGATTCCTGATCGAACAGGGCGCGCTCGATATCGCCAAAAGCGAGATCATCGGCCTGGTGGTCGAAACCCAGTGCAACTATTTCAAACCGGTCGCTTTTCCCGACACGATACGGACCGGCATCCGGGTCAGCCAGATCGGCACATCGAGCGTGCGTTACGAGGTCGGCATCTTTCGCAACGACGACACCACCGCGTCCGCCCAGGGCCATTTCGTCCACGTCTATGTCGACCGGACCAGCGGCCGGCCGGTCGCGCTGCCGGAGACGCTGAAAAGCGTGCTCGGAACGCTGACCGGCGGCTGAACTCGGCGATAACGCCGGCGCGGAGCGAGCCGCGCCGATCGCGTCAGTTGAGCGCGTAGGTCAAAGTGCCGGAGCCGGCATAGCCGCGATAGCCCTTGGCGAACTGCCCGTCGAACTTCACCGACAGGTTGACCGCGTGACTCAGCGGAAATTGGAGGCCGCTCGTCACCAACGCGAAATTTTTCGGCATCGACGATGTATCGGCGACGATATTGGTGCTCGGATCGGTCAGGAAACCGGTAGCGATATTCGAACCGTTGGTGTCGTGCGCCCAGGCCAACTTGCCGAAAGCGCTGACCGGCACCGCCATCGGCAACGGCGCGCCGAACCAGGACCCCAGTTCGGTGCGGGTCGACACGGATTGGCCAGAGGTCGACGCCAGAGCGTTACTGGCCGAGCCGTTCACGACGGTTTCCGCGTAAGACGGCATCTTTATAACCAAGAACTGAGCGGCCGCGTATGGAATGACCGTGAAGGTATTGAAATTGAAGCGATGGCCGGCTTCCAGCCGCCCACCATACATCGGCGCCGAAAATTCGGCCTCAAAAGACTGACCGAAGGTCGCGTCGTAGCGATTGGTATGAGTCCACATCTGCCCGGCCATGCCCGCGGCGCCGATATAGTAGTCGTCGTACCAACTGTTCAGGTAAGCGGCGGCCATAAAATTGTTGCTCGACCCGCCGCCGCTGCCGTCGCTGATTCCCCAGTTTGCACCAGCACCGCTGAACGAGACGCCAAGCTTGGTGTCCTTGAAGCCGAGATATTCCGTGGCAACCACCGCGCCGCCCGAGCGCGATGTCGTGGTGCTCCCGGTGGCATTGCTGCTTGACGAGCCGGCACCGGTCGCCGAGGCCCAGACCTGCCAATTACCGAAACGGTTGGCGGGCTTGGACAAGGTATCATCAATCGCCGCACGCGCTTCGGCCGCCTGCGGCGACAAGGAGCGCTCCTCTGCATATCCCGCCGTCACATTAGTCAGCGATTGCGCGCGTTGCGCGGCCTGGTTACCGCCGCCCAGGACTTGAGCCATGTTTTGCGCGAATAAACTCAGAGCCGACTGAACATTCGCAGTCGTGATCGGCGTATTAACTTTGACGGGGATGCTCACCTGCGGGAACGGGCTGAGCACAATTTCGTCGATGACGTAGGTCGCGCTGTTTGTGTCGGTGCTGGTGAAATTGAAAGCCAGCGTGTTCGCGCCCACCACGCTCTTCACAGTGATGGATTTATAGATATAGGCCGACGTGGCCGTGGTGGTTGTCGAAAAGACGGTCGTTCCATTGAGCACCGCGGACAAACCGACGGTGTTGCTGCCCGTGACAATCGACTTGTAATAAAAGTTGAGAAAATAATTCGTCGTGCTGAGATGGGCGGTCTGCGCGATACTTTGACTCGAAGCGCCGCCGCCGGTCATCCCGAATTCGTAGCTGCCGGCATAGGGCGCGCCGGTAAACGCGCCGGCTCCGGTAAACGTCCATCCGGTCAGGCCGCTTTCGGCGCCGCAATTTACAAGGACATTATTGTTGCCGGCGACAGAACAATCGGCCCAGGCGCCGGTGCCGAGTACCGGTAACAGGCCGGCCGCCACGACCAGGGATGAGAGCGCCGCGCGCCGCCCCCGCCGGCCGTTCTTGCGACTTGCACCTGACTTTGACGCGCGCGCACGCTCGCGCAGGCTCAACCGACCCGCTACCATTGCCCCAATTTTCCTATGAATGTCGACGCTGCCGACCCGGACGGATCGCCGCGCATACCCCCGTGAACGCAACCCTCACCAAACCCGGCGCGAACGATAGTATACAATTTGTTAAAATAACAAGATACCGGCGCTCAAGTGACGATGAATATTTCGGTTAATGGCATTATTTACAATGTCTTATATGGAATTGAACGTTTGCCTATTTTAGCGGCAACCCGCACCCGCCATGAAGGCTCAAACCGGTCTTGTCGCTGGCGCGGATCGCTTCGCTTGCCACCTGCCTCGCGTCATGCAACCTGACACTCATGAGCGCCGAAGTATCCATCGGAGATGGGAATACCGCACGGCTCACGCCGCATCCGTTGCGCGCGGTCATTCTCGGGGAGGTGCACGCCCGGCCGTTCACGCCGATCGCCACGCCGCGCCGTATCCTGCATTTTGCCTTCGACACCGCCGGAGAGGCCGCCAGGGCCGACCGCGCCGCGCTGTCGGATTTCTGCGCGCGCCGCGACCTCGAAGCGCCGAAGCCGTCCGCCAAGCATCACCGCGTCATGCTCGGCGGCGCGACCTTGCGCTGGGAACAGCATTCCGAATTCACCACATATACATGGGAGCTCCCGTCGGAGCCTGGGACGCCGTTTTATCCGGCGGCCGCGTCGCTCGCCGGCCCGATGAGCAACGTACCGCAACCCGGCCCGCTGCTGGTTGCGCTCGACCTGCACCTGTTATCCGACAACAAGGACAAACCGGTCGCGATCGGCAACCTGTTCGATCATGCCAGTCTCGCGGTCGCCGAGAACTCCGACGGCAGCGTCCTGTTTGCCACCGATTTTCAGGCCGACCCATCCGGCTTCGTGCGCGTTCTGCTGCTCGACCGCGGCCTTGGACCGGAACGGGCCGGCGCGGTCGTGCAGCGCATTATCGAGACCGAGACCTATCGCACCTTGGCGCTGCTCGGCCTGCCGGAAGCACAACGGCTCTCGCCCTCGATCAACCGGATCGAAACGCGGCTGGCCGAACTCACGCAGGAAATGCGCCACGCCCATCAGTTGCAGGACAACCAGAACCTGCTCGACGAATTGACCGCGCTGGCCGCCGAACTGGAAGCCGGCGCCGGCGCCAGCCATTTCCGCTTCGGCGCGAGCCGCGCCTATAACGAGATCGTGCAACTGCGCCTGCAAACCATCGGCGAACGCAAGGTCGACATCTATCCGACCTGGTCGTCGTTCCTGACCCGGCGGATGCAGCCGGCGATGCGCACCTGCGTCACCATCGAGGACCGGCAGGCGACGCTATCGGCGCGGCTGTCTCGCGCCGCCAATCTGTTGCGCACCCGGGTCGACGTTGAACTGGAGCGGCAGAACCGCGACCTTCTGAAATCGATGAATGACCGCACGCGACTGCAATTGCGACTGCAGACCACGGTCGAGGGCCTGTCGGTGGCGGCGGTGAGTTATTACGTCGTCGGCCTGTTTCATTATCTGATGGAAGGCCTGCACGACAAAGGCGTGCCGGTGAACGTCCCTTTGGTCACCGGTCTGTTCGTTCCGGTCGCGATGCTCGGCATCTGGTTCCTGGTCCGGCGGATCAGGAACCAGCACGGCGACGAGTAGCGTGCGGCCTGGACGTATTTCTCCGTTCGTCCCCGCGAAAGCAGGACCCGAGGAGCGCAACCGACAGACTAGAGAGAACAGAACTGGCTTCCCGCTTCCGCGGGAATGAACATCACGTGTGGCACAGCTCTGCCAATCACCCCTGCCGTCATTCCGCCGCCTCGGCTTGCGCCTGCGCGGCAAGCGCCATCACCTGATGAATCTGCGCGACCACCGCCGCCCCCTCGCCAATCGCGGCGCCGACGCGTTTGGTCGAACCGGCGCGCACATCGCCGATGGCGAAAACACCCGGCACACTTGTCTCCAGTGACATCGGCGCACGTCCGGCTTCGCGATCGAAGGTGGCGCCCGTGATGACAAAGCCCTTGTCGTCGGTCGCGACGCAGCCATCGAGCCAGTCGGCATTGGGATCGGCGCCGATGAACAGAAACAGATGCCGCAAGGCGTAAGTCTTCTCGGCGCCGGTCTTGCGATTGCGGAAGGTCGCCGACGCCAGGCCGCTGTCGTCGCCGCCGAGCGCGACGATTTCGTTGCCGACATGCATGGTGACATTCGGCAGGGCCTCGATCCGCTCGATCAGATATTTCGACATGGTCGCTTCCAGCGGCCGCCGGACGCTGAGATAGAGATGCTTCACCTTGGGCGCGAGATAGACCACTGCCTGACCGGCCGAATTGCCGCCGCCGATCAGCGCCACTTCCTCGCCCTCGCAGAGTTTGGCTTCGATCGGCGAAGCCCAAAAGGACACACCGTGATTGTCGAACTCGGCGAGGTTGGGAATCTCCGGCCGGCGATAGCGAGCGCCGGACGCGATGATGACGTTGCGCGCCATGACCGCCTTGCCATCCTCGATATGAATCCGGAACGGTTCGCCGGCGCCGCGTTCGACGCCGCCACAGTCGAGCCGGTCGACCTGTAACGGAATGGCGATCTCGGCGCCGAACTTCTGCGCCTGATTGAAAGCGCGGCCGGCCAAAGCCATGCCGGAAATGCCGGTCGGAAAGCCGAGGTAATTCTCGATACGCGCCGACGCGCCAGCCTGTCCGCCAAAAGCACGCTGGTCGAGCACGATCATCGACAACCCTTCCGACGCACCATAGACCGCCGCGGCCAATCCGGCGGGGCCCGCGCCGACCACAGCGACGTCATAAATCTTGTCGGCATCCAGTTCCGGCGTGATGCCGAGACAGGCGCCGGCCTCGGCGTCCGTCGGCCGCTTCAGCAACGCACCATTCGGGCAGATCATCAGCGGCAATTCGTGTTCGAGAATGCCGAAGCGCTCGACCGCGGCACGCGCTTCGTCGTCGGTCGCAACATCGAGGACCGTGTAAGGATAGCCGTTGCGCGCCAGAAAGCCCTGCAGCCGCAACAGATCCGGCGCGTTCGGATGGCCGATCAGCAGCGAGCCGGAGCCGCCTTCCTGGATCAGCGCCACCCGGCGCAAGATGAACGCGCGCATCATGATCTCGCCGAGTTCGGCCGAACCGACCATCAGTGCGCGGATATGAGCCGCGTCAAACGGCAGCGCGGTGCAACCGTCCGGTCCGGCGCGGCCGGCGGCGATGGTGCCATGGCCGCTGAGCTGGCTGACCTCGCCGGAGAACTGACCGACGCCAAGCGCGACCACCGAGGATTCGCGATGCAGCCCGTCGCGTCGCACGACCTCCAGGCTGCCGTCGAGCACCAGCCAGGCCGGGGCGTTGCGGGCGCCGACGTCGTACAGCAATACACCGGGCGCAAAACGCTGCGCCGGGCCGCTGGCGAAACGCTTGGCGGCGGTCAGCGCCAGCGTATCCAGCACCGGAAACATCTGATTGAAACGATCGTCGGCAAGGCTCATGACAGTCTCCGGACGGACTAGGCATTATGAATGATAAACATGACAACAAGCCTGACAAGCTGGGCAAGCACGTCCGCTTTTGCAAGCCGGTCAGAGGGCGGACCGCCGACGATCAAGCGCCGATAAATTCTCTGTCATAGCCACGGCCGTTACCGGGCGTTCCGGCGATTTGCCTATATATAAGGTCGAACCGCCGTGGTGAGCCGGTCCCGCCACGTCTCGTCGTCAAGAGGCCTTGCCATGCGCAGTGAAAAATTCACCTTCCCCAATGCCCAGGGCGAGCAGCTCGCCGCCACGCTCGACTGGCCGCTCGGCAAGCCGACCGCCTTCGCGCTGCTGGCGCATTGTTTCACCTGCGGTCAGGACAATCTCGCCGCCAAGCGCATCGCCGAACGCCTGACCATTCACGGCATCGCCGTACTGCGTTTCGATTTCACCGGCCTGGGTTCGAGCGAAGGCGAATTCGCCAATACGCATTTTTCCTCGAACATCGAGGATCTGGTCGCGGCCGCCGATCACTTGCGCGCCGCACACGGACCGGCCTCGATCCTGATCGGACACAGCCTCGGCGGCGCCGCCGTGCTGGCGGCGGCGCATCGCATCCCCGAAGCGCGCGCGGTCGTCACCATCGGCGCGCCCTACGATCCGGGCCACGTCACCGGTCTGTTCAAGGAACACGTCGACACCATCCGAGAACAAGGCGAACTCGAAGTCAAACTGGTCGGCCGGCCCTTCACGATCAAGAAGGCGTTTCTCGACGATATCGCCGCGGCCAAACTCGATAGCCATATCGCCGGCCTGCGCAAGGCGTTGCTGGTATTTCACGCGCCGACCGACAGCTTCGTCGGCATCGACAATGCCTCGCATATCTTTCTCGCCGCCAAGCATCCGAAAAGTTTCGTATCGCTCGACAAGGCCGATCATCTGCTGACGAAGAAGGACGACGCGGTCTATGTCGCCGATGTGATCGCGGCCTGGGCGGAGCGTTATCTCGACAAGCCCGAAGTGATGACCGAGGCGGAAGTCGAGGCCGGACTGGTGCTGGTGCGCGAAACCCATGGCGGCAAATTCCAGCAGGAAATTCTGACCGGCCCGCATCGCATGCTCGCCGACGAGCCGGAAAAACTCGGCGGCCTGAATTCCGGGCCGGGGCCTTACGACTTCCTGCTGGCGGGCCTGGGCGCCTGCACCTCGATGACAATCCGGCTTTATGCCGAGTTCAAGAAAATCCCGCTAACCGATGTGTCGGTGCGTTTGAGCCACGGCAAGATCCACAGCAAGGACTGCGAAGACTGCGACACCAAGGTGAGCATGGTCGACCATATCGAGCGCATCATCACGCTGGAAGGTCCGCTCGACGACGGCCAACGTCAGAAACTGATGGAGATCGCCGACAAGTGTCCAGTGCACAAGACGCTGGAGTCGCAGGTCGACATTCACACCGAGGAACGGCGGGTCGCCTCATCCTGAGATGCGAGCCGCGCCAACGATAAGCCTCACGGTGACGAATTTGCCATGTTCGTGTAAAATAACATGGTCATGACCACCGCCGCGCAATTGCTGACGCAGCAATTCCTCGCCTGGATCGACGAGGGCGAGCGAAGCTATGCCGATGGCGAAGCCTGGCGGCGCAGTTGCCCGCATTTCGCCATATGGGAAGACGCCATCTCCGACGGCCTGATCCGCTTCGAAGGCGGCAATGAAATGCGGCAATCGCGGCTGATGCTGACGCCGCGCGGCCGGGCTTTGTTACAGCCGAAGTGATCCCGCTGCGGTATCCGCCTATTCCTGACACCAATCCCGGGATGGCGACGTAATTTACTATCTAATTTAGTTCCACGTTAGCTTCTTGGGCCTATGCCCTTTAACGGGGGCATACAAAGGACTTGTATATGAACGTCTCATCTGTTGGATCGGCGCCTCCGCAAGCGCCCGTCGCTCCGATCAGTTCGGCACAGACCCAAGGGCCGTCGCCGAGCCAGGATAACGATGGCGACAATGACGGCAGCGGGTCGAGCTCGGCCTCCGTGCAAGCGGCCCCGAGCCCCGGCACCGGTACGATCGTCGACAAGACGGCCTAAGCCGTCCGTGAATTTTGTAAGAGGAGCCCGGTCTTGAGCCGGGCTTTTCTTTTTTTGCCGGCGATTCCCGTTCGCCGGCGGCTGTTTCCGAGCCCCACGAAAGCCCATTTTACCAACCGCCCGCTAGGCATGGTGCCTCGGCCGGCCCGGCCTCCCTTCCCTTGCGGCTTGACGGTGTGACGGGAGAGAACTAGAACAAATAGAGAACAAAAGCCGACGCCACAGCGCCCGGCCACCAGATTTGTAGTGTTCCGTCAAAGGCTTGATCGATGCTCGACGAATTACGCCAGCGTCTGACGACTTTGCAGAAGGCGACCGGGCTCGATAGCGATCCCGGTCTTGTGCCCTTCGGCATTGCCGAAGTCGACGCCGCCCTCGGCGGCGGACTGGCGCCGGGCGCGCTGCATGAGATCGCGGCGGCCGGCGAGCCGCATCTGGCCGCCGCTACCGGCTTCACGCTCGGGCTGGCGGCGCTGCCTGCCTCGTCATCCCGGGGCGCGAACGGTGTGAGCGAACCCGGAGCGACCAGGAAACACCTCGTCTGGATCGCCGAGGACATGGCGCTGGCCGAAAGCGGCGCGCCTTATGGCCCCGGCCTCGACGCCTTCACGCTCGATCCCGAACGCCTGCTGACCGTTACCGTCGGCCATCGCCGCGACCTGTTGTGGACGATGGAAGAAGCCCTGCGCTGCCATGCCATCGGCGCCGCGATCGGCGAAATCCGCCACGGTCCGCTCGATGCCGTCGCGGTACGGCGGCTGTCGCTGGCGGCGGCGCAAAGCGGCGCGCTCGCCCTGCTGCTGCGCGCCAGCCCGGCGCGCGATGCCTCGACCGCCGCCACCCGCTGGATCGTCGGCGCCGCGCCATCATTGCCGGTCCCGGACTTCGAATTCGGCGCGCCACGCTTTGCCGCGCAACTCATCCGCAACCGTCGCGGTCCGACCGGCTCATGGATCTTCGAATGGAGAGAGAATGATGAACGCTTCATCCTCGCAACGCATACTGTGCCTGTGGCTGCCCCGGCTCGCGACCGATCGCGTCAAAAGATTGCGTGACGCCTCGGCCTTCGCGCATTCGGACTCTTCATCACTCCGAAGCGCGGAAACGCTGAGCGAACCGCCGCTCGTCATTTACGGCAAACGCGGCAATGCCGATGTGCTGACCGCCGTCGATGAAGACGCCGAAACGCTCGGCCTTCATGCCGGCATGGCGCTAACGCAGGCCCGCGCCATGCATCCGGCCATCGAGGCGCTGGAAGAAGACAGCCAGGCCGACGCCGCGCTGCTCGACAACATCGCCGACTGGTGCCTGCGCTATACGCCGCTGGTCGCGACCGACCCGCCCGACGGCCTGCTGCTCGACATCGGCGGTTGCGCGCACCTGTACGGTGGCGAGTCCGAACTGGTCGCCGATCTCGGCCAACGGATCGCGCAGGCCGGCTTTACCTATCGCATTGCGATCGCCGGCACGATCGGCGCCGCCTATGCCGCAGCGCATGGCGGCAGACCGGCCGCCTATGACACCGGCACGGAACGCGCGATACTGTTGCCGCTGCCGCTAATGGCGTTGCGCCTGCCGCCGGAGACCGTCGCCTCGCTCGCCCGTGTCGGCCTCAAGCGCGTGCGCGACATCGCCGATCTGCCGCGCAGCCCGCTGACCGCGCGTTTCGGCGGCGACCTGCTACGCCAGCTCGATCGCGCGCTCGGTCTTGAGCATGAGCCGCTCAATCCACGGCTGCCGGTCGCGCCCTATGTCGCCGAACAACGGTTTCACGAACCGATCGGACGCGAAGACGATGTGCTTGGCACCGTCGAGAAGCTGGCGGGGCGGCTGGCTATCGCGCTCGAACGGCGCGGCGACGGCGCGCGCCGGCTGGAGCTTACTTTATTCCGCACCGACGGCGCGCTGCGCCGGATCGCCACCGGCTGCGCCCGGCCCTTGCGCAATGCCCAGGACATCCGCGCGCTGTTTGCCGAACGGCTGGCGGCGCTGGCCGACGAATACGATCCCGGTTTCGGCTTCGACATGGTGCGGCTGGCGGTTGCCGTTGCCGAGCCGGCGCCGGCCGAACAGATCGGCATCGGCGCCGCCGAGGACGCCCGCGAACTGGTGCGGCTGGTCGATCGCCTGAGCGCGCGGCTCGGCGCCGGTCGCGTCCGCCGCACGGTGGCGCATGACAGCCATATCCCCGAGCAGGCCGCGGCCATGATGCCGGCGCAGAACACCGGCCGCGATCTTCACGACCGCGCGCTCGGCTGGGATGCCTTTCGCCGCCATCGCGCCACTACCGAACTCGCCCCACGTCCGTTGCGCCTGCTGAACCAGCCGGAACCGATCGAGGCTCTGGCGGAAGTGCCGGACGGCCCGCCCTTGCGCTTCCGCTGGCGGCGCGCCCAGCACGACGTCATCGCGGCCGACGGACCGGAACGCATCGAAGGCGACTGGTGGAGCGAACCGGCCTCGTTCGCAAGACAGCAGCCACACAATCTGACGCGCGATTACTTCCGCGTCGAGGACGAATCCGGTCATCGCTTCTGGCTGTTCCGCGCCGGTCTTTATCGCGACGTCACGCCGCACGACATGGCGCAAGGCCGCGCGCCGGGCTGGTTCGTGCACGGCACCTTTGCGTAAGGATTCCGAATTCGTCCTGCGCGCTCCTAACCCTCTCCCGCCAAGGGAGAGGGGTGGTCAGTATCTGCGTTAAGGCCATGCGTTACATCGAATTCGCTTGCAGTTCGAACTTCTCCTTCCTGCGCGGCGCGTCGCATCCGGAGGAATTGATGGTGCAGGCCGCCCTGCTCGGCCTGACCGGCATCGGTCTGTGCGACCGCAATTCGGTCGCCGGCGTGGTGCGCGCGCATCTGGCCAAACGCGAGCAGAACCTGCCGGTCAACTATCATCCGGGCGCGCGGCTGGTGTTCAGCGATG
The DNA here is from genome assembly GCA_016124795.1 of Rhodopseudomonas sp. Lineage (GTDB taxonomy): Bacteria > Pseudomonadota > Alphaproteobacteria > Rhizobiales > Xanthobacteraceae > Pseudolabrys. The sequence goes on along the minus strand of WGNB01000022.1, from coordinate 19,886 downwards.
GCACGCCGGACATCCTGGCTTATCCGCGCGACCGTGCCGGCTGGGGCCGGCTGACCCGCCTCATTACGCTCGGCAATCTGCGCGCCGATAAAGGCCATTGCCTTCTGACCCGCGACGACCTGATCGCCCATGCCTTCGGGCTGGAGCTGGTGGCGATGGAAAACACAACGTCACCACCTTCCGCGTCATCGTCCCCTCCCCAACAAAGGGGACGGGACAACAGAGAGCGCGCCACGCATGACATTCGTCACGTCCTTAAAGCCCTGCGCGCCATCGCCCCCGGTCGGGTGCGGCTCGCCGCCACGATGCTGTATCGCGGCCAGGACCGCAGCCGGCTCACGCGGCTGAGAACACTGGCGCGCGAAACCGCCGTGCCGCTGATCGCGATCAACGACGTTCACTTCCATCACCCCGACCGCCGGATGCTTGCCGACGTGCTGACCTGCATCCGCGAGAAGACGACCATCGACCGCGCCGGCCGCAAGCTTGCCGCCAATGCCGAGCGCTTTCTCAAACCGCCGGCCGAGATGGCACGGCTGTTCCGTGACGCGCCCGAGGCGATCGACGAAACCGTGCGGCTGAGCGAGGCGCTGAGCTTCTCGCTCGACGAATTGAAATATGAATATCCCGACGAGACCGTCGCCGGCTTCGACAATGCGCAGGCCGCCTTGCGTCATCTCACCGAACAGGGCGCGGCGCGGCGCTATCCGCAAGGCATTCCCGCCAAGGTGCGTGCCGGCATCGAATACGAACTCGACCTGATCGCGCAACTTAAATACGCGCCCTATTTCCTGACCGTGCATGACATCGTGCGCTATGCCCGCAGCCAGGGCATTCTCTGTCAAGGCCGCGGTTCGGCGGCCAATTCCGCCGTATGTTTCTGTCTCGGCGTCACTGAGGTCGATCCCGACCGCGCCGATCTCCTGTTCGAGCGTTTCATCTCGCCGGAGCGGCGCGAACCGCCCGACATCGACGTCGACTTCGAGCATGAACGGCGCGAGGAGGTCATCCAGTATATCTACCGCAAATACGGCCGCGAGCGCGCCGGCATCGCCGCCACCGTCATCAGCTATCGCGGCCGTTCGGCGATCCGCGAGGTCGGCAAGGTCTTCGGCCTGTCGCAGGACACCATTAGTGCGCTGTCGTCGTCGATCTGGGGGGGCGGCAGCGACGGCCATGCCGATCTCAAGCGCGCCGGGCTCGATCCCGACAGCCGGCGCGTCAAGCAGATTTCGGCGCTGTCCCAGGAAATATCCGGCTTCCCGCGTCATCTGTCGCAACATGTCGGCGGCTTCGTCATCACCCGCAGCCGGCTCGACGAAGTCATGCCGATCGGCAATGGCGCGATGGAGGACCGCACCTTCGTCGAATGGGACAAGGACGACCTCGACGCACTCGGCATCTTGAAGATCGACGTGCTCGGCCTCGGCATGCTGTCCTGCATCCGCAAGGCTTTCGATCTGGCGGAGCGGCATTACGACGAGCGCCGTACCCTGTCGTCAATCCCGGACAAGGACGACGCCATCTATCGCATGTTGCAGCGCGCCGATTCCCTCGGCGTATTCCAGGTCGAGAGCCGCGCCCAGATGACCATGCTGCCGCGCCTCAAGCCGACGAATTTCTACGATCTCGTCATCGAGGTCGCGATCGTGCGGCCCGGCCCGATCCAGGGCGACATGGTGCATCCTTATCTGCGCCGCCGTCAGGGCCTGGAGAAAGTGTCCTATCCGTCGAAAGACCTCGAAGCCGTGCTGTCGAAAACGCTCGGCGTGCCGCTGTTTCAGGAACAGGCGATGAAGATCGCCATCGTCGCCGCCGGCTTCACGCCGTCGGAAGCCGACAAGCTGCGGCGCGCGATGGCGACCTTCAAGCGCGTCGGCACCATCGGCACCTTCCAGCGCAAGATGATCGACGGCATGTTGGCCAATGGCTATGAGCGCGCCTTCGCCGAACGCTGCTTCCAGCAGATCGAAGGCTTCGGCGAATACGGTTTCCCGGAGAGCCATGCCGCGAGCTTCGCGCTGCTGGTCTATGCCTCGGCCTGGCTGAAGTGTCATTATCCGGATGTCTTCGCGACGGCGCTGCTCAACGCGCAACCGATGGGCTTCTATGCGCCGGCCCAGATCGTGCGCGACGCCCGCGAACATGGCGTCGAGGTGCGCGCGCCCGACATCAACCATTCGGATTGGGATTCGACGCTGGAGCCGGGCCAGCGCGCCGCCGATCACATGTTTCCCCAGCATCGCACGATGCGCGACGACGTCCGCACCGATCATGCGATCCGGCTGGGCCTGCGCGAAATCAAGGGACTGAACGAGGAAGAAGCCAACCTGATTGTGGCGAAGCGCAATGCGGCGTCTTTCTCCCTCCCGACGCCCGGCGATGCGGCGCGTGGAGAAGGAAAGAAGAACTACGACTCCGTCCGCGATCTGTGGCTGCGCACCGGCCTGTCGCCGCGCGTGCTGGAGCGGCTGGCCGATGCCGACGCCTTTGCCTCGCTTGGCCTGTCGCGCCGCGACGGGCTCTGGGCGGCCAAGGCGCTCGGCCGCGTCGGCGACAGCAACGACGACCTGCCGTTGTTTGCCTCGCCCGCCGTCGGCGCTCTCACGCATGACCCGCGCTCGCGCGAGCCCGACGTCGCATTGCCGCCGATGCCGCTCGGCGAAGAGGTCGTCAACGACTATCGCTTCCTGCGGCTGTCGCTGCGCGCCCACCCGGCGCAATTCCTGCGCGCCGATCTGACCGCACACGGCGTCATCCGCAACCAGGCTCTGTCGCAACTTGCCACCGGTGCGCGCGCCACCATTTCCGGGCTGGTCACCTGCCGGCAACGGCCGGGCTCGGCGCGCGGCGTGGTGTTCATGACGATCGAGGATGAAAGCGCGGTCGCCAATGTGATCGTCTGGCCGAAGATCTTCGAACGTGTCCGCCCGATCGTGCTCGGCGCGCGCTATGTCAAGGTGAGCGGCCGGGTGCAATCGGAAAGCGGCGTCATTCATGTCGTCGCCGACCAGCTGGAAGACCTCACGGTCTGGCTGGCCAAGCTGGCCGAACAGGGTGCCGACATTGACGGGCTGGCGCGCGCCGACGAGGTACGCCGGCCGATCGAGGACCATCGCGAAGCCAGAGCCCTCGGCGGTCGGGAAAGCCGGCTGATAGCGCTGATGCGCGAGATGCCGGAACTGGCCGCCGATCTCGGCGTATCCGCGCCCGGTTCGGCCCATGTGCCGGGACGACGAGCGCGGTCGTGACAACCGCGCCGGCCAATCCGACGTCCGGCTCGCACTTTCAGTGCCAACCGGAATGACGACACGCTACTTCGGCACCACGCCGCCGCGGCCGACATTGATGCGATTGGTTTCGAACGATCCGTCGGACTTCTTCACCGCACGGATCGCCGCGACATGCGCGCCGGGCTTCAACTCGGATTTGTCGCCGACGGCATAGGCCAGAATGATCGCCTCCGGCGGCACGACGATTTTCTTTTCGCCGCCTTGATATTTCACCGTCAGCATCGGCCCATCGACACCGCCCACCGTTTCGGCGACCGCGCCATTGGTCATGGTGCTGTTCGGCCGGTCCCAGGGCCGGAAGCCGTCGCCGATACCCCGCTGAACCGGCGCGAACACCGTCACCTGAATGGCGCGCTGGCTGCCATCGGCCTGCGGCATGGCGCCGACGCCGATATAGGCGCCGGGCTTCAGATCGGCGAGCGTGCCCTTGGCCACGCCGAACACTGCTACATCGCCGGTCACGGCAAGCTTGATCACCCCGAGCTTGTCCGACTTCACGGTCAAGACCAAACCGTCGACGCTCTCGACCGTGCCCGCCACCCGCATCGCGACCAGCTGCTGCGCCGACGCCGGAACGATCGCGCCGACGACAAGAAAGGCCGCGCAGCCCAACGCGCGCCAAGACATCCATCTCAAGACCAAAGCCATGACCGTCTCCCTTACAGAGCCGGCGCATATCGTCCGGCCCGTCTAGTCCGACAACCCCTCGTCGGTCTTTTTATTCCGGGGGCTATTGCCGGACTTGCGTGGCGCTTTCGGCGCCTTGCGTGCAATCGCCTTGGCGATCGCCTTGTCGGCCGCCTTGTCACCCGTTTTGGCCGACGACGCGGCTTCGTCCTTGGCCGCGCTGTCGGCCGGTTCGGCATGCGGCTTGAGATCGGCCTCGATCAACGCCCGCAATTCCGCCGTCACCTCGGGCTTGACGCCGAACCATAACTCGAAACCGCGCACCGCCTGATGCAGCAACATACCGAGACCGTCGGCCGTGCGCAGGCCACGCTCGCGCGCCGCCGCCAGAAGGCCGGTCTTGAGCGGCACATAAACCAGATCGGCCACCACCAGCGAATCCGGGCAGCGCAGATTAACCTCGAGCGCCGGCTCGCCGGTCATGCCGAGCACCGTGGTATTGACCAGCAGACCGCAACCGCCGAGCAGCCCGGTGATCTCGCCCCAGCCGGCCGGATAGACCCGCGCGCCGAACTGCTTGCGCAGCGCTTCGGCCCGATCCGGGGTGCGGTTGATGACATAGATGCGCTGCACGTCGCGCTGGATCAGCGCGAACACCACCGCGCGCGCCGCGCCGCCGGCGCCAAGCACCATCGCACTGTCGAGCCCACGGTCCCAGCCCGGCGTCGCCGCATCGAGGTTGTTGAGAAAGCCTTCGACATCGGTATTGGTCGAACGCAGCGTCTCGCCATCGAGCCACAGCGTATTGGCGGCGCCGACCGCCTTGGCGCGCTCATCCGGGGTCGACAATTCAAGCGCCGCCTGCTTGTGCGGCACCGTGACGTTGCAGCCAATGTAACCGTGCTCGCGCAGATGCGTGACGAAATCGCCGAACTGCCGCGGCGGCACTGACTCGCTGCGATACTCGGCATCAAGTTTATGCTGCGCGATCCAATAATTATGAATCAGCGGCGAGCGCGAATGACCGGCCGGCCAGCCGATGACGCAAACCGCTTTACGTTCGTCGCTCATGTTTCGGCCACTACCGTGTTACGCAAAGTGCCGATCTCCGGCACCGATACTTCAACGACGTCGCCAGCCTTCAGCCAGATCGGCGGATCGCTGCGCGGCGTCAACTTGACCGGCGTGCCGGTGACGATGATATCGCCGGCCTTCAAGGTCATGAAGGTGCTGACATAGGCAATCAGATCGGCAAAGGACTTTATCATATTGGCGGTGCTGTCGTCCTGAGTCACCGCGCCATTGACCTTGACGGTCAGTTGCAACGGCTTGGCCGGATCGACTTCGTCGGTCGTCACCATCCAGGGGCCGATGCCACCGGTGAGATCCCAGTTCTTGCCCTGGGTGACGTTGAACTTGCCGTGCCTGATCCAGTCGCGAATGGTGCCTTCGTTGCACAAAGTCAAGCCAGCGACATGGCTCAAGGCATCGTCATGCGCGATCCGCCGTCCGGCGCGGCCGATCACCAGCGCAATCTCGCCTTCGTAGTCGAGTTGTTCGGATTCACGCGGCAGTATGATCGCGCCGTTATGCGGCGCCAGTGAATGAGGGACGCGGTAAAACATGCTCGGATATTTCGGAATGTCCTGATCGCCGTAGTCGGCATTCCGGTTTGCATAATTGATGCCAATGCACAGAATCTTCTCCGGCGCGACCACCGGCGCCTGCCACTCCACCTCGGCGACGGAAAAATCCGGCCGCACGCCGCGCACCGCGTCGCGGGCCAGGTCGAGCCCGCCGTCGCGCAGCAATTGCAGCATGCTGTCGACATGCGGCGACAACCGGGTTTTCAGGTCGACGACGCCCTGTTGGGCGCCCTCGCCGACGACCGCCCCAAAACTGTCGCGGCCGCGCACCCTGTAACTCGCAAGCTTCATGATGATTCCCGACTTTGGTTGACCGGTTCAGGCCTGGCGTGACCGGACTTCTCTAACGGCCGCGCCCCTGCGGTGGGGGGCGGGCAAAAGCTACATGGCGCCGTCCGCGCATCGCGACTATGGTGACGGCCGGCGGCGCCCGCAGGATGTATTCCGCCCCTGACGAGCCGTCAACGCCGGTGAAATTCAAGACGGGGGATGACCTTGCCGCACATCATTGCCGAATATTCAGCCAATCTCGAGGATTGCCTCGATGTGCAGGGCCTGGTCGACGACCTGCATCAGGCCGCCATCGACAGCAAGGTGGCGGAACTCGTCGCCATCCGCACCCGCGCGGCCCGCCGCGAGCATTTTCGCGTCGCCGACGGCAATCCGGCCAATGGCTTTGTCCACATCGTCGCGCGGCTGCGCATCGGCCGGCCGGAGGCATTGCGCCAGACTCTGGGCGAAAAGCTACTGGCTGCGGCCGACAAGCGGCTTGCCGCAGCCTACCCGACGCATCCGATCGGTTTGACAGTGGAAATCTACGAGATCGAGGAAATGACGTTCCGCCGCAATACGCTGCGCGAACGCGCCACCTCGGCGGCATGACGCAGGGATTGTGAACTTCCCGACATGCTGGAACCCTTGGGCGACGGGGCGGTTAACGCCATAGGGGCGGCGCCTTTACCCAAGGCAAGCCGATGTCCGTTATCACCGAACCTACCCGCCGCGACTTTCTTTATGTCGCGACAGCTGCCGTTGGCAGCGTCGGCGCCCTCGCCACGCTGGTACCGCTGATCAGCCAGATGGAGCCCGACCGCGCGACCGTCGCGGCCGGCGCGCCGATTTCGGTCGACCTGAGCCGCGTCAGCCCCGGCCAACAGATCCAGGTATTCTGGCGCTCGAAACCGATCCTGATCGTCAACCGCCCGCCGGCGGCGCTAAAGACTTTGCAGGACTCCAAGCTTATCGACCGCCTGAGCGATCCCAATTCCGATGCGCCGCAACAGCCACCTTACGCGCACAACTGGCATCGCTCGGCCAAGCCGGAATATGCCGTGTTGATCGGCATCTGCACCCATCTCGGCTGCATTCCGAAATTCTTTCCAAGCCCGGACCCGGTGTCGCCAGCCACCGATTGGCTGGGCGGCTATTTCTGTCCGTGCCACGGCTCGAAATACGATCTCGCCGGCCGGGTCTTCAAGGGCGTACCGGCGCCTTATAATCTTCCGGTGCCGCCATATCGCTTCGAGAACGACCACACCTTGCGCATCGGCGAAAATCCGCCCGGCGTCAGCTTCGACCTCGGCAGCATCCGGCAACTCTAGGTGGCCTTTACCGCACGCGGCGGCACTGGCTAGAGTGCCGGCATGAAAACCATATTCCTCGATTGCAACGATCAACTCGCGCCGGTGTGGAACAGCATCATCACGCCGGCCGATCCGGCAATCGATGTCAATCGCACAGCTTTTGCCCGCGACGAGCTGCCGCGCGTGCTCGGCGATTATCAGATCGCGATCGACGATCACTCCTACATGCCGACCGAGCTGGTGGCGCAGGCGCCGCGCCTCAAACACATCGTGTTTCTCGGCACGGGACCGGCGAGCTACATGAACGTCGGCGAGATCGAAGCGCGCGGCATCAAGGTTCACATCATCAAGGGCTATGGCGACACCGCCGTCGCCGAACATTCAATCGCACTGATGATGGCGGCGGCCCGCGACGTTGCCCGCATGGATCGCGATATCCGCGCCGGCCACTGGACGCCGCGCGAGGGCATGCAACTGACCGGCAAAACGCTGGGCGTCATCGGCTTGGGCGGCATCGGCCGCGAGGTGGCACGCATGGGCGCGGGGCTGGGCATGACCGTGATCGGCTGGAACAGAACGCCGCACACCGACATCTCCGTACCGCTGGTCGATATCGATACGCTGCTGGCCCGCGCTGACGTCGTTTCGATGAATCTCACACTCGGCGACGAAACCCGCGGCTTCCTGTCGGCTGCGCGGATCGCGCGCATGAAGAAAGGCGCGATCTTCGTCAATACCGCGCGCGGGGCGCTGACCGACGAGGCCGCGCTGATCGATGCGCTGCGGTCCGGCCACATCCGCCATGCGGGCCTGGACGTGTTTCACGCCGAACCGTTGCAGGCCGACAACCCGCTGGCGCGACTTCCCAACGTCACACTGACCGCGCATGCCGGCTTTCGCACGCTGGAAGCCTCAATGACCCTGCTGCGCCGGGCTGTTGACATCGTCAAAACAATTATCGGCTGAGCCGCATTGACGTCCGACCATTCCCGGTCACAATAAGAAAAAAGATCGGGAGGAGTTTTGACGTGAAGCCAGCGCCGTTTGCGTATCACAAGGCGGCCTCGCTAGCCGACGCGATTGCGCTGTTGGGCCAACATAGCGACGCCCGCCTGCTCGCCGGTGGGCAAAGCCTGATCGCCACGCTGAATATGCGGCTGTCGGCGCCCACGCTGCTCATCGACATCAACGGCATCGCGGGCTTGGCCGAGATCGCGGTCCAGGACCGCGCCGGCAAGAGCTTCGTCGAGATCGGCGCGCTGGTGCGCCATGCCCAAGCCGAGCGTTCCGACCTGATCGCGCGGCACGCGCCGCTGATCGCGCGCGCCATGCCGTTCATTGCCCATCCGGCGATCCGCACCCGCGGCACCCTCGGCGGCTCGATCGCCTTTGCCGATCCGGCTGCCGAAATGCCCGCCTGCCTGCTGGCGCTCGACGGCGAAGTCGATGCGCAAGGTCCGGACGGCAAAAGCACCATCAAGGCGGCGGACTATTTCCAAGGCCTGTATGAGACCGCGCTGGGCTCACAGGACGTGCTGACCGGCTTCCGGGTGCCGGCCGCCGACAAGGACAGCCGCTTCGGTTTTGCCGAACTGGCGCGCCGCCACGGCGACTATGCCATCGTCGGCCTGGCGGCGAGCGCCCGCGCCCATGGTGCCGGTCTTGCGGATGTGCGGCTCGCCTTCTTCGGTGTCGGCAACACGCCGCTGCGCGCCGAGAAGTCGGAAGCCGCGCTTGCGGCCGGCGACATCGAGGCCGCCGTCGCCGCGCTCGACCTCGATCCGCACGACGACATTCAGGCGACGCCCGAGGTCAAGAAACATCTGGCCGGCGTGCTGCTGCGCCGTGTCGCCGCGCAATTAATGGAGGCCCGGTGATGGCCGAACTCATCATGGACATCACGCTGACCGTCAATGGCGAGCCGGTCAGCGAGCGCGTTGAGGCGCGCAAAACACTGGTCGATTTCGTTCGCGACGACCTCGGGCTCACCGGCAGCCACGTCGGTTGCGAGCACGGCGTCTGCGGCGCCTGCACTATGCGGGTGGACGGCGAGATTGTGCGCGGCTGCCTGATGCTGGCGGTGCAATGTGACGGCGCGACCGTCGAAACCATCGAGGGCCTGTCCGACCAGGGCGAGGTCGCCGATCTGCAGGCCGCTTTCGAGCAACGCAACGCCCTGCAATGCGGCTTCTGCACGCCCGGCATGGTGACGGCGGCGCAGGCCATCCTGCTGCAAGCGAAAGCCAGCGGCACGGTGCCGAGCCGCGAGGAAATTCGCGAACACATCTCGGGCAATTACTGCCGCTGCACCGGCTATCACGCCATCGTCGACGCGGTGGAAACGGTCGCGAAGGCGCGCGCGGGAGCCAAAGCATGAAAATCGTCGCCGACTCTCCACCCGTGCTGACCGCGCTCGACCGGCCAAATTCCTATATCGGCCGCGCGGTGCCGCGACCGAATTTGCACCGCCTGACGCAAGGCCGCGGTCAGTATGTCAGCGACGTCAACCTGCCGCGCATGGCGCATGTCGCCTTCCTGCGCACGCCGCACGCCCATGCCCGCATCGTTTCAATCGACACCGGCGCGGCGAAGAAATCGCCCGGCGTGATCGCGGTCGTCACCGGCGCCGAACTCGCCAAGGTGATGACCCCCTGGGTCGGCGTGCTAACCCATCTCAAGGGCCTGAAATCGGCGCAGCAATATCCAATCGCGGTCGACCGCGCCTGCTGGCAGGGCGAAGCGGTCTGCGCCGTGGTCGCCAAAAGCCGCGCGCAAGCCGAGGACGCCTGCGAACTGATCGACATCGCTTACGAAGAACTTCCGCCGGTGGTCGATGTCGAACTGGCGCTCGACGGCCAGACGCCCGTGATCCATGCCGAACTCGGCGACAATCTGTGTTTCGAACGCAAGCTCGACGTTGGCGAAGTCGACAAGGCTCTCGCCGGCGCCGACGCCGTGGTCGAAACCACCTTCATGTTCGGCCGCCACACCGGCGTCACCAACGAACCGCGCTCGATTGTCGCCGACTGGAACGAAGGCGACCGCCGCCTGACCGTCTATCAGGGCACCCAGGCGCCGCACATGATGCAGAACCTGTTCGCCAAGCACCTCGATCTGGCCGAACACCAGGTGCGCGTGCTGACCAAGGATGTCGGCGGCTCGTTCGGGATCAAGGTGCATTGCTACGCCGACGAGATGGCGACCGTCGCGCTCGCCAAGCTGCTCAAGCGGCCGGTCAAGTTCGTCGCCGACCGGATCGAGAGTTTCGTCACCGACATTCACGCCCGCGATCACCGTATCAAGGCGAAGATCGGCGTCACCAGGGACGGCACCATCACCGCCTTCGAGATCGACGACCTCACCGGCATCGGGCCTTATTCGGTCTATCCACGCACCTCCGGCATCGAAGCCAACCAGGTCGTCAACCTGGTTGGCGGGCCATATACCTGCCCGAACTACCGGGCGCAGACCCGCGTCGTGTTTCAGAACAAGAACGTCATGTGTCAATATCGCGCGGTCGGGCATCCGATCGCCGTTGCTGTGACCGAGGGGCTTGTCGAACTCGCCGCCGCCAGGATCGGCATGGACCCGCTGGAACTGCGGCGGCGCAATCTGTTTCCCGACGACGGCTATCCGGCCCAGTCGGCATCCGGATTGAAGTTCGAACAACTGTCGCATCACGAGGCGCTCGCCCATCTTGACGGCATGATGAACTATGCCGGCTTGCGCGCCGAACAGGCCGAACTGCGCAAGAAAGGCATCTATCGCGGCATCGGCTTCGCCAGCTTCATCGAGGTCACCAACCCGTCGGCGGCCTTCTACGGCGTCGGCGGCGCCAAGATCACCTCGCAGGATGGCGCGACGGTCAAGCTCGATCCGCAAGGCACGCTGACCTTGCAAAGCGGCGTTACCGAACAGGGCCAGGGCACCGAGTCGGTGCTGGCGCAGGTCGTCGCCACCTCCTTCGGCATCTCGATGGATAAGGTCCGCATCGTGCTCGGCGACACCGACGCCACGCCCTATGGTGGCGGCACCTGGGCCTCGCGCGCCGCCGGCATCGGCGGCGAAGCCGCCTGGCAGGCTGGCAAGGCGCTGCGCGACAACGTGCTGGCCGTCGCCGGCGCGATGTTGCAGGCCAAGCCCGAAGCGCTCGACATCCGTGACGGCATCGTCGTCGACAAGGCGAACGGCGCCGAACGGCTGCCGCTGACCGAACTGGCGCGGGTCGCCTATTTCCGCCCGGACACGCTGCCGCCCGGCTTCCAGGCCGAACTGGTCGCGACCCGTCATTACGTGCCGCGCGGCTGGCCCTTCGCCTTCACCAATGGCATCCAGGCCAGCTATCTCGAAGTCGACACCGATACCGGCTTCGTCAAATTGCTGCGGCACTGGTGCGTCGAGGATTGCGGCACCATCATCAATCCGCAACTGGTCAACGAACAAATTCGGGGCGGCGTCGTCCAGGGCATCGGCGCGGCGCTGTTCGAACAATGCCTCTATGACGAACGCGGCCAGATGATGAATGGCAACATGGCCGACTATCTGGTGCCGATGGCCGGCGAGATGCCGGACATCGATTGCGGCCATGTGGTGTCGCCAACCGCCGATAGCGAACTCGGCGCCAAAGGCGCGGGTGAAGCCGGAACCGCCGGTGCGCCGGCCTGCATCATGAATGCGATCAACGATGCGCTGCGTCCGCTCGGCGCACAACCGCTGACCGACATGCCTTTCACACCCGGAAAGATTCTGCGCGCACTCGGCAAGGTCTAGGCGCATCGGCCGCATAGCTGCATGGCGTCGCCCGGCTTGAACGAGCCGGGCGATCTGTCGCATGATAAGTCATGCTCCAACGATCATGAAAGACGAGCCATCCGCGCGATGGCGCGTCGTTCGAGAACACAAAACACCAAAGGGAAACGTTTCATGGATATCAAGGTCGGCAAAGCCGCGATCGCCGAAGCCTCGAAGAAGCTCTCGAACTGGGGCCGCTGGGGCAAGGACGACCAGATCGGCACGCTCAATCACGTCTCGCCGGAAGACATCGTCAACGCCGCCAAGCTGGTCAAGACCGGCAAGGTCTTCGCGCTCGGCATTCCGCTCGACCGCGAAGGGCCGCAGAACGGCCTGTTCGGCGGCCGCTTCAATCCGATTCACCAGATGCTCGCCACCGGCACCGACGCCGTCGCCGGCCAGCAGGACTGGAACAAGATCCGCTACGCCGACGACACCTTGATGCTCTGCGTGCAGGGCGCCACCCACTGGGACGCGCTCGGCCACCTGTTCTACGAGGACAAGGCCTATAACGGCTTCGACGCCAAGCTGATCGACTCGCGCGGTCTGTCGGTGCTCGGCATTGAACACTCCAAGAGCAAGATGATCGGCCGTGGCGTGCTGCTCGACATCGCCCGTTTCCGCAAGGTGAAATGGATGCAGGACGGCGAGAGCATCTCCAACGATGAACTCGATGCCTGCGCCAAGGCGCAGAACGTCACCATCCGCAAGGGCGACTTCGTGCATGTCCGCACCGGCCAGATGGAGCGCTGCCTGTCCGAAGGCGAATGGGGCGGCTATGCTGGCGGCGATGCGCCGGGCGTCAAGTTCGAGAATTGCTACTGGTGCCAGGAGAAAGAAATCGCCGCGCTGTGCATGGACACCTGGGGCTGCGAAGTGCGTCCGAACGAGACCACCGAAGCCAACCAACCGTGGCACTGGGTTGTGATCCCGGCGATGGGCCTGTGCATGGGCGAGATCTTCTATCTCAAGGAACTCGCAGAGGATTGCGCGGAAGACGGCGTCTACGAGTTCTTCTTCAACGGCCCGCCGCTGATCATCACCGGCGCGACCGGTTCGCCGATCAACCCGCAGGCGATCAAGTAGTCCGGACCGGCCGCGAAACTCTCTCCGTCACCCTGAAGGGCGAGGCGTGTTGCGCCGAGCCTCGATGGGTGGCGGCGCTATTGCAATAACTTGCCCGCTCATTTTGCGAGGGCCGCCTTCGGCGGCCACCTTGGGATGACGGAGACAACCAGGAGAACCAACATGCCCCGTCATCTCAAGCGCGGAATGGATGCCGGCGCGATCGAAGACGCCGACGCCAAAGTGCGCCAGACCGTCGAAAGCATCCTTGCCGAGGTCAAAACCAAGGGCGACCAGGCGATCCGCGACCTGTCGAAAAAATTCGACAAGTGGGAACCGAAGGATTTCCGGCTGACGCCGGCCGAGATCGAAGCCGCCATTGCCAAGGTGTCAAAGCGCGACCTCGAAGACATCAAGTTCGCGCAGGCGCAGGTTCGGAATTTCGCGCAGAAGCAGCGCGACAGCATGCAGGATGTCGAGGTCGAAACCCTGCCTGGCGTCGTGCTCGGCCACAAGCATGTGCCGGTCAGTGCCATCGGCTGCTACGTGCCGGGCGGCCGCTATCCGATGGTCGCCTCCGCGCATATGTCGATCGTCACCGCCAAGGTCGCCGGCGTGAAGCGCATCATCGCCTGCGCGCCGCCGTTTCAGGGCGGTCCGCACCCGGCCATTGTCGCGGCGATGCATTTCGGCGGCGCCGACGAGATCTACGTACTCGGCGGCGTCCAGGCGATCGCCGCCATGGCGCTCGGCACCGAAACCATCGAGCCGGTCGACATGATCGTTGGCCCCGGCAATGCCTATGTCGCCGAAGCCAAGCGGCAATTGTTCGGCCGCGTCGGCATCGACCTGCTCGCCGGCCCGACCGAAACGTTGATCATCGCCGACGACACGGTCGACGGCGAAATCTGCGCCACCGACCTGCTCGGCCAGGCCGAGCACGGGCCGAACACGCCGGCGGTAATGATCACCAATTCGGAAAAGCTGGCGCGCGACACCATAGCCGAGATCGAGCGGCTCCTGACCATTCTGCCGACGGCGGAAGTCGCACGGCAGGCGTGGAACGACTACGGCGAAGTTATCGTCTGCGACAGCTACGAGGAAATGGTCAGCGAAGCCGACCGCGTCGCTTCCGAACATGTTCAGGTCATGACCCGTGACCCCGACCACTTCCTCAACAACATGACCAATTACGGCGCGCTGTTTCTCGGGCCGCGCACCAATGTCGCCTATGGCGACAAGGTGATCGGCACCAACCACACGCTGCCGACCAAGAAAAACGCCCGCTTCACCGGCGGCCTGTGGGTCGGCAAATTCCTCAAAACCTGCACCTATCAGCGGGTCACGACTGACGAAGCCTCGGCCATGATCGGCGAATATTGCTCGCGGCTGTGCATGCTGGAAGGCTTCGTGGCGCATGCCGAACAGGCCAATATCCGCGTCCGGCGTTACGGCCGCAAGAATGTGCCCTACGGCCAGGCGGCGGAATGACGGTCGAACTGACACCGACGCCGTCGTTTAGCCTCGACGGCAAACGCGCACTGGTGACCGGCGCCGGTCGCGGCATCGGCCTCAGCGCCGCTGCCGCATTGGCCGAGGCTGGCGCGCACGTCACGCTGGCCGCACGCACATCGTCGGAAATCGAAGAGGCCGCGAGCGCCATCCGCGCGCGCGGCCAATCGGCCGATGCGCTCACCCTCGACGTCACCGATATCGAGGCGGCCCGTAAGGCGCTGGCAGAACGCGCGCCTTATCAGGTGCTGGTCAACAATGCCGGCATGAACCGGCCGGCGATGCTGACCGACGTGAAGATCGAAGACTTCGACGCCATCATGGGGCTGAACGTCCGCGCCGCATTCTTCATGGCGCAGACGATTGCCCAGCGGCTGCTGGCCGAGAAATTGCCGGGCTCGATCATCAACATCTCGTCGCAGATGGGCCATGTCGGCGCGGCACGCCGCACCGTCTATTGCGCCTCCAAGCACGCGATGGAAGGCTTCACCAAGGCGATGGCCATCGAACTGGCGCCGCACAATATCCGGGTCAACTCGCTCGGCCCGACCTTCCTCGAAACGCCGATGACCAGACCGTTCTTCGAGAACAAGGCGTTCCGCGACGAGGTGCTGTCGAAAATCAAGCTCGGCCGGCTCGGCCAACTCGAAGAACTCACCGGGGCCATCGTCTTCCTGGCGAGCCGGGCCTCCTCGCTGATGACCGGTTCGGCGCTGGTGCTGGATGGCGGCTGGACGGCAGAGTAGCTGAAAATATTTTTCGGCAGCCGTCATGGCCGGGCTTGTCCCGGCCATCCCGCTCAGGCGAGCACCGCGCCATCCTTAACGGGCCCACCGAGACAAGTGCGGTGACGACACGCAAGATCAGAACAGCTTCTTCAGCACCTGCGGATTGAAACAACTGACCGGCGGCCGGCCCTCGATCAGCGCAATCGTATTATCGACGACGATGTGCGCCATATCCTCACGCAATTCCAGCACCGCGCTGCCAAGATGCGGCGTCAGCACCACGTTCGGCATGGCCACCAGTTCGGGCGCCACCTTGGGCTCGTGTTCGTAGACATCGAGCCCGGCGCCGGCGATCTGGCCGGATTCGAGCGCGCGCACCAAAGCCGCCTCGTCGATCACCGGGCCACGCGAAGTGTTGACGACAAAAGCAGTCGGCTTCATCAACGCGAACTGCGCATCGCTCATTAACTGGTGGGTATCCGGCGTCAGCCGCGGATGCAGCGACACGAAATCCGCCTCGCGCAGCAAATCATCGAGATCACGATAGACGACCGAAAAGCCGCGCTCATCCTCCGCCGGCAGCCGGCACGGATCGTAATAGATGATCTTCATGCCGAAGCCGCTGCCACGGCGCGCGACGGCCTGGCCGATGCGGCCGAAGCCGATCAACCCCAGCGTCTTGCCGGTGACCGCATAACCGGCGAAATGGTTCGACTGCGAACCGGGATAAATGCCCTGCCGAAACAGCCGATCGCCGAGCGCGATGTTGCGCGCCACCGCCAGCAGCAATCCAAAAGCAATATCGGCGGTCGCGTCGGTGACGATCGCCGGAATATTGGCCACCGGAATGCCGAGATCGGTCGCGGCCGCAAGATCGATGTGATCCTGCGTGATATTCATCGACGACACCGCCTTGAGATTCGGATTGGCGGTCAGCACATCGCGGTCGATGGCATCGTGCAGCAGGCACAGCAGAATATCGGCGCGCTTGACGCCGTCGATCAGATTGTCCTTGGCCAGGACCCGGCTCGAGTCCGGATTGACCTCGACCTCCGCAACGTCACGCAATCTCGCCAGCGCACTTTCAGCAATCGGCTGGGTTACAAAAACTTTCGGTCGCCTCATGCTTTGATGGCCGCATTAACCTTGGGCAGGACCTTTTCGGCCAGCAACACCATCGAACGACGGCCGAGGGCGGGGTCCTTCCAGTCCTTGCCGGCATACAGCAATGTCCCGAAGTCGCCGACCGTCTCACGGTATTTCAGCAGCTCGTCCGCCACCTTGTCCGGCGTTCCGTAGGTGATAAGCGCGTCGCACACGCTTTCCAGCGTCACCTCGTCGTCCGGTTGATCGCGCCGGGTCTTGAACAGTTCGATTCGACCATTCATCTTCAGCTTCGTGAAAAGCTGTTTGTAGTAATAATGATAAGGCCCGCTCGGATCGGTGGCATAGGCCTTCGCGGTCTTCTCATCGTCGGCGACGAAAATCGAACGCGCCACACGCCAGTTCGCCGGCAAGGCCGGCCGGCCGACCCGCTCGCAACCTTCGACATATTTCGGCCAGTGGCTCTTGACCCATTGCGGCATCAGGAAGTTGGCCGAGATCGGCTCCCAGCCGCGCGCCGCGGCTTCGGTCACGCCCTTGGAGAACGGGGCTACCGCGGTCACGACGATCGGCGGATGCGGCCGCTGGAACGGCTTGGCGATATAGCCCTGACCAAGATCGGCGATGAACTGACGCTCGACACTGATGTTCCAGTATTTGCCCTTGATGTTGTAAGGCGGCTCGCTGGCCCAGATCTCCAGCACCTGATTGATGCCCTCGAGAAACATCTCGTTACGATTGGCGTCGAGATTGCCGAATACTTCTGCATCCGACAGCAAACCGCCGGGGCTGATGCCGAACAGAAAGCGACCGTCGAGCATATGATCGAGCATCGCGATCTGCGACGCGACCGCCGCCGGATGAGCGTTCGGCATATTGATGGTGCCGGTGCCGAGCTTGATGTTTTTTGTGGCATGCGCCAGCGTGGCGAGAAAGATCGCGCAGGAGGTAATATTCTCGGCGCGGTCGGTGACGTGCTCGCCGCACAAGCCTTCGGTAAAGCCCAGTTCGTCGGCCAGAATAAAGGCCTCACGATCCTCGCGCAGCGATTGCCGCCAGTCCTTGTCAAGCGGATGAATTGGCATCGTGAAAAAGCCGAGGTTCATTGGCTTTGGCTCCTTGGGCTCATCTAGCGAACCGGCACGCGGCGTCGGCTCATCGTTTCTGCCCACACCTTAATGGCATCGTTGCGTGACAAGGAAGGACATTCCGCGCCCGACTACAAATTTTCAAGTCAATCATAATGCATGAAGCAACCGCTTTCTAACGGCGAAAACATACCGTCCTCTTCGCCATCGCGGCCATCAAGCGGGCCACGTCCCGCATCGTAAATATTAATGCCCACACTGGATTTCGGCGGCGGCGCAAGCTAGGTCTCTGCGGTCATTCGACCAATTGAAAATGAGAACAGGGAGCGGCGCGTGCGGCGGACTTTAATTAAAGGCGGATCGATCATCACCATGGATGCCGCGATCAAGGATCTGCCGCACGGCGATCTGCTGATCGAGAATGGACGCATCGCCGCCGTTGCCCCGCAGCTGCAGGCGGACGACGCCGAGATCGTCGATGCCACGGACATGATCGTTCTGCCGGGACTTGTAAACGCCCACGTCCACACCTGGCAAAGCGCACTGCGCGGCATCGCCGGCGACTGGACCGTCGGCAAGTACATGCAGGCGATGCATGGCGGGCTGGCCGGCTATTTCGAACCGGACGACGTTTATATCGCCAACCTGATGGGCGCGATCAATTCGCTCAACTGCGGCACGACGACGCTGGTCGACTGGTGCCACTGCAACCGCTCGCCGGAGATTACCGACGCCGCGGTCCAGGGCCTGACCGAGTCCGGTGCGCGCGCGCTGTTCCTGCATGGCTCGCCGAAGCCGAATGCCAAGCCGGGCCAGAAGCATTTCAGCGAAATCCCGATGCCGCGCGACGAGGTCGAACGTCTGCGCAAGGGCGCCTTCGCCAGCAACGACAGACTGGTGACGCTCGGTCTGGCCATTCTCGGGCCGTGCTATTCGGTCCGCGACGTGACGCGTGCCGATGTGTTGCTGGCGCGCGAGTTCGGGCTGATCGCCAGCATGCATGTCGGCGGCGGCATCTGGTTACAGCCGGACGGCTTTGACCGGCTACTGGCCGAAGGGCTGGTCGGCGACAACTTCAACATCGTTCATGGCAACGACATGAAGCCGGACCTGGTGCGGGCGCTGGCCGGGCAAGGCGTGCAATTCACCGCGACCGCCGAAATCGAATTGCAGATGGGCTATGGCGACCCGCTGACCGGCGTATTGGCAAGCTGCGGCGCGCCGCTTTCGATCGGCACCGACGTGGAGCCGGCCTCGCGCAGCGATATGTTCAGCGCCATGCGCACGACATTGCAGCACGAGCGCCACCGCCGCACGCTCGAGATCCTGGCCGAGACCGGATCGCGGCCGATGGAAATGCCGGTCACCGCACGTCAGGCGCTGGAATGGGCGACCATCAACGGCGCCCGGATGGCCGGGCTCGCCGACAAGATCGGCTCGCTCACCCCCGGCAAGCAGGCCGATATCATCCTGCTGCGCGCCGACGACCTCGCAATGTTCCCGGTCACCGATCCGGTGGTGTCGGCGGTGATGCAGGGCGGCATCGCCCAGGTCGACACCGTGCTGGTCGCCGGCAAGACCATGAAGCGCGGCGGCAAGCTGCTGGTCGACGGGCTTGCCGGCAAGAAGGCGGCGTTGCGCCAATCCGGCACCCGCATTCTCACCGATTTCGGTCTGCTGCCGCGCGAGGCCGCCTGAAGCCTCGGCCGCCCGGCCGACGCGATGCTCAGGCCGCCACCCGGCCCTTGATCGCGTTGGCGCGGCCGCTCGGCCGCACCGAACCGTCGGTCCCGACCGGAATGCGGGCCCGCACACCCTCTTTCATGCGCGCCACTTCCGTTGCCGACAGCTTGGCCAGCACCGGGGCATTGGTCGCGCTCTGCGTGCTGATGGCCCACATTTCTTCGAAATCGGAGAAACGGCGATGAACCGTGATTTCCTTGGTCTCGATGTCCGTGAGACCGGCACCGCGCCAAAGCTCGACCAGCGCTTCCATCCGTGACGCATCGACCGATGGCGGATTGATCGGCGGGATTCCCATTTCGCGCATCTGCGCCCGAATCTCCTCCATCGGCGCGCCGCCGCCAAACACATCCCATGTGTAGGAGGCGACCACGCCGCCGGGTTTCACCACGCGCGCCATTTCGGCAACGCCCTTGGCCGGCTGCGGGACGAAGAAAATCACCAGCGCCATGGTGGCAAGATCGAAGTGCCGATCGGGAAACGGCAAGCTCGATGCATCGCCTTGATGAAAATGCATCGGCCGCCCGGCGGCGCGCTGGCGCGCGTATTCCAGTTGCGCCGGCGCCGGATCGACACCGTGCACTTCCGCCAACGCGCAGCGTTCCATCAACAGGTCGGTAAAGACGCCGTTGCCGCAACCGACATCGATGCAGCGAAGTCCCTGGGGCACCGCCAGCCAATCGATGAACACGTCGCCGGTGATGCG